>NZ_JBSZFE010000005.1:0-5301 GCF_054263775.1 Rothia sp. 110740021-2 | reverse complement strand
AAAACGGATTTGCATGACAAACAAAACGCTGGTATAGTTGATTGGGTTGCCGCGGGAACGCGGTGATCATGAAATAACATGAATGACCGTTCAACGGTAAGGCTTGCTTGAAATAGTAAGTTGAGGTGTTGAATCGGTGTGTTGCTTGAGAACTCAATAGTGTGCTTTGTTCAATAAAATCACCATTATGGTGGTTGAAACTGAAACTAATACCAAATATTTATTTATATTTGATAATCATCAAATGGTTTCAAATTTAGTCAGCTTGAGTCACGCACCCCCGTGTGTGATTCGCTGTTTGAGATCAGATTATCAAGCTTTTCTATTTTTTCAACGGAGAGTTTGATTCTGGCTCAGGACGAACGCTGGCGGCGTGCTTAACACATGCAAGTCGAACGATGAAGCCTAGCTTGCTAGGTGGATTAGTGGCGAACGGGTGAGTAATACGTGAGTAACCTACCTTTAACTCTGGGATAAGCCTGGGAAACTGGGTCTAATACCGGATACGACCAATCTCCGCATGGGGTGTTGGTGGAAAGCGTTATGTAGTGGTTATAGATGGGCTCACGGCCTATCAGCTTGTTGGTGAGGTAACGGCTCACCAAGGCGACGACGGGTAGCCGGCCTGAGAGGGTGACCGGCCACACTGGGACTGAGACACGGCCCAGACTCCTACGGGAGGCAGCAGTGGGGAATATTGCACAATGGGCGCAAGCCTGATGCAGCGACGCCGCGTGAGGGATGACGGCCTTCGGGTTGTAAACCTCTGTTAGCAGGGAAGAAGAGAGATTGACGGTACCTGCAGAGAAAGCGCCGGCTAACTACGTGCCAGCAGCCGCGGTAATACGTAGGGCGCGAGCGTTGTCCGGAATTATTGGGCGTAAAGAGCTTGTAGGCGGTTTGTCGCGTCTGCTGTGAAAGGCCGGAGCTTAACTCCGTGTATTGCAGTGGGTACGGGCAGACTAGAGTGCAGTAGGGGAGACTGGAATTCCTGGTGTAGCGGTGGAATGCGCAGATATCAGGAGGAACACCGATGGCGAAGGCAGGTCTCTGGGCTGTAACTGACGCTGAGAAGCGAAAGCATGGGGAGCGAACAGGATTAGATACCCTGGTAGTCCATGCCGTAAACGTTGGGCACTAGGTGTGGGGAACATTCCACGTTTTCCGCGCCGTAGCTAACGCATTAAGTGCCCCGCCTGGGGAGTACGGCCGCAAGGCTAAAACTCAAAGAAATTGACGGGGGCCCGCACAAGCGGCGGAGCATGCGGATTAATTCGATGCAACGCGAAGAACCTTACCAAGGCTTGACATATACTGGATCGCATCAGAGATGGTGTTTCCCTTCGGGGCTGGTATACAGGTGGTGCATGGTTGTCGTCAGCTCGTGTCGTGAGATGTTGGGTTAAGTCCCGCAACGAGCGCAACCCTCGTTCTATGTTGCCAGCACGTTATGGTGGGGACTCATAGGAGACTGCCGGGGTCAACTCGGAGGAAGGTGGGGATGACGTCAAATCATCATGCCCCTTATGTCTTGGGCTTCACGCATGCTACAATGGCCGGTACAGAGGGTTGCGATACTGTGAGGTGGAGCTAATCCCTAAAAGCCGGTCTCAGTTCGGATTGGGGTCTGCAACTCGACCCCATGAAGTCGGAGTCGCTAGTAATCGCAGATCAGCAACGCTGCGGTGAATACGTTCCCGGGCCTTGTACACACCGCCCGTCAAGTCACGAAAGTTGGTAACACCCAAAGCCGGTGGCCTAACCTTTTTGGAGGGAGCCGTCTAAGGTGGGATTGGCGATTGGGACTAAGTCGTAACAAGGTAGCCGTACCGGAAGGTGCGGCTGGATCACCTCCTTTCTAAGGAGCACATTTAGTTGGCCATGCTATCCGCGAGTGTCGGGTGGGTGGTTTTGCTCATGGGTGGAATATTGGTTTTGGGTTGGATGAGGCGCATTGTTGGGTTTTGGGGTAACACATGTGTGTTGTTCCTTTGTTTGCCTGGCATGGTGATGATGCAAGAGATTATTTTTGTGTTGTTGTTGTGTTGTGGGTTGTTGTTTGAGAACTATATAGTGGACGCGAGCATCTTCTGGAATTTGCGTTGAATCAATGCTTTTGTGTTGGTTTGATTGTTGATTTTAGATTCTTATTTTTCTTGATTGTGTGTAAGTTATTAAGGGCACACGGTGGATGCCTTGGCATTAAGAGCCGATGAAGGACGTGTGAATCTGCGATAAGCCTCGGGGAGCCGATAACTGGGCTGTGATCCGAGGATTTCCGAATGGGGAAACCTGGCTCATCTTCATGGTGAGTTACCGCCAGCTGAATGTATAGGCTGGTTGGGGGGAACGCGGGGAAGTGAAACATCTCAGTACCCGCAGGAAGAGAAAATAATGTAATGATTCTGTGAGTAGTGGCGAGCGAAAGCGGAAGAGACTAAACCTGTGGTGTGTGATAGCGGTTAGGCGTTGCATCATGGGGGTTGTGGGAGTCACAGTGGCAGTTCTAACTGGCTGCCGGCATGATGTTCAGGATGGTAGGTGAACGACTTGGAATGGTCGGCCGTAGAGGGTGAGAGTCCCGTAATCGAAATTGTTCTGTCCGTGGTGTGGCCACCCGAGTAGCACGGGGCTCGTGGAATCTCGTGTGAATCTGCCAGGACCACCTGGTAAGTCTAAATACTTCTTAGTGACCGATAGTGAATCAGTACCGTGAGGGAATGGTGAAAAGTACCCCGGGAGGGGAGTGAAATAGTACCTGAAACCGTGTGCTTACAAGCCGTTGGAGCCTTTTGGGGTGACAGCGTGCCTTTTGAAGAATGAGCCTGCGAGTTAGTGTTATGTCGCGAGGTTAACCCGTGTGGGGTATCCGTAGCGAAAGCGAGTCTGAATAGGGCGTTTGAGTGGCATGACCTAGACCCGAAGCGGAGTGATCTATCCATGGCCAGGTTGAAGCGACGGTAAGACGTCGTGGAGGACCGAACCCACTTCAGTTGAAAATGGAGGGGATGAGCTGTGGATAGGGGTGAAAGGCCAATCAAACTCTGTGATAGCTGGTTCTCCCCGAAATGCATTTAGGTGCAGCGTTACGTGTTTCTTGCCGGAGGTAGAGCTACTGGATGGCCGATGGGCCTTCACGGGTTACTGACGTCAGCTAAACTCCGAATGCCGGTAAGTGAGAGCGTAGCAGTGAGACAGTGGGGGATAAGCTTCATTGTCGAGAGGGAAACAGCCCAGACCACCAACTAAGGCCCCTAAGCGTGTGCTAAGTGGGAAAGGATGTGGAGTTGCTTAGACAACCAGGAGGTTGGCTTAGAAGCAGCCATCCTTGAAAGAGTGCGTAACAGCTCACTGGTCAAGTGATTCTGCGCCGATAATGTAGCGGGGCTCAAGTACACCGCCGAAGTTGTGGCAATGATCTTTTTGGATTGTTGGGTAGGGGAGCGTCGTGTGGCCGGTGAAGCTGCGGTGTAAACCAGTGGTGGAGGCTATGCGAGTGAGAATGCAGGCATGAGTAGCGAAAGATGAGTGAGAAACTCATCCGCCGGATGATCAAGGGTTCCAGGGTCAAGTTAATCTGCCCTGGGTTAGTCGGGGCCTAAGGCGAGGCCGACAGGCGTAGTCGATGGATAACGGGTTGATATTCCCGTACCGGTGAAAAACCGCCCATACTGATATTGTGATGCTAACCATGCGAAGCATGATGTGCAGGCTTTTGTTTGTGTGTTGTGTGGGTTGTGGGGCCCGATCTTTGGAGGTAAACGTGTTAACAGGTGTGACGCAGGAAGGTAGCCAAGCCACGCGATGGTTGTCGTGGTCTAAGCGTGTAGGGTTGTCGGTTGTTAAATGCGCCGGCTGTGTGCCTGAGACGTGATGGGACCCTGTTTTTGGGGGATTTGGTGATCCTATGCTGCCGAGAAAAGCATCGGCGTGAGGTTTTAGCCGCCCGTACCCTAAACCGACACAGGTGATCAGGTAGAGAATACTAAGGCGATCGAGAGAATCATGGTTAAGGAACTCGGCAAAATGCCCCCGTAACTTCGGGAGAAGGGGGACCTTGAGCGTGATGGGTACTTGCTGCCCGGAGCGTGTATGGGTCGCAGAGACCAGGGGGAAGCGACTGTTTATCAAAAACACAGGTCCGTGCGAAGTCGTAAGACGATGTATACGGACTGACTCCTGCCCGGTGCTGGAAGGTTAAGAGGATTGGTTAGCCTTTGTGGCGAAGCTGAGAATTTAAGCCCCAGTAAACGGCGGTGGTAACTATAACCATCCTAAGGTAGCGAAATTCCTTGTCGGGTAAGTTCCGACCTGCACGAATGGAGTAACGACTTCCCTACTGTCTCAACCATGAACTCGGCGAAATTGCAGTACGAGTAAAGATGCTCGTTTCGCGCAGCAGGACGGAAAGACCCCGTGACCTTTACTATAGTTTGGTATTGGTGTTTGGTTTGGCTTGTGTAGGATAGGTGGGAGACTGTGAAGCATGGACGCTAGTTTGTGTGGAGTCGTTGTTGAAATACCACTCTGGTCAATCTGGATGTCTAACTTCGGGCCATGATCTGGTTCAGGGACAGTGCCTGATGGGTAGTTTAACTGGGGCGGTTGCCTCCTAAAGTGTAACGGAGGCGCCCAAAGGTTCCCTCAGCCTGGTTGGCAATCAGGTGTTGAGTGTAAGTGCACAAGGGAGCTTGACTGTGAGACTGGCAGGTCGAGCAGGGACGAAAGTCGGGACTAGTGATCCGGCGGTACGTTGTGGAACGGCCGTCGCTCAACGGATAAAAGGTACCTCGGGGATAACAGGCTGATCTTGCCCAAGAGTCCATATCGACGGCATGGTTTGGCACCTCGATGTCGGCTCGTCGCATCCTGGGGCTGGAGTCGGTCCCAAGGGTTGGGCTGTTCGCCCATTAAAGCGGTACGCGAGCTGGGTTCAGAACGTCGTGAGACAGTTCGGTCCCTATCCGCTGCGCGCGTTGGAAATTTGAGAAAGGCTGTCCTTAGTACGAGAGGACCGGGACGGACGAACCTCTGGTATGTCAGTTGTACCGCCAGGTGCATGGCTGATTGGCTACGTTCGGGAGGGATAACCGCTGAAAGCATCTAAGCGGGAAGCCTGTTTCGAGATGAGATTTCCTGGCACTTTTTGGTGTGTGAGGCTCCTTATAGATGATGAGGTTGATAGGCCGGGTATGGAAGCGAGGACTGAAGACTCGTGGAGTTGACTGGTACTAATAGGCTGAAGGCTTACTTTTCAGGAAGTTGTTTGTTGTTTGCGTTCACTGTATGGTTTTTGGATAA
>NZ_JBSZFE010000004.1:0-20260 GCF_054263775.1 Rothia sp. 110740021-2 | reverse complement strand
AGACTCGTGGAGTTGACTGGTACTAATAGGCTGAAGGCTTACTTTTCAGGAAGTTGTTTGTTGTTTGCGTTCACTGTATGGTTTTTGGATAATAACCCTGGGCTTCCTTCGGGAGGTTGAGGCTTTTTATTCGGAAATTTTGAATAACAAAGTTATTCGCTAGATTTTCCGTGGTTATAGCAAGAGGGAAACGCCTGGTTCCATTCCGAACCCAGAAGCTAAGGCTCTTTGCGCCGATGGTACTGCACTTTTGAGGGTGTGGGAGAGTAGGTCACCGCGGGTTTTTTATTCAAGAGGGGAAGACCTTATAGGTCTTCCCCTCTTTTTGTGTACCCAAAAACTCCTAGAACGAAAGACACCTAATTCATCAGAGGTGCAAAGATTCAGAGACTCAGCTGAGAAGCAGAGAAACAGGGGATGCAGCCTAGACAGCCTGCCAACCTGAGGCAGGGGCGACGAGATGGGAAGTTAACAGCTCCGTCTGAATGACGAAAATAGAGGGCGCAGTGGAGAAACTCTTGATACCTTAACAACAAAAGCAGGCCGCATCTCTACCTCAATAAGTAGAGAGCAAGCAAAGGAGCATCATCATGGCTGATGAGAAGACATCTACGAACGCTGGAGCGAAGAACGCCTTGACCTGCCATTCCCCAAAGAATGGGGACTGGACGAAGAAGACGAAGCCGAGCTGCGTTGGGGCCTCTGGCCCCTAATCTTCATGGGAGAACCTGACACTGACCTGTACGTCGAAAGTATTATGGGCGCCCTCGACCTGGGATACGACGATGAAGATAGCAAGCTCTGGGAAAAGCGGGCTGAAGAGTACACTGAAGAGCTCATCAAGCGTCGTCGTGCCTTTGCCGCTGAGCTGGGCATTACCCCCGAAATGCAGAAGAACTCCAACCTCAACCGTGCCTTCGCAGCCCTGGAAGAAGAAGGAGTCATTGCACGACAGAACTTTACCTGCTGCGGTACCTGCGCATCCGCAGAAATCTGGGGCGAAATGGACGATAGCCGTGAATGGAAGGGATACATCTACTTCCATCAGCAAGACACCGAAAGCCTGGCTGAGAGCGGCGGCACCTACATTGGTTTTGGTTCCTTCCTTGCTTACCCCAGGGACGAAGAAAAATGGAATATCCTGAGCGATGCGCAGAAGGAAGAGATTAGGGCCCTTCACGAGAAGCTCTCTGTACAGTTGCTGCGAGAGACGGTTATTCCCGTACTGGAGAAGCACGGCCTGAGCGTGAAATGGAAATGGAAGGGTAACTACAACACCCGCTCCTTCATTGGTGGAGTGGAAGTCTACAACATTCCCTAACGGCTGGTGAGCTGAACCGGGTGGGTGCCTCGGCTTAGCTTGTGGCAGGTAGGAACCTCTCAGAGTTACGAAAGCTTATAAGGAAAATAAGCTGAGAGCGTGAGAATAGACATCACAGTATCTCAGTCAGAGTATTAACTAGCCGATACGGCACCCATTCGGTAGGCTAGACGGGTAGCGCGGTACGTCCATACTAGAGATAAGACAGAACCTATCCACGTGATAGGAACTGATCGATATAGCTTTCAGCTGCCATAAACGGCAGGAAGCTATAACTCTAGAACACCCTATAGCGGATAAGAACAACCCCGTGCCGGAAGAGTCAGGTCATCTTTACTCGGATGACGCTTACTCCAACCGGAGTAGGCTAGATGAAGTGGACGAACCGCCACCCATAATCCCAACCAAAGGAGCAGGCATGTCGACCGACGCCCGCGAAAAAGCCCGCCAGATTGCGGCCCAGCAGGCCAAGAAGAGCCCCAGCCAGGCAAGCCGCCGCTGGCTCCAGTTCGGCGTACTCGCCGTGGCCCTCATTATCGTAGGTATCATCGGCTTCGTCGTAGTCAACGGCAACAAGAATACCAAGGTAGCAGAAAGCGGCCCGGTGCCCTCCAGCGCCAACGAATACGGTGGTATCGTGCTGACCAAGGACGGCATCGTCCAGAACTCCTCCACCCAGGAGAGCCGCGACTTCAAGCAGCTCGCAACCTCGACCTCCTCCGTAACCCCCATGGTCAACGGAACAGTAGCAGCAGTCAATACTCTGCCCCCGGGTGTGCAGACCGCTGAAGAGGCATCCAAGAACGGCCAGCCCGTTCGCGTGACCATCTTCCAGGACTACAACTGCGTGCACTGCGCAGAGTTCGAGAAGAAGTACGGTGAAGAAATCCAGAAGCTCGTCGAAGACGGCACCATCACCCTGGAAATCCGTAACCTGACCTTCCTGGACCGCACCTCGCCCACCGCATACTCCGCCCGTAATGCGGCAGCAGCATACTCCGTGGCAAACCAGATCAGTACCAGTGAATTCCTGAACTACCAGCGCGAAATCTTCAACAAGCGGGGTAGTGGTGACATGAACAACCAACAAATCGCCGACATCGCTTCTAAGCACGGTGCGTCTATCGGCTCCGATATGAACGACGGCAAGTGGCGCCCCTTCGTGGACGTGGTCAACGCTGAATCCGCAAAGAACGGCATTCAGGGTACCCCGACCGTCTTCGTTGATGGTGACCAGTACACCAGCAACGACTTCAGTACCTTCCTGAAGGAAAAGATCGAAGCTAAGAAGAAGTAACCTCTTCGATAGAAAAACCCGGTAACCTCCATGCGAGGCTACCGGGTTTTTCCATACACTGTGATGAGTACAAGGGATGAGTGAGCAGCATACAGAAGTGGTGCTCTTAAGGGGTAAAACGAAAGAAACGAACGTACCAGCACCCCATAATTTAGAAGTATTCTCAACCAAAACCTAAAAGAACAACTAAGCAGACTCCACCGCGAGAATAGGGTACACTGGACAGGTTGCCTCCTTAGCTCAGTTGGCCAGAGCATCTGTCTTGTAAACAGAGGGTCACCGGTTCGAATCCGGTAGGGGGCTCAGAAAAATCCTGGTTCGCACCAGCCTCATAGCAGAGGTGCGAGTCAGGATTTTATTGTACGGGTCCTGTAGTGTCTACAGAACCCGTACAACACATCAACGATCCATCCTGAGGAACCGAGAATGTCTGAAACCTCCGGAATCCCGCAGCCCCCCCCCTCGCAGGAAGCCTACACCACTGCACCGCACAGCATCAAAGCACGCGAAGCCAGCGACTACCCCCTCGAAAAGTTCATCGAATCGAGAGGGTTCCGCCCTGAAATTCAGGGTCTGCGTGCCTTCGCCGTGCTCCTTGTGGTGCTCTACCACGTCTGGTTCGGTAAAGTTTCTGGCGGTGTGGATGTATTCATCTTCATCTCCGCCTTCCTACTCTCGCTCTCCTTCATGCGTAAGATCAACGAAGGCAAGCCCCTCAACCTCCTCAGCTACTGGCTGCACGTTTTCCAGCGTCTGTTGCCGGTAGCCACAGTAGTTATTGCGGGTACCACCATTGCGTCCTTCTTCATCCTTGCACCCAGCCGCTGGTCGCAAACCGTAACCGACGCAACGAGTTCCCTGTTCTACTTCCAGAACTGGAACCTCGCGTTTAGCTCCGTAGACTACTACGCCCAAAACGCCTCCGTGAAGTCACCATTCCAGCACTTCTGGTCGCTCTCCATCCAGGGACAGATTTTCATCATCTGGCCCCTGCTCTTCGCAGCAGTAGCCTACTTCGTACGCAGATTCCGCGGGAACCTCTTCACCACCGCGGTATTTGTCTTCAACACGGTGTTCGTCGCATCCCTGACCTTCTCCATCGTTGAAACCGACACCAACCAGGGATTCGCCTACTTTGACACCCGCACCCGCCTCTGGGAATTTGCCATCGGTACTCTGCTGGCAATGCTCACTCTCAAGTGGAAAGCACCCGAAAAGACGCGAATTGTCATGGGCTGGATCGGCATTATCGGTCTGGTCACCTGCGGCGCAATTCTCCCCGTCGAACGAGCATTCCCCGGCTACCTGGCACTCTGGCCCGTGCTCTCCGGCGCGCTCGTCATCATGGCAGGCCGCACCAACAGCCGCTGGGGTATCGATCGACTGCTGGTCTCCGCGCCCCTGCAGAACCTCGGCAACATCTCCTACGCGCTGTACCTGGTACACTGGCCCATCCTCATTCTCTACAGCAGCGCTGTCGGCACCTCCCGAGTGAACTTCATCGAAGGTGCCGTCATCATCCTTGCCTCCATCGGCCTGGCCTGGCTGCTTATCCGCTTTGTCGAGAAGCCGCTGCGCTACCGCAAGGACCCCTTCGTACCCTGGCTCATGATGAAGATGCGCTTCAAGACCGTCTTCTCCGTCAAGACCTGGGCAGACCAGCTCGCCTTCATCCTCGCAATCTTCCTGGTCGCAGGCATACCCCTGGTCGCCGCACAGACCTGGATTGGCTACCGCAATGCCCAGTCCGAGCACAATGCCGAACTGAAGGTACAGACCGCCAGTGAAAACTACCCCGGTGCCCGGGCTATCGGTGGCCCCCAGCAGGGACTCATTGACACCCCCATCCCCTCCGGTGGCGACGTCAAAACCCAGTTCGACGGACTGAGCGACCCCTGCGCTGGCGGTTTCGCGCCATCCGACCCGGCACTCGCCAAATACTGCAGCGTGCAGAAGTACGGCCCCGAGGACGCGCCGCTGACCATGGTCATCGGTAACTCCCACGCTGAGCAGGCGCTGAGCATCTTCAAGCCCATTGCAGAACAGACCAAGACCAATCTGCAGACCTACCTATTCGGTGGCTGCCAGTACCCGGTCCACTCCGTCAACGCCAGCAACGAATGCTCGGAATTCAACACCAAGATGACCGAGGAAATTATTAAGCGTAAGCCGCAGACCGTGGTGCTCATCGCCACCGTTGCCCAGGCCCGCTCGAACGACGAACGAGTCGACTCGAGCCTCGACGAGACGGTCCGCCGCCTCACTGAGGCAGGAGTCCAGGTCATCGGCCTGCGCGATAACCCGCGCTTCGAGTACAACATTTACGAATGCGCTCAGAAGGCCGGTGCCGACAAGAGTTCCTGTGCACGACCCGCAAGCGAAAAGTACGCCGAAGAAAACCCCGCACAGGAAATCTTCGACAAGTACCGCGACCAGGGTGCCGTCATGGTGGATCTGAAGGACGTGTACTGCCCGGACGGCATGTGCAGCCCCGTGATTGGAAACATCTACGTCTACTTTGATGATAACCATATCTCCAAGACCTACGGCCGCACCATGGCTCAGGAAGTCTTCCAGCGTGCATCGAAAGGCGGCTGGCTCGTCAACGGAAAAGTGAACTTCTAAAGTTCGCCAATATAGCAAATCCTCCACGCTGTTCTATAGAAGTGTGAACAGAGCGGAGGATTTGCTATTCTCAATTCCCTGTAAGGATGATGACGCCCAACCCAATACCGTCTCTCCGCATAGCACACAGAGTGCTGTCAAATCCTAAGAAACCCCCGCTCGTATCTGTTGAAGCGCCCATAACAATGGGATACTGGGCAACAGGACGCACTGAAAACTCAGC
This sequence comes from Rothia sp. 110740021-2, assembly GCF_054263775.1. Classification (NCBI taxonomy): domain Bacteria; kingdom Bacillati; phylum Actinomycetota; class Actinomycetes; order Micrococcales; family Micrococcaceae; genus Rothia; species Rothia sp. 110740021-2. The sequence goes on along the minus strand of NZ_JBSZFE010000004.1, from coordinate 14,794 downwards.
GAAGAACCCGGTACATCGCGCGGGTGTGCCGGCTTCTTCCACAAAAGGGGGCAATCTCTACAGAGGCCCGGAAAGAAGAACACAATGACGACCCCGCTCCTGGACTCCAACGGCAAGCTCAACGGTGAATCAGTACGCTACGTGGCAATCGGCGACTCCTTCACCGAAGGCGTGGGCGATATTGACCGCCGCCGCCCTAACAGCCTGCGCGGCTGGGCAGACCGCGTTGCCGAAGGCCTCGGTGCAGTAGACCCGCAGGCGCAGTACGTAAACCTCGCCATCCGCGGCCGTCTGCTCATCCCCATCCTTGAGGAGCAGCTGCCCCACGCCTTGGAGTTGAAGCCCAACCTCGTCACCTTCTACGGCGGTGGCAACGACATCATGCGACCCAACGTGGATATTGACCGGCTCATGACTCACGTAGACGAAGCCTTCGCCACCCTGCGCGGCGAAGGAATCGAAGTGCTTACCGTAACCGGCCTGGATGTGCAGGGCCAGGGCCCCTTCTCCCGTACCCGCGGCCGCACTGCCACCTACAACGAGCTACTGCGCGGTATCGCTGAAGACTACGGCGTGCACATCATCGACTACTGGCGCTGGAATGACTTTCTCGACTGGCGTCTATGGGCTGACGATCGCCTGCACATGAACCACCTCGGCCACGAACGCTTCGCATCCCGCGTGCTGGCACAGCTCGGCCTGCCCGGTGTGGTCACCGAACCGGTAATACCCCCGGAGGTGCAGCTGACCGCTCGTGAGAAGGTCGAGCAGGAGGCACGCTGGGTCCGCGAGTTTGCCCTGCCGTGGATTGGTCGCCGGCTGAAGGGCACGAGCTCCGGCGACGGTGTGAGCCCCAAGTACCCGGAGTGGGTCCTCGCGGCAGGCCTTAAGAGCTAACGCCGAGGGTCGCATGTTACGGTGTAGAACTGTATGCCGGGGGAGTGCCATGCGCTGCATTTGTGCCGTATTTGTGTCTGCATCTACGCCGTAACGGGAAGGGGTCAATCCGCCGTTATTCGTACCGTTGCGAACCCATAGACTGCCCTTTAAAACCGGGGTGGAAGCGTTAAAACGAGAGTTAAATGCTCTTTAAACGCGTGTTTAAACCTGTTTAACAGCCCTACGCACACCGTAAGAGTTGGCTACGTGGGGCTGTCTACGGCTTAAAACCGGCTTAAGCTGTTAATCTCACAACACGAATTTCACCGGTGTAATTTATCCCCGGTCACATAGAGAATGTCCGTTCTTAAAATGGCGCATTAATGCCTGACTAGGGGTGTTAAAGAATTCCTTAAAAACATCTGGACTTGCAAAAACACCCATTTTTGGTAGAATGGATAGGTATGTTTGCCGTTCGAGGGCAGGCGTGCATCTGCGAATCAAGCACTTCGCTTAAATGAGGTGCAATCGGCTCAGAACACCGAGATTCCGCGGATTTTTAAGGCAAAATCCGGCGTGTAGGCTTGCACGAACCCCCGTATTTACCTAGAATTTAACGCTGTTCGTAGTGGTGGAAACGCCTCTCGACACTAATAAGCTTCACCGTTTTTCCCGCGGCGGGGATCGATACGTGGCCTCTCACCCACGTGACGATCTCAAACACTCTAGCCCGGCGAATAACCCGGTGCTTCTACATTGGTGGCGGGACGCTCACGAGTAACATCGACTGCGTACCGTCATAAAAGTCAATCAATAAAGGAGTGAAACATGGCAGCAGTCTGCCAGGTGACCGGAGCTGTTCCCGGCTTTGGACACAGCATTTCGCACTCGCATCGCCGCAACAAGCGTCGATTCGATCCGAACGTTCAGAAGAAGACCTACTGGGTTCCTTCGCTGCGTCGTAAGGTAACCCTGAACGTGTCCGCTAAGGGCATCAAGGTTATCGATGCTCGTGGCATCGATGCCGTTGTTGCAGAAATCATCGCACGCGGGGAGAAGATCTAGTAAATGGCATCCAAGGCTAAGGACCTCCGTCCTATCATCAAGCTCAAGTCCACTGCTGGCACCGGTTACACCTACGTGACCCGTAAGAACCGCCGCAACAACCCCGACCGCATGGTGCTGAAGAAGTACGACCCCGTCGTCCGCAAGCACGTTGACTTCCGAGAGGAGCGCTAAGAATGGCTAAGAAGTCCAAGATCGCTCGCAACGAGCAGCGCAAGGTCATCGTCGCTCGCTACAACGAGAAGCGTATCGCACTGAAGAAGACCCTGATCGACGAGAACGCTACCCCCGAGGAGCGCGAAGCAGCACGCGTGGCACTGCAGAAGCTGCCCCGCAACGCTTCCCCCGTTCGCGTGCGTAACCGCGACCAGATCGACGGCCGCCCCCGCGGTACCTTCCAGAAGTTCGGTATCTCCCGCGTGCGCTTCCGCGAGATGGCACACCGTGGCGAGCTGCCCGGTATCACCAAGTCCAGCTGGTAAATCTGGTATTTTAGTTCCTAAACGGTTTTCCGTCGCAAGACGGTCACTCGCTTTAGACTCAAATCTAAGTCTCTGGAAGGGGCACCCTAATGGCTAAGAACCGTACCGAACTCGTTGCAGAGGTTGCAGAGAAGTCTGGCAAGAGCCAGGCAACCGTCAACGCAGTACTCGACGCAGTGTTCCAGGTTTTCGAGTCTTCCGTCTCCAAGGGCGAGAAGATTACCATCCCCGGTTGGATGGCAATCGAGCGCACCGACCGTGCAGCTCGTACCGGCCGTAACCCGCAGACCGGCGAAACTATCCAGATTCCCGCCGGTCACGGCGTGAAGCTGACCGCAGGCTCCAAGCTGAAGGCAGCAGTCGCTCAGAAGAAGTAACTCTTGAGACTTTGAATCTGACAAAAGACCCCCACCCTCACGGTGGGGGTCTTTTGTTATGCCTGCCCAAGGGAAAATAGTGGAGAAAACCCTGCCGAAGGGGGGCTCAAGTAGCGGAAGCGCCCCTAGGCAGGTGCGGCGGCCCCCTAGAATCGCTGATTAGTTGTGTCTTTATGACCTTAATTGGTGGTTGAGCTGAAAACACAGAAACTATCCCTATTTCGCAGAAGAAGCTAGGGGGGACTACAGAAAAAATAAAGAAAAACTTATACATATAGATAGAAAGCTATGCATAAGCTAAGCCAAAAAACCGCAAATATGAAACCCCTTTGGGAAAAATACTTATACATTGCTGTCTGGACACAGCATAAACACAGCAAACTAAAGCTCAATCTTAGACTCACCCCCTATGCTGGAGTCACCGGTGAAGGAAAAGCCACACACAATACACAACGGCCCCATCCCACCCGGAAAATCAACCATACAAACCCGGGACGATTAATCTTCCGGGAGGCACAAGGAGAGCTACCTCATGGAACGCCCAGCCCAGCATACTTCCGCACAGACCACCAACCGTCGCTTCCGCACCGGCGTGGCAGCACTGTCCCTCGCAGCAATCGCAGCACTCGGCCTGAGTGCCTGCGGTGAGCAGAATACATCCGCCGCCACTCCGGTACCCGTTGCCACTGCAACCGCCAAGGCTTCATCCACCGCCGATGCAGCAGGCAACGGCCAGGTTACCGTCAAAGCAAGCGACGCAGCCTCCCCGAGCGCCACTGCAACTAGTTCCCAAGGCACCGTCACCGTTACCGAAGACGGCGTGACCGTCAACGGTGCCAACGGTACCAGCGTCAACGCAGGCAACGGCAACGCAGCCGTCAACGGCTACACCATGATCCAGATCGACCCTGACGGTGGCTGGTCCTACCACGCCCCCAACGGCGATATTGCAGAAGTTGATGCTGACGGCTCTTGGGAACGCGTCGGCCCGAGTGGCAATATAGAGGTGAAAGCAGACGGCTCCTGGGAACAGACCGGTGAGAATGGCGTAGTCGAGGTTGAAGCTAACGGTGCCTGGAAACAGACCGGTGGCAAGAACACAATCGAAGTACCCTCCGTACCCCTCAAGCCTGTCGGCGCCACCGTGAACCCCGTCAAGCCCGTACAGCCCAAGTAAGCTGTAAAGAGTAATAGTAGCTAGTGATGCTTGCAGAGCGTAACAAGCTTGTGACTTATAAGACGCCCCGTGCGTATCCGAACGTGATGCGTGCGGGGCGCTTTTATGTATCCACACACTACCCGCAATGTGACTTAATATGACGAGTCATTAAGCCCCCAAGTCACAAACCTCAACTCCCAGCGAACCACCCACCCCACGCTGGCATAATGGGGACAGCAAACCAACGCGCCCACACATGGCGCACCCAACAGGAGAGAGAACCATGAGCGAGAACACCATCCGCAGCGTACGCGTACGTGCCAGCGAACTCGAAGGTCGAGCCTGGCTCAACACCGGCGACAAAAACCTCACCCTGCAGGATCTTCGCGGCAAAATCGTTATTCTCGACTTCTGGACCCTCTGCTGCATCAACTGCCTGCATGTCCTCGACGAACTACGCCCCCTCGAAGAAGAATTCTCCGATGTACTCGTCACCGTGGGCGTACACAGCCCCAAATTCGAACACGAAGCAGACCCCGTAGCGCTTGCCGCAGCCGTCGACCGCTACCACATCACCCACCCGGTACTCGACGACCCAGAATTGACCACCTGGCAGGCATACACCGCCCGCGCATGGCCCACCCTCGTCGTCGTCGACCCCGAAGGTTACATCGTCGCCCACCTCTCCGGCGAAGGCCACGTACAGGGCCTCACTTCCCTAGTCCATGAACTCGTCGCAGAACACGAAGCGAAGGGCACCCTGCACCGCGGCGACGGCCCCTACGTGCCTCGCCCCAAGGCAGCCGGCACCTACGCCTTCCCCGGCAAAGCAATCGAACTGCCCGCCCAATTTGGCCCCGCAAACCTCTTCGGCAACCGCGAACGTACCTACCTCGTCGCAGACAGCGCACGCCACCGCATCCTGCAGGTAGCAGCCGACCTCAACACCGTCATCAACACCTACGGTGGCGGCGATGACCCCGTCAACCACCCCGTCAAGGGCCACGTCGACGGTACCGCCACCGAAGCACGCTTCAACGAACCCGCAGGCCTCGCCCTCGTACCCGAAAACCTGCGCGAACAGCTCGGCTACGACGTGCTGGTAGCCGACACCGTCAACCACCGCCTGCGCTCCCTCAACCTGAGCACCGGTGAAGTGCGCACCCTCGCAGGCAACGGCGTGCAGCGCGTCATCGACGGCGAAAACACCATTACCGGTGACCCCAACCACATCCCCGCCGGCGTACCCGCCACCGAGATCGCGCTCTCCTCACCCTGGGATGCCGTCTACTCCCGCGAAGCCGGCCAGTTCATCATCGCCATGGCAGGCACCCACCAGCTCTTCGGCTACGACCCCACCAACGGTGCCGTCAGCATCTTCGCAGGCTCCGGCGTCGAAGGCCTCGCCGACGGCCCCGCCGCCGACGCATGGTTCGCCCAGCCCTCCGGCATCATCGAAGCACGCGACGGCAGCCTCTGGATCGCATGCTCCGAAACCAGCGGCCTGCGCCACGTCACCTTCGCCGAAGACGGCGTACAGGTCACCTCCGCCGTTGGCAAAGGCCTGTTCGACTTCGGCTTCGTCGACGGTGACTCCGACACCGCCCGCATGCAGCACCCCCTCGGTCTGACCGAACTACCCGACGGATCCATCGCAGTCGCTGACACCTACAACGGCGCCATCCGCCGCTGGGACCCCGCAACCGGCACCCTCGGTACCCTCGAACGCGGCCTCGATGAACCCTCCGACTTGCTCGTCGAAGAAGTACCCGGCGAAGAACCGCGCCTCATCATCGTCGAAACAAACGCCCACCAGCTTGTACGCGCCTCCATCCCCGCCAAGGCACAGCACGTCGACGAAGGCGCCATCACCACCGCACGCCCCTCCACCAAGCTCACCGGCGGCACCCTCAAATTCACCTCACGATTCACCGTGCCCACCGGCCAGAAGCTTGACACCCGCTGGGGCGACCCCACTCAGCTGAAGATCTCATCCACCCCCGAGAACTTCATCCTGGAAGGGGCCGGCACCTCCACCGGACTGACCCGCACCCTCGTGCTCAACCCCGAAATCACCGAGGCAGTCCTGCACATCACCGCCCGCGCCGCCGCCTGCGACGGCACCCCCGGCGGTGATATCCCCGAGCACGCAGCATGCCACCTCTACCAGCAGGACTGGGGTATTCCCGTCGTCGTGACCGGTGACGAGGCAGACGAAAGCGAACTCGTCCTGGACCTGCGCGGTATCAACTAGGGATCTATAACAGAAAAGAATTAAGGGTCAGTATTATCCTCGCTCCTACAGGTGCACCCGTCCTCGTTATACTCGGACACCCCCTGATATCGATACGGATAATACTGACCCTATTCTGTTGTGCTGCCCTAATACCGCTGCGGATAGTGCCGGTTCCCTTTGTACTTTTAGGATTGTGGGATGCGAAAAGGCTGGGTCATCCTCGCTCCTACAGGGGCACCCGTCCTCGCTTCGCTCGGGCACCCTGATGTCGTATTCAGAGTATATTGGCTCTCGCCGTTCGTTCTTAGAAGGAGACGCGGACCGCCTTCGCATCCGCCTCCACCGACGCCTTCAACGTAAACGGAATCTCCTTCTGCACCTGCGAACGTGTACCCGTGTATAAATCCAACTGAGTAAATGACACCTTCGCCGTACCCGACATCGGCTTCAACGACCACACACCCGCCGAACTCACACTCACCTGCGGATCCGCAACCTTCTCAACAGACCACTTCACCTCAGAATCCACACGCCCCGTAAACGCATACTCAAAAGGGCACCCACCAGGATAAAGAGTGCTCTGCTGGGTGCACTTCTGCAAATGATCCTGCACCTGCTCCTTCACCGACGACAAAGCATTATCACTCGGCTTCAACTCCATACGCACCGAATGATTCGCATCCTGCGCAGTCACCACCTCATTCACCTTCTGCGCTGTATACACCGTCGAATCATAGGACACCGCATACACACCCGGATAAAACACCGGGAACGACGCTGCACCCTTATCCACCGCAACCTTACGGTTATTAATCGTCGCAGCCTCCACACCCTGAATATTCACCTTCACCGACGGCAAAGACGCCTCATCAATAGCCCATTTATCAAAAAAGCCCCAATGCGTGCCCGAACGGTGCAAACGAAAATCCGTATGCTGCTGCGAACCCCCCAAAGAATATGAAGCACGCACCGTCGCATGCTCACCATCCTCGCTGGTCTCCACCACCTCATACGACACCTCACCCAAAGAAGACACCGAACGCCTCAAAGCATCCCCATCCAGCAGCGACGCATCACCCTCCGGAATCTGCGCGCCCAATAAACCACGCGCATACGAACCATTACCCGTACGCAACGCATGAAAATACTCCCGCACCTGACCCGTCGGACCATACACCAGCTTATTCGTCATAACCAGCGCCGCAGTAGCCACAGAAACCGCCACCACAACACCGACCATCCACATTGCCAGGACCCGCTCCACGGGAGAAAAATTACGCATAGAACCAGAGTAACGCAGGTAGTCCGCTAGGTTTCACGCACCGCACACACTAAAATTGTGTATATGGCAGAACGCGCTCACGAAGTCCCCGCCAAATACGGCGAAGTCAACGAACTATTCCACCCCCGCATGCGCTCCTACGGTAGGCGCATCGAAGCGGCACTCCCCGGCACCATCGTGCTCCTCGCCGCGCTCGCCTTCATCTTCTACAAGCGACCAGCCCTGCCGTACACCATCTTTGTGCTTCTTATCGGCACCATCGCAGGTATCAACCTCTACTCAGTCCTCAAACCCACCATTATCGTCATCACCAAAACCCACGTGCTCCGTGCACGCACCTTCGGATGGTTAGCCGTACCCCTCGAAAACATCGACCACACCATCTACGCCGAAAAGCTCTACCCAAAAAAAGCCTACGGCCAGAAACTCAAAACCGTTGCCGGCCGCTTACGCTACCGTAGCTTCCCTGCCATGTGGGCCGTTGACAAAGACGGCAAACAACTCATGCGCATCGACGGACGCATCTGGGACGGCAAAACTATGCGAGAAGTCTCCTCCAAACTCTCCGCCCAAACCACCATCTACAAGCAGATCAACGTGGTCAATATGGACAAAGAACACAAGGGACTTATCACCTTCAATGAACTACACCCCGGCTGGCGTTCCAGCCTCATGACCGCACTCGCCGTCATCATCGTGGCAATCCTCTTCGCAGCATCCTTCATGCCCGAAGAAATCGCCCGCACCATCTACCTTATCCGCTAGAACACCCACGCTTCACCGGTGCTTCTTCTTGGATGTGCATCTTCCGAATACGGAATGGCCCGGTACCCACCCCACACGGGGGTAAGCGCCGGGCCATTTGTATGCCTAACTCAAGACGCATTGCGCGCCAGTTTTAGAAGCGAGCCTAGTTCGCCGGGCGCGACAACACCGCCACCAAAAAATCCGAAGAGCCCTCAACAAACGGGTGCATCTGCCACGACGAATACGTGTTATCAACATTCAGACCAGCCGCGCGCGCATCAGAGAGGAACTGCTCAAACGCATAATCACGGCCCGGACCCGAACCATACCCAACCACCGCACGGCCACCAGGAGCCAACACGCGACGGAAATTCTCCACCACCGGCTTACGAGTCGAACGGGCCAGGAAACCCATCACATTACCCGCACACACCAGCAGCTCAAAACCATTCTCCGCCGTCGCGTCACCCTCAATGCCCAGCACCTCCGGCAAATCCACCAAATCAGCGGTAATCCAAGTAGCATCCGGGCAGACGCGGCGCGCCTCCTCAATCAGCTCAGGATCAATATCAACACCCGTCACACGGTGACCCAACGCGTGCAGTTGCTTACCCACACGACCAGGACCCGAACCCGCATCAAGAATCTTCGCACCACGAGAAGCCATAGCGTTCACCAGACGAGACTCACCCGCCATATCATTACCCTCAGCCTCCATCGCCTTAAAACGGTCAATGTACCACTGAGAATGATTCGGGTTGCTCTCCTTACGGACCAGCCACAAGGACTTCTCACGCTCACCCGGAGCGTTGAAACTCATCATTGCCATAAAAACTCCTTAGACAGGGTTGGGATGCGCCAACCGCCACCAGGCAAGGTGACCGCGGCATATATGCGGTGTGTGCGCTACGTTCTAGCATAGCCCCACCCGGCACCTGCCAGTAAGGGCAGTAAGAGCCGGACGGGGCTATCGAGGCCGCACAAAAAGCAGAGAAACTACAGAGGAACGGTTAGAGGTGATCGCCAGCAGTACTCGATGTATCCTCAGCAAGCGCCTTACGCATCTGCTCTTGACGCTCCTCCTCAGCCAGACGAGCAACCTCAGCGAACTGCGACTCAATATCGGCAAGCAGCTCCTCAACCTGCTCCTTACCAGCCACCGGGCCGCCAGCAATCAGACCATCAGCCCCCAAAACCACAGCCAACGGCACACCATTACCGAAATTCGCGTGCGCACCAGCCTCACGGTCAATCAACGGAGTCAAACCCTCCGGTAACGTACCCGCATTACGCGAGGTCTGCAACGAATCCAGACTCGAATACACCGGATGCAACGCCACCAGCGGCAGACGCTCCTGCCACGAAGACATCGTCTTCAAAAACTTCACACAACCAGCGCAGGTCGCCGACACAAACACCAGCACACGCGCCTGATTCTTAGCCAACGCACGCATATTCGTGTGGCGACCATTCTCCAGGTACAGCGCCGCATGCGGAATCGGCACGCGAACATACTGCTCTTCACCGTTCTCGTCATACACTGGCTCAGGCAGAATAACCTGCGGACGCTCATCCTCCGCGCCCAAGACGTCACCGCGGCGGACAGCCTCCATCGTCACAGCAATCAGCACCGTGCCAATAATCCAGGTCCAGCCGTTAGCATCCAAGCTCAAGAGAGTCGGAATAATACCCACGCCGCCCTTCAACGCGCTCATATGAGCGCCAAGAGAAGCTAACAGCAGCGCAATATTGCGGATCAGCGTGTAACGGCTCACCGGTGCAGTTGACTCGGAACCGAAACAATTACAACTTCCGGTACGACCCGTCACCAAAGCACGAGCAATCACCACCGTGTAAAACAGCATCAGAACCAGCGCCAAACCCGACGCAATCACTGCAGGTAGACGCACCGGTGACAGCAATAGCACCGAAGCCAAAACAATCTCGAACCACGGCAGAATCAGCGACACCGTACGGGCTGGCGCAATCTTCTCCAAACCAAGATTCTGAATACCGGTCACGGTACTCTGCGGGTCCTTCGCCTTAGCAATACCGCTAATCAACAAAGTCAACGCAACAAGTGCCGTACACAAAACGAGCGGCACAGTAGAGATGGTGAGCATAAAACTCCTAGAGTGAGTGTGCGAAAACAGGAGGCGGCAACGGCAGCTTTTAGGCAAAGCTCTTTAAGCAGGACAAACCGTGCGATGTGCCGCCGTGTTATACACGATTTTACGCCCTGCACATGGGGAATTGTCCCTACGAGTTAAGCGGAAAGCGGTATACGCCCTCGTTCCTACAGGGGCACCCGCCCTCGCTTCGCTTCGGGCACCCTGATGTCGCTTTCGGAAGGGATAGCTACGCCGGTGGTTCCCTAAATGGCCGTGAGGCGCACCCCGTACTTGCCTGCCAGCTCCGCGTACGCCTGCACAAAGCGCTGTGCTCGCGCACCCGAGGCACAGAAAACGCCCACGCGCTGATCACGCACCGATTCAAACAGGGTCAGCAGCTCTGCGGGCACGTCCGTTGCCGGCAACAACGACCCCTCAGCGTCACTCAGGTGCGACAGCGCCACATGCAACGAACCCTCATGCTTCACCGACTCCTCACGCTCGGATGCCTCACGCACATCCAGCAGAACCTGCGGAACCTCATGCGCCGACAAATCCACCGGCACCACACGCGCCGGATCCGGCACCGCCCCAAACGACGTACACGTACCCGACAAGGCATCATACGTCAGCAGAGTGCCCGCCGCCGTCGGCAAACCACTCACAAACTTGAGCACCTCCGTCGCCATCAGCGAACCAACCACAGCCGTCGTCGCGCCCAACACCCCGGCAATCGCACAGGACTCCACCGTCTGCGGAATCGTCGGAAAAATATCACGCAAATGCGCGCCATCCGCCTCAAAAAGACTCACCGACCCGCCAAAACGCAAAACCGTGCCCCACACCAGCGGCAACCCCGCAACCTGTGCAGCATCCGCAATCAGATACTTCGACGCAAACGTATCCGTACAATCCACCACACAATCCGGTGCCGACGCGGCGAAAAGATCCAAAATACAGGACGCATCCACATGCCGAATCGTTGTCTCAACCGTCAACGACGGGCACAAATCCAAGGCGCGGCGCGCTGCAACCTCCGCCTTCGGCTCACCCACATCAGGCACACCAAAAAGCGGCTGACGCTGAATATTCGACAGCTCCACCAAATCAGAATCCACAATATGCAGATACCCCACACCAGCCGCCGCCAACGCCTGCACCACCGGACAACCCAAACCACCAGCACCAATCACCAACACGCGGGCACCCGCCACCGCATCCTGATTAAAGCCCGGCAGGCGACGCTGACGATCCGTGCGCTCGCGATCCAGACGCGCATGCTCCGGATTCACCGGGGTAGGGGAAAGATTTACATCCACGAGACAAAACCCTCCGACGGTGACGACGCCTTCGCGTGCTCACGCACCGGAATACGGCCAGCCTCACGCGCCAACGCGCCCGCCTGCACCGCAAACTTCATCGCGTGAGCCATCGCCACCGGATCCTCAGCACGATTCACCGCCGATGCCAACAACACCGCATCACAACCCAGCTCCATTGCCAGTGCCGCGTCGGAGGCGGTACCCACGCCAGCATCTAGAACCACCGGAACCTGTGCGCGAGAAGCAATCAGCTCAATATTGTGCGGGTTCAAAATGCCCAGACCGGTACCAATCGGTGCGCCCAACGGCATAACCGCGGCAACGCCCGCATCCTCCAGGCGAGCGGCAGCCACCGGGTCGTCAGAGGTGTACGCGAGCACCGTGAAATCCTCAGCGACCAGCTGCTCGCAAGCGTTCAACAGCTCCACGGTGTCCGGAAGTAGGGTGTCTTCGTCATGGATGATCTCGACCTTCACCCATGAGGTACCCAGCGCCTCGCGGGCGAGCATCGCAGTCATCACGGCATCAGCTGCGGTGCGGCACCCTGCGGTATTGGGTAGCGGTGCAATATTGAGCTTCTGCAGAAGCGGAAAAATGGGGGTTCCTGCCGCGTGACGGCGCATGGCAACGGTCGTCATCTCAGTGCCGGAGGCGATAAGCGCCTGCTCGAGCAGGTCCATGCTGGTGGCGCCTCCGGAGCCCATGATGAGGCGGGAGCTGAAAGTACGGTCGCCAATGGTGAGCGGTGTAAGGCTCATGAGTTCTCCTCTATGGGAACGGTGCAGTGGGTGTGTATGGCGTACACACCCACCCAATATGTAGAACGTATATTCTTTTTCTGAGGGAGGTATTAGCCGCCCTGGACGGCGGTGAGAGCATCTACCCGGTCGCCATCGTTCAGCACTGAATTCTTCCAAACGGAACGAGGCAAGATGCTGCGGTTGAGCGCGACAGCCACACCAGCATCGGTGCCAAACTGCTCCATGACAAGGTCAAATACTGTTGTAGTGTTGGTGGTGAGCAGCTCACCGTTATATGTGATGGTCATGCGAAATCCTTTCGTGAGGGCGCCGGGTGCACCCGGCGGGGAATGTGTTTAGTGGGTGAATCGTGCCGGGTCGCACGCCTGCATGATGGGCGGAATATCTGCCCCGCAGGCAACCTCAGCACCAATCTTGCCGGCGAGCGCAGCGAGCAGAATACCGTGGCGGAAATAGCCCGTGGACACGAGTTGGCGGGTGCCATCAGCGCGTGTGCGGTACCCGAAGATAGGCAGGTCGTCCGGGGTGCCGGGACGGGCGCCGACGTTCGCCTCCAATAGTTCGCATTCTTCAATAGCTGGGACGAGGCGAATCGCGTCACGCAATAGCTGGTATACACCGTCAATGGCGGGCAGCGTGCGGTGGTCTTCGCGGCTGGTCGCGCCGATGCACAGCTCCCCGTCAGGGCGGGGGATGAGGTAGACCGGACGGGAATTCACATAGCCGCGCACCACGTGCTTGAGGATGGGCCGCGGGACGCGCAGACGCAGAATGTCCCCGTAGACGGGGCGTAGCGGGTAGTCCCCGTGTAGTGTTGCCCCTAGTCCGGTGCAGATAATGTCGCCTGCGTCCGGGTCGGTGACCTGTTCGGCGCTGAAGGTGACACCGCGATGCACCAAGGCATCTTTTAGAGCACGGACCATGAGTCGCGGGTGCAGCTGATGGTCGCTGGGGATGCTCACGGCACCAGCAATACGCGGCGCCAGGAGCGGTTCGAGGGCGCGCGCCTGTGAGGGGGTGACTGCGTCTGCGGGGCGGTTCATGTCCCGGTAGTAGGCGCGGGTGCGTTGCAGGTGCTCGGCGTCGGCGCGGTCAGCTGCGACGATGAGCGTGCCGGTAGTGTCGTAGCCGGTGGGTAGATCGGTCGCGCGACTAAGCCGCTCCATAAGGGAGGGGTAGGCATCAGCGCTAGCGGTCATGAGCGGGAAGAGCGCATCCTGCTGGAATTGTACTTCTGCGATGGGTGCGAGCATACCGCCGGCGTAGTGGCTGGCGGCGGGGTAGAGGGGCGTGCCGTCGGCGGCGGTGCCGTAGTCGCTGGTTTCGGCGTCGATGAGGTGCACGCTTTCGCCACGTTCAGTGAGCTCAAACGCGGTGGTGAGGCCAATGATTCCGCCGCCAATGATGGTGATGGTCATGGCTATGCCTGCAGTGCGGGGTTGTCGACGAAGGCGCGGACCATGGCGATTCCGGCGACTCCGGTGGTGCGGATGGCAGGGCAGTCTTCGGGGGTGATGTCGCCGATAGCTACGGTGGGTACGGCGGACAGCTCGGCAAGTTCGCGGAGCCCATCAATGCCGAGGGGCGGGCGGTTGGACTGCTTGGTGGGGCTGGGGCGGAATGGCCCGGTGCCAATGTAGTCGATCAGGTGCGCGATCTTGTTCGATTCTTCGACGAGCTGCCGAGTGCCGGTGGTCAGACCGATGATTGCGTCGGTGCCGAGGAGGGCGCGGGCGTCGGCTACGGGCAGGTCGTCTTGACCGATGTGCACGCCGTCAACGCGCACGCCGCGGGCACGCAACGCGAGGGCGACATCAACACGGTCATCGATGAGCAGAGTCTGGTGGGGTTGGATGATGCCGGCGATAGCTTCGGCGAGCTGGTAGAGCTCGCGCGCACTGATGGGTTTGGAGCGAACCTGAATACAGGTGGCATGTTGTGCCTGCTTCACGGTTTCGAGGGGGTTGTCTCCGGTGACAAGGTAAAGGCTCAGATCGAGGGGGGATGAGGGGGTGGTGTAGGGGTGCGTTTCGCGGTTCATGCGGGTCTACGATTCGTCGTCAAGTAGATGTTTTTGAGAAAATCTCTCATTGAATTTCTGTGGCCAGAGTAGCACAGCTGTGTGCTGAATTGAACAATTTTCAAGCTTTTTGATGTGCGTGTGCTTGGCGCGCTATACACTTCTTTCGCTCCTGCAGGAGCTAGGAACATACCCCTCAACCCGTCGAGGCTATGAGAAAAGCCTCTTACCGTGGGGTAGAAGGCTTGAGGAGAGCGGCTGACGGGCTGGAGGGCGGAAATCCCGAGCGTGCGAGGGAATGTATTTCCACCTGGAAGCGATTCCCGCCTCAGCCGCAAAAAGCTTCTTACCGT
>NZ_JBSZFE010000003.1:0-245488 GCF_054263775.1 Rothia sp. 110740021-2 | reverse complement strand
GTTGAACGGTCATTCATGTTATTTCATGATCACCGCGTTCCCGCGGCAACCCAATCAACTATACCAGCGTTTTGTTTGTCATGCAAATCCGTTTTCCGTGATTCACACCACAAAGTTTCTTTCCTAAACTCTTCCACCATCACCAACAAAGCAACCCGGATCTCCTTCAAGCAAGAAACCAAAACACTATACAATTGAAAGCCATTCAAACCGCTTCTGACTAGGAGAAACACCGAAGAAGTTCTTCGTTTTTTCCTCCTCGCCGCGGCGACTCATACAACTATACAGACGCCTAAACACCCATGCAACCTCAAAAAGGGTGAAGTAGACCACAAACACGGGGGTTTAGGTCCATCCTGACCCAAACATGACACTAGAACCCCTAGTCAGGAAAGGATAAGCTCCTCAAAAGTTCTTCGAAAAAAGTTTAAAAACCTTCAAAAGAACCCAAAAAACCTGCAGAAGCTCCCTAAAGAGCCCATATAGAAGGGCGACAGAGCCCCTCAGCCTCAAGAAGAGGAGCCCCCCCCCATCTCTGGAATCTCTGGATTACCTATATTTCTCTACCGCTACGATTCCCCGTTTCCCCGTTCTGCAGCCTCCCTATATATGAATATATGAACCCATATATATGGGGAGAGCGCAGAAAAGACAGAAAAGGAGGGCACCCCCTCACGGGGACGCCCTCCTCACTCAAGCTACAAGCCTGCAGCTCGCTAGCTTCAAAACTCTAGTTCACGGTAGCGCGACGACGAGAGACGTCGTACAGAGTAATGCCCACAGCCATCGCCGCGTTCAAAGACTCCATCGCAGAATCAATCGGAATCGACACAATCTGATCGCAGTTCTCAGTCACCAGGCGGGACAGGCCCTTACCCTCAGAACCAACCACCACGCACAGCGGCTCATTCGCAAGCTCCAGAGCCGGCAACTCAATATCACCACCGCCATCCAGACCAATCACGAAAATACCCTGCTCCTTAGCCTGCTGAATCACGCGAGTCAGATTAGTCGCCATCGCAACAGGAACACGAGCAGCTGCACCAGCACTAGTCTTCCACGCACCAGCAGTCACAGCAGCCGAACGACGCTCAGGAATAATCACGCCATCACCGCTAAAAGCGGACACGCTACGAATAATCGCGCCCAGGTTACGCGGATCAGTAATACCGTCCAAAGCAACAAACAGCGGCGGAGTCGACAGCTTACCCGAGTGCCAACGCTCCATAGTATCCAGCACCAGGTCAGTCGCATCCGGGTACTTATACGGCGGAATCTGCATCGCAACACCCTGATGCACAGAACCATCAGTCAAACGATCCAGCTCGCTACGCGGAATCTCCAGCATCGGAATATTGCGCTTATTCGCAATAGTCATGATCTCACGAACGCGGTCATCAACCTCAACACGGCTCATGATGTACAAGTGCTTCGAGGGGATCTCAGTACGCAGAGCCTCAAGCACCGCATTACGACCAGTCACCAGCTCATCGCTAGCACGCTTACCACCCAGACGAGTCTGGAACTTACGGTTCGTACCGGTAGCAGCGCGACGCTCAGCAGCACGCTTCATCTTATACGCCTTGTGATAAACGCGGTCCTCAGCCTTCGGAGTAGGCCCCTTACCCTCAAGCGCCTTACGACCGTGACCGCCAGTGCCCTTAGTAGCACCCTTCTTCTTGCTGGTAGCGCCCGGGCGCGAACCTGCCTTAGCCATTCTTCTCTTCCTTCGTCAAAGTAATGAATACGAGTCTACGCGAGAGAAACCCGCGGGACCTAAGCCTTACGCACAAACGCGTGGCACATCACCCTCTAGCCAACGCTCCAGCTCGAACCATTCGCGCCATCCTTCACCTGCACACCAGCAGACGCCAACAGATCACGCATCGCATCAGCCTTCGCCCAATCCTTCTGAGCACGAGCATCAGCACGCTCCGCCAACACCGCCTGAATCAGCGCATCCAGAGCCTCATGCTCAGCACTCGACGTGCTCTCAGCATTAAAGCTCATCAGCTGCGCCAAACCCAGAACCTCAGCCATAGCCATCACAGCATTCGCCGCCTCCGAAACTTCCTCACCAGCAGCAAGCGCCGCATTACCCGCACGAGTCTGCTCATGCAAAACCGCCAAAGCACGCGGAATATTCACGTCATCATCCATAGCCTCAGCAAAAGCCTCCGGAACCTCACGGCCCGGCTTCAGCACATCCTGAGTTGCAGCAAGGAACGCCTCAACACGCTCAATAGCAGTTGCCGCCTCCTGCAGAGACGATGGACGGTAGTCAAGAATCGAACGATAATGCGCACTACCGAGATAGTAACGAACCACCAGCGGACGAGCCATCTGCAGCATCTGCGCCGGCGAAATCGTATTACCAATCGACTTCGACATCTTCTCACCCTCATAGGTGACCATGCCGTTATGCATCCAGAAGTTCGCGAAATCATCACCGGCAGCGGTCGACTGCGCCAGCTCATTCTCATGGTGCGGGAAACGCAAATCCAAACCGCCGCCGTGAATATCGAAACGCGAACCCAAATACTTACCAGACATAGCCGAGCACTCCAGGTGCCAGCCCGGACGGCCGCGACCCCACGGAGACTCCCACGAAGCAGTCAGAGGCTCGCCCTCTTTATAACCCTTCCACAGGGCAAAATCGCGGGGGTCACGCTTACCGCGCGGATCAGCATCTACCGAATCCTGCATATCATCAATGCTCTGATTAGTCAGCGCACCATACTTATCCCAGGAACGCACATCAAAATACACATCACCAGAATCATCCAGCGCAGGATACGCGTGGCCACGATCAATCAGACGCTGAATCAGAGAAAACATCTCCGGAATATGACCGGTCGCACGCGGCTCATAAGTCGGCGGATCAATACCCAGCGCCGCATACGCCTGAGCAAAAACCTTCTCAAAACGATACGCGAGCGCCCACCACTGCTCATTCGGGAACTCACCCTCAAAACCGGGCTCCATAGAATCAGCAGACTTCGCCAAGATCTTGTCATCAATATCAGTGACATTGCGGACCGTCGTCACCTTCAGACCGCGGTAACACATCCAACGGCTCAACTGGTCAAAAACCAACGCCGAACGGATATGGCCCAGATGTGGTTCACCCTGTACCGTAGCACCACAATAATAGATACGCGCCTCACCGGGCACGACGGGCTCAAACTCGCGAATAGTCGCGGAAGCTGAATCATAAAAACGCATAGTCACACTTTCATTCTACGGGGTCGGTTCAGACACCGGGACGGTAAGTTACGGAATAGGTCAAGCCGACCAGACACCTAAGGACGCTCGAACACCAGCGCCGTCGCAATAGCAGCCACACCCTCGCCGCGGCCAGTCAAACCCAAACCGTCAGTAGTCGTTGCAATCACCGTCACCGAAGCACCCACCGCCTCGCTCAGCACGCGGTTCGCCTCATCACGGCGCAGAGAGAACTTCGGGCGGTTACCCACCAGCTGAACGCTCACATTACCAATCTCAAAACCAGCAGCACGCACAATCGCCGCAGCCTCAGAAAGAATACGAACACCCGAAGCACCCTTCATATCCGGGCGGTCCACACCGAAATTAGAGCCCAAATCCCCCGTGCCGGAGGCGGCAAAAAGAGCATCCGCGGCAGCATGGGCCACCACATCACCATCAGAATGGCCGCTCAAACCACGCTCACCGGGCCAATGCAGACCAGCAATGTACAGAGGAGTGCCCTCCTCACCAAAAGCGTGGACATCAACACCGGTACCAACACGAGGAATAACAGTCATCATAGGACCCTTCAATCGATCAAAAATCTTCTCAGTAGCAGCGCCTCAGCACAAGAGGCGTTAGGAGGCAGGCTTAGGCAGTAGAATCACCAAACAGCGCGCGAGCAATCCGCAAATCCATCGGAGTCGTCACCTTAAACGCATTCGCATCACCGGCAACCGTCAACACCGGCTCGCCCGCCGCTTCCATCGCCATTGCATCATCAGTGAGCAGCTCAGCCTCCTCAGCAGGCAGGGAACGGCTACGCTCATGCACCGCCAACAGGGCAGCCACCTCAAAACCCTGAGGAGTCTGCACCGCACGCATCTGCGCACGTGAAGGAGTACCCGTCACCAAACCAGTAGAATCCACGGTCTTCACCGTATCCACTATCGGCAACGCAGGAATCACCGCACGTACAACACCCTGGGGACTCTCAGATCCCAGCCCATCAAGCACACGGTGATACACCTGCGGTGGAGTAAAAGCACGAGCACAATCATGAATCAGCACATAATCCACCGGAACCTGCGCATCCTTCAAAGCATCCAACGCCGCAACCACCGAAGCAGTACGCGTATCACCACCGGCGGTAATCAACGCACCAGCACGGCGAGCATCCTCCAAAAGCTCCGGGCAACTCACCGAACAATCAGCAGGAACAGTCACCACCACATGCTCAGCAACACCCGAAGCGAGCGCACCCTCCAACGCATAATCCAGCAAAGTACGACCATGCACACGCACAGCGGCCTTCGGAATCGGCTCACCCAGGCGAGTACCCGAACCAGCCGCCAAAACAATCACAGCAGTATTCGCCGCAGAAGCAGAAGTCATCATTCTCAAGCCCGTCTACACCTCGAACTTATAGCCCAATCCGCGAACCGTCACCACATACTGCGGGGCAGAAGAATCCGGCTCAATCTTCGAACGCAGACGTTTAATATGCACATCCAGAGTCTTCGTATCACCCACATAGTCAGCCCCCCACACGTGCTCAATCAGCTGGCCACGAGTCATCACACGACCCACATTGCGCAGCAGAATCTCCAGGAGCTCAAACTCCTTCAGCGGCATAGAAATCTCTTCACCATTAACCGTCACCACATGGCGATCAATGTCCATACGCACCGGGCCGCCCTGCAACACCGGCTCAGTAGTAGAATCAGTCTCCGCCGAACGACGACGCAACACCGCGCGGATACGAGCAATCAACTCACGCGCAGAATACGGCTTGGTCACATAATCATCAGCGCCCAGTTCCAAACCCAGAACCTTATCCAGCTCAGAATCCTTAGCGGTCAGCATAATAATCGGGACCGAAGACACCTCACGTAGCTTGCGGCACACCTCCATACCGGACATGCCCGGGAGCATCACATCCAGCAGCACCAAATCTGCACCCTCGCGGTCAAACACCGGCAGAGCGTCCAGACCGCTGTCAACAACAATCGTCTGGAAACCCTCACGACCCAGTAAAAACGCAAGGGGATCCGAGAGGGCCTCTTCGTCCTCAACAATCAGAATTTTAGACATCAATAACTTCCTTCGATTCCATAAAACCTATAGCGCTAACACTACACTTCGACCGGAGGCTCATTCAGCGGCAACGCCAACGTAAACGTCGAGCCCTCCTGCGGCATCGACCGAACCGTCACGCTACCACCGTGCTGAGTCATCACATGCTTCACAATGCTCAAGCCCAAACCAGTACCGCCCGTCTGACGCGAACGAGCCGGATCAACCCGATAAAAACGCTCAAAAATACGTTTCTGCTCATCCTCCGGAATACCCACACCCTGATCAGTAACCTCAACCAGTAGCTGATCAGCTACACGGTGGACCCAAATATCAACCTTCGTATGCTCCGGGGAATAACGCACCGCATTCTCCACCACGTTCTGCACAGCAATACCCAGTAGCTCGGCGTCACCATACACCTCGGGGAGCTCCTCGATGCGGGTAGAAATCTGAATATCCTTCTCCTCCGCCACAATATTCGAACGATCCACCGCATCAGCCACCAAAGAAAGCACCGACACCGGACCACCACGCGCAATCACATCAGTCGACTGCAGACGCGAAAGCTCAATAATGTCACGCACCAGCGCAGACAGGCGAAGAGTCTCCTTATGCAAACGACCCACAAAATACTCAATCGCCTCCGGGTCATCGCTCGCTTGCTCAATAGCCTCAGCCAACAGACTCACCGCGCCCACCGGAGTCTTCAACTCATGCGACACATTCGCCACAAAATCATTACGCATACGCTGAACACGAGAAATTTCAGTGCGGTCATCTGCGAGCACCAGAATGTACTCGTCCCCCAGCGAAGCAACACGCACGTCCAAGACCAGCGCCTCACCCTCACCGCGGTCAATCTCAAAAGTGCGCTCAACAAAAATACCGCGATGACGCACCGTGCGAATCATCTCCGCCAGCTCATCAGAGGCTACCGTATGACCACGCACCAGACCCATCGCATACGCACCCGGAGAAGCCTGGATCACGCCGCCCACCTCATCAATCACCAGGTAAGCACGACCAATCACAGCAAGCACCTGAGCGGCACCATCACGCAGCGCCGGCACCGACACCAAGCTACGCTCCTGCTCCCGCTCGCTACGCGCCACCGCATTCATGCTCAGGACGCCCACCAGCAGACCTATCATGCCCGAAATAAAGGCGATCAGACCGGCATCCATGTACTTCCCTTCCATTCGGGTACCCCATAAGTATAAATGTGGCCGATACCCAGCACTTGAGCGGACGCCCCCCTTCTCAGGCGGACTCCCCGTGCAGAAACCTTACAGAGAGCGCAATGAGCCGCCCACCTCAACGGTGGACGGCTCATCACAATGACAGGGGTGCAATCCTGCCGGAGATATTACTTACCCTGGTTTGCTACGGCAGCAATAGCGTCCTTAGCAGCCTCCGGGTCCAGGTACTCGCCAGCCTTGACGGGCTTGAAGTTCTCATCCAGCTCGTAGTACAACGGAATACCGGTGGGGATGTTCAGGCCCGCGATGTCCTCATCGGAAATACTCTCTAGGTGCTTGACCAACGAACGCAGAGAGTTACCGTGTGCAGCAACCAGAACGGTCTTACCTGCTACGAGGTCGGGCTTGATGTGCGACTCCCAGTAGGGAAGCATACGGCCCAGAACGTCCTTCAGGCACTCGGTGCGGGGAGCGTTCTCAACATCCGCGTAGCGGGGGTCGTGCGCCTGCGAGTAGGGGTCGTTATCATCCAGCGGGGGCGGCGGAACGTCGTAGGAACGACGCCAGGTCATGAACTTCTCGTCGCCGTATTCCTCGCGAATCTCGGACTTGTTCTTACCCTGCAGAGCACCGTAGTGACGCTCGTTCAGGCGCCAGGAGCGCTTGACGGGAATCCACAGACGGTCTGCCGCATCCAGGGCAAGGTTTGCGGTGTTGATTGCACGACGCTGCAGGGAGGTGTGAACAACATCGGGGAGGATGTTGCGCTCTGCCAGCAACTCGCCGCCGCGCTTAGCCTCAGCACGGCCCTTATCGGTCAGGTTAACGTCCACCCAGCCGGTGAACAGGTTCTTCTCGTTCCACTCGGACTGGCCGTGGCGCAGGAGTACTAGTTTGTAAGTCATACCTCTATTTTTTCATTTACCCGCTGGTTTGTCATGCCTCAAGGCTTAGAAAGTATGCATTCTCCCAAAAATTTATAAGGGTCTTCCTTACCAGAACAGAAGACTCAAGAACCCCATTAGAAAAGGACAAAGCCCCGCACACCACCCGATCAGGACAAACCCGTCAGACAGCGCACGAGGCTTCACCGTCTATCGCTCAAAGCGAGCGCACAAGCTAATGCTAGAAACGGCGGCGACCAACCGAAGGCCACACACCAGCAAGAAACACGCAGCTAATCACAGCCGCAACCAACTGAAGAATCAGCACAGTATTACCGCCGCCAGTCACCGCAGCAAAAACGCTAAACAGCGAAACCGCAGCAGAACCACCGGTCAAAGCCAACCAGGTGTTCTTCGGGCGCTTACCGGCAAAATCGTACGCGTTTGCCGGAGACGCCCACGCACGCATAAAAGCCAGCAGACCAACCGCAGCACCAGCGATAGCCAGCAGCGTATCAACAAAAGTGGTCACATACCAGACCAGCAGAATAGGAGACATAGTATTCCTTAGAATCAGCAGCTTCTCTAGACAACCCTAGCAAAGCGCTTAGCGGACGACCTTAAAGGCCTCAACCAAGTCATTGTAAAGGTCATCCACGTTCTCAATACCCACCGACAGGCGCAGCAGAGACTCCGGAATCGAATCCGGCTCGTTCCCGTGGCGACGACGACGCTCTACCAGAGACTCCACACCGCCCAGGGAAGTTGCCGGAGTCCACAGCTTCAGCGCCTCCACAACGTTACGGGCACCAGCAGCGTCCGTATCAAGAGTAACGCACAGAATCGCGCCGAAACCGTCCATCTGCTTCTTCGCAATCTCATGACCTCGGTCGCTCTCCAGACCCGGGTAACGCACTTCAGCCACGAAGGGGTGCTGGCTCAGACGCTCTGCAAGAACCTGCGCGTTCTCTACAGCACGTTCCACGCGCAGTGCCAAGGTGCGCAGACCGCGCAGGCCAAGCCACGCCTCCACCGGACCGGGGATTGCGCCATTGGTGATACGGTGGTGACGCATCGCCTTATACAGCTCCTTATTCGAGGTCAGAGCCATACCCAGCAGAACATCGGAGTGGCCCGCAAGAAACTTCGTCGCGGAGTGAACCACTACGTCTGCGCCAAAATCCAGGGGACGTTGCAGAATCGGGGTTGCGAAGGTGTTATCCACCGCGGTCACAATGCCCAAGCGGCGAGCGGCAGAAAGTAGGGCAGGCAGATCAGCAACCTCAAGCATCGGGTTCGTGGGGCTCTCCAGCCACGCCAGGACCTTCGGCTCCGAGTAGTTCACGTTCTCCGGGGTCACACCGGTGCGGGATACGGCATCCTCCATCGTAGCGATAACGCTCTCGGTGTCTTCAATGTCCACGCGAACGAGCTCAATGATGCCGCGGCGTTCCAAATCCTTACATATGGTTACAGACGCCATGTATGCGTGCTTCGGAATCAGCACAATGGAACCAACCGGCACCAGGTCGATGACAGCAGCGACAGCAGCCATACCAGAGGGGAACAGCAGACCAGGCTGGATAGCGTTCTCCAGCTTCGCCACAACCTCTTCCATACCCTCCCAGGTGGGGTTCGAGAAGCGGGCGTACACGCGGTCCTGCTCAATATTGACAGCATCCACACCGCGGTAGGTGGAAGAAAGAACGATCGGAGGGTTCACCGGCGCATCATGTTCGTGTGCCGGGCGGCCGCCAGAGACGACAAAGGTCTCTGCGGAGTAATTCATGTCGTGGTTATCTGCACTCATGTCCTTAAGCCTGGCACACCCGCGCCCAGAACGCACACCTGCACAGGTGACGGCACACAGGATTTACATGTTTTTTACCTTTATGCGCGCTCAATCCCACGCGGATGTATCACCAAAACCGCACCGGTGCCGCTAAGAGACCCGGTACCCTTAAGGGTGATGGATACTCTCAGCTACACCCCCGATGCACAGAATCTTCCCGCTGACCCGACCGGTCGCCGCGGGCTTTTTATCGTGGTCGAAGGAGGCGACGGCGCCGGCAAAACCACCCAACTCACCCTGCTGAATGAAGCGCTCAGTGCCCGCGGATACCGTGTCATCACCACCCGCGAACCCGGTGGCACCGAGATTGGCGAGAAGCTTCGCGCCCTCGTCCTGGAAGCAGGTCAGGGCACCATTGACGACCGCGCCGAGGCGCTGATTTTTGCAGCGTCCCGCGCGGATCACGCCTCCCAGCTGATTCGCCCCGCACTCGCTGAGGGCGCCATCGTGCTCAGTGACCGTTATATTGATTCCTCCGCTGCGTACCAGGGGGTCGGCCGTGATTTGGGTATTGAAACCATCGTCGATTTGAGCCGCTGGGCCACCGCCGACTTGGTTCCCGACGCGACCCTATTGCTGAGTGTGCCGCTGAGCGCCGAGCAGGAGCGCATGGACCAGCGCGGCACCGTCGACCGTATTGAGGCTGAAGGCGCGGCGTTCAAGGCACGCATTCACGGTGCATTCGAGCAGATCGCACGCGAGGACACTAACGGTTCGCACCGCATCATTGATGGTGTGGGCACGATTGAGCAAGTACACGCGCGCGTGCTTAAGGTGATTGAGCCTCTGCTTGCCACCCGCGAACTGGTCCGCACCGGTCAGGAGGACTCATGAGTCTCTGGGATACCCTGCTGATTCCTTCCGATAAGCTCCAGCAGCTACGCACGGATGCCGCTGCCGACCGCCCCACGCACTCTTGGCTTTTCACAGGTGCAACCGGTGCGCCCCACCGTGAGGCAGCAAAAATTTTCGCTGCCGCACTGCTGTGTGAACAGCCCGACCCCCAGAACCGCGGATGCGGTCAGTGCAAGGGCTGCGTAACCGTCATGAACGGTTCGCACACAGCTTTTACGCACTTTAGTACCGAGGCGACGCACATCAGCATTGATGAGGCACGCGAGCTGGTCATGAAGGCTCAGGACCGCCCGGCCGTGGGTCGCTGGCGCGTGATTCTGGTCGAAGACACCGAGCGCATGCCGGAGCGTACCTCCAATGTATTGTTGAAGGCGATTGAGGAGCCACCACCGCATACGATTTGGTTGTTGACGGCACCCTCCCCCACCGATGTGCTGGTAACGATTCGTTCGCGTTGCCGCCCAGTGCAGTTGCCGGTTCCTACCGATGCACAGGTGCACGAGTATCTGCTTACACACGGTGTAGCTGATCCTTTGGCGCAGCGTGCGGCGCGTCTGGCTCTGGGCGATGCGCAGGAGGGGTACCGTTTGGCGAACGATGAGCAGGCTATGGCTCATCGGGAGTTGATTACCTCCCTGATTCTGAATGTTCGTTCTATTTCTTCAGCTTTCAACGCAGCAGAGAAGCTCACCGACCTTGCTGACCAGGACGCACAGGCTGTCTCCGCTCTCAAGGATGAGAAGGAACGCCAGGAGCTTCTGGCGCTGCTGGGTATTCGCGAGGGTGAGCGTGTTTCTCCGTCTTTGCGAGCGCAGGTTCGCCGTCTGGAGGAGGAGCAGAAGCGCCGCGCTAAGCGTGTTTCATCTGATACGCTGTTGCGTTCCGTGGCGCAGGTTCAGACGGTTCTGCGTGATGCATTGACGGTGGCTCTGTCGGCTCAGGCTCCGCTGGTCAATGAGCATTTGCGTGAACCTCTGGAGGCGTTCTGCACCCGCCGTTCCGCCCAGCAGCTGCTGGAGGATGTGCAGGCGGTCGAGCTGACTCTGCGTCGCCTGCGGACGAACGCGAATGCGCGTCTGGCGCTTGAGGCGTTGATGAGCCGTTTCGTGTATTAGTAGCTTCTTGGTAGCCTATACAGCACACAGGGGAGGTACCGAAGAGATGATCTTCGGTGTCTCCCCTTTTCTATTGGTTCTCAGCGCCCCTAGAGCTTCGTTACGGAACCGAGCTTAGTTGCGGAAACCGTGAACCGGCGACGGAATACGACCGCAGCGGGCGATGAACGCCTCCGCGCTGGGGGTGTGGGTGGGCATGACGGGTGCGCGACCGAGCAGGCCACCGAATTCAATCATGTCGCCTACGCCCAGGCCGACCGCCGGGATGACGCGGACCGCGGTGGTCTTGTGGTTCATCACGCCGATTGCTGCCTCGTCGGCAATCATTGCGGCGAGGGTAGCAGCGGGAGTATCTCCGGGGACCGCGACCATGTCCAGACCGACGGAGCATATGGCAGTCATTGCTTCAAGCTTGTCCAGAGTGATATATCCAGTGGCTGCGGATTCAATCATGCCGATATCCTCAGAAATCGGGATGAAGGAGCCGGAGAGACCACCAACATTTGAGCACGCCATGAGGCCGCCCTTCTTCACCGCGTCGTTGAGCAGCGCAAGTGCCGCAACAGTGCCGTGGGTACCGACGGTTTCCAGACCCATCTCTTCGAGGATGTGCGCGACCGAGTCGCCAATCTCTGCGGTGGGTGCCAGGGAGAGGTCAATAATGTTGAAGGGTACGCCCAGACGCTCGGAAGCGAGGGTACCAACCAGCTGACCGACGCGGGTAATCTTGAAAGCTGCCTTCTTGATTTCTTCGGCGCAGGTGTCGAAGGATTCGCCCCGGACCCTCTGCAGGGCGCGGTGTACCACGCCGGGACCGGAGACACCCACGGAGATGGTGGTGTCTGCCTCCTGCACACCGTGGAATGCACCCGCCATGAAGGGGTTGTCGCTGACGGCATTCGCGAAGACGACGAGCTTGGCGCAGCCGAAGCCGTGTGCATCCTCGGTCAGGTCTGCGGTGGCTCGGATGGTTTCGCCCATGAGCTTGACTGCGCTCATGTTAATGCCAGCGCGGGAGGATCCGATGTCTACGGAGGAGCAGACCACGTCGGTTTCTGCGAGCGCTCGCGGGATGGAGCGAATCAGCTTCTCGTCAGCGAGGGTCATGCCTTTGTCGACGAGGGCACTGAAGCCACCGACGAAGTTCACTCCGACTGCTTTGGCTGCTGCGTCAAGGGTGCGGGCGAATTCTACGTAGTCCTCGTCACTGGAGGCGCCTGCCACCAGTGCGATGGGGGTGACGGCGATACGCTTGTTGACAATCGGGATGCCGAGCTCAGCTTCGATACCTTCGCAGACGCTGACGAGGTTTGCAGCGCAGCTGGTGATTTTGTCGTAGATTTTGCGGCGGGCTACCTCACCGTCAGAGTCGGCGCAGTCGAGCAGGGAGATACCCATAGTGACGGTGCGAATGTCGAGCTTCTGCTCCTCGATCATTCGGAGGGTTTCTAAAATGTTGGTGTTGCGCATAAGTGGAGCCCTAGATGGTGTGCATTGCCTTGAAGATGGATTCTGCCTGTATGCGAATCTGCACCTTCTGTTCGTGCTCGACACCGATCATGGCTTCCTGCAGGTCGATGAGGTTCTGCTGCGCTTCGTCGAAGGAGCAGTGCATAATCATAGTGAAGTATTCACCCATGATGGTCTGGGAGACGTCGAGGACGTTGACCTTACGCTCGGCGAGGGTTGCGGTCACGGCAGCGATAATGCCTTCGTGGTCGATGCCTGTGACGGTGAGGATAATCTTCACGGTGTTCTCCTAGCGGTTTAGGGCTGCGTACCTGCGGAAGAGGTGTATAAAGGCACAGGTATACGTATATTTTATAGGTTACTCAGAACACATTCTGTAGGGTCAACGCTAAAAGTCCTTCCCGCGGAACAGCGAGGGAATAAAAAATCCACGTCCCCTCACCTTATTCAAAGGTAAGAAAAAACGTGGATTCTTTATAAGCGTCATTAGCGGAGCAATCTCTTTTGAATGCTCCATTTATCTGTCTGGACTTGAGTGTCTAGAGACATCTCCCAGACATAACGTCTAGAGGTAAGACCTAGACGTAAGAAGCGATGTACAGCTCACCACTACCGCTCAGGGTTGCCACCGAGGGCTCACCCACGTGCAGCACCGACTCGGTAGCACCCAGTACGAATTCCTCAGTGCCGTTGCCGTCTGCTGCGTGAATGGTGATTTCGCCAGATACGCTCAGTGCGGCGCTAATACCCTCGAAGGTGTATTCCTGCCATTTGCCCTCTTCAACGCGGATGCGGGTCACGCTCATGCGCTCATCCCACATGGCGTAGGTGCCAACGGGTGCATTCTCGGGGGTGGGGCTCTGGATGACGGGGGCATCCTGGCTCTCGCCAAGAACCTTAATGAGCTCCTCAGTATCGATGTGCTTTGCGGTCAGACCCGCACGCATCACGTTATCGGAGGGATTCATCAGCTCAATAGCGGTACCGGAAATATAAGCGTGCACCTGACCATCGGGGGTAAAAGCGGATTCACCCGGTGCCAGGCGAACCAGGTTCATGACGAATGCTACGAGCAGACCGCGGTCGCCGGGGTACTTGCCGGCAACGATCTGCACGAGCTCAGCGGCGTCAGCAATAGCAACGTTTTCGGAGTCGGCCAGCTGTGCTGCCGCCTCGACAAGCTGCTCAACAGCCGCGGTGGCGGTCTCTTCGGGCATGCGAATAATCTCGGTTAGCAGTTGCTTGGGGGTAAGCTCCACGCGCTCTGCCAGCCAGCCAGCCTTGAACGCCTCGGCAAGCTCTGCCACCTGCGCTGAGGTACGCACGCCGGTGAGCACACGCATCGGTGTCAGCGCGATGACGGTTTCAGGCTTGGAGTAGCGATCCTTGTAGTTACGGTGCGGAGCGTCAATGGCGATACCACGTGCCTGCTCATCCTCGAAGCCGGCAATAGCCTGCTCAGGGGTGGGGTGCACCTGAATCGACAGGGGTGCATCAATCGCAAGGATCTTAAAGAGGAAAGGGAACCAGTCGGAGGTACGATCCGGGCGCAGGAATCGAGAGGGCTCAGCCTGAATCAGCTCGTTGAGCGGGGACTCGGTGCCGTCAACGGTTGCGCGGGAGGGAGCAGCCGGATGCGCACCAACCCACACCTCAGCCTCGGGCTGCTCGGTGGGCACGGGTACCCCGCGCATGCGTCCGAGAATTTCGCGGGAACCCCACGCATAATTCTGAATCTGGTTTTTTAGGGAAAAAATCTCACCCATGGGGGAAAATACCTCTCGACGTGAGTTGTTTGAAGCAAACGACGTGATAAAAAACCCATACATTCAGCGGAATTTATAAGGTTTTACCAGCCCATTATAGAGGCTAGTTGTATTTCTTTACCGCTAGAATAAAAGGCGTGACTACTATTAATCTACATGACTCATTCAAAGCGTACGACGTGCGTGGCATTGTCGGTGAAACCATTACCGCAGAGACTGTTCGCGCTACTGGCGCGGCTTTCGTAGACGTTCTGGGCCTGGAGGGCCAGACTATCCTGGTCGGCGGCGACATGCGCCCCTCCTCCCCTGAATTCATGGATGCATTCGCCCAGGGTGCAACCGCTCGCGGTGCAAATGTTGAGAAGATTGGTCTGATCTCCACTGACGTTCTGTACTTCGCATGTGGCGTTGAGAACGCTGCCGGTGTTACCTTCACCGCTAGCCACAACCCCGCAGAGTACAACGGCATGAAGATGGCTAAGGCTGGCGCTGTTCCGCTGTCTTCCGAGTCCGGCCTGTTCGACATTCGTGACCTGGCTCAGAAGTACCTGGATTCGGGCGAGATTCCTCCGGCTGAGAAGGTCGGCACCGTTTCTGAGAAGGATGTTCTCAAGCCTTACGCAGATTACCTGCGCAAACTGGTGGACCTGTCCTCCATCCGCCCCTTGAAGGTTGTTGTTGACGCCGGTAACGGCATGGGTGGTATGACCACTCCCGCTGTTCTGGGTAACACCATCCTGCCGGGCCTGCCTCTGGAAATCGTTCCGCTGTACTTCGAGCTGGACGGCACCTTCCCGAACCATCCGGCTAACCCGCTGGAGCCGGCTAACCTGGTTGACCTGCAGAAGGCTGTTGTTGAGCACGGTGCTGACATTGGTCTGGCATTTGACGGTGACGCTGACCGTTGCTTCGTTATCGATGAGAAGGGTGAGCCCGTCACTCCTTCGGCTGTGACTGCTCTGGTTGCTGAGCGCGAGATTGCTCGTGCGAAGGCAGAGGGCAACGAAGAGCCCGTCATCATCTACAACCTGATTACCTCGAAGGCTGTTCCTGAGCTGGTTGAGAAGCTGGGCGGCCGCTCCGTGAAGACCCGCGTGGGACACTCCTTCATCAAGGCTGTTATGGCCAAGGAGAACGGCGTTTTCGGTGGCGAGCACTCCGCTCATTACTACTTCAAGGACTTCTTCAACGCAGACACCGGCATGCTCGCTGCAATGCACGTGCTGGCTGCTCTGGGTGGCAATGACATGCCCCTCTCTGAGATTAGCGCGAAGTACTCCCCGTACGTTGCCTCTGGTGAGATCAACTCCGAGCTGGAAGACAAGGCTGCCGCTGTGGACCGCGTGCGTGCACACTACGCTAACGCTCCTGTGGTTATTGAGGACTCCGACGGCACCACCTTCACTAACACTGAAGAAGGCTGGTGGGTCAACCTGCGTCCTTCAAACACTGAGCCTTTCCTGCGCCTGAACCTTGAGGCGCCGGATGCTGCGACCATGGAGCGCGTCCGCGACGAGGTTCTGGCTTTGGTTCGCCAGGGCTAAGCACTAGCTAGCTACTAAAAATCCCGCCCCGCAGATTATTTCTGCGGGGCGGGATTTTTGTTTTGAATTCTCAATCCGGCCATGTTCTTCTGTCTCAGAGAAAGAACCTAGTCGGGCATAAGAAAGCTAACCGGTAATCCGGTGTGCTCAGTTTTTAATCCTCGCGTGCCTGATCGTGGAGCATCCACTGGTCGGGGCCGAAGATTTCGTAGTTGATGTTCTTGCCGGGGACACCTGCCTCTACCAGCGCGGAGCGTACGCCCTGCATGAAGGGCAGCGGGCCACAGAGGTAAACGTTAGCGTTGGCGGGAACATCTAGCTTGGAGACGTCAACACGGCCGGTGAAGTCGCCGTCTTCACCCTCAATAAAGGATACGAGGCGTGCATTGGGCAGCTTACCGACGAGCTCGGTAAGCTCTTCACGCAGGGGCCAGGTATCCAGGCGGCGGTCTGCGTGCACTACGGTCACGGGACGCTCAGAGCCCTTCTCAGCCAGCTCGGAGAGGAAGCTGAGCATGGGGGTGGTGCCAATGCCTGCGGAGAAGAGGTACAGGGGTGCCTGGGGGTCGCCAAAGCCTTCTAGGGTCAGGTCACCGTAAGGGTTGGAAATCTCGACAACAGCGCCAACTTCGAGCTCGTGCAGGACAGAGGTCATCTCACCGTTGGGGTCGAGCTTCACACCAATGCGGCGCTGGTTCTTTTCGCTGGGCAGCAGGGTGTACTGGCGTGCCTGGCGCAGGCCATCGCGTGCGGGAACGATGATGGAGATGTACTGCCCGCCCTTGGACTCGGTCATGGGGGTCTTGTCGGCAGGTTCGAAGGTCAGCACGACAACGTTCTCACCAGTCTCCTTGCGGTCAACGAGCTTGAAGGGTGCGAACATCACATCGTTTGCCTGAGAAGCATACAGGCCCTTCTCCAGCTTGATGAGGGCGTTGCCCATGAGCCAGTAGACCTCGGTCCATGCCTCAACAATTTCGGGGGTAGCCAGGTCGCCCAGGTTAGCGGCGATTGCCTCGAAGAGATACTTGTAGACGGTGGGGTATTCTTCTTCCTTCAGGCCCAGGGATGCGTGCTTGTGTGCTACGCGGGAGAGGACCTCGTCGGGGTAGGAGTCCGGGTTCTGGACGATATAGGAAGCGAACACAGCGATGGAGCCAGCCAGTGCCTTGGGTTGGGTTCCTTCGAGCTGAGAGGAGCGGGAGAACATGCCGTCCATCAGGTCGGGGCGAGCGGCGAACATTCGACGGTAGAAGTCGGGGGTGATGTCGTTGATGCGCTCAGCAATGATGGGTAGCGTTGCCTCAATAATGGGGCGGGACTTCTCGGAGAGCATGTCTTGCCTTCTTCCTGTACGGTCACCGCGGTCGTTGTGGTGACACCCTTGATATATGTGATGCGGGGGCGTTCACTCGGACAGCTCAGTTGGTGACGGAGTGTTTATAAAGCACCCTTACCGTAGCATTTTGTAGGGTGTTTGCGCTGAGTGCAGGTCACTCTCTAAGGGGTGTTGATGGGTTTAGGTGAGGCTTATGGTTCAGCCTGACTCAAAGAGAGAGCTCTGCATCACACTATATATTTTCAGCACTATCTTTGAGTTCGCCGCGTGACTAGCCCCGGAGTGTGCATAAAAATTCTGGCATCAAAATATATTTACTGCGGAAAGTATGCAATGCGGTGCAAAAATGAACATGGTCACATTTTCCGCATCTGAAAAGTAGATTTGCAATATTTTGTATTTCCTGCACAAATTTAGGATTCATGCAGACTCCAACAGCCCCCTCAAATAGAGGCAGTATAACCCCGATTTCCTTCGAAAACTCTATAGAAAGTCATCACAGAAAATCTCCAGCAACCCCGGTAGTGGTCACAGAATTCCCCTTTAAAACCCTGTGGAGCCTCCCGCCGGGAAGCTCCACAGGTATCACGTATCCCTTTTAGCATGCAGACTTACCACACAGACAGCGCTTCCTCCGGAGGTGCAAAGCCCAGCTCCACAAACACCGGACCCGCGGGGCGCGCACCGGCAGGCAACTCGCTAATCACAATCGAATCCACCGAAGCGTAGAACGCCTCACGCGCCTTCGCCAGCACATTGCGCAGTCGGCAGAACTTATCGAGGGGGCAGTGGCCGTTCTCATCCTCGCACTCAATCATGGGGATATCTCCCTCAGTAGCCCGAAGAACCATGCCGACGGTCACAGAACGACCCGCATCCGAAAGCATGACACCACCAGAACGACCACGAGTCGAATCCAGGTAACCCATGTTCACAAGGAAAGCCACAGCCTTCGCCACATGGTTATAGGGGGTGTCCACTCCCTCAGCAATCTTCTGAGTAGAGAGCTTCTGGCCGGGCTCCAGGGCAGACAGGAGCATCAGAACACGGAGCGAGACATCCGAAAATGCTGTCAAACGCATGGATACTCCTTCTATCCTCTCGTGTTAGCACCATCTTAACAGAGGCAATAACGGGTGCTCCGAACCGTCACAGGCTCAGAGCGCTCAAAATCTTACATTGGAATTGTATTCCGTGCAGTGAGAGTGCAAGAAATTAAGGTGAGCAACTACCAAAACCTTCAGTGCTCCCCAAAAATTTTTTGAGTA
The DNA here is from genome assembly GCF_054263775.1 of Rothia sp. 110740021-2. NCBI lineage: Bacteria > Bacillati > Actinomycetota > Actinomycetes > Micrococcales > Micrococcaceae > Rothia > Rothia sp. 110740021-2. The sequence continues at coordinate 226,910 of NZ_JBSZFE010000003.1, read as the reverse complement.
TTTCTCAAGAGCAAGTGGACTGCATAGCCTTGCACTCACACTGTTGAGAGAAAACTTATCATTTCACATCTGATAGGGATTCAAAAATTTCCCCTAAATACTAGGAAGGAGCGAAACCTCACAGCGAGATTCCGCCCCTTCCAAACGCCTAACCATGCGGTTCAGCAGAGAACTTTAGTCTTCCAGGGCCTTAGCCAAAGCATCGCGCTGCTCACGAACCTCAGCAGGCAACTTGTCACCGAACTTAGCCAGCCACTCGTCGATGCCAGGCAGCTCAGCAGTCCACTCTTCCTTCGAGACAGCCAGAGCAGCCTTCAGCTCATCCTCGGAGATTTCCAGACCAGTCAGGTCAAGGTCTTCCTTGGTGGGAACGGTGCCCAGGAAGGTCTCCTGGCCGCCAGCCTTACCGTCCAGGCGGTCGCAAATCCACTTCACAACGCGAGAGTTCTCGCCGAAGCCCGGCCATGCGAAGCCGCCATCGGGGGTACGGCGGAACCAGTTGACGTAGTAAACCTTCGGCATATTCTCAGCGCCGTGCTTCTTACCCAAGTCAATCCAGTGCTTGAAGTAGTCACCAGCGTTGTAACCGATGAAGGGCAGCATAGCCATCGGGTCGCGGCGAATCACACCGACAGCACCCTTAGCAGCCGCGGTGGTCTCGGAGGAGAGAGTAATAGCGCGGAAGACGCCCTGCTCCCAGCTCTCAGACTCGGACACCAGCGGGATGGTGGTCTTACGGCGACCACCCAGAACAATAGCGCTCAGCGGCACGCCCTCGGGGTCGTAGTACTCGGGAGCGAGCATGTCGACCTGGGATGCGGGGGTGCAGAAGCGAGAGTTCGGGTGAGCTGCCGGGCGGCCAGACTCGGGGGTCCAGTCCTGACCGGTCCAGTCAATTAGGTGCTCGGGAGTCTCGTCGGTCTTGCCCTCCCACCAGACGGAGCCGTCGTCGGTCAGTGCAACGTTGGTGAAGATGGTGTTGCCCTTTGCGATAGCCTTCATAGCGTTCGGGTTGGTGGAGTAACCGGTGCCCGGTGCCACGCCGAACAGGCCAGCCTCGGGGTTGACCACGCGTGCCTGGTGGTTCTCGTCGAACTCGATCCATGCGATGTCGTCGCCGACCATCTCAGCCTTCCAGCCGTCAATGGTGGGTTCCATCATTGCGAAGTTGGTCTTGCCACATGCGGAGGGGAACGCTGCGGAGATGTAGCGAACCTTACCCTCGGGGTTGGTGACCTTCAGGATGAGCATGTGCTCTGCCATCCAGCCCTCATCGCGACCGATAACGGATGCGATACGCAGTGCGTAGCACTTCTTACCGAGTAGTGCGTTACCGCCGTAGCCGGAGCCGAAGGACCATATTTCGCGGGTCTCGGGGAACTGGACAATGTACTTCTCGGGGTTGCAAGGCCAGGGGACATCTTCCTGACCGGGCTTCAGGGGTGCACCAACAGAATGCAGAGCCTTGACGAAGAAACCGTTGGTCTCGTTCAGCTTGGCAAGAACGTCCTTACCGATGGTTGCCATGATGCGCATGGAGCAGACAACGTATGCGGAGTCGCTGAGCTCAACAGCAATCTTGGGGTTCTTAGCCTTCAGGGAGCCCATGACGAAGGGAATGACGTACAGGGTACGACCGCGCATGGAGCCCTCGAACAGACCGGTCAGGGTCTGCTTCATTTCGACGGGGTCGCGCCAGTTATTGGTCGGGCCTGCGCCTTCTTCAGTCTCGGAGCAGATGAAGGTGCGCTCCTCGACACGTGCAACGTCGTCAGGATCGGAGAAAGCTGCATAAGAGTTCGGGAATTCGTGATCACTGAGGCGAACGAAGGTACCGGCGTCAACCAGTTCCTGTGCCAGGCGGTCATATTCTTCCTGAGTGCCATCCACCCAGTAGATGTGTGCGGGCTGGGTCAGTGCCGCAACCTCGCGAACCCAATCCAGGAGGCCCTGGTGGGTGGTGGGTGCGCTCTGCAGCTCCTTTTCGAGTTCAGCAGAGAGAGTACGAGTTGAGGTGTCAGCCATTGACGTTTTCCCCTTCAATCGGTGGCCCGGATACTACATTGATCCGGTTAGGTCTGCGGTAACAAAGAAGCAGTTAAACACTACAAGCGTGCAAACAAAGGTGAATATGCACGCTTGGACAGTCTCCACTTCCTCGTGATGCTTACAGAATAACGCATTAATGGCCTGCAGAGCTTTCTATGACGCCATTTCTTAAGTTCTGCGCATCACATTCTTAGAGTACGGGAGATTTCTGTAAAGAATTTTTAGGTCGTATGGTGGGACCCTTCGGGGATTTCAGGGGCCCACAGCATCGATTTTAGGGCGCTGAGAAAATATTTTGAAAAAATTTTACGCCACCAAAAACCCTGGAATCATGCGGCAAAACAGGTTGTTATCAAATTTTTCGGAGAGAATTTTGGGTCAATTTCGAGCTTTTCGGCTTGCATACCCTTGGGGACATCCGTATAGTAATACCTGTTGCCGCGACGGGTTGAACAAATCCGAAACGAGGAACATGCGCCTGTAGCTCAACGGATAGAGCATCTGACTACGGATCAGAAGGTTGGGGGTTCGAATCCCTTCGGGCGCACCACCGATCCCCGGTTCTTCGGAACCGGGGATTTTTTATATACCCAGAAGACACACCCGGGAAGATGTCTTTGGGAAACAAGCACACAGAAAACGCTCTGACACAAGCCCCGGGCAGAGCTCAAGCCACCGCATAGTACAACATGTTGCAGTACGACACGTTGCAGGGTCTAGCTAGGCGTAGCAAGGATGCTTCACCAGCTGACGCTGCCCCATCCGTGCCAAAAGCCGCACCTAAAAGTACCCCAACCTGTGAATTCACAGATTTACGCGCCCAGATGACGTGCTCCGGGGCACACCCGCCAAAAAACGCCTAGGATGGAAAGAGGACCCTCCACGCATAGGTTGGAGAGTAGACAACGCAAAGGAGTACTATGGCACAGCTATCCATTCCGCAGTCCCTGATAGGTACGCTCATTGATATTGCTGACTTGGGCACCCTCGATTACTTCCCACCCACCGAACGATGCGCCCACTGGTCCCTCTATGACGCGCATCGCCAAGAACTCCTCTGCCCTTGCGCACCCGCCGCCAACACCACCGCAGAAAAGCTCTTTGAGGCCGCGGCGAAGATTCTCTACGAGAATTTCCCCCGATATATCGACTCACCTGAGGAAATCATTCCTTATACTTCCCGTCAGGAACTCATTGCCGCCCTCCGACGCGGCGATGAGAAAACCAGCGACAGCAAGCCTCTTAAAGAAGAACAGAACGACCTGCAGGCAACCGAAACTACCGCAGACTCCACTGCTGAGGCTCCCGTTGCAGAGGCCAACGAGGGTGCAGTCAGTGAGGATGCCGTGGTAAGCGCAGCCGCCACTCCCAAGCCTGCAGCGCCGAAGCCCGCAGCCCCTACGTCTGCAGCCCCCAAGCCTGCAGTGCCTACTCCCGGTGCTCCCTCCCCCGGCATGTTCCGCAAGTCCACGCTAACCTACCGTCCGCCGCGCATCGAAGAGTACCTGGAGGGTCTGCGTGCCCGTCAACAGACTGCCGAAGCTGCAGAAGCTACTCATACGGAAGCATCTAGCGAGCAGGCACCTGTTGAAGAGTTGCCCGTACTCAGCCAGCCCCTACCGAGTGCGCCCGCCGCCCCGGAGATGAGTGTCCCGAAGCCGAGCAAGCCGAAGCCCGCAGCCCCGATCCCCACGGCTACGGCAGCCATCAGCGCGCCCGCCACTCAGCCGGTAACCACTGAACCGACCGCGCCTCGCGGCATCAGCGAAGAGGACCGCGAACGCAGCTACCGCCTGCGCCCGAGCCTGCGTGCCCGCCTCGAACGCGAAAACATCAGCGAAGAGATCGTGCGCACCATCCTGCGTAAAGGCGCGGTAGAACAACTCAACGACTGGACGATTCGCTTCACTCACGATGATTACCGGGTGGACGTTAACACCGCCTCCGCAGAAATCATTACCGTCATTGACGAATACGACGCCGAATACAACGAAGCGGCACAAGTATCCCTGGCGCACGGCAAATACAACTCGCTCAACGCCCTGGAACTCGAATTCAGCGAGCGCGCCCGTACCTTCTTGAAGAAGAACCCGCCTTTCGTCTTCGACCTGATGCTTCATGCCCTGAGCAACCCTGAGAGCGTGCGTATGGCTGAAGGCTGGACCCGCATCTACGCGGCACAGGGTCTGGAAATTGCGATTTCGCCCGATGAGCGGACCGTTATGGCTCTTGCGAAGAGCCCGGACTTCCATCACCTGCACGCCGAAACCCTGCGCAAGGCGCAGCTCGAAGAGCTCAGTAATGCCCTGGCTCAGCAGGCGGAAGACTCAGAAAATGCCACTGACCAGGCAGAAGATGGCGTAACTCAGGCAGAAAACACCACCGAGGAGGAAAATAATGTCCGTTAAGCAGATCACCGTTCCTCTTGAGGTGTACGTTCGTCTGCAGGAACTTGCCTCCCTCGCCGCCTATAGCTACCGCGATGAGCAGGGTTCCAAAGATAGCACTGCAAACAATAAGCCGTGGGATTTGCTCTCCAAGGACGGCGCATCCCTGCTCGATGAGAACGGCGCGCTCAAGCCCGAAGCAGCAGAGCTCTACTTCACCCTCCTACCGCTCATTGCCCAGGAATTCATGGAGCAGCAGCAGGCACTCGTGGACGCGTACCGTCAGGCACCCAAACCCGCCGCCGCACGCGCCAAGATTCGCCCCTCCAACCAACGCCTCATTCCGCTAACCGAGGTACCGCTGGAGAACCAGCGTATTGCCGCGCGCATTGAGAAGGAATTCTACGGTGACGTGCCGCCGCACCGCCGCATCTACGGTGTGCTCCCCGGTGTAATGGATTACATGATGCGCCACGGGCTCACCTACGAGCTGCTTCTGGATATCATCGAATCCCCCGCAAGCACGGTGGTTCAAGAAAGCGCACAAGAGAACCGCTACGGCCGCGAAGTTACCCTCTACACGCATGAAGAGGAAGGCTACCAGGTGGTGCTCAACCCCCTGACCGCCGAAGTGCTCGCGCTACGCCCGCTGCAGGCTCTCGCTGGAGGCTATCAGCTCTCCCCCGAGGCTCAGGCTCAGCTCAAGTCGCTCGGACTGACCGGCGAGTACATTGCCCGCATCCTGGATGAGGCCGAGGACCGCCGCCCGATTCCCGGTAGTAGCCGCACCGTGTACTCGCTCAACGGCTACCAGATAGAGTTCTCGCACTCCGACCAGCAGGTAGTTCGTATTAGTCGCGGCACCGCGCCCAACCGTAACCCCTTCGAGTCGCAGCCGAGGATGAGCGGTACCAAGAGGCAGCGCGGCCGTAAGATCCCGCACGATGTGGATGCATTCGTGCACTTGCTGCAGGAGCACGGCTTCACCATCACTATGGGCGGTAAGCACTACGATATTCGCCACGAGAAGCTGGCTCCGGGTCAGAAGGCGGTCACCTCCGTAACCCCCTCGGATTCGCAGCGCTGGCACCTGAACTCGGCTCGCCAGATCCGCAATACCTTCGGTATCGACCTGCGCTACGCTGATCCGCGCGATAGTGTATGCGGTATTGTGCGCGGCCCCGGAGGAAGCGTCCAGAACGCCGATCACCACAGCGCAGACACGCAGGACACCGAGAAGACCTCGGAGAAGGAATCCGAGTAGGTCTTCGTCACCATTAAAGCGCGCCTACGTGCCGGTTCTCTATACTGCCCCCAGCATGTCTTTCCATCTGGGGGCAGTATTCATATATGCCTATATCCTGCGCTGTCAGGGCTTTAAGCGGTAGACTGGGAACAATACAGACATGCTATTCAGCATAAAAATTATTCTGCGTTCCCGTGATATGCGTGACGGTAGGGTTGGGGATACACCACAAAGTACGGTGAATAACAGTCCCTACCTCTACAATAGAAACGCATCACTACAGAAGAAGGAGAACGCATGGGCGTAACGATTAAGGTCACTGACGAAGCAGGCGTAAACTACGATATTCAGTGGGAAGACCACCACACCCTCCTGGAAGCCCTCCAGGCTAACGGCGTACCGGTCCTCGCAACCTGCGGTGGTAACGCATCCTGCGCTACCTGCCACGGCTTCATCGACCCCGAGCACTTCGAAGCTTCCGGTGAACGCACCGAAGCTGAGCAGGATCTGCTCGACATGGTCGATGATGTTGCAAACGAGTACTCTCGCCTGTGCTGCCAGGTCGAGTATGCCCCCGGTATGGACGGAGCAGAAATCCAAATGCAGGCGGCGATGTAACTATGTTCAAATCGGCTCAGGTGCTCGCATCAACCACCTTCCTCTGCTGCGCGCTCGCGCTCAGTGGATGCGGCGCGTCCCAGGCCGGTCAGGAAGCTGAAGGCACCTCAGCAAATCCGAGCGCATCAGCTTCGGTCAAGCCCGGCACGATTCGAGTAGCCTCTGACGGGGCTACCGCTTCGGTGACACCGGGCTCCATTACCGTGGTGAATTCCCCCGAGGCGGAGAACCACGAATCTTCCTCTGAACACTCCGAGTCTTCTTCCCACACCGAGACTCACAAGTCTGAGCAGAACTCTGACTCTCATTCTTCTGAGTCCTCCCGCGAGGGTTCCGATCAGAATAAGTCAGACAACTCTGCAGATTCTCAGAAGAGCTCAAACTCGTCTTCACAGTCGGGTTCCAACTCTTCAGGTAGTTCCTCGAACTCCTCGGGTTCTTCGAGCTCGTCGAAGAAATCCTCTAGCTCCTCCAGCAATACTGTTGCTGAGGGCCCGACCCAGTGCGATCTGGATGATTTGAACATTTCAGTATTCATTGGAAATGGCTCTCCCGGCGCCCGAAACTATACCCTGTACTTCCAGAACTCTTCGGATTCTTCCTGCACCCTGCGCGGCTACCCGCGTGTGGTACATGCGGGTCCTTCAGGCACCTGGATTGGTCGTGAGGCATCCACCTCCGACGAGTATATGAACCCTGCAGGCGTAACCCTCAACCCCGGCGATAGCACCACCGCGGTACTGCGTTCGGTGTACCCGGCACGCTTCGGTGATGATTGCGGTAGCCGCCCGGTTCAGGGTTTTCTGGTGGGTCTTCCCTCGGGTTCCGGCGGCGTGATTGTTCCGCTGGATACTACCGCTTGTTCCTCATCTGTTCCGCAGCTGTCGGTGGGTCAGTTTGGTGCCCGCTAACGCGCCCGTTGCAGGTGTGAATACTCTGGCACCTCTTGTGGACCTATAGTTCAAGGGCGGTTCCCCATGATGGGAGAACCGCCCTTGAACTATCTATAAGTCTAAATCTAGGGTTTAGCTTTAGCTATACCGTAGGCGCTCGCTTAGAGAGAGCGAGTAACCTCATCGTAGCTGAAGCGTGCACCGCGCGGGTATGCGGGACCCTCACCGTGACCGAGGTTGACGATCAGGAACGGGATCTCGGCATTGTCCGCGAAGAATTCTTTCCTGATGCCGACGAAGTCTGCGCCGGTCATGGGGCCAGCATCCAGACCGAGGGCACGGATTGCGGTGATGAAGTAGCCTGCCTGCAGGTGAGCGCTCAGCTCAGCGGCGGGGGTGGCAAGCTCCTCAGTGGTGTAGTAGCTCTTGATGAAGCCGGCAGCATTGGGGTTGAAGGTGTCAGCGTGCTCTACCCAGTTTGCGTCTGCGGAGAGAATCGCAGTCACCGGTGCCGCCTGAGTCTTTGCCTTATTGCCGTCTGCCAGGTGTGCGACGAGGCGCTCGCGTGCCTCGGAGCTCTTGACCCAGGTGATGCGCAGGGGCTGGTTGTTGAAGGCGGTGGGGCCGTAGAAGGTCAGTTCCTGGATGCGGCGCAGCTGCTCGTCGGTGACGGGCTCCTCGGTGAAGGAGGAGGCGGTGCGCGGCTCGTGGAAGAGGTTGATGAGCTGTTCTTCGTTCAGGCGGGTCATGGTGAGGCTCCTTTTGGTTGTTCCCTCGGTCGATTACTTTACGGGTAAAACATTACATGCTCTGTAGAAACCCTGTCAAGCACATCTTCCTCCCCCCAGCCCCCAACAATTCAAGAGGTGCACACCATAAACCCCGCCATAATAGATACATGACCGACGCACTCTCCCATTTCTCCGCCCCCGTACGCGACTGGTTCCGCGCCACCTTCAGCGCACCCACCGCTGCCCAAGAATGCGCCTGGGAGAGCATCCGCAACGGCAACAACACCCTCATTATTGCCCCCACCGGCTCCGGCAAAACCCTCGCTGCCTTCCTCTGGGCACTCGACGCCCTGCACCGCGAACACGAAGCCGGAACCACAGGCGGCACGCGCATCCTCTACATCTCGCCCCTCAAGGCACTCGGCGCCGATGTTGAACGCAATCTGCGCGCACCGCTGACCGGAATCACACGCCTGAGCGGAAACAACACAGACGAACCGAACATCAGCGTGGGCGTGCGCAGCGGCGACACCCCCGCACGCGAACGCCGCCAGCTCATCAGCAACCCGCCCGATATTCTCATCACCACCCCCGAATCCCTCTACCTCATGCTCACCAGCGCCGCCCGCAACACCCTCGCGGGCGTGACCACCGTGATCGTGGATGAGATTCACAACCTCGCCGCCACCAAACGCGGCGCACACCTGGCGGTCTCCCTCGAACGCCTCGACGCGCTCCTCGAAAAGCCCGCACAGCGCATTGGACTCTCCGCAACCATCGAAAACCCGGAGACAGTCGCCCGGTTCCTCGGCGGCATTCAGCCGGTGACCATCATGAGCCACCCGGGCACCAAAGAATGGGATCTGCGCCTGAGCGTGCCCGTACCCAATATGGCGGCGCTCGGAGGCGCCAACGACTACGGGCAAGGGCTCTACGCATCCTCGGAGGTAACGGGCGGCGGGGGCTCAGAATCTACCGGCTCACCGCGGGGCACAGCACACCCTACCTCTAGCGCAGCAAATACCCCGGCGAGCGTGCCCTACACCCTGGAAGATGCCATTGGCCTATTCCCCGGACAGGAAACCGGTCAAGAAACCGGACAGGCAAACCCGGCGAGAAAGGGCGATAACGCCGCGCCCGAAAATACGCTCACCGTTTCGGAAGAGGTATTGCGAGAAGGGGCGCTGCACGAAAAGGCGTTGCGAGACACAGCCAATAGCGAGCGCCCCGAGACCTCTATCTGGCCGCGTGTGCAAGAGCGCATCGTCGACCATATTGAGAACAACCGTTCTACGATTGTTTTCGTTAACTCGCGCGGACTAGCGGAAAAGCTCACCGCGGCACTCAACGATATTCACCTGCGCCGCGTCCTCGCAAAGCAGGGAATCGACCCCGAAGACTACACGGCAGGCATCTGCGACATCACCGAGGTACCACCGCTCGCCCGCGCACACCACGGCTCCGTATCCAAGGAACAACGCACCCTCATCGAGGAGGCACTCAAGGGCGGAACCCTGCGCTGCGTCGTCGCTACCAGCTCCCTGGAGCTGGGTATCGACATGGGCCACGTGGACCTCGTAATCCAGGTGGCCGCACCTCCCTCAGTCGCCTCCGCACTGCAGCGCGTGGGCCGCGCCGGACACCGCGTGGGGGAAATTTCGCGCGGATTCTTCTACCCCAAGCACCGCGGCGACCTGCTCGGTGCAACCGTCACACTCACCGGAATGCGTAGCGGAACCCTCGAACCGCTCACCATCCCCACCAACCCCCTGGACGTACTCGCACAGCAGACCGTCGCCGCCTGCGCGTTGGGACCCATTAGCGTGGACTCCTGGTACGAGGCGCTACGCCGCAGCGCACCCTACGCCGAACTGCCGCGCGCCCTCTTCGACTCCGTGCTCGAAATGCTCGCCGGACGCTACCCCTCCGACGAGTTCGCCGAACTGCGCCCACGCATCATCTGGGACCGCACCCCCACCGAGGAGGCGCCCTCCGGCAGTATTGAGGGCCGCCCGGGCGCACAGCGCCTCGCAGTCACCAGCGGCGGCACAATTCCCGACCGCGGGCTCTTCCCCGTCTACCTGGTCAGCGGCGATGAAGAGCGCGGCCCGAAGCGTGTGGGTGAGCTCGACGAGGAAATGGTGTACGAATCCCGCGCCGGCGAGGTTATTACTCTCGGCGCGAGCAGTTGGCGTATTGAAGAAATTACGCACGATGCGGTGCGGGTCTCCCCCGCGCCCGGTCAGCCCGCGCGCCTACCCTTCTGGCACGGCGACCGCATGGGCCGCCCCTACGCCCTGGGCGTGCAGACGGGTGCATTCACGCGCGCGCTCTCCAGCCTGGACGCCATCGATAGCGCCGCCGCCCGCCAGCAGCTCGAACAGCTCGGACTGGACACCTGGGCGGTTGATAACCTGCTCACCTACCTGCGTGAGCAACGCGAATCCACCGGGGCGGTCCCTTCCGACACCCGCATGATCGTGGAACGGCACCGCGACGAACTGGGCGATTGGCGCGTGATCCTACACTCACCGCTCGGCTACGGGGTGCACGCGCCCTGGGCTCTAGCGGTACGCGCCCGCATTGAGGAGCGGTACGGGGTGGATGCCTCCGTCATGGCGAGCGATGACGGCTTGATTCTGCGCCTGCCCGCCATGGAGGATGTGCCACCCAGCGCTGACCTGTTCCTTTTCGACCCGGATGAGCTGGAGGCAATCGTCACTGAAAGCGTGGGCGATTCAGCGCTTTTTGCGTCTCGGTTCCGTGAGAATGCGGCGCGTGCCCTGCTGTTGCCACGCCGTGATCCGGGTAAACGCACCCCCCTGTGGCAGCAGCGTCAGCGCGCTGCGCAGCTGTTGGATGTGGCGCGTAAGTACCCTGACTTTCCGGTGCTTTTGGAGACGGCACGCGAGTGTCTGCAGGATGTCTACGATGTTCCGGCGCTAGTTCAGGTACACCGTTCGTTGCAGTCTCGGGCGGTGTCCATGCTGGAGGTTGAGACAAACGACCCTTCGCCTTTTGCAAGAACTCTACTCTTTGAGTACGTTGCCGAGCACCTCTACGACGGGGATGCGCCCGCCGCCGAACGCCGCGCCGCCGCGCTGTCGCTGGACCCCGCGCTACTGGCTGAGTTGCTGGGGTCGAGCGGTCTGCGTGACCTGCTGGATCCGGCGGTGCTGGTGCAGACTCAGCAGCGTCTGCAGCGCACAGGTGAGCGTTATCGTGCCTACGGTGTGGAGGGCGTGGCGGATCTTTTACGTCAGCTGGGTCCGTTGAGCGCGCAGGAGTTGAGTCTGCGTATGCGGACTGACAGCCTGCAGACTGCGGCGCACGGTTCGCAAGATTTCGGCGAGTCCGAGGACTCTGAACACTACGGCGAGGAGTACGGCGCGCACGCCAGCACGACTGAGGCGCATGCCCTAGCGGAGGAGCTGGTGCGCTCACGCCGCGCGTTCTCGTTCATGGGAGCTGCCGGTAGTTCCGCCGAGCCGCAGCTGTACTATGCGGTGGTTGAGGATGCCGCGCGCCTACGCGATGGACTGGGTATTATGCCCGCCGCAGCGCTTCCTACTGCCCTGTTAGAGCCGGTCGCCGAGCCTTTAGAGGATCTGGTTTCTCGCTATGCGCGCACCCATATTCCCTTTACGGCGCAGCAGGCGGCGGAGCATTTTTCGCGTCTGACCCCGGTGGGTGTGGGTGTGCTGGCTCCGGTGTTGCAGCGTCTTCAGCAGCAGCGCCGTCTGAGCTCTGGTGAGTTCCTGCCCGAGGTGTTGCGTGCCTCCGGGACGGCTGGTGTTGAGTGGGTGGATGCGCAGGTTTTGCGCACGATTCGCGCCCGTTCTCTGGCAGCGTTACGTGAGGAGATTGAGCCGGTATCGGCGCAGGTCTATGGCATTTTCCTACCTTCGTGGCAGAACGTTCGTTCTTTATCTGTGCGGGTTGCGCAGACCCTACCGGAGGCAAGCGCCTACGGTGCATTCATACCCTCCCGCCGCACCGCCGCTGTGGTGGGCGAGAGGGTGGCACCCCTCGGCTCGGCAGCACCCAACCCGATGGCACTCAACCCGGCGGCACACACCCCGATAGCACAGAACGGTGCAGAAAACGGCATCGCTCATGCGGGCCAGGATTCCGCCTCCACCACGGAGGATCTGCTCACCGCCATCGACCAGCTCGCGGGTGTGCGCGTACCGGCTTCTGCACTGGAGACGCTGATTCTTCCAGCACGCGTGCCCGGTTACCAGCCGCACATACTGGACGAGGTCATGGCCAGCGGCAGGGTGTTCTTCACCGGTGCCGGTCAGCTCGGCGGGGGTAGCACGCAGAAGTCTGACGGCTGGATTCGCCTGCATTTGAGCGAGAGTTCTTCGCTGACTCTGGGTGAGGACTACCCGGAGCAGCTATTGCGCACGGAGAACCCGGAGCTCTGGGAGGCGCTGCAGGCTCCGGGCACGCTCGAGCACGCCATCTATGAGGCGCTGGCTCACGGCGGCCTGTTCGTGTCGGCACTGCGTGAGCGAGTGGTGCAGCTGATGAGGGCGGCGGCACCTGCTGGTCAGGTAGTGACTTTCCCGGATGCTGCGGAGGTTTCGGCGGCATTGTGGCGCTTGGTGTGGGCTGGTGCGGTGACGAACGATAGTTTCGCACCGGTTCGGGCGATGCTTGCCGGTGTCCGCAGTGCGCATCCGACTCCGGCGGCTGCCGCGCGTCTGTCGCGGGTAGGTCGCCGCGGTGCGGGTCGTATTGCGGCGGCACGCGCCTCCATGGGTAACGGCATGGCGGGCGGTTTCAATGCTGGCAATTATGGTTCCGGCGGCTACTCTGCGCCTGCCACCGGGCGCGGTCTGCATTCCCTGCGCAACAATTCCCTCCGCGGCGGGCTCCATACCATCACTCCCACTGTTGCCCCGCAGGATAGCGGTCGCTTTTCACGCGTGGACACGCTGCTACAGGAGCCCGTGGAGGCAACGGTTGCGGCACTCGCACGCGCCGACCTGTTACTGGACCGCTACGGTGTGCTGACTCGCGGATGCTTGCAGGTGGAGGATTCTACCGGCGGGTTCTCGCAACTGTACCGGATTTATTCGGCGGCTGAGGATCGTGCGCTGGTACGTCGCGGCTACTTTATTGAGGGTTTGGGTGCGGCGCAGTTCGCCGCCCCCGCAACCGTGGACCTGCTGCGTTCTACCGCCGATAATCTCAGCGTTCCCACAGGTCCACAGAGTTTTGGTGCGAGCGCCTACACCCCGCAGCGTACAGATACGGAACAGGTGTACGGCACGTTCACGGTGACCCTGTTGGCAGCAACCGACCCGGCAAACCCGTACGGTGCGGCGCTGAGCTGGCCCGCGATTCCCTCCTTCGCGCATGAGGGCGCGGGAGTGGTCAAGCACCGCCCGGCACGCAAGGCGGGCGCCTGCGTAGTACTGGTGGACGGCGCACCGGTGCTGTATGTGGAGCGTGGCGCGAAGACCCTGCTGGCTTTTACCACCGACCCGATACTTCTGGAGGCGGCAGCCCCCGCCCTGGCGCGCCTGGTGTCTGCCGTTGGTGCGGAGAAGATTTCGGTGGAGAAGGTCAACGATGTGGAGCTTTTGAACACCCACACACTGGATACATCCACACCGGGCGCATCTACGCTGGGCATCTCCGGCGGCGAGGTTATGGAGCATCCGGTGGAGGCACTGCGTGCAGCACTGCAGGCGCAGGGTTTCTACGCAACGGTTCGTGGCCTGTCGCTACACCGTTCCATTTAGGCTGAGCAGAACCTCAAACTTAACCTCAGATTAAATTATTTCTCTCACCCTCAACCTGAGCATCATAATGCCCCGCACCCTCACGGAGGGGGTACGGGGCATTATGTTTCCCTACTCACGAACCGGGTGGTGTTTCCGGAATCCACCACGTCGCAAGCGGCGCGGCGGAGGAATAACCACCCGGATGCCCACGGCATCTTCACCCTGGAGCACATAACCAAACATCGGAGCGGGAAGTCTAGGGCGCTCCCCTAATAGCTTCAGAATTGTCGGCTAGTAGCCACCGGTGAGGGTGTCAACGGCACCCAGGCACAGGTCGATGGCTTCTTCGAGCCCGAGCCCGCGGGAGTGAACGGTGCGCTGATCGCGGGGGTTGAGTTGCACGACGTGCAGGGCGAAGTAGTCGACAAGTTGCAACCAGCCTCCGAGAATGACGCGGGTGCGGTCATTAATCGGCATACCAGTACGTTGAAGCATCCATTCGAGGTAGTCGGTGGGGTTGTTCGGGAAGTCCTCCCCACCGGGGGTGGGGACACCGGCTACAACGAGGAAGTAGGTGCGCAACGCCCTGCGGAGTGCTTCCTCGGGGTTTTCGTGATGCTCGCCAAGAGCCTCAAGGACTGAGTTGGCTTCGCGTCGGGTGACGGCTGCCGCCAGGGAGTCTTTGCCGGGGAAGTAGTGGTAGAGCAGAGCGCGGGTAATGCCTGCATCGCGGGCGATAGCGCTCATGGAGGCACCGAGCACGCCACGTCGAGCGAAATGTTCTGCAGCAATTTTTAGAATTTGCTCTTCGCGTTCGTGCGGGTCCATACGCAGGGCACCGGTGCGAGGCTCCGCATTCTTTTGTGAATGTTCCATACCCTCTCCTATCGCATTTTCCGGTGCTTTGGAATTGTCCGATTGCACCGCTGTAATTTGGGGTTTTCCTTTAATCTGTGCGCCCTTGCGCTGTTTCTGTCCCATTTCGACCCCTTCGTTCGAAATATCGAACTTCTGTTTCTTAATCGTACCGCTTTAAGGGTAATTTCAGTCTTTATTAAGGCTTTTATGACGTAGGTTGCCTAGCTTAGCAGGTCTTTAATTGCTTTACATCTTTTATACTTAGAAAAACCACAGGGGCTAAATTGAGGCTTATTAGTTTCTGATTTGACAGTATTTTCGAAAATACCGCACTTAAACGCTGTTTTTTGCAAAAATAATGCAGTTTTTTTAAATTAAATGTCCGATAATTTCAAGAATTTGTGAAGTTTTCGTTTTTTGTTCCACATATTCACACAAACATTAATGAGTGTCAGACAAAACTGATTCCCCAACCGCACATCAAACCCACGACAATATTTCTGTCTGCCTCATCAGCAGGCAATCCGGTTCAGCTTACCTCGACCCCAGCCCCGCTCAGGTGATAAGGTTCAGGCGGTAGAGTAGAGCCATGCCCACACAGAACACCGCACGTACACAGCCTAACGCACGCCCCGATACACAGCAGAGAATACAGCCCGGTGCCACCTATCAGGCAAAACCGGCACGCCGCACGCATCGCCGCCTACTGACCCCTCCGCTGACTCAGAAAAATGGTATCGACCCGATTCAGTTAACCCTGCCACTCTTGGAGGAGCTCCCCGCCGAGCTCACCCCGAACAATGCAGCTCCGGTAACCATTGCGGATTATCTGGTTGCGCGCTTCTACCCAAACAACCCGCAGATTATTCACGCCCGTTTCAATACCGGTGAGGTGCGTCTGGATGACGGCACGATTCTGAGCAGCGATAGCCCGTACATGCCGGGCGAGCGCATCTGGTACTTCCGTGAGCTTGCCGATGAGCCGCAGCTACCCTCCGATATGCCGGTGCTCTACGAGGATGAGCACGTGCTGGCGATTGATAAGCCGCATTTTCTGCCGACCACCCCGCGCGGCTCCTATATTGCGCAGACCGCGCTAACCAAGCTGCGGGTGCGTGAGCAGAACCCGTTGCTGATTCCAATTCACCGTCTGGACCGCCCAACCGCCGGCGTACTGCTTTTTGCTAAGACGGTTCAGGCGCGCCGCCCTTTCCAGATGATGTTTCAGCATCGTCAGGCGTCGAAGACCTACCGCGCTGTGGCGCCGGTTCCCGCCGATGTTACCGCCGCCGAGCAGGCGTTGAGTACGGAGGGACTGCAGGTGCGTTCGCATATTCAGAAGATTCGTGATCAGCTGCAGGTTCAGCAGCTGTCCGAGCAAGAGTGTGCGGCACAGGGCGTGGAGCCGAATACGCTAACGACCGTAAAGATTCTGCGGACTTTCACCCCGAGCGCGCAGGCTGTTGAGGGGTGGCGTGCCGAACCTGCACTGAACAAAAAACAAGAATGGGCGCTCTATGATTTGGAGCCTCACACCGGTAAGACCCACCAGTTACGGGCGCACCTGAACCTTTTGGGTTCCCCCATTCTGGGCGATGTGCTATACCCGCAGGTGCTGCCCGACACCCCAGACCGTCCCGAGTACCCGTTGCAGCTGCTGGCGTACAGCCTGCACTTTGAACACCCCATCACCGGCGAGCGGGTTGACCTACACAGTGGGCGTTCACTGGCCGCCGCCTAACCCGTTTTTGAGTGGCGTTCACCCCGTTCCCCGCATTGTGTCTTCTCGGCAGGCTCTCGAAAAGGGGTCACACCCGAGAGCCCACCCCACAGTGTTCAGGCGCTCAGAGGGCAAAAGGTGGGATAATTTCAGACGTAATACTTCACCACAACTACAGAGGGTCCATGAAATTCCAGCCGCCTTCCCACAACGAGCAGTCTCTGGAGTCGATTAGCGAGTACGCCCAGCGCACCTCCTCGCACGCTGCTACCGCAGCCGACAGCGTCACCGACACCTTCGTGCACCGCATCCTCGGTATTCCCGGTGCCCTCATCGGTTCGGTGCAGGTTCCCGACCCGCGCCCGCTGAGCCAGCGTCTGAGCACTTGGCACTACTGGTGGCAGGCGCACCTGCTGGACTGCATGATTGATGCCGGTCAGCGTCACCTGCGTGAGGGCGATATGACTGCCGCCCAGGAACAGTTGCACCGCGCCCGCGCACTATTGCGCGGCATTAACATGCGTAACTACGGCCGCTTCGCCAACGATTATTTTGACGATATGGCGTGGCTGACCCTCGCGGTAGACCGCATGAACTCCTTCTGCATTGACCTGACCGGCGATACTGACGTTGCCGCCCAGGACGCTGGCGCAGCTCTTTTTGAGCAGCTAGCAAAGGGCTTCTCATCGGTGGGCGGCATGAGTTGGCGCAAGTCCAAGCGTGATTTTGTAAATGCTGCAGCGACCGCGCCAACCGCTCTGGCGTATGCGCGTGCAGGCGACCCGAAGACTGCCGCCGCACTCATGGACTGGATGAACGAAACCCTCTGGGATGCAGAGCATTCGCTCTATATTGACGGCGTAAACGTGCGCGGCGACAAGTACGAATACGAGCACAGCGAATTCACCTACAACCAGGGAACCGCCCTGGGCGCCCTACTGGGCCTCGCCGCATCCGATGTACCCTGCGAGGTGGACCCCGCAGAACGCGCCGAGCGTCTCATCGTCGGCATCGTCAAGCACATGACCGAAGAGGTAGAATTCCTCTCCGGTGTGCGCGGCCGCATCCTCATCTCGCACGGTGACGGTGACGGCGGCCTATTCACCGGCATTCTTGTGCGTTACCTAGGCGTGGCGGCTTCTTCACCACTGCTCAGTGACGAGGCTCAAATACTCGCCTCGACCCTGGTGTACTCGACCGCACGCGCCCTGTGGGAGGGCCGCCGCGAGTTCGACCCCAACCTGCCGATGAACGAGTACGGCATTGACCCGAATGAGATTCGCGGTAAGGCGCTCGTGCAGTTCTCCCCGCGGTTCACCGAGCCGATGAGCAAAGTTGTGAAGCCCGGTGCGCCGGTGGAGCTGTCCACTCAGGTGCAGGCGTGGACTATTTTCGAGACGGCGGCACGCCTGGCGCATGCGCGTCACCTCGCCTCCCACGACCTCTAAAAACTACGATTCTTTGCCCCACCCCTCATCTTCTCCGTTCAGCGCAGAAGGTTAGGGGTGGATTCATTGCAGGGGCGTACACACGGGCGTACGGTGAATTTTATGCTTGCTTCAGAATCACAACAGGTCACTGCCAGCCCGAACACTAACACCATTTTCATGGTCTGGAAGTTCAAGGAAGGTATCTCTCAGGACGCGCTCATTGAGGGGTTCCAGAACCTCTGCGGGCTCGTCATTAACCTTAACCACACCGCCGCGAACCGCTACTCACCCGAGAATGCCAGCATTGTGCTGGGTATCAGCCACAGCGCGTGGCTGGCCATGGACCTGCCCAAGCCACTGCCGCAGGAACTCGTGGAGTTCGAGGAGATTCGGGGCCCCAAGCACACCGCAGTGTCTACTCCCGGCGACTTGCACTTCCACATCCGCACGACCCAGCCATCCGTTGCCTACGATATGGCCTCCGCTATTACCGCGGCGCTACGCGATATTGCCGAGGTACTGGAGGAGGTGCACGGCTTCCGCTACTGGGACGGCCGCTCCATTATCGGTTTTGTGGACGGCACCGAAAACCCGCAGACCCCCGCGGCACGCGAATACTTCGGCCTCATCGGTGATAACGACCCCATGTACAAGGGCGGCAGCTACCAGTTCGTTCAGAAGTACATCCACGACATGACCGCGTGGAATGTCCTGCCCGTCTCCGAGCAGGAGAAGGTCATTGGCCGCTCCAAGCACGACGACATCGAGATGAGCGAGGACGAGAAGCCCACCAACTCGCACTCCGCTATTGCCAATATCGGTGACGACTTCAAGGTCATTCGCGATAACATGCCCTTCGGCACCGTGGGCAACAACGAGCTGGGTACCTACTTCATCTGCTACGCCAGCACCTTCTCGACCGTTCAGAAGATGCTCATGAACATGTTCATGGGAGTGGATGGCGCCAACTACGACCGTCTACTGGATTTCAGCACCGCGGTGACTGGCACCCTCTTCTTCGTGCCAACCGTAGATATGCTCGGCGACTTCGCGGGCTAAGATCAGCTACCCTCAGCTGAAATCTCGTGAACTCCGCCTCCGGCAAGAGAGGCGGGGTTTTCCGGTAGGCTAGGATGTAGACATTCAGACGGAAAGCAAACAATCGAGAGAAGAATGAGCGTTCTAGATAACTCTTTCCCCACCGAGGACTTTGGCTTCGCTATCACCAGCCGCCTGGCGGACACCGCATCCCCCAACGCTGAACGTGTAGAAGCCAACGGCGGACAGTTCCGCGGACGCACCGGTGTTATCACCACCCCGCACGGACAGATCGAGACCCCCGCCTTCACCCCCGTGGGCACCAAGGCAACCGTCAAGGCGGTCCTGCCCGAATCCATGAAGGAGCTCGGCGCTCAGGCTCTGCTCTCCAATGCCTATCACCTGTACCTGCAGCCCGGCCCCGAAATCCTCGACGCGGCAGGCGGTCTGGGGGCCTTCATGAACTGGGACGGTCCCACCTTCACCGACTCCGGCGGCTTCCAGGTTATGAGCCTGGGCTCCGGCTTCAAGAAGGTGATCGACATGGGTACGGTCGCGGACGCTAAGGGTGCCGACGGCCGCCCCCTCGGTGACGACGACGTGGCACAGGGCAAGGAACGCCTTGCTCACATTGACGATGACGGCGTGAGCTTCAAGTCGCATATTGACGGCTCAATTCACCGTTTTACTCCCGAGGTGTCCATGCAGGTTCAGCACCAGATCGGTGCCGACGTCATGTTCGCCTTCGACGAGCTGACCACCCTCTACAACTCCCGCGGCTACCAGGAGGAGGCGCTCGAACGCACCCGTCTGTGGGCGCTGCGCTGCATCGCTGAGCACCAGCGTCTGACCGCAGAGCGCGTGGGCAAGCCCTACCAGGCACTATTTGGCGTCATTCAGGGTGCACAGTACGAGGACCTGCGCCGCAAGGCATGCCAGGACCTCGGCTCCATGCCCTTCGACGGCTTCGGCATCGGTGGTGCGCTCGAGAAGGAAAACCTCGGAACCATCGTGCGCTGGTGCGCCGAAGAGCTGCCCGAATCCAAGCCCCGCCACTTGCTCGGCATCTCCGAACCCGACGATATCTTCGTCGGCATCGAAAACGGTGTAGACACCTTCGACTGCGTCTCCCCCACCCGCGTGGCACGTAACGCCGCCCTCTACTCCCCCACCGGCCGCTACAACATCACCAACGCGCGCTTCAAGGCGGACTTCTCGCCCATCTACGAGGGCTGCGACTGCTACACCTGCACCCACTACACTCGCGCCTACCTGCGTCACCTTTTCAAGGCGGACGAGCGTCTGGCGGCCACCCTCGCCTCCATCCACAATGAGCGCTTCATCGTGCGCATGGTGGACGACGCCCGCAAAGCCATCAAGGACGGCACCTACTTCGAGTACCGTGACGAGTTCCTCGGCAACTACTACTCCGGCAAGAAGCCCTAAACCCGCTCTTCAACCCGTTTAAGGAGAACCCTATGAGCATCACTCATGTTCCCGATGAGGAGCTTCTCGTCTTCGACCACGAGATCGTAGCCTCGGTCGAGGATATCTTCGGCGCCTACCTGGATCCCGAACTGTTGGTCCGCTGGTACGGCCCCGCCGGCTGGCATGTGCGCCCCACCGACGTTGTGGTGGAGCCCGTCGTCGGCGGTCTGCAGCGTCTGTCCATGATCAACGAGGTTGACCCCTCGGTGTCCTGCATTCTGCAGAGCCGCTTTTTGAGCATTGAACCGTTCAAGGAGCTCGAATATGCCGAGCAGCTGCCCGACCACCTGGGCAACCCCGGTAGCGTGCTGGTGTACCAGCGTCACCGTTTCTTCCCCGAAACCGTGATTACCGCCGACGGCGTGGGTTCCGGTACCCGCATCGTCATTGAGATTGGCCCCATGCCCGCCTCGGTCCACGAGGAGGTGCGCACCACCTGGCGTTCGACCTTCGCCCGCCTGGATGATGTGCTTGCCGCCCGCGCTCGCGGAGAGTTCTAACTCGCACCAGCTCTAATTCTGCCCGGCTGCAAGTGGGAATACTAAAGCGCCGCGTTGACGAATGATTCGTCAACGCGGCGCTTGTGTGTAATGCCCGTGCCTTGCCGGGGGTGTGCCTAGCCGGGTGTGAGTCGTAAACTAGTTGGTCAGCTTTACAGTAATGACGGTGCTGCCACCATCCAGGGACACGCACTCGGGGGTTGCACGATCCGCGCCGTCACCCGGCTTCCAGTAGCAGCGCGCCGACATGACGGTACGCTCACCATTCGCCTTATCGGTCACCTCGGCGGGGTTCTGCACCACAAACTGGCGAATCAGCTCACGCGCAAACAGGCAATCCACCGCGCCAGAGGCTACCTGCACGGTCGCATTATGCTTCAGGTAGCCGGTAGCGTCCATACTGCCGCAGCTACCGCCCGCAGACTGAACGTCCGAGCTGGATAGACTCGCGGTGCTCGACGCCTTCGCCACTTCACTCGCCGAAATATTCGCCTTAGCCGATGCCGCCGCGTTCGCCTGAGCAGTCATTACCGGGCTTACGGTAGTGATGGTTCCGGGGCTCACGGTAGCCGCCGCGGTGGGGGTGTGCACAGTACCGGCAGTCGGAGTGCTTTCAGTGACCGTTGCGGTGCGAGTGAGGCTGGGGGTCGCCTTCGCGCTCGTAGCACTGGGGCTAGGGATTCCGGTGGCGCTCGGGGAGGCGGTGGTGGCGGCACCGGAGCATGCCGACATCGTCAGCAGCAGCGTGGCACCGAGTGCTACGGGACTGTAGGTGCGGAGCGTAGTAGAACGAGCCTGGGTAGAAGTCTGGGTAGCGTAATTCTGTGCCGGGTGCATAGTGACCTTTCTGCGTCATCGGTTCGGGTTCCTAACCAGTATTCTAAAGACGCTACCTGTGAGCTAGCTATACGGTATCTTAGAAACCCGCAGGATGACCCCTCTAGGGTACAGCGGGAAAAGGCAATAAGAGGGGCTCCCCGGTATTGCGGGGAGCCCCTCTTAGCAAGTCACAAATCAATGACAGCTCATTGCCTCTGATGCGGATGCGAGCGCATAGCCTTCGCGCCTGCCACCGACCGCAATAGTACGACCGTTCCCGTCATGGCAGGTCATCGAGCCAGTCTCAATCTCGCCTAAGCAGGTCAGTTGCTTGCCCTCAGTAACGGGCAAGATCACCACATTCAAGGCGTTCATTCTCTTCGTGTTTGCGGTGGTGGTGACGTACTCGGTCAGCAGGTTCAGGACGTGGGCTCAGTCCACGGTACCGCACAGCCCCATGATTTCCGCACCGGTCTTCAGGTAGCCCTTGCGGCCAATGTGTCCGCAGCGATCACCGGCGGCGGCGCATCCGGTGGCACGCATCGTGCGGCGACCTCATCCGGCGGGGTCTCACTGAGCGTGGTAAAACGACATTGTTATCTCTCCCGGGAATACCTTTTCGCCCTTTGCAGAAGGTCTTTAAAACATACGTTTATCCCCGTTCAATACCATTCTATTACAGCGGAACACCCTCTACTTCTCCGGCAGGTAGGAGCTCAGCAGTTCACGCTGCTCGGGGGTCAGTCGAGTCAGTCGCCCCGCAATGGAGTCCCAGAATGCCAGCACGGTAAAAGCACGCACACATTCACCGCCGTCCACCGGGGAGAGAATCGAGTAGCCAATACGCACAGATGCGGCACTGACCTTCTCCACTCTCAGGCATACCGGCACCTGCTCACCGGTATAGGGCAGCTGAGCCAGGTAGCGGATGCTGTGCTCGGCAATGAGCGCCTGCACGCCCTCGGTAACCAAGTCAAAAAGCGGAATCGGAGGCTGCGGTGCCACGGTAGGCTTCTGCCCGGAGGACGGCGGCGGACCGAAGAGCGCCACACGGGCTTCTTCCATGACCGAGAGGATGGCAACATTGTTGACGTGCCCGTAGGCGTCCATATCGCCCCAGCGGGCGGGTACGTACACCAACAATTCGTCGGTGGTGCCAGCTTCAGAGGTGGGAATCTTTTCGGGGGTATTTTCGCGTTTCTTTTCGTGGCTTTGCATGGTTTTAACTCTACTCCCCCGCCGCCATGAAGGGGGTATTCGTACGAATCCGCAAGGTACAGCAAATGAATCAGCTGATGATAATTCGGGTACTAGAAATATATTTGGTGGGTTAAAGCGATGAGGCTCGAAAGCTACGATGCTTTCGAGCCTCATCCAACACACAGACATTTGAACGCATACAAGATCATACGGTTCACTGTCTATGATAGACCCGCTCTGAGGGCCAAGAGCGTTTTTACGGTTTTATTACGAGCAATTCCAGAGATTTTCCGTATTTTTCGTTTATTTCCTTCTTGGAGTCTCAGCAGTCCCCAACACAAGCCTTCCCGGCAGCTACAGAACCTTAACGGCCCAGCTTTGCCGCAGTCTCCAGAGCATGATCAGCGTCATACTTCATGGCGTCGTACTCGGCAGTTGCCTGCTGAGCCTCCACGAAGGTCTGCTCATCAATCACGTGAGTGTGGCGAATACGAGCGAAGTACAGCAGGCTCAGCACCACAAAATACCCCACGCCCACGATCGCCGGAACCATGGAACCACGCACCATGAAGAGCGCAATCCACACCGCGAAGAGCAGCAGAACACCGAGCGCCGCGGTGAACTGGCCACCCCACAGGCGGAAACCATCAGTTACTGGCTCAACACGCTTGTACACGATGTAAGCGAAAAGAATCAGAACCCACACGGTCAGCGCGCACACCATAATCACAAAAATCATGGAGAGGAACGCTTCCTTTGGGCTGTACAGAGCCAGCAGAATAGCAATCACCATACCGCTGGTTGACAGCCATACCGAACGAGCCGGAACGCCAGCACGGTTCACCTGAGCCAGCTGACGAGGCGCCATGCCGTCAGCCGCCAACGAGTGCATCAGACGCGCACCCGCGTACAGGTTCGCATTCGCACTCGACAGCGCTGCAATCAGCACCACAAAGTTCACAAAGTGCGCCACACCGTGCACACCCAGCTGCTCAAAGACCAGAACAAACGGGGAAGCTTCCACCGCATCGCCCAGACCGGACGCCGAACGCCAGGGAATAACAGCCACAACAATCAGAACTGCCAATACGTAGAAGGTTGCCAGTCGGATCATCATCGCCTTCGCTGCGGAACGCACCGAACGAGAAGGATCCTTCGCTTCCGCAGCGGAGATCGAGATCATCTCAATACCACCGAAGGAGAACATCACAACAGCCAGCGACAGCCACACCGACTGGGGGCCATTCGGCATAAAACCGCCGTCGTTGAAGAGGTTCGCGGTACCCACCGCAGCGTGACCGGGCAGACCGAAGAAAATCAGGCACAGGCCCACCAGCAGGAAGGCAACAATCGAAATGACCTTAATGGACGAGAGGAAAAACTCCAGCATGCCGAAAGACTTCACACTCGTCAGGTTCAGCACAATCAGCGCCACGCCAAACACAGCAATACCAGCCCACAGCGGCAACTGCGGCCACCAATAATTCAGGTAGGTAGCCACCGATACTAGCTCAACACCGGCAATCAGAACAGTCGCCGTCCAGTAGGCAATGCGAGTCAAAAAGCCCGCGAAGGGGCCCAAGTAGCGGGTAGCAATAGTACCGAAACCGCCACGGACAGGGTAGCGAACCGCCATTTCACCGGTTGCCGCACCAATCACCGAAGCAAGCGCAGAACCAATAGCGTAGGTGAGAATGACCGCAGGACCAGCCATCGCAATGGCGGTGCCCGATCCCAAGAAGAGGCCCGTACCGAGCGCAGAACCCATCACGATCATGGTCATCTGTCCGTGGGACAGAGAACGTTTCAGGGTGCGTGATCCGGCGGTCCCCGCTGCAGCGTGGCTGCGGGTATCGTCGTTGTGGGACACGAAGGTGCCTTCCGTCAGTACGCCTTAAGGGGCGTGATGTGCAATGTGTGCTCGCACCCGACTTCTGCAGCTTCTAGTCTCGTTGACGGGTACGAATAGTTAACTATTCTACGGGCACACTCCCATCGCTCAGAACGTCACCGTCTAGAGCACACAAGCGAAAGGCACCGAACGGGGGTACTCCCCCATCCGGTGTCTTTTATGTTTTAGCCTCGCGAGGCTTTCACGCTATTTAATTTAATGCTGCGCCGCGCTGGTGTCCTCGTCGGCGTGCATAGCGTCCAGATCGGGGCGCTCATAACCGCCCTGAACCTTCGAGGAGATGGTGTAGCCAATAGAAATCAGCACAAAGAAAACGATACCGACCATGATGGATTCCTGAACGCCCGAGCCGGGCAGCATGAACATTGCCGCCAGGGTTGCCAGAACACCCGCCAGAGCCAGACCTGCGGTGACGCGGCCACCCAGCACGGTGAAGGAGGAAGCATCCTTCTGATCCTTCTTGTACGCCTGGTAGGTCAACAGAATCATGACCCACACAACCAGGATGCACAGGGTCACCAGCGCCATGAGCAGCGCAAAGATATCGCCAATCTTGGCAACAGCCATCACGGTCGCTACGACAACGCCGGTGAAGGAGATGAGCAGAGCCACCACCGGCACGCCGCGCGAGGAGGTGCGTGCAGCCACTGCAGGAGCCATACGGTCAGAGCCCAGGGCATGCAACAGGCGGGTTGCCGCGTACAGGGAGGCGTTAGCGCCAGAGAGCGCAGCAACGAGTACCACAAAGTTCATGATGTCCGCCGCGAAGGGGATACCCAGTTCAGAGAAGACGAGCACGAACGGCGACTCGGTCAGCGCCGAGTTCTGTGCGGCGGTCTGCCAGGGCACCAGGCACAGAATAATTGCCATAGACACCACGTAGAAGGTGGACAGGCGCCAAATCATGGCCTTCACGCTGGTTGCCACCGAGCGTGCTGGGTCTTTCGCCTCCGCTGCGGAGAGAGAAATCATTTCCACACCACCGAAGGAGAACATGACAACAGCCATCGAAATCCAGATGGAGGCCGGGCCGTTGGGCAGGAAGCCACCGTCATTCACGAGGTTTGCGGTACCCGCCGCGGCGTGGCCGGGCAGGCCCACGAACACCAGCAGTACACCAATCACCATAAACACGATGACGGCAGAAACCTTAATCGAAGAGAGCATGAACTCCAGGGCACCGAAGGACTTCACGCTCACCAGGTTCAGCACCAGAATAATTGCCCCGAAGAGAACGACGAATACGGCCAGGGGAACATCCGGGAACCAGTACGCCATATAGTGGCCAACCGCCACCAGCTCAGCACCAGCCAGCGGCACGGTGCATGCCCAATATGCCCAGCGAGTCAGATAGCCGCTAAAGGGGTTCAGGTATCGGCTCGCAATGGTGCCGAAACCGCCCTGGACGGGGTGACGCACAGACATTTCACCCGCACACGCAGCAATGGTTGCCGCAATCATCGCACCAATAGCGTAAGAGACGATTGCACCGGGGCCCGCAATTTTAATGGCTGAGGAGGACCCCAGGAACAGGCCTGTACCCAGCGCCAAGCCCATTGCAATCATGGTCAACTGGCCGTGGGAGAGGGAACGATTCAATGAGTCGTTCTTCTCCGACTGCTCGGGGGTATTCCCCTGCAGTTTAGACATAACGTATCTCTTTCTTAGACATGCTGTGTATTGAATAAAGCTGAAATGGCAACGCCGCCCAGGCATTAGGCCGGGCGGCTCTGCACATCAGCTGTCAGGAGGTTAGCTTAAGCCACGTACTCGAGTTCATGACGCTTGAACCAACCAATAATCGGGTAGCTGATCGGCATGAGGAGCACCTCGACCAGGCACTTGTAGATATAGCCGATCAGTACGTAGTTGATGAATGCTTCTACGGTGTCGATGCCGAGCACCGGTGCCGCAATGGAGCAAAAGATGACGGTATCGAGCAGCTCACCGACCAGGGTGGAGACAATCATACGCAGCCACAGGAAACGGCCCTTGCTTGCCTTCTTCATTGCCACCATGACCCAGGCGTTCAGGGTCTGACCGAAGAGGTAACCGAGCAGGGAGCCCGCAAAAATCTGCCAGACCGGGCCGAGAACCTGCGCGAACGCCTCCTGACCGGTGTAGAAGCTCGCAGCGGGCAGATGCACGATCAGCAGGAAGCACAGGGCCGCAAAAGCAGCCGAGCCGAAGGACGCCACAATCGCGCGGCGGGCACGCTTGAAGCCGTACACCTCAGAAAGAAGGTCGCCAATCACGTAGGCGAGCGGGAAGAGGAAGAAACCACCATCGGTGACAATGGTCGAGCCAATCAGGGGCAGCTCGAAGGGCAGCGGACCGAACTCCACGCCCTTGGTTGCACCAATATTCGAAATGATCAGGATGACGCAGGATGCGCCCAGCAGCAGATCAAAGTAGCCGCGGCGACCAGCCCAGGGCACCGTCACGGTGCTCATCTGAGTCTTAGATTCGCTAACGGGTTTAGCCATTACTTTCCCCAAGTCTTTCTTCATGCGATGTATTTCTTCACATAAGGTACGAGCCCTCACGCGTGGTGGTGAACCTGCAATGCAGGGCAGAGGTCACCAGCTCGTCTGCCACCCGAGTCTATCTAATAGTACCTACATGCTGTGCCGGCGGCAGGTTTGTGGGCTTCGTTCAAGAGTGTGGACGCTTTATGTGCCCGACTACCCGGTGTGGGGTGCCTGCGGAGCCGCCTCATCCCGGCGGCGGCAGAACCCCCACACCTACAATGGAGGTATGAAGAGTCTGAGCCGCAGAGTTCACCGCAGCGGAGTTCGCTACAACAGAGTTCACCGTACCGGTGCTCACCATACCGGGCCGGTGGCGTCCCCGCTGGAGGCGGGGCGTGCTTTACGCGCCTCAGTGCGCCGCTTGGTTCGGGGCTCTATACGGCGAGCGCGGAGGTGGCGGCACCGTAATCAGCGGCAGCTGAATGCGCATATTCCGCGTCTGCATCCGTTTTTTTGACTATGCGGCGCGCGCAAATTTCTTGGTGACACATTTAATCAATTCGTCATTTACTGACGGTTTGGGGTAGAGTGTCACTATGCCTCGTATCTCTGCAGCAACCAACGCCGCCCAGCGTGAGAACACCAAGCGTGCCATTCTCGACTCCTTCGGCGAGATCCTCTACACCCGCGGCCTGCCCGGCCTGACCATGACCGACGTCGCCAAGAACGCCGGTATCGGTCGCACCGCGGTCTACAACTACTTCGCTGACATGGGCGAACTGCTGGTCGCCTACGCCCTGGACGAGACTGAACGCTTCCTCAACGAGCTGCGCGTCGGCCTGGATGGTATCGAGAACCCGATTGACCAGCTCGCGGTCTACGTTCGCCTGCAGATCAACGATTTGGCGCGCCGTCACCTGCCTCCGGGCCCGGCGATGCGTTCCATGCTTTCCCCCGAGTCCTATGCGAAGCTCGGCAAGCACGTGCACGAGCTGCAGATGGTGTTGGCGCATATTCTTTCTGCCGCCATTGCTGAGAACTACATTCCGAAGAACGATATTCGTGAACTGGCGATGCTCGTGCACGGTTCCCTCTCCTCAAGTGCGGGCCGTGCGGAGGACGCGCCGGATGAGGAGACTCGTGAACGCCAGATTCTGAGCACAATTCGTTTTATTCAGATGGGTTTGGGTGCCCGTTTTGATGCTCAGGGTGCCCCAGTTCGCTTGGATTCTCAGGAGTCCCTGCCAGAGCAATCGCCTGTGCAGGAGGTAAACCTGAAGGTTGCTTCCTAAGGGTTTAGCGGGCTGAATAGCTACATATAATGCCGCGGACCTAATGCTTCTTTGTATTGGTCCGCGGCATTTTCTGTATTCGGGTGGGTTTTTATGCGCTGGACAATAGTGCCGGGGAGATGGAGTCCAGGTCTAGTACGCGCGCGTACATGACGGCACGGCGGTGCAGGGCGTTACGCAGTGCGCGGTGCACGCCGTCTTCGAGGTAGAGTTCGCCGCCCCATTTGACCACGTGCGGGAAGAGGTCGCCGTAGAAGGTGGAGTCTGCGGCAAGTAGGGTCTCGAGGTTGAGGGTTTTTTGGGTGGTGATGAGGGTGTCGAGGCGCACCTGCTGCGGCGGGATTCCTCCCCAGTCGGCGTGGGTCATGCCATGCTGGGGGTAGGGGCGACTGTCGCCTACTTTTTTGAAAATCATAGTGGTGCTTTCTACAGGTATGGGGAGCCTCGGCGGCACGTGCAACCGTGGGGTTCTGAAGAAATAGTACCAAGGGGCGTAAAAAATCCCCGGTCTTAGAATCTAAGACCGGGGATCAGTGGCGGAGGATGGGGGATTTGAACCCCCGAGGGCTGTTAACCCAACACGCGTTCCAGGCGTGCGCCATAGGCCGCTAGGCGAATCCTCCAGCTATGTTTTCTACGCATTGCGTAGGCAACGAATAAAACTTTACTACGCTTTTGCAAAACGCGCAAGTCCTGGATAGGAAAAGTAACAGAAAGCACACTTGTGAATGCTGGTGCCCCTGCTTTTGGGCGGAGCGCCAGCGGAGCGGGCACGCAGTGCATATGACGGGTGCAAACTATCCAGGTGCCTAATTTTGGGCATGAAAAACCTCCTACGCAACCGCTGAGGATTCGGATTCTGAGCGAGCGAAGAACAAATCCGGATCCGAAGCCGCGGAGCGCCAGCGGAGCGGGCACGCAGTGCATATGACGGGTGCAAACTATCCAGGTGCCTGATTTTGGGTATGAAAAAACCTCCTACGCACCCGTCATAGCTCGAATACCCTTGCTACCTTCCGGTCCTGGGGGAGTTTTCCAAGATAACGCCACGTAAGAGGCAAGAACCAGTGTACCGGATTTTTGGGTTCTTGGGAATTCGGCGTGTCTGCGGTATTTCTGTGGGCATACATATCACCCGGGCGAGCATCCGGGGTGGTGGTGTGATGTGTTCGCTGGTGACTGTCGGCCACTCGGGCTGGGGGTAAAACGTCTAAAATGGTATGGATTGTCCTATCCGCACCCCCGAGTTGAAGAGGTTGCCGTGAGCACTGCCCTTTATCGTCGTTATCGTCCCGAGACCTTTGCTGAGGTTATCGGGCAGGAGCACGTGACCGAACCTCTTATGGTCGCCCTGGAGAAGAACCGTGTAAATCACGCGTACCTGTTCTCGGGTCCGCGTGGTTGCGGTAAGACCACGTCGGCGCGTATTTTGGCGCGTTGTTTGAACTGTGCGCAGGGTCCGACTCCTACTCCGTGTGGTGTGTGTGATTCGTGCCGTGAGCTCTCGCGTGATGGTGGCGGTTCCCTTGATGTGATTGAGATGGACGCGGCGAGCCACGGCGGTGTGGATCATGCCCGTGACCTGCGTGAGCGCGCTACTTTGGCGCCGGTGCGTGACCGTTACAAAATCTTCATTATTGATGAGGCGCATATGGTGACCCGTGAGGGTTTCAATGCGCTACTAAAGATCGTAGAGGAGCCGCCGGAGCACGTGAAGTTTATCTTCGCGACGACTGAGCCGAATAAGGTGCTGGGTACTATTCGTTCGCGTACTCACCATTACCCGTTCCGTTTGGTTCCGCCGGAGGTTCTTCTGCCATTCCTTCAGAGTCTGTGCGACCAAGAGCAGGTGGCTGTAGAGCCGGGTGTGCTGCAGCTGGTGATTCGTGCTGGTGGCGGTTCGGTGCGTGATTCGCTGTCGATTCTTGATCAGCTGATGGCTGGTGCGTCTTCGCAGAGCGGTATTGAGTATGACCGTGCGGTAGCACTGCTGGGTTATACCCACGCACAGCTTCTGGATGAGGTTATTGAGGCGTTGGGTGCGAAGGATGCGCCGACTCTCTTTGGTGCGGTTTCTCGTGTGGTGGCGACTGGTCAGGATCCTCGCCGTTTTGTGGAGGATTTACTCGAGCGTCTACGTGATTTGATTGTGGTGAAGGCTGTTCCGCAGGCTGCCGGTCAGATCTTGCAGGGTATTCCGCAAGATCAGTTGGAGCGTTTGGCTCAGCAGGCTCAGGCTCTGGGTGAGCGTGAGCTGACGGTTGCTGCGGGTACGGCACATGAGACTTTGAATGGTATGACAGGTGCGGCGAATCCGCAGCTTCAGCTGGAGTTGCTGTGTGCTCGTCTGCTTCTGCCTGCGGTGGAGAGTTCTGCCGGTGGCACTGAGGTTGCGGCATTGGCTTCTCGACTGCAGGTGTTGGAGCGTCGCGTGGCTTCTGGTTCTGCTGGTTCAGTTCCGGCGCAGGGTGGCATGTCTGTTGCTCGTGCGGCAGGTATGGCGGCAGCTGGCCTGGCGCCTAAGACTCAGACTCCTAATGCGCAGGTTCCTAGCACCCCGATTCAGGAAGCGGTTCAGGAGCCGGCTCAGCCCGTGCAGCAGCTTACTTCCCAGCAGGCACCCCCTCAACAGAGCGGTTCTCAGCAGGCTAGCGCCGGTGCACCCCCGCTGGCGGGCGCGCCCCTTAGCACTGCACCTCTGGCACGGACCGTGCAGGCCCCTGCACCTCAGGTTGGTGCTCCCCTGGCGGGTAACACCCCTGCAGCACCTCATGCTCCGGAGGCTCCGAATGCCCCGACTTCTGCTGCAGCTGATGCCACTGCGTCGGGTACCCCCTCCGCGCCTTTGAAGCTTAACCCGAACGATCCGCTGGCGGCTGTTCAGGGTAATTGGCGTGCCATCCTTAACCGAATGAGCATTCCGGGTGCGGCGGAGCAGCTGATGAAGGTGCGTCCCGCCCGGATGGACGACGCGACCCTGTACGTGAGCGCCGACATTGCGACTTTGCGTGCGGTTAAGGGCTTTGTACCCGAGCTGACCGCCCGCGTGAGTGAGTTCCTGCGCCGTCAGGTGACCATTCACGCTCAGGTGGCGAAGCCCGGTGAGCAGGCCAGGCCTGCAGTTCAGCCTGCCCCTGTAGCTCAGTCCACAGCCCCCAGTGCTGCCGCAACGCAGCCTGCAGTTCCGGCGGCTGTCGCCCCGCAGGCGTCTCAACCGTCCGTTCAGCAGACTCCCCCGCAGTCCGCGCAGCCGGCGCCACTGGCTGATGGTCTGCGCGGCGGTGAGGATGCGTGGCGTCGCCACGGTCAGCCGCTGACCGGCGCAAACACCCCCGAGTCTACGAGCGTGGATGCGCCCCTGGGTGCATGGGAGGTTGCCACGATTCCGCAGAGCGCCACCGAGGAGGCACCTCAGCAGGCTGCCCCGGTTGCCCCGCAGGCACCGGCTGGCCCGCTTGCACCTGAGCCCCCGGTAGCCCAGCAGGTTCCGGTTGCTCCGGCGGGCGGTTTTGGTGAACGTGATTCCTTTGCGGCCTCCGGTAGTGGGGTTCCACAGCAGGAGAGCGCTGCTGAACCCCAGCATGCCCCAAATCCCCAGGGTGAGCAGGAGTCTCCGTTCTCGCAGGAGCCCCCTCACCTGGAGGAACCTCCGTATGAGGAGGAGCCCACCTTTGAGGATGAGCCTGCCTACACTGAACCGGTTGAGGCACCCGCGATGCCCGCAGCGCCTGTAATGCCTGCTACGCATGCAGCACCGGCTGGTCCGCTCGCTACTCCGGTTGCCCCAACAGACCCCCTTGCTGCGGCAGGTCCGTTGGCAGAGACACCGCAGACGACTGCGGCTGATAATACTCCAGCAAGCGATGTGAAGCCCGCAGCGCCAGCTTCTAACGCACCTACCGTGCCGACTCCTAACGCACCGGCGGGACCGGCTCGCCCGCCACACGCCGCATCCGATGAAGACTACGTCTCTGAGGATGACGAGAAGCTCGAAAACAGCGCCTTTATCGGTTTGCGCGCTATCGAAAAAATTATTGGGGGCACCGTCATTGACGAACGCCCCCTGCACCAGCCCTAACACGGGGTCGTAGGTGCCGCGCCCGCCATCGCACCGATGGCGGGCGCACTCATTCCACCCGCATACTCGCTACGCGAAACGCCCCTAAACTGTCGGGGGTTGGGTGCATACTCATAACGTCGCCCAAGAACAACACACCAGCACGACACACCACATCTGAAGGAGAAGCCATGTACGAGGGAGCAGTTCAAAACCTCATTGACGAGCTCGGCCGCCTGCCGGGTGTGGGCCCCAAGTCGGCTCAGCGCATCGCTTTTCACATTCTGAATGCGGATGCTGCCGATATGGCGCGCCTAGCCAACGCCATTTCCACGGTGAAGACCAGCGTGAGCTTCTGCGAAGAGTGCGGCAATGTTTCCGAGACGAAGCTGTGCACCATCTGTCGTGATGAGCGCCGCGACCCGTCCGTGTTGTGTGTGGTCGAAGAATCAAAGGATGTGGTGGCGATTGAGCGCACCCGTTCTTTTACCGGCCGCTACCATGTGCTCGGTGGCGCCATTAACCCGCTGGCGGGTGTGGGCCCGGAGCAGTTGCGTATTCGTGAGCTGGTGTCCCGCCTGGCGGATGAGCGCATTCAGGAGATTATTCTGGCAATGGATCCGAACCTTGAGGGTGAGGCAACCGCAACCTACCTGTCACGCATGCTTGTGCCTCTGGGTGTGCGCCTATCGCGTCTGGCGTCGGGTCTGCCGGTCGGCGGCGATCTGGAGTACGCGGACGAGATTACCCTAGGCCGCGCGTTGGAGGGCCGCCGCGTTATTAGCGAGGGCACAGCGGTGGCTCATACTGCCGCCGAGGACTTTGAGCGCGTGAACCGCGAGGAGGAACAGGAGCGTGAGCAGGCGGCTCAGGTTCAGGCTCAGGAGGCGAAGCAGAGTCGTCGCCGCTGGAATTCGAGCATGTTTGATGACCTGGATTCTGAGGATTCTGCCGGTGCCCGCACGGAGGCACCCGCCGCTGAGGGTGTGCAGGGCACAGTTGATGAGCAGCTGATTGAGCAGGTTCTGCAGGAGGCTGAGGAATTCGGCGACAAGGAATCCGGCGAGGAGGTCTCACCCGCCGATTCTGCTAATACTGAAACCACCGCAGAAGCCACCCCTGATCTGGGCGAAGACTCCGGCAAGGACGCCCCAGCGAGTACCGCCTCCGAACCCGCCGAAGCACCCGTAGCCGAGCAGGCAGAAAATGCGCCGGAGGTGTTCCGCACCCCCGACTATGAAGAGAAGATCCGCTCGATTCAGAACGCCCCGTTGCGTACCCCGAAGCCGGATGTTCCGCCGCTGCCGGGTGTCACTTACGTGAACCCGTGGACATAAAAACTCGCCTCCGCGGGCTTGCCGCACCCACCTCCACATTCCGCATCACTACCGCGTAATACTACGTAATATTTCACGGGACAATACATACGGGTGCACAGTTCGCCGCTTGTGCTGAACGCCGTCTACTATAAACGAGAGGCCGGCGTCTGCCGGTAGCACACAAGTAACTGACCTGGAGATATCAATGAGCCTGATCGTCCAAAAGTTCGGCGGTTCCTCCGTAGCGGATGCGGAGGGTATCAAACGCGTTGCCCGCCGCGTCGTGGACACTCAGAAGGCAGGTAACGATGTAGTCGTCGTGGTGTCCGCTATGGGTGACACCACCGATGAGCTGCTCGACCTTGCCGCAGAGGTCACCAGCAATGTCACTCCTTCCCGTGAGCTGGACATGCTGCTGACTGCCGGTGAACGCATTTCGACCGCAATCCTGTCGATGGCAATTAACGACCTGGGTGCTAAGGCCCAGTCTTTCACTGGTTCTCAGGCTGGCATGATTACCGACGGCGTGCACGGTTCTGCGCGTCTGGTAGAGGTCAAGCCGGAGCGTATCCGCGAGTCGATTGACGCCGGCAATATTGCGATTGTTGCTGGTTTCCAGGGTATGAACCGTCAGAGCGGCGATATTACGACTCTGGGCCGTGGCGGTTCTGATACGACCGCTGTTGCGCTGGCAGCTGCACTGAACGCTGACGTGTGCGAGATTTACTCGGATGTTGACGGCGTGTTCACTGCTGACCCGCGCATCGTTCCGACCGCGCATAAGCTGGATACCGTCACCAGTGAAGAGATGCTGGAGATGGCGGCAAATGGTGCGAAGATTCTGCACCTGCGCTGTGTCGAGTATGCTCGCCGTTTTAATTTGAAGCTTCATGTGCGTTCTTCGTTCTCGAACCTTGAAGGCACCATTGTGATCCCGGAGGACTCCGCGGAACTGACCCCCACCCATCTGAAGGAGATTCCCTTGGAACAGCCCCTGATTTCTGGTGTTGCACACGATCGTAGCCAGGCGAAGATTACCGTTGTTGGCGTTCCGGACGTTCCCGGTTCGGCAGCTAAGGTGTTCGGCCTGATCAACGAGGCGAAGGTTAACCTGGACATGATTGTTCAGAACGTGCCGACTGACCGCCCGAACGTGACCGATATTTCCTTCACTCTGGATCAGGCTCAGGGCGATGCTGCGCTGAAGGCGCTGAAGGCTGCGCAGGCTGAGCTGGGCTTCCAGGAGGTTATTTACAACGAGTCGGTTGGTAAGCTGTCGCTGGTTGGCGCGGGTATGAAGACTAGCCCGGGCGTTTCGTTCACTTTCTTTGACGCACTGTCTTCTGCTGGTGTGAACATTGACATGATTTCGACTTCTGAGATTCGTATTTCTGTGATTACTGAGCTGAGCAAGCTGGATGAGGCTGTGCGCGCGGTGCACACTGCGTTCGGCTTGGACACTGAGGGCGAGGCTACTGTTTACGGTGGTACTGGCCGCTAGGGCTCGTTTGTGAGCTGTACGCTTCGGGAGGGGCGGTACCGGGTTTTCTCGGCACCGCCCCTTCATCGTATTTTTATGCATAGTTTAGGCTAGAAGCATGAGTAGTGTTGTATTTTCCCAGGTGATGGATGCCCGCGAATGGCGTGCCGCCCAGTCAGCGCATGAGGCGCGTGCCGGCCGCTACGCCGACCCGTTTGCGCAGCGTCGCGCCCGCCACGAGGCGCACCCCGTGGAGGACTTCCTCTTCACCTACTACACGCTCAAGCCCGGCCAGTTTAAGCGCTGGCACCCCGGCGCCGGCATCATCCTGCTGGATGCACCCGAGCGCGCCTCCTGGCGTTTTTACCGGCCCGCAACCGAACAGGAGCTCCTTGACGCTGGCTGCACTCCCGAGGTGGCGCGCACCCAGGCAGAGGCCGCCTCCGCCGTCACCGTGGACGTCACCGATTTTGTGGAACGCCGCGCTACCGCTCTTGCTTTTACTCATGAAATTCTGCGCAATACCGCGGCGAAGAAGGGGCAGTTCGGCTGCTTTGGCATGCACGAGTGGGCGATGGCATACAAGTCAGTGGAGAACAATATCCGCCACGACTACCTGCAGTTGCGCCTGGGTGCGGAGGGCACGGACCATGTGGTGGAGAAGCACCGCATCCGTTGCTCCCACTTTGATGCGTTCCGTTTCTTTATGCCGCAGGCCGCACCCATGAACGAGCTGCAGCCGACCCGCGAGTCCCAGCGTTTTTTGGAGCAGCCGGCGTGCCTACACGCGAATATGGACGTGTACAAGTGGGCATATAAACTGTTGCCGCTGGTTGATTCGACCCTGGTCATGGATTGTTTCGACCTAGCGTGGGATGCGCGCGAACTGGATATGCGCGCGGCCCCCTACGATATTCGTGACTGGGGGTACGAACCGATTCCGGTGGAGACGACCGAGGGTAAGGCTGAGTACGTGCGGATTCAGCGTGAGCTCTCGGAGTATTCGATTGAGCTGCGTGAGCGCCTACTGAGGGTGTGCGAGCAGTATCTACCCCCGTTGGGTGATTAGCGGCCGGTGTTCACCGGTTTGTCGGGAACTACTCGCGGATGGGTTTCTAAGGCTCTGCTGCTGGCCCAGTGCATGAGAAAAAGACAGGTGATGGGTCGCTCATTTGTTCATTGGTAGGTCTCGCCATCTCACTTTTTGCTTCACTGGGGTAGAATGAGATACGGCTCATACAGAACCCACGCACCCAAGGAGTGCCCACACATGGCCCGTATTGTTGTTGATGTTATGCTCAAGCCCGAAATTCTTGACCCGCAGGGTAAGGCTATTTCTCACGAGCTTCCCCGTATCGGCGTCGATTCCTTCGTGGATGTTCGCCAGGGTAAGCGCTTCGAGCTGACCGTCGAGGGTGAGGCTACTGAGGAGCACCTCGCAGTTGCCCGTAAGGCTGCTGAAGAGTTGCTGTCGAACCCTGTCATCGAAGACGTTGTGAACGTTTCGGTTCTGGAGGACTAAGACCTATGGCTGAGTCCCTCGCACCTACTGAAGTCCCCCTGGTTGGCGACTTTTCTACTTATTCTCCGAACCCCGCTTTCGCCGATGCGCGCGTTGGCGTGGTGACTTTCCCCGGCACCCTGGATGACCGTGACGCTGCGCGTGCTGTCCGCCTGGCTGGCGGTACTGTTGTCGAGCTGTGGCACGACGACGCTGATTTGAAGAACGTTGATGCCGTCATTATTCCTGGCGGTTTCTCCTATGGTGACTACCTGCGTGCCGGCGCTATTGCTGCGAAGGCTCCCGTGATGCATTCGGTGATTGATGCCGCTAACGCTGCTGGTACCTCCGGTTCTGCTCCCCTGCCTGTTCTGGGTATTTGCAATGGTTTCCAGATTCTGACTGAGTCTCACCTGCTGCCCGGTTCGATGATTAAGAACGATCACCGCAAGTTCATTTGCCGTGACCAGGTTCTGCGCATTGAGAATAACTCCACCTCCTGGACGAGCAACTACGCTGCTGGCCAGGAGATTGTTGTTCCTCTGAAGAACCAGGACGGTCAGTATGTTGCTGACCCGAAGACTCTGGAAGCGCTGGAGGCTGAGGGCCGCGTGGTGTTCCGCTACGTTGGTTTCAACCCGAACGGTTCCCGTAACGACATTGCTGGCATCAGCAATGAGCGCGGTAACGTGGTCGGTCTGATGCCGCACCCGGAGCACGCTGTGGAGCCTGGCTTCGGTCCTTCCTCTTCCGGTTTTGGTGAGGTTTCTCTGCGCGGTGGCGCCGATGGTCTCGGCGTATTCACCTCGGTTCTTGCCAACCTGATTAACGCCCGCTAACGCACGACAAGGATTCTAAGAAGTTATGAGCGAAAAGCAGTTTAACCTCGACACCGTCGAGCACGCGGCGGCAACCCCGGACACTGAACTCCCCTGGGCTGAGCTGGGCCTGAAGGAGAACGAGTTCGAGGATATTAAGGAGATTCTTGGTCGCCGTCCTACCGCGGCTGAGCTGGCGATGTACTCGGTCATGTGGTCCGAGCACTGCTCCTATAAGTCTTCTAAGGTTCATCTGAAGCAGTTCGGTGCGAAGGTCACCGATGAGATGAAGAAGGACCTGATGGTCGGTATCGGCGAGAACGCCGGTGTGACCAACATTGGTGACGGCTGGGCTGTTACCTTCAAGATTGAGTCCCACAACCACCCGTCGTATGTGGAGCCTTACCAGGGTGCTGCTACCGGTGTGGGCGGTATTGTGCGTGACATTATTTCCATGGGTGCACGCCCGATTGCTGTGATGGATCCGCTGCGTTTCGGCGCGATTGATCACCCGGACACCGCCCGCGTTATTGGCGGCGTGGTTGCCGGTATTGGTGGTTACGGTAACTCCCTGGGCCTGCCGAACATCGGCGGCGAGGTTGAGTTCGATTCCTGCTACCAGGCAAACCCGCTGGTCAACGCACTGGCTGTGGGCATTATGCGCCACGAGGACATCCGCCTGGCGAACGCATCGGGCGTGGGCAACAAGGTTGTTCTGTTCGGTGCACGCACCGGTGGCGACGGCATCGGCGGCGCGTCGGTGCTGGCTTCTGAGTCGTTCGATGACACCAAGCCTTCGAAGCGTCCTGCTGTTCAGGTGGGCGACCCCTTCGCTGAGAAGGTTCTGATTGAGTGCTGCCTGGAGCTGTTCAAGGGCTCCGTGGTTGAGGGTATTCAAGACCTGGGTGCTGCGGGTATTTCCTGCGCAACCAGCGAGCTGGCTTCTAACGGTGAGGGCGGCATGCACGTCGACCT
Organism: Rothia sp. 110740021-2; assembly: GCF_054263775.1. NCBI lineage: Bacteria > Bacillati > Actinomycetota > Actinomycetes > Micrococcales > Micrococcaceae > Rothia > Rothia sp. 110740021-2. The sequence goes on along the minus strand of NZ_JBSZFE010000003.1, from coordinate 188,370 downwards.
TACCAAGGTTCTGCTGCGTGACCCCACTCTGACTCCAGGTGAGATTCTGATGTCTGAGTCTCAGGAGCGCATGATGGCTGTTGTCTCCCCCGAGAACGTGGAGCGCTTCGAAGCGATCATGAATAAGTGGGGCGTGGAGTACTCCTTCCTCGGTGAGGTCACCGATTCTGGTCGCCTGGTCATCGAGTGGGACGGCGAGGTCATCGTGGATGTTGACCCCCGCACCGTTGCACACGACGGCCCCACCTACGAGCGTCCTTACGCACGCCCCGAGTGGCAGGATGACCTGCAGGCTAACCACTTCACCGGTTCGCCTGCTGACGATTCCCGCCCGCGCGGTGAGGAGCTGGGCGAGGCAATCAAGGCGTTCATGGCGTCCCCGAACATGTGCTCCAAGTCCTGGATTACCAACCAGTACGACCGCTACGTTCAGGGCAACACCGCCCTGTCCATGCCGGACGATGGCGGCGTGGTGCGCGTGGACGAGAACACCAACCTCGGTGTTGCTCTGGCGACCGACGCCTCCCCGCGTTTCACCTACCTGGATCCGTACGAGGGTGCTCGCGCGTCCTTGGCTGAGGCGTACCGTAACGTTGCGACCGTTGGTGCACGCCCCGTGGCTGTGTCTGACTGCCTGAACTTCGGCTCTCCCGAGGATCCGGACGTCATGTGGCAGTTCGCTGAGGCTGTTCGCGGCCTCGCTGATGGCTGCATGGAGCTGGGTGTTCCGGTGACCGGTGGTAACGTGTCCCTGTACAACCAGACCGGTGGCAAGGCTATTAACCCGACCCCCGTGGTGGCGATGATGGGTGTGATGGATGACGTCACTCGCCGCACCCCTTCGGGTTGGGCTCCTGAGCATGACGGTCAGGCTATCTACCTGCTGGGTACTACTCGGGATGAGCTGGACGGCTCCGAGTGGGCTCGCTTCAAGGGCCACCTGGGCGGTCAGCCGCCGAAGGTTGATCTGACTCTGGAGCGTCAGCTGGGTGACATGCTGGTGAATATGTCTCGTGACGGCATGATTGATGCCGCACACGACGTGTCTGCTGGTGGTCTGGCTGCGGCTCTGTCGGAGGCTTGCCTGCGTTTCAACACCGGTGCCCGCATTGGTCTGGGTGAGGTTGCTGAGCGTGACGGCGTGGACCTGTTCACCATGCTGTTCTCTGAGTCCCTGGGCCGCGTTGTGGTTTCGGTTCCGCGTTCTGAGGAGGTGCGCTTCAAGGATATGTGCACTGCTCGCCAGTTCCCCTTCGCACGTATTGGTGTGGTGGATGCTAAGTCGAACGCTCTGGACTTCCAGGATGAGGTTTCTATTGACCTGGATGAGCTGCGTGCAGCTCACGAGGGTACTCTCGCTTCTTACTTCGGTGAGGTTGCGAAGGGCTAGTTTTCGACTAGTTTGAGACTAACGCCGAAAGGGGCGGATGCTTGTGAAAGCATCCGCCCCTTTTGTTATGCCCGCAGGCTTGTGCGTTGGACGTTTAGGCGTTCAGGTTTATGCCTCGGCGACCTTGCGGCCCAGCTGCGCGAACAGGGAAGCGTTGATGCGGAAGCCTTCGACGCATTCTTCGATGAGAGCTTCGCGCTGTTCGTCGGTCAGGGGTGCGTTGTCGAGCAGTTCTCGGTAGCCGTCCTTGAAGACCTTGGGCTTGGGCAGTTCGGTGAAGCGGTACATGCTCAGTGCTTCGGCTGGGATGCCGTAGTGCCGGGTGACCAGCGCTGCGACTGCCTGGCCGCCGGAGAGGTCACCGAGGTAGCGCAAGTAGTGGTGTGCGAGGTAGCGTTCGGGGGAGTTGATGGTGGCGCGGATGCGCTCTACGTATTCTGCGGTTGCGGGCAGGGGCGCGTCGATGTCTCCGTCCTGGCCGAGCGCACGGATGTCTGCACGGATGTATTCTGCACGGTCGAGGCCGGGGTGGATAAAGGGTTCGGTGATGGGGCTGGGTTCTGCGCGGTAGTGTTCGGAGACTGCTTCGAGCGCTTCGTAGATGTGCACGTACTGGTTGATGAGACGCAGGTATGCCTCGGTGTTGAGGGAGCCGCCCATGAGGTCTTCCATGAAGGTGGAGTGTTCGGCGTTGTCATGGACGTGCTTGGTGCTTTCCTTCAGGCGTGAGGAGAAGCGTTCCTGGGTGGTTTCGGGGGCGGTCACGGTCATTGTGAGTTCCTAAAGTAGCTTGTGGGTGAACAATAAATGCTTTAGTGACACAATGTCACCAAACATGCTACTGACATATTGTCACCAAAAACCGGTTTTGGCAATAGTTTTCAAAAACTTTTGCTAAGGTTTACCTCAGGCGCAAGTCATCCTAGGCATTAAGTTACACAAATATAGGCTAATAAGGCTAGACTTGATACGAACACCACAATCGCAAAATTCAAGGAGACACCGAATGTCTACCCCCTCTCTCACCAAGCGCACTTGGGCGTTCTTGGCTTCAGCAACCATCGGCCTCAGCGGCGTCGCTGGCGTACCCGCGGCCTTCGCAGCTGAAACCAACTCCCACATCAGCGCCGGTGAGGTAACCGCAGCCTCAGAGCAGAGCCTGCAGGACGTCACCGTCAACTGGGGTCTGAAGAAGTCCTTCCGCTCCTACATCAACGGCGCCTTCTCCCAGGGCTCCCAGAAACTGACCGGCGTCACCACCAACGAAGACGGCTCCTACCACTTCACCTCCGCCGAAGGCACCGTAGCCAACGGCGAATACTCCGTCACCTTCACCGGCTCCTCGATTCACTACACCGCACACCACGGTCTGCTGGAAGTCATCATCTCCGACCTCTCCGTCACCATTAAGGACGGCGTGGGCACCGTGCGAGCCAACGTTCAGTCGCGCCCCTACAACGGCAACACCACCCCGAACGACCTGGTCGAAACCAAGAATATGACCATTGGCACTTTCAACGCTTCCGGTCTGAAGGTTGAGGGTAACACCATCACCCTGCCCAGCGTTGACGAGGAAAACGGCACCCGCGTCAAGCTTGCCGAAGAGGCAACCGGCGCCTTCGCGGGCTTCTACAGGGCAGGTCAGGAGCTGGATGCACTCGGCTTCTCCGCAACCATCGTGACCAAGGAAGCACCCGCGCCGAGCCCTGAGCCCAGCAATGAGCCGACTGCAGAGCCCAGCAGCGAGCCGTCCGCTGAGCCCAGCAACAAGCCCACCTCTGCACCGACCAGCGAGGCACCCAAGCCCGCAGAGCCCACCTCTGCACCGACCAGCGAGGCACCCAAGCCCGCAGAGCCCACCTCTGCAGCACCGAGCGCTGAGCCCTCCCCCACGGCACCTCCCTCCCCCGCCGCAACCACCGAGCCCAAGCGTGAAGAAAAGGTCACCGGCAACGTCGTCGAGTCCGGCACCCTCAGCTGGGATATCCGTGAGTCCTTCCTGAAGTACCTGACCGGCTTCGCACACGGCTCCGTGAACGTTGAGGGCATGGAGAAGACCGCGGCTGGCGGCTTCAAGTACACTCAGGCATCTGGCGTGTACAACCCCGAGACCAAGACCGGCCAGATCAACTTCGCGGGCATCGCAGAGTTCACCGGCCACAATGGTCAGCTCAAGACCACCTTCAAGAACATGCGCCTGGTCGTCGTCAACGGTAAGGGCACCCTGGTCGCTGACGTAGACGCACTGACCCGCGACGGCAAGTCCATTTCCAAGACCGGTCTGGCATTCGCTGAGGTGGACCTCTCCGGCGCGAGCGTGAAGGACGGCTTCTTCTCGGCGCAGAACGCGGCAGTCACCCTCACCGATGAAGGTTCCGATGTGCTCTTCGCGGGCCAGTACCGCGGTGCCGACAACGCCATGGCACCGCTGAACTTCTCCGTAAAGCTCAGCGAGCAGATCGCAGAGAACACCGTTGAGGTTCCCCGCATCTCTGAGAACAAGTCCTCCGAGAGCGGCACCTCCGATAACAAGGGTTCTGAGAACGGCTCTTCTAACGAGGGCTCCTCGAACTCCGGTGCTAACGGCTCCGGTTCTAACGGTTCGGCAGGCGCCTCCGGCAGCGTTTCTAACGGCGGTTCTTCCTCGAACGGTTCTGTCAGTAACAACCCGGCACAGCCGGTCTGCGTACCCGTCACCCGCACCCGCGAGGTGCAGGAGCAGGGCGCATCCGACGGCACCATTAAGAGCGCAAACCTTGGCTGGGGCGTGCGTGATTCCTTCCGCAACTACCTGCGCGGCGGCATTGCAAACGGTAGCTGGGAGCTGAACGGCACCTCCTACTCTTCGGAGGCGTTCAACTGGTCTAACGGTACCGGCACCTTCAATGGCGGTAAGGGTTCTATCTCCTTCAGCGGTTCGGTTCGTTTCACCGGTCACCACGGCATTCTGGATACCACCATTGCGAACCCGCGCCTTGAGATTAACGGCAATTCCGGCACTCTCTACGCGACCATGACCAGCAATGATCCCTCCGGCAAGGCAACTAACTACGGTGAGGTGGCACTGCTGAAGGTGGATCTTTCGGGTCTGCAGAGCTCCGCTGAGGCTGTTAGCGTCAACGGTGCGGCAACCGCCCTGACCGCTGAGGGTGCGAAGGCGTTCGCTGGCTTCTACGATGCCGGTAAGGACATGGCTCCGCTGAGTTTCTCCGCAGCGGTTAACAGCGCGAAGACCACCACCAAGACCGTGACCGAGACTGTCTACGAGGGTGAGGGTTGCGACCCGGTCACCGGCAAGCCTCTGGCTTCCACCGGTGCATCCGGTGTTGAGGGCACCCTGGTTGCAGGTTTCATCGCTGTTGCAGCTGGTGCGGGTACCGTCGTGTACACTCGCCGCCGCAAGAAGGCATAACGGCACCTCACGAGGACGCCCACACTATCGGCTCGCCTGTGAGACTCAACTATGAGGTTCGCCGGTGAGCCGACACGGTCCTGCGGGGGTGCAGATTTTCACTGCACCCCCGCTTCAGGTGCCAGGTTTTGCCCCGGCGCCCACCCCAGTTTTCTAGCTCCCCTTTTTCTGAGAGACGACGATGTTTTCTTCCCTTTCCTCTTCTGCCCTGAACCGCCGCGATGCAATGAAGTATGCGGCGTTCTCTATCACTTCCGCGTTTCTGCTGAGCTCTTGCGGTGTGGGTACTCAGAACCCGGCTGCTTCTTCAAGTGCTTCGCAGGCTGTGGTGGATGAGCAGAGCACCCGCACCGTTTTGGAGAACCTGGCGGATCAGTTGCGTTCTTCTATTGCCCCTGATCAGAAGGCTCTGCGCGGCCCCAATAGCGCCGCGGACACCCCGAAATTCAGCCGATGGTCGATACCTCCACTCCGGCTTTCCCGGTAACGTTCAAGGATTTCAACGGCACTGAGGTGACCGTTAAGTCCGCTGACCGTGTGCTGGCGCTGGACCTGTACGGCACTCTGGCTCAGCAGATGATTGCGCTGGGTCTGGGCGGTCGTCTGGTCGGTCGTGTCACCTCCTCGACTGAGCAGTCGCTGGCTCATCTGCCGCTGGTGACTCAGAACGGTCACGACCTGAACGCTGAGGCGATTCTGGCGACCTCCCCGGACCTGGTGCTGTGGGATAAGAGTAACGGCCCGATTGAGGTTGTAGATCAGCTGCGCGCGGCGGGTGTGACTGTCGTGGTCTTCGACCATGAGCGTCGTATGGATAAGATCATTCCGCAGCTCAAGGCTGTTGCGCAGGCGCTGGGTGTTCCAGAAGCGGGCGAGCAGGTTGCTACCCGCGTGCAGAAGGACCTGGATTACGCCCTGCAGGTGCTCAAGGACGTTGCCCCGAAGGGGGAGCAACAGGTGTCGTTCGCGTTCCTCTACGTGCGCGGTACCGCTGGTGTGTTCTTTGTGCTCGGCAAGGGTTCGGGCGCTGATGATTTGATTCAGGCTATTGGCGGCAAGGATGTGGCATCTGAGCAGAACGCGACGAATATTATTCCGGCAACCAGTGAGGCGCTGGTGAAGCTGAACCCGGACGTGATTCTGACAATGAGCGGCGGCATTAAGTCCACCGGTGGTTTGGATGGTTTCTTGGCTCGCCCGGGTGTGGGTGAGACGAATGCCGGTAAGAATAAGCGCATTATCGATATGGGTGACGGCCAAATTCTGTCCTATGGCCCGAATACTCCAGCGGTGTTACTCTCGCTGGCTAAGGCTGCGTACTCCACTCCTGCAGGAGCCCAGTAGTGGCTGCTATGAAGAGTGCGGCGGGTACGCGGGATTATCGTGCTTCGCGTCGGCGTCGTGCCGGTCTGACGTTTACGTTTTTGGCGGTGGCGCTGTGCGCTGTGATGGTGTTGTCTGCGGGTTTGGGCCAGTACAATATCCCGATTGATCAGGTGGTTGCTTCTGTTGGCCGCCGTCTGGGTCTTGCACCGGAGAACCCGGCGATGCAGCTGGCGGATAGCACTCTGTGGAATATCCGTTTCCCACGTGTGCTGTTAGGCGTGCTGGTGGGTGCCGCTTTGGGTACTTCCGGCGCGGTGATGCAGTCGGTGTTTGGTAACCCGTTGGCTGAGCCGGGCGTGATTGGTGTTTCCTCGGGCGCGGCGGTTGGCGCGTGTTTGTCGATTGTGTTGAACCTGCAGTTCTTCGGTATTTTTACGACTCCTGCATTCGCGTTTGTGGGTGCGTTGGCGGCTACTGCACTGGTGTATTTCCTGTCGCGTTCTTCGGGCCGTGCGAAGGTTCTGTCGATGATTTTGACGGGTATTGCGGTGACTGCGGTGGCGAATGCGATTATTGCGTTCCTCATGTTTATTGCTGATACGACGAGCCGCGATCAGATTGTGTTCTGGCAGATGGGTTCGCTGAACGGCTCCACGTGGAAGGCTGTGGCGAGCGTGTGGCCGGTTATTCTGATTGGCTTGGTGGCGTGTTTTGTGATGGCTTCTTCGCTGGATGTTTTGGCATTGGGTGAGCGTGCGGCGCAGCATTCGGGCGTGAACGTGGAGCGTCTACGTGCGGTGTCTATTGCGGCGACGGCTTTGTTGACGGGTGCCGCGGTGGCGTATGCGGGCATTATTGCGTTTATTGGTCTGATTATTCCTCACCTGTTGCGCATGATTTTGGGTCCGTCGAATCGTGTGTTGTTGCCGGCTTCGGCGTTGGGTGGTGCCCTGTTGATTGCGCTGTCTGATTTGGGTGCGCGTACGCTGGTACCTTTTGCTGATTTGCCGATTGGTATTTTTACGGCTTTGGTGGGCGGCCCAACGTTCTTCGTGTTGTTGCGTCGTTCCCTGGGCCAAAGCGGAGGTGCTTCGTGAGTGAGTTGTTGAGCCTGTCCGGTGTGTGTTTTAGCGCTGGTGGGCGTCAGATTTTGAATGATGTGTCCCTGTCGGTTTCTGCGGGCGAGGTTATTTCGCTGATTGGTCCTAATGGTGCCGGTAAGTCGACTCTGCTGGGTGTGATTGCTGGTGATATTGCGCCCAGTAGCGGTGAGATTCTGCTGGATGGCGCCCCTTTGGGTTCGATTCATGCCCGTCAGATGGCGCGTCAGCGTGCGATGCTGCTGCAGAAGTTGAATGTGGCGTTTTCGTACACGGTGCATGAGGTGGTTCAGATGGGCCGTACCCCGTGGAAGGGTACGGAGCGCGCTGAAGAGGATGACGCCGTGGTTGCTTCGATGATGGAGCGTACGTCGGTGACTCATTTGTCGGATCGCGATATTACGACTCTGTCCGGTGGTGAGAGTGGTCGTGCGCATTTGGCGCGTGTGTTTGCTCAGCAGACTCCGCTGATTCTTTTGGATGAGCCGACTGCGGCGCTGGACATTACGCATCAGGAACAGACATTGCGAGTGAGCCGCGAGTTAGCTGCTGAGGGCGCTGCGGTGCTGACAGTGCTTCATGACCTGGACGTGGCGGCTGCGTATTCTGACCGTATGGTGTTGTTGCGTGGTGGTGAGGTGGTTGCTTCGGGCGCCCCTGAGCAGGTATGTTCGGCGGAGTTGTTGTCTGAGGTATATCAGCATCCGATTGAGGTGTTGAGGCATCCGGTGACGAATCGTTTGTTGATTCTACCGGAGCGCTGATTCTGCTGGTGTGCTGATTCTATGGGGCGTTAGCGAACCGTCCCACAAACACTTTCTACCTCAAAATATGCCAGTATTCGCATATATTAAATCTCCGTCCCGGAATGGCTGTAAATATCAAGCTCATTAACAGGGCGGAGATTATCTTTATCCCCTTCTGCACAGATACACTGAAAGGTAGTGTCCGCAATACTGAACTCTATTCAGTTCAGCATTCCATCCATTCGAGAAAGAGACCCCTGCATGGATCCTCAGCAGAAAACGGCAGCGCCTGCTGTTGCCGGCTACATTCCCGAATATTCTGAAACACCGCATAGCGGATCTTTCGATATTGCCCAGCACGGTTTGAGTAGCAATGATGTTGCTCGCCTGACTGCTGAGGGTAGGGTCAATACCCAGAACACTAAGTCTTCTCGCACGCTGTGGAGCATTATGCGTGCGCACTTGTTCACGGTCTTCAACTTTGTGTTGGGTGCCTGTGGCGCTGTGGTGATTGCATACCAGCGTTGGGCTGATTTGCTCTTCCTAGCGGCTGTTATCGCTAACGTGGTGATCGGTTTTGTGCAGGAGTACAAGGCGAAGCTTGAGCTGGACCGCATCTCCCTGCTGGATCGCTCCCCCGCTACTGCTGTGCGTGACGGTAAGAGCGTTGAGGTTCCGATGGAGCAGCTGGTTGAGGGTGACGTTGTCATCCTCAAGCGCGGCGATCAGGTTCCCGCGGATGCTATTGTGCTCACCTCCGATTCTTTGGAGCTGGACGAGTCCCTGCTGACCGGTGAGAACGACCCGATTGCTAAGCGCCCCGGCGATATGGTGCTGTCGGCGTCGAGTGTGCTGGGTGGTACTGGCCGCGTCCTGCTCTCTCACGTGGGTGCTAATTCTCGTGCAAGCAAGATTTCTGATGAGGCGCGCCAGTTCTCACGTATTCAGTCCGAGCTGCGTGATGCGCTGAACCGTGTGGTCCGCTGGATTACGGTGGGCCTTGCGGTCATTATTCCTGTGGTGTCGTGGGGTCAGATTCAGGCGGCTGGTGGCCTGGAGACCGTGCAGCAGAACCACCTGTGGGAGCAGGTTTCTATTGCTGTGGTGTCCTCGGTTGCTTCGATGATTCCGCAGGGTCTGGCGCTGATGACTACTCTGGCGTTTGCGGCGGCGGCTGTGGCGCTGGGTCGTAAGCACAACATCCTGGTGCAGGAACAGCCTGCGGTTGAGGTTCTGGCTCGTGTGGATGTGGTCTGCTTCGATAAGACCGGCACCCTGACTGAGGGTGGCGTGATTTTTGATTCGGTACGCCCACTGGACACCGTTGCTGAGGCTGAGGGCCCTACCGTTAACTCGGCGGAGCACACTTCCTGGCGTGCTTCTCTACCTGCTGGCTGGAATGAGGCGTTGTCGTGGTTTGGTCACGATGAGAACGCGAACCCGACCGCTGCGGCTCTGACCGGTGGTTTCCCGGATGGCTCCTCTGCGTCGGTGAGTGGTATTGTACCGTTCTCCTCAGCTCTACGTTTTAGTGCGATTGAGTTTAAGGATTCGGGTGCGTGGCTTCTGGGTGCTCCGGAGGCGCTTCTCGCCAAGGGTAGCGCTGAACGTGAGCGCGCCGCTGAGCTGGCGGCACTGGGTCTGCGCACTATGGTTTTGGCACATGCTTCCGCGGTGGTTCGCAATGAGAAGGATGAGCCGATCCAGAAGATCCCGTCGGATGCTGCCCCGGTTCTGTTCGTCATTTTCCGTGAGAATGTGCGTGCGGATGCACCTCAGATTGTGGAGTATTTCCACCGTCAGGGCGTGACTTTGAAGGTCTTCTCGGGTGATAATCCGTTCACTGTGGCTGCAGCTGCGAAGACTGCGGGTATGGATACTTCTGCGGGCGCGGTTGATGCTTCGACTCTGCCTGAGGACGGTCCGGAGCTCGCTGAGGCTGCGGCTACTCACAATATTTTCGGTCGTGTGTCGCCCGAGCAGAAGAAGAACATGGTGATTGCTCTGAAGGAGCGTGGCCATGTGGTGGCGATGACCGGTGACGGCATTAATGACGCTTTGGCACTCAAGCATGCAAGCTTGGGTATTGCGATGGGTAACGCTGCTCCGGCGACGAAGGCTGTTTCTCGCCTGGTTCTGTTGGATGGTAAGTTCTCGTCTCTGCCGGCTGCGTTGGAGCAGGGACGTCAGGTCATTACGAATATTGAGATGGTGGCGAACCTGTTCTTGACGAAGACTGGTTTCGCGATTCTTCTGGGTGTTATGTTCAGCCTCTTTGGTTTGACCTTCCCGTTCTTGCCGCGTCAGTACTCAACTGCGGACTTCTTGATTGTGGGTGCATCGTCCTTCGCATTGACCCTGTTGCCGAATTCACGCCGTTATGTGCCGGGCTTCTTGCGCCGCGTGCTGAATTACACGGTTCCGAACTCGATTATTGTGGTTGCGATGCTGTTGGCGGTGACATTCACGGCTCGTGGTATGGGTGTTGAGGATATCCGTCAGATTCAGACAGCTTCGTTCATTACCCTGGTGATGATGGGTCTGTGGAACTTGGCTGCGGTGGCTCGTCCGTTCAACCGTGCTCGTGTTCTGCTGTTTGGTGCGTTGCTGGCAGTATTCTTTGCAGCGCTGTTCGTGCCGATTCTGGTGGAGTACCACCAGTTCGTTGCTGTGCTTCCCCACCTGCTGTGGACCGCTCTGGGCGCAGGCGCTCTGGGTGCCGTGCTGATTGAGGTGAATGCGCACCGTAACCGCCGCTGGCAGAAGCGTAATTACCCTGAGTTGGAGGTTGCTCCGCTGAATTTCTTCCCGGCTAAGAAGTAGTTAGTCGGAAGGTAGTTACTTCGGTAGCGTGTGGGCTCCGTATCCTGTGGATGCGGGGCCCTTTCGCGTTATCGAAAGCACCCCGTCCGGTGTGTGTGGGGATTTACCGGGGCACGCTGGAGCCCTGCCGGAGGCTCCCCACAAACGATGCCGAGAGTGTGTCTCAGCGATCACTTGAGTGGAACTTTTAACAGCTTCTGATACCGCCCTGCTCCCACCTTGCTCTTAACCTGGGAAAACCCTTAGAGTTACAGGGAACTATTTGAGAAGGGAAACCTTCTTCAGGGTTGTTACTGGTTTGGCAGGCAAGACCTGAGTTACTCAACACCGTATGGGACGGCAGTATATACTTGCCGAGAATCCCCTCTATTTGCTGTACCGAAGCTCTATAGTGAGCACGAGTGTAGTGCTTCCGGTGATTGAGAGACTCGGGTCTTTTGTGTTTTCTGAACGTGTTTTCCGGGGCTTTTCGGCTACCGCAACGTCAGGTAGGCACAGCCTCCGGCAGCAACAGTATAGACATTGACCGCATATCTAAGGAAGTATCGTGAATAACCGCGAACTTGGCGAGAAGATTCTTGACGGCCTGGGTGGCCCCGAGAACATCGCGCACATTACTCACTGTGCAACCCGCCTTCGTGTCACTCCTGTATCCAACGATGCAGTGCAGAACAAGAAGATTGAGGGCCTGCCCGGTGTTCTCTCTGTGATTGAGCAGTCCGGCCAGACTCAGGTTGTTCTGGGCGAGCGCGTTGAGGCCGTGTACAACGAGATCAACGCTCTGCCGGCTATGGCTGGTCACTCTGAGGGTGATACCAAGGTTGAGGCTGAGGGCAAGAAGACCAACTGGATCAACAGCGTCTTCGACGTTCTGTCTGACTCTTTCCGTCCGCTGCTGTGGGCACTTCTGGGTACCTCGATGATCCTGACCCTGATCGTGTTCATGCAGCAGCTGGGCTTCTTCGGCCAGTACACTGACTTGACCGGTCAGAGCGTGAACATCGACATCATTAACGGTGCTCGTGTGGCTGACCCGGAGGAAGCTAAGGCTCTGAACACCCAGTGGATGCAGCAGTTCGCTTTCTGGTACATCCTGAAGGCTGCTTCGCTGTCTGTTCTGAACTTCATGCCCATCATGCTGGGTGCTACCGCTGCTAAGCGTCTGGGCGCGAACATGTGGGTTGGTGCGGCTATCCCCGCTGCGCTGATGACCGGTACCTTCACCGATCTGACTGCTCTTGCTGACCCCGCCACCAAGGTTCTGAACGTTCCGTTCTTCGGTCTGGATCTGCCGCTGTACGCATTCAGCTACACCGGCCAGGTCTTCCCCCCGCTGCTGGCTGTTGCTCTGCTGGCTCCGCTCGAGCGCTTCCTGAAGAAGGTTATTCCTTCGATGCTGCAGATGGTGTTCGTGCCGATGATTTCGGTCATCATTCTGGTTCCGGTGACCGCGTTCCTGGTTGGCCCCATCGGTATTGGTGTGGCTATGGGCATCTCTGACTTCCTGAAGATGGTTAACGACCAGGCTCCGGCTCTGGTTGGTGCTCTGATTGCTGGCCTGTACCTGTTCATGGTTCCGCTGGGTCTGCACTGGCCGCTGAACGCTGTCATGATTAACAACCTGCAGACCATGGGTACTGACTTCATTCAGTCCCCGATGGGTGCTTACAACTTCGCTGTGTTCGGTCTGGTCACCGGTGTGGCTATTAAGGCTAAGCACGACCGCGAGCTGCGCCAGACCGCTGTTGGTGCGTCGATGTCAGGTCTGCTCGGTGGTATTTCTGAGCCGTCCCTGTACGGTGTTGTGCTCCGCTACAAGCGTGTGATTCCGATTATTCTGGTGCCCGCTGTTATTGGTGGCGCTACCATTTCCTTCCTGGGTGTTAAGTCCTACGCGTTCGCATTCACCTCGCTGCTGTCGATTCCGGCTATGCAGCCTTCCTACCTGTACGTGATTGGTCTGGCTATTGCGTTCTTCGGCGCTATGACCGGTGTTCTTATTTTCGGTTACGAGTCGAAGGCTGACGCTGTAAGGCACGCTGCTGAGCGCGCCGCTGAGGCTGCTGAGGAGTCCGCTCCCAAGGCTGAGGCTGTTGCCGCTAAGTCTGCTGATGCTGCCGCTACTACGACCGCCGTTGCTGCACCCGCTGCTTCCGCCGGTGAGGTCATTGAGCTGCACGCCCCCATTGAGGGTACTGCTGTTGCTCTGTCTGATGTTCCGGACCCGATCTTCGCTGCTGGCAAGCTGGGCGAGGGGGTGGCGATTGAGCCGACCGGTACCACCGTGGTTGCTCCCGCTGCCGGTAAGGTTGCTGCAACCTACCCCTCGGGCCACGCTGTGGGCCTGAAGCTGGAGAACGGTATTGAGCTGCTAATTCACGTTGGTCTGGATACCGTGAACCTGGACGGTAAGGGCTTCAGCGTGAAGGTTGCTAAGGGCGATGTTGTTGCTGCTGGCGACGCTCTGATTGAGTTCGACCCTGAGGTTATCAAGGAGGCGGGTTACCCGCTGATTACCCCGGTGATTGTGACCAACACCCGCAAGTTCGCTGAGGTTAAGGGTCTGCCGGGCGTTGCTCACCAGAACCTGAGCACTGTCCTGAAGGTGACCACTAAGTAGTTCGCTATATAGGCTCTAAGGGGCCCCACCATTACGGTGGGGCCCCTTTCCTTATATCACCCCTTTTCATATGCTCTGCTTCCTGATGTGCTGATTCTTTGGGCCGGGTTTGCTGGGGCGTATGCACTAGCCGGGGGTATTTCTGCTAATGTAAGAATAAGCTCAACAAGGAAGTTCTCAAGTGATAGGGAGTACGATGATGTCTTCTGATACTAGGACATGGGATACCGGGGTGTGGGAAGAGCAGCAAAAAGAGCTACGCGCTCTTTCTCCTGTTCGGCGGCTGATGCGCCGGCTCAATCTTGAGGCGCTCGTTTACGAGTCCGCGCCGTTCCCGGTTCTGTTGCGTAAGCTCTCCGCGCTGATTCCAGCCTGCCTTCTGTGGTGGGTTATCTACGAGCCGCACCGGCTTGCTTCCTCCACCAGCCTCCCCGAGGGTACTCATGCTATTACGCTACTCCCCGGAGCCTGGGGTGACCCCGCTACGGGGGCTTATGGAGGTCTTCCTGAGCTGCCGGGGGTCCTCGTGCGCTGGGTGCTGTGCATCGCGGCAATGGTGGCTGTCGTTCATCTCTGCGGCGTCAAGGCGAAGGGTCAGAGCTTCACCATTCCTCACGATGCGCGTTCACGGCTGATTGCGCTGATGCAGGCTCTGGGCATTTTCGGTGCTTTCGCCCTGGTCGTCTGGATCGAGTACATGATGACTCCGCTGACCCTCATGTTTGAAACCGTGTACGCGGGCCCGACCGCAGCCTATAGCGGCGACGGCATGATTCCCCTGCACCTGTTCCTGTCCTCCTCGTTGAGCGCTATTTTCTTGGGCTATTTTTGTGTGAACATTCTTGCCTCGCTGAATATCCCCGGGTACCTGGGCATCCCCGCAATTATTTACGTGGGGGCGCTCCCATGGGCTCAGGCGGAGCGGCACCAATTCACCTTGGCGCTGGCGTGGGTCATTGCGGTGACGCTCGTGAGTTGGCTGGTACGCGGCATGTGGGGCACCCTGCTGGCATGCGTGGGCTATTCTCTCTGGATTGTGCTGGTGGCAACCAGCGGTGATCCTTTTGACCTGTCCGCCAATATGAGCCGTGTGCTCGTAATTTTGGGTTTCCCGCTGGCTTTCATCGTCGCTGGAGGCGGCATTTACCGCATCTTCTATCTGCGGCAGAACCCGAAGATGTTGAGGTACCTGCAAGAGCGCGCCCTGTACCTGGGCGAGTGGTAGCAACCGGTTAGGGCGATGTTCCCCTAGTTTTTGTAATTACATATCCCGCTAATGTATCCAGCTAAAGGACACAGAACAAGCGGGACAGAAAATCCCGGGCACTCCCGTTTGAGAGTACCCGGGATTTCGAGTCCTACAGGACGACTAGAGCATTACCGAAAAGGGTATTACTCCCGTCTGTTCTACTCCTGCCAGCCAACGTTGAGCCAGTAGTCAGCGCTGGTGTAGCTCTGCTTGAACAGGGACGGACCGTAGTTCGCAACCTTAGCCTTAACAGCGGCGTACATCGGGCCGTTTGCGTAGGGCAGGTACACTGCGACCTTCTCGTAGTAGAGCTTCTCCGCCTCGTTAGCGATCTTGATACGCTCGGCCTCGTTCTCGGTGTTCAGCAGCTTCTCGATGAGCTTATCAACTTCGGGGTCACCGACTCCGAACACCTCGGTGGTGAAGAAGTAGGGTGCCGAGGAAGCCAGGTCGGGTAGTACGCCCCAGCCGGTGAAGATTGCTTCGTAGCTCTTCTGGCCGAGCACGGAGTTGGAGTTCGACTGCGGCTGGTTGTCAGCACTCAGGCGAATACCTGCAGACTTCAGCTGCTGCTCCAGAATCTGGTAGACCGCCTGGTAGACAGCCTCGGAACCGAAAGAGGTCAGAGCGAAGCCAGCAACCTTGCCGTCCTTAGCGTAGTAGTCGCCGGACTTGGAGTAGCCTGCGGCCTCCAGAATCTTGCCAGCTGCCTGTGCACCGGTGTCACCAGCGTAGTTGTTCTGGTAACCCTTCTGGAACGGCATTGCGATGATGGAGCCGGGCAGCGGCTCGGTCCAGCCGAGCTGCGAGAAGTATGCCTTAGCGATCTGCTCGCGGTCCACAGCGGCGAGGATTGCGCGGCGCAGTGCCAGGTCCTCAATGCGCTTGGGGTTCAGCTGAATGATGTTGACGTTGGTGTTCTGGCCCTGGCGAATCTCGGTTCCTGCCTGGCCCTTCACAGCGTTGTAGCTGGTTGCGCCGATAAAGGTGAACGCGTCCAGCTCGCCGTTCTTGAAGCTTGCACGGATTGCTTCGGAGTCCATCTGACGCCAGACGATGCGGTCCAGCACCGGCTTCTCGCCCCACCACTTGTCGTTCTTGACCAGGGTGAGAACCTTCTGGGAGGAGTTCCACTCACCAATCTTGAAGGGACCTGCCCAGTACTGGTCGAGGGGCTTGTCAACGAAGCCTTCGTTGAAGAGATTGACGTCTTCCAGTGCGGGGTGGATTGCGAAGGCGCACAGACCCTCGGAGGGGTAGTACGGAGCCTTCATGGTGACCTTAACGTGGAAGTTGTCGCCGTCCACAGCCTCGATGCTTTCAACCTGCTGCCACATGGCGTTGTCGGTGATGTGGTAGGGGTTGTCGGTGGTTGCGCGGTAGACCTTCCAGCAAGCCTGCACAGCCTTCACGTCCATGGGGGTGCCGTCGTTGAAGGCAGCCTTGGGGTTGATCTTGAAGGTCGCGGTCTGCACACCGTTGACGGTTTCGGTCTTGTGCTCGAGGCAGAACTCGGGGTTGAGGGTGCCTTCACCGTCAGGGCTCATAGTGTAGAAGCCCATAACAGCGGGGATGTTGCAGGGTGCCAGCGCATCCAGGTTGCTGGAGGTGTAGCCGCTCTGGGTCTGCAGGTTGAAGTTGGGGCCCAGCGCAGTAGCTGCGAGGGTCAGGGTTCCGCCCTGCTTGAGGGAGGAACGGTCCTGCTTGTTGACCTGAAGGTTCTTCAGAATATCTTCAGCGTTGCTAGCGGCGCTACCGCCAACCTTTTCCTTCGAGCCGCCGCAGGCAGCCAGCAGACCGACGGTGCCGAGGGCAACGGTGCCGGTCAGGAGGGTACGGCGAGAGACAGACATGCTCTTCATGGAATTTCTCCTAGAGTATTCGCAGTGTTGTGGAGTCGGTACGCGAACGGTGCGTAGCCAGCACTCCAACCCGGCGGGAGGACAGTCTCTGCCGGGGTGGGCAGAATGCCCACATTTGCTTTTAAGTATATCCTTGCTGCTCTCTAGGGCATGGAAAAGCGGCGCGCTACAGAAGGTTTTAATCCTTTTGTAACACGCCGCGGTAGCGCTTTTGCCCTTATGGGGTGTGTGAGCTGTGCTCAGCGCTTAAGATTTTTACTTTTCCCAACCGACGTTGATCCATACGTTCGGGTTGTAGTAGGGCAGACCGAAGAGCATGGGACCGTAGTTCGCCAGGCCCTTACGGCATGCCTTGAAGTTTGGGCCGTTGTGGGTCGGGACGTAGATTGCGACCTCGTCCATGTGGCGCTTCTCCAGCTCGTTCATGATCTTGAGCTGTTCCTTCGGGTCCTCGGTGGACATCATGGTTGCTGCCAGCGAGTCCAGGTCCTTACCGTGACCGTTGTTGGTCGCGGAGATGTAGAAGTAGTTCGCTGCGTCCACCGGGGAGGTGGTGATGCCGTAGCCGCCGCTCTTGATGGTGAAGTTCTTCGCGGAGATGATGCTTGCCATTTCGGATGCACCGTGGTTGTCGATGCTCAGCTCAATACCGATTTCCTTCATCTGCTGGGTGAGGAACTGTGCGGTGGAGCTGACGACCGGGTCGGTACCGAAGGTGGTCACCGAGTAGGAAGCCTTAACCCCGTCCTTCTCGTAGTAGTCGCCATTCTTGGTGTAGCCTGCATCCTCGAGGATCTTGGTGGCTACGTCCTTGCCGAGCTTGGTCGGGTAGTTGTCCTGGTAGCCTTCCTGCATGGGCAGCATGCACATGGAGCCGGGCAGGTTTTCCTTCCAGCCAAGCTTCTCGTAGCGCAGCTTCAGCAGCTGGTCACGGTTCAGAGCTGCAACGAATGCGCGGCGTACGGGCAGGGGCATCTTTTCGGGGTTGATTTCGTAGTTGCCCACGGCCAGTGCGCTACCCTTGCGGATATCGGTGTTTGCCACGCTGGAGAGCTCATTGTAGGAGCTGAGGGTGCTTGCGTCAGCGTAGTCGATTTCGTTGTTCTTGAATGCTGCCTGCTCTGCCTGGGAGCTCATTTCACGCCAGATAATACGCTCAAGCAGAGGCTTGGTGCCCCACCACTTCTCGTTACGGACAACGGTGAGTACCTTGCCGGAGGAATCCCATTCGCTGACCTTGAAGGGGCCTGCCCAGTACTCGTCCAGGGGCTTGCCGTTCATGCCGTCGTTGAAGAATGCGACGTCGACGAATGCCGGGTGCAGGAAGGAGGTGAAGCTACCTTCGATGGGGTACCAGGGCTTGGTCATGGTGACCTTGACGTGGCGGGAGTCCCCGTCGACCTCTTCGATGCTTGCGACCTGTTCCCACAGCGGCGAGGGGGTGATCTGGTAGTCTTTACCCTCTGCCGCGCCGCGGTAGCTGGTCAGGTAGCTACGGACAGCAGCAATGTCGATGGGGGTGCCGTCGTTGAAGACTGCCTTGGGGTTGATCTTGAAGGTGACGGTCTGCACGCCGTCAACGGTCTGAGCCTTGTATTCGGTGACGTAGTCCTCGTTCATGTGGCCTTCACCGCGGAAGTCGGAGTAGTAGCCGCCAGTGAATGAGGAGTTAATTGCCGCCTGAATATTTAGGTTACCTGCGGTGTAGCCGTTGGTGTTGAGGATGTTAAAGTTCGGGCCAATGCCGTCTGCGCTCAGTCGCAGCTCGCCGCCATCCTTGAGGGCGGAGCGGTCCTTCTCGTTGTAGGAGACTGCCTTGGAAAGGTCGTCGCCAGCGGAGAGAGCGTTGCTTTCGTTCTTGGCGGAGTTGCCGCCGCAGGCTGCGAGCAGGCCGACGGTACCCAGGGCAACGGTGCCGGTGAGCAGGGTACGACGGTTGAGAGTGAAAGTGGTCATTAGTTTTCCTCAGTTAGGTGGGATGCTGCTTTGCTGTACGCGGGGGAACACAACCCGCACACCTTTGTGACAGCACACACATTTTGCATTGGCAACAGTATACACACATTTCCCACACAATATGACCCAGTTCACCATTCCAGGGAAATATTTCAGTCAATCCCCGAAACCACCCCACCACAAAACCACCCTTCAAAAACACAGAAAAGCCCCGCAGTACCCCACCTCTGAGGCGGAATACCGCGGGACTTTACCCTTCCGGAGCCTTATACCGGCGCCTCCAAAAATTCAGAGACTACCGAATAAGAATCCAGAAAATTAACCTGTGGCTTTAGTTCTGCCAGCCCACATTAGTCCAGCGCTTGGGGTCGGTGTAGCTGGTTGCGAAGAGGGAGGGACCGTAGTTAGCCAGCTTCTCCTTCACAGCTACGTAGCTGGGGCCGTTAGCGTAGGGGAAGTAAATAGCAACCTTCTCCATGTGCTGCTTCTCAGCCTCAGCAGCCATCTTCAACTGCTCCTCGTGGGATTCCTTCTCGTAAATGGAGGCAATGTACTTATCCAGCTCAGGATCGCCCACGCCCTCGTTGATTTCACTGGTGTAGAAGTACTGAACGCTGTCTGCGGGGTCAGCACCAATACCCCAACCGGAGAAGGCGCAGTCGTACTGCTTAGAGCCCATCACGGAGTTGAACTGGGACTGCGGCTGGTTGTCCTGCTCGAGCTTAATGCCTGCCGCCTTGAGCTGCTGCTCGAGGTTCTGGAACTGAGCCAGGGAGGTTGCATCCGAACCGAAGTAGGTGATGGAGAAGCCTGCAGTCTTGCCGTCCTTGGCGTAGTAGTCACCGGACTTGGAGTAGCCTGCTGCCTCTAGGATCTTTGCCGCAGCCTCGGCGCCGGGGTTGGACGGCATGTTGTCCTGGTAGCCCTTCTGGAAGGGCATAGCAATCAGGGAGCCGGTCAGGGGCTCTTCCCAGTTGATCTGGCCGAACTTGACCTTAGCCAGCTGGGAGCGGTCAACCGCGGCGAAGACTGCACGGCGCAGGGCGGTGTCGGTCACGCGAGTCGGGTTGAACTGCAGGTTGATCACGCCGACGCTCTGACCGGAGCGGATCTGGACACCGGGCTGACCCTTGACAGCGTTGTAGGTTGCCAGGCCAGCAAAGCCGATGCTGTCCAGCTCGCCATTCTTGAACGCTGCGCGCGCTGCTTCGTCGCCCATTTCACGCCAGATAATGCGGTCCAGCAGCGGCTTCTCACCCCACCACTTGTCGTTGGGCACGAGGGTGAGGGTCTTAGCCGAAGAGTTCCACTCGCCAATCTTGAAAGGGCCGGACCAATACTGATCCATAGGCTTGTTCACGAAGCCGTTGTTGAAGAGCTCCTTGTCGGTCAGTGCAGGGTGCAGACCGAGCAGGCCGAGGGTCTCAGCGGGGTACAGGGGCTTGGACATAACAATCTTGACGCGGGTCTTGTCGCCATCCACAGGGTCGATGGACGCCACCTGCTGCCAGAAAGGAGCGGCGATGACGTTGTAGCCATCATCGGGGTTGCGGTAGACGGTCCACGCGGCGCGGATTGCCTCAATGTCAACGGGGGTGCCGTCGTTGAAGACAGCCTTAGAGTTGAGCTTGAAAGTGATGGTCTGCACGCCACCAACGGTCTCTGCCTTGTAGTCGCTGACATAGTCGTCGTTGAGGCTGTATTCGCCGGCAGGACTCAGGGAGGTGAAGCCGATAGCGGAGGGGATGTTGCAGGCGCCACCGAATGCGGTGAGGTTCTCGGTGGTGTAGCCGCTCTGAGTCAGAATGTTGAAGTTCGGGCCGATTGCGGAGACGCTAGCGCGGAACTCGCCACCCTGCTTGAGGGAGGAGCGGTCCTGCTTGTTGATTTCGAGGTTCTTGACGATTTCCTCGGTGCTTGATGCAGCCTTACCGCTGATCTTCTTGTCAGAGCCGCCACCGCATGCAGCGAGCAGGCCGACGGTACCCAGGGCAACGGTGCCGGTCAGCAGGGTACGGCGGTTAATATGTAGATGAGTCATGTGTTCTCCTCGTGCCGGAGGGCTCAGGTGCTATTCGATAAGCGCACCGTGTTGTGCGCCGTTTTTGCGGGAGCGCCAAAGCTCCCGCCTATCACCTTTGTGAGAGCCCCCACATTGTTTGTGGTTGAAACACAGTATACCCCCAAAAGAAGCGACGCAGACCACAGTCCAGGCTCTGGAAGAACTATACACTGTCTAAAAGTCATAGATTCAGCATCTGAACCCGCATCATCACGCGGAAGCCGCGTGCAAAAACTAAAAAATGAAATATTATGTCGCATTGGCGCGCGAGCGCGTCACATCCGGTGCTTTGAGAGTCGTTACAAGTTATAAGCACAGCGACGGGGCAGCTAAAGCGCACTGAACTCTCCACAAGAAAAAGCTCCTCACCCCTATACGACACTGCGAAAACGTATAGGGGCGGGGAGCTTAAAACTGCGGCTTACGCCATCCAGCCGACCGTAGACCAGTCGTTGCTCTTGAAGAGGAACGCACCGTAGTTAGCGAGCTTCGGGCGGCATGCCTTAAAGTCTGGACCATTGAGGAACGGGACGAAGAGGCAAACCTCGCTCATGTGCTTCTTCTCAATTTCGTTGCACTTCTCGGCGCGCTTAGCGTCGTCGAGAATGGTGACCATCTCGTCGACCATAGCGTCGATTTCGGGGGTGCCGACGCCGTTCCAGTTCTTGGAGTGGTAGAAGTACTCGGCAGCACTGGTCGGATCGGAGCCCACACCGAAGCCCGAAATGCTTACGTCGTACTCGCGGTTACCAACAACCTTCGAAAATTCGGACTGTGCACGCGAATCGAGTTCGAAGTTAATGCCGATTTCCTTCATGCTCTGAATGAAGGTCTGTGCCTGGCCCTTGGTGGTGGCGTCATCACCGAAGGTGGTCAGCTTCAGGGTGATGGTCTTGCCGTCCTTCGCGTAGAAGTCGCCAGACTTGGTGTAGCCTGCGTTCTCCAGGACCTTGCGTGCTTCCTCCGGGTTACGTGCCGGGTAGTTGTCACGGTAGTACTGGGAGGAACCCATCAGAAGCATCGAGCCGGGAACTTCTTCTTCGTAGGGCAGACCCTGGAAGCGAATCTTTGCCAGGGCACCACGGTCGATACCCAGGAAAATTGCCTTACGCACGGCAACATCAGTGATGTGCTGTGCATTCAGGTTCATGCCGCCAGCGAAGAGTCGGTGACCGCGGCGGATCTCGGAGTTCGCAACGTCCTTCATCTCATTGTAGGCGCTGAGGGTACGTGCTTCCACGACGTCCAGTTCGCCATTCTTGTAAGCGGCGCGAGCTGCAGCGTCTGCCATTTCACGCACAACAATCCGGTCCAGCTTAGGCTTCTCACCCCACCACTTGTCGTTGGGCACAGCGGTAAAGGTCTTCTCGGAGGAGTTCCAGCCGTTGGGTGCCAGAGTGAAGGGGCCGCAACCGAGCTCGGGGTGGGGATTGTCCACGAAGCCTTCATTGAAGAGGTTTACGTCAAGCATTGCCGGGTGCAGGATTCTGCCGAAGAGCAGACCCTTGAGGGGGTTGTGTGCAGTCTTGAAGACAACGCGTGCGTGGTAGCGGTCGCCGTCGATAGCTTCAACACTTTCGATGAACTCGTAGATACCTGCTGCAGCAATCTTATATTCACCCTCGGGGTCACGCTGAATCTGCCAAGTTGCCTTGAGAGCCTCAATGTCGATGGGGGTGCCATCATTGAAGACTGCCTTGGGGTTCAGGCGAACCTCTGCGGTAATCTTGCCATCTACTTCCTTAGCTTCGAAGCCGAGGCAGTAGTTGGGGTCGATCTCATCTTCACCCTTGTAGGTGCTGCACCAGATGCCGGCGCTGGCGATATCACCCATGGTTTCGGAGACGGAGGTGCTCGAGCCGTTCTGGGAGAAGCGGTTGAAATCCGGACCCAGGGAGTAGGTGCTCAGGTTCAGGGTACCGCCCTGCTTGAGCTTCGAGGGGTCCTGCTCGTTAATTTCGTAGAGCGGGGTTTCGCTTGCCTTGTGCTCGGTCTTGGAGGATGAGGAGCCACAAGCGCTCAGTACGCCGGCAGCAGCGACGGCGGTTGCGCTGCCAAACAGTACGCGGCGGCTCATGATCGGATTGAATCCGGAGAGGGAGGGGATGGGGTGGGGGCTCATGATGGGCTCCTTGTGGGTGTAGACTGCGCTAATGCAGTGTTTGCAGTGTAAAGTGGGTGGCTCGTATGCTCTGGCGGCGGGGTTTCCGCTTACAGGAGCGCCTGCCATCTGCGGTGATGGGCGGGCAGGTCATGCCATGGAAAATAATGTGACCTAAATCTATGTTTTAAGCCATATTTAATATTTTTAGTAGTGTACACCACACACATCACTACAAGTGTGCACCACGATAAATATTTCTTAATTATTACGCCCGACCCTAAGACACCGAACCTAAATCCATGTCGACACAACCCCACCACCCTTCGAGTGACACTCCCTCCCCCACCTCCAGAAATAGTCAGCGGGCACAGCAAAGCGGGCCGAACGCGCATATACGCATTCGACCCGCTCATAGGGTAGGAACCCCTAGGAGTTCATCCAGCCCACAGCAGCCCAGTCCATCGACTTATACAGGCGCGGACCGTAGTTAGCCAGGTTCTTCTTGACCATTACAAAGTCCGGACCATTGGTGATGGTGCTCAGGAAGGCGAACTCAGCCATGTGCTTCTTCTCAATCTCGTTGCAGGCGAGGTTACGTTCTTTATCGTCTTCCATGAGTGTCATGGCGTCGATAAGGGCATCGATTTCCTTGCTGCCGATACCTTCGTTGTTCTCGGAGTAGTAGAACTGCTTGGTACCCTCGGTCGCGTCAGCAGAGACCGAGTAGCCACTGAAGGAAATATCGTAGTCCCAGTTGCCCAGAATGGTGGCGAACTCACTATCAGCGTGCTGATCAATCCGGATCTTGATGCCGACATCCTTCATCTGCTGAGTGAAGGTCTGAGCCTCACCCTTGGTGGTCGGGTCATCACCGAAGACCACCACGGCGCAGCCGGCCTTCGTGCCGTCCTTCTCGTAGTAGTCGCCGTTCTTGGTGTAGCCGGCGGCCTCCAGGATCTTCTGTGCCTCCGAAACGCTGTTATTCGGGGTAGGGTAGGAATCCTGATAGTAGGACGAGAAGGGCATGTGAATCATCGAACCGGCAACAGTCTCCTCGTAGGGCAGACCCTGGAACTGAATCTTTGCGAGTGCTTCACGGTTGGTACCGACGAAGATCGCCTTACGCAAGGCAGCATCCTTGACGCGGCGGGGATTGATATCCAGACCACCGGCGTAGAGGCGGGTGCCCTTACGCAGTTCGGTACCCGCAATGTTTTTCACCTCAGCATAGGTGGAGGAGGTGCTTGCACCGATAGCGTCAATTTCATCGTTCTTGAACGCGGCACGTGCAGCGCTGGACTCCATCTGGGTAAAGACAATCTTGTCCAGCAGGGGCTTGGTGCCCCACCACTTGTCGTTGGGTACAATGCTGAAGGTCTTTGCGGTGGAGTCCCAGCCCTTATCCGCCAGGGTGAAGGGGCCAGCCCAGTACTCGGGGTGGGGCGCATCCACGAAGCCGTTGTTGAAGAGCTCGACGTCTTCCAGTGCGGGGTGCAGAATCTCAGAGAAGAGGCTCTGCAGCGGGTAGAAGGGCTTGGAGAAGGTGACGGTTGCACTGTAGTCGTCTTCGCCCTTTTCTACGGATTCAACGAATTCGTAGATGCCGCTGGAGACAATGTTGTAGCCGTTATCCAGACTCTTGAAGATGTTCCAGGTGGACTGGAGCGCCTTGTAGGTGATGGGGGTGCCATCGTTGAAGACAGCCTTGGGGTTGAGCTTGACGGCAACCTGAACCTTGTCGCCCTTCTTGCTGTGCTCGAAGGAGACAGCGAAGTCGGTGTTCAGCTTGTAGGTGCCATTAAAGTCGAGGTTCCACATGCCAGCCTGACTGATGGTGCTCATAACGTTGACGTTATCGCTGGTGTTACCGCTCTGGGTGTAGAAGTTGAAGTTCGGACCGATGGATCCGGCGGGCAGGCGCAGGATGCCGCCCTTCTTCAGGCTGTTCACATCCTGAGCGTTGATGTTGTAGAGGTCTTCGATATTGGCACCGGCGCCGGCTGCCTTGGTCTTTTCGGAGCTTGCGCTGCCGTTGCCGCAGGCGCTGAGCAGACCTACAGCTCCCAGAGCCGCGGTGCCGCCAATGAGGGCGCGGCGGCTGAAGCTGTTCTTGGTCGCTTCGTGGCTACTCGCGGTGTATGCGGTGTTGGCGGTCATGGGAGTGGTTTCCTTCTGTCTTGTGCGGGCGAGTGTATCCTGTATTCCCGAAGTAATGATTATTTATGCAGAGCACTGCATAACTTTGTATGACTTCACTGTAGCGCACCTCGAGAGTGGAAGCCAAGCATTTTTCACAATATTTCTTAATATTTATCGTGTTTTTTGAATATTCATACTATGAATACCCTGTTTTTACACGAATTTTTCGGTTTTACACCGGATAGCTATACCGCCCCCCCCCCCCGCATCGGTACACAAAAACACCCAAAGCGCTTCCTCCAGATATGCAAAAAGTGTCCACCCGGATGATCCGGGTGGACACTTTCAATAGCTCTAGGCTATTCACCTAGCAGGTGAAGGGATGAGGACTTACTTAGCCCAACCAACCTTCTCCCAGTGAATGCCGGTGCCCTGGAAGAGGGACACGCCGTAGTTGCGCAGACCCTTCTTCACGAACTTGTACTCGGGGCCGTTGATGAGCGGAATCAGCACTGCGAACTCAGCCAGGTGCTTCTTCTCGATCTCGTTGCAAGCCTGGTTGCGTTCCTTGTCGTCAGCAATGAGCTTCATCTTTGCAATCATCTCATTGATCTCATCGGAACCGGCTTCCTCGGGCTTACGACGCATGTAGAACTGCTCGGTAGCCTCGGTAGCATCCGGGGAGGTTGGAGCAAAACCGGAGGAGGTTGCGTCGTAATCCTTAGAGGCCATGGTCTTGTTGAACTCGCTAACAGCACGGGAGTCGAGCTCAGCATTAATGCCTACGGACTTCAGCTGCTGAACCAGGGTCTGACCGACAGCCTTGGAGGTGGGATCCTCACCGAAGATGGAGAACTTGAAGGCAGCCTGCTTGCCGTCCTTCTCGTAGAACTCACCGTTCTTGGTGTAGCCTGCATCTTCCAGAATCTTGGATGCTGCGGCGGCATCGTTGTTCGGGGTCGGGTAGGTGTCCTGGTAGTACTCGCTGAAGGGCATGTGAATCATCGAGTTGGGAAGCTTCTCTTCGTAATCCATACCCTGGAAACGAACCTTGGCGAGAGCCTCACGGTTCAGACCAGTAACCACAGCGCGACGCAGAGCAACATCCTGCATGCGGGCGGGATTCATGGTCACGCCACCGGAGAACAGGCGAGCGCCTCGGCGAATCTCGATGTTAGCAACGTCCTTGAGCTCCTTGTATGCGGAAGCGGTGATAGCACCAATCGCGTCAAGCTCATCGTTCTTGAACGCTGCACGCTCAGCAGTGGGATCCATCTGACGGAAGACAATGCGCTCCAGAACGGGCTTCTCGCCCCACCACTTCTCGTTGCGGGTCAGAGTCAGGGTCTTCTCGGTCGAGTTCCAACCACCTTCAGCAATGGTGAAGGGGCCAACCCAGTACTCGGGGTGCGGCTTGTCAACGAAGCCTTCGTTGAAGAGGTTCTTATCTAGCAGAGCCGGGTGCACAATGCCAGCGAAGAGGGTATTCAGCGGGTAGTAAGGTGCGGAGAAAGTTACCTTCACCTTGAAGTCATCACCGTCGCGCTCCACGGAAGCAATGCTGCTGTAGATGCCGCTGCTTCCGACCTTGTAGTCACCATCGGTGCTCTTGAGGATGTTCCAGGTAGCCTGCAGAGCCTTGTAGTCGATGGGGGTACCATCGTTGAACTTAGCCTGGGGGTTCAGCTCAATGGAGACGACGGGCAGACCGTTTTCTTCGGCGACATCGAAGCTCTTCGCAAACTCGGGAGCCAAAGTGCGCTTACCCATGGGGTCACCCTGCCACAGGCCTGCGTAAGCCACGGGGCTCATAGCGGTCTGGGTGTACAGGGAGTTGCCATCCGCGCTGAAAAGGTTGAAGTCCGGACCAATACCCGGAATAGCCAGGCGCAGAGTGCCGCCATCCTTCAGCTCAGAAACAGCGGCCTCAGCAAGGTCATAAAGCTCCTTAGTATCGGTGCCCACGGTTGCACCCTTGGTGGTTGCCTTGGAGTTCTTGGACGAGCCGCACGCAGCCAGTACGCCCACGGTACCCAGTGCTGCAGCGCCACCGAGAACGGTACGACGGTTCAGGATGAAATTCTTCTCCATGAGAGTGTCCTCTTATACGTTTGACCCTCAATAATCCTGCAGGAAAGCGTCAAGGGTTCCCTGCTCATGCGCCGCAATAGGCTGCGGTGAGCGGTGAATTAGTGCCGGTCTATGAATGTGTTCCTTGAGGTACGCCCCTAGCGGCGCACCCACAGGCTTAATTATGGCTTACCTGCGGTATAGAAGCTCGCCTATAAATATTCATATCTTGAATGGTGAGAAAGGTTACGCCTAGTCAGTGCAGTTTTTCCTGTTTTCTTGCTGGTTTCAGTGCCAAGCGCCACATTCTGAGGCTCCCGCCGTCTCACCAGGTGACAATCTCAAGCTGCACGCGCCTCACCAGTACCGGGCATTAAAAAACCCGAGGGGCGAATATTCAATGAATATTCGCCCCTCGGCACACATGCGACTTATTCAGCCGACTCTAGAGCTACACCGTAGCGGCCTCAGCCTCCGGGAAGTAGCAAGCATAACCGTGATCCTCACCCTCAACGTGGGTCAGCTCCGGCATCTCCTCCAGGCAACGACGCTTCTTGTCCTCAGGCAGCAGCTTGAAGACCGGGCAACGGCTCGAGAAGCCACAACCCTTAGGCGCGTTCACCGGAGTGGGCAGGTCGCCCTCAAGCATAATGCGGTGGCGCTTTGCCTCAACCTCGGGATCCGGAACCGGAATTGCCGAGAGCAGTGCACGGGTGTACGGGTGGATCGGGTTGTCGAACACCTGGTCGACGTCACCAATCTCAACAATACGACCCAGGTACATCACTGCAACGCGGTCGGATGCGTGGCGAATCACCGCGAGGTCGTGAGCAACCATCAGGTAGCTCAGGCCCAGGTTTGCACGCAGCTCCTCCAGCAGGTTAATCACACCAGCCTGGACGGACACGTCCAGTGCGGACACCGGCTCATCCAGAACCACGAGCTTGGGGTTCACAGCAAGCGCACGAGCAATACCGATACGCTGACGCTGACCACCAGAGAACTGGTTCGGGAAGCGGTTCACGTGGTCAGGCTGCAGACCCACAATGTGCATCAGCTCGATGACGCGCTTCTTGATGTCTGCCTTGTTCATGCCCTGGTTTTCCAGCGGCTCAGCAAGCACCTCGTAAACGGTGAAGCGCGGATCCAGAGCACCGGTGGGGTCCTGGAACACCATCTGCTGGTTCTTACGCAGCTCAAGAATCTCACCTGCGGACTTGCCGTCCTTGGTGGAGGTTCCGTTAATCAGAATCTCACCGTCGGTGTTCTTGTTGAACTCCATGATTTCCAGCAGGGTGGTGGTCTTACCACAACCGGACTCACCCACGATGGAGAAGCACTCGCCCTCACGAATATCGAAGGACAGGCCGTTCACAGCCTTCACAGTGCCCACGCGGCGCTTAATCAGCGCACCCTTCATGAGCGGGAAGTGCTTCTTGACGTTGCGGACCTCCAGGACGGGGGCACGCTCCTCACGCGGAATACCGTCGTACTTCGATACCGGGGGTTCCGGAACCGGGTACAGCTCGTCTGCGGTCTTACCGACCAGCTCCTGAGAGATGGTGCAGGAGGAGTAGTGGCCCTCGCCAACGCCTTCCAGCAGCTGCAGATCGGGCTCGCCGTTGGAGTCCTGGCAGCACTGGCCACCGCTCTTAGCGATGGGGCAACGCGGGCGGAAGGAGCACGCGGTCACCGGGTTAATCAGGTTCGGAGGGGTACCCTCAATCGGAACCAGGGAGACCTTCTCGGAACGGTCCACACGCGGGACCGCACCCAGCAGACCGATGGTGTACGGGTGGGAGGGATGCTTGTACAGGTCTTCTGCCTTCGCAATCTCCACCGGCTTACCGGCGTACATCACCAGAATGTCGTCAGCCATACCAGCCACAACACCGAGGTCGTGGGTAATCATGATGGTCGCTGCGCCGGTCTCTTCCTGAGCCTTCTGCATAACCTCCAACACCTGCGCCTGAATGGTCACATCCAGTGCGGTGGTGGGCTCATCGGCGATGAGCACGCGGGGGTCATTCGCAATCGCCATAGCGATCATGATGCGCTGACGCATACCACCGGAGAACTCGTGCGGGAAGGAACGCAGGCGGTCAGCCGGCGAGGGAATACCCACCATACGCATCAGTTCAATGGAACGGTCCTTGATAGCCTGCTTGCTCATGCCCTTGTTGTGAACCTTGAGCACCTCAGCGATCTGATCACCAATGGTGTACACGGGGGTCAGCGAGGACAGCGGATCCTGGAAGACCATGGAGATCTCCTTGCCGCGGTATGCGCACATTTCCTTATCGCTCAGACCCAGCAGCTCGGTGCCGTTGTACATAATCGAGCCGGTGATGTCAGCGGTAGTCGGGTGCAGGCCCATAATCGCCATGGAGGCAACGGACTTACCGGAACCGGACTCACCCACAATACCCAGGGTCTTACCGGGGTACAGGTCAAAGTTCACACCGCGAACAGCATGCACGATGCCATTCTCAGTGTTGAAGCGGACGTTAAGGTCCTTAACGCTCAGAACGGGAGAGGTACTCATTAGTTCTTCGCCTCCTTTGCAGCGGCAGCAGGTGCCTCTGCCTTCTCGTTCTTCTTGGACTTCTTGATCTTACCGACAGACATGGAGGTCGGGTCGAATGCGTCACGCAGACCGTCGTTCATGAGGGCCAGCGGACCAACCAGCAGGAAGAAGAACAGAACCGGGAACCAGAACATGTGCGGCAGGGTGTTAATCTGCTGCGAAGCATCCGAAATCAGCGAACCCAGCGAGTAGTTGGGGTACTTAATACCGATGCCGATGAAGGAGTAGGCAACCTCAGAGAGCACAGCGCCCATGATGCCGCTGGTGAAGTTCAGAACCAGCAGGGAGCCAATGTTCGGAACCAGGTGGCGCATCACAATCTTGAAGGGGTGCACACCCATGTAGCGTGCAGCCTTCACGAAGTCGCGGTTGATGAGGGACTGCGCCATTGCACGAATAACACGGGCGCTACCCATCCAGCCGAAGGCAATCAGCACTGCAGAGAGCAGAACCCAGGTGGGGACGCTCTTCTGAATCTGCTTACCAACCTGACCGTTAATCAGAATTGCCAGAATCAGCAGCGAGGGAACCATGATCAGGGTCTCGAGGATGAACAGCATAATCTTGTCAATCCAGCCACCGAAGTACGCCATCACACAACCGTAAACTGCGGAGATGAACACAGTGGCCAAACCGACGACCACACCAATCTGGAGAGAGGTCCAGACGGCCTCAGACATCATGGCGAACACGTCATTACCCGCGATGGTGGTACCGAACCAGTGCTCGGCCGAGGGGCCTTCACCCAGCGCCATGTAGTCAATGTCGTTGGGCTTGTACTTGGTCAGGTACTTACCGAACAGACCGAACAGACCCATGCCGATGAACACGCACAGACCGAAGACTGCAGCCTTGTTACGCAGGAAGCGGCGCAGAATAATAACGCTCTTGTTGATGACCTTGAAGTCACCGTTCTCCTGTACCACCGGTACGGAGGAAGTTGCAGTTACCTGACTCATGAGATCCTCACTCGGGGGTCGACGATGGTGGTAGCGATATCAGCGATAATCGCACCGACGGCGAACAGTGCAGAACCGTACGCGAGGGTCACGGTCGCAGCGTTCACGTCCTGCGCGGAAATGGAGTCAATCGACCACTTACCGATACCGGGCCATGCAAAGACGGTCTCGGCGAAGAATGCACCCGCAAAAATCATCGGAATCTGGTACGCGATGGACTGTGCCACGGGGATGAAGGAGACGCGCAGTGCGTGGCGAGTAATCGCCTGGTTACGGGTCAAGCCCTTAGCACGAGCGGTACGCACGAAGTCAGCGTTCACGTTATCGAGCAGGTACTGACGCTGTGCAATCTGGTAACCAGCCCAACCGAAGATGGTCATACAGAAGGTCGGCACGACGTAGTGCGCCGCCATATCCATGGTGATTTCCCAGAATCCGGTCAGACCCGGAGTCGAAATACCGGTCACATAGAAAATCTTCTCTCCACCATTAGCAACGGCGATGTTGTTGATAGTGGTAGCGCCCTGCTGCACCACGAAGTAAGCAACGGGAGCGGGGATGATGTAGACCAGGTAGGAGTAACCGGTGATAACACGGTCAGAGAACTTGTACTGGCGAGCTGCCGAGTACACACCCAGGGCAATACCAATCACAATCGAGAGAATGGTAGCCACCAGCAGCAGGCGGGTAGAAACCCACACGCGCTGGCCAAATTCCTGGTTAATGTACGCGCCGTTGGGGCTACGGCCCCAATCGAACTTGGTGACCACATTGGTCAGCCACTGAACGTAGCGGTCCCAGGGGTTCATTTCGGGATCGAGACCCAGGGACGCGAAGTTACGGTTCACCTGCTCGGGGCTAGGCTTCGGAACCTTTTCCTGCTCCAAGAGGGCAGGCTTCAGGGCAGTAACCGCAGCAAAGTAACCCATCGTGGTCGTAATAAAGACCATAACGAGGTACGTCAGCGATCGCTGGAGGATGTACCTAAACATGGGACGGTTCCCCTCCTTGTGTAGATGTCGGTGTTAAGGCATGTGTGTCATGCTGTCCTAGCGCACTGCTTCGTGATGACTGTCACTAGGAGCATAGTTACTTTATCTTATATAGCCTGTAACACTTCCACCAAACCCACATTGGGCACTTTCACCCCTTAGAACAGCCTGTATGCAAGCTAAAAGGGAGCTGGGTAAAAAAATGCCCCGGAATACCGGGGAAAAGGGGCGGATTAACAATTTTTACGAAAATTTTACATCCGAAACAATTAATCCCAGATAGGGACGTAATAACCTTTTCGATAAGCGCTTTAACAGGGTAAAACACCACGTAAACCCACCATTTAGGGGACTAAACCAACACTTCAAACCCCTAAAGCAAGCACTAAGGCACACCTCTTAAGCGCGCTATTTAAGGCAACTCAGCCAAAAACAGCGCCCCGGCACGAGCACACGACTCGCACCGGGGCGCCGCTTATATAGGAAGGCAACGCCTCCGCGTCTAGTGCTAAGACCCTAGCTCTTAGCGTTAGGCTCCGAATCAGGCAAAGCCTCCGAACTCAACGACTCATCAATACGAGCACGAGCAGAGGCGTGCATGCTCTTCAGAGCCTCAGCATCCTTAGCCGCCATCTCCGGAGTAATCACCGGAATCGCACCGGTCGCCGCACGGGCAATATCAACAGCCGGCTCAGTCTCCAGGGTCGTCGCCAGCGCATCCTCACGAATGAAGAACAGAAGCAGCGTAGACACCAGGCCCAGCGGCACCAGGTACAGGAACAGCGGAATCAGCGCATCGTTATACGCATTCACAATGATGCCGTGCACCGGCTCCGGCAAAGACGCCACCAGCTCAGGAGTCAGAGACGAAGACGCATGGCTACCCGAAGACTGCAGCGCCTGCTGCGGCATACGCTCAGAAATCAGCGAGGTCAGACGCGAGGTAAACAGACCACCCACCAGCGAGGCACCCACAGTAGCACCCACCTGACGGAAGAAGTTATTCGACGCCGTCGCGGTACCAACCACACTCACCGGGAACGCATTCTGAACAATCAGAGTCAAGAACTGCATAGACATACCCAGACCGGCACCCATCACCGCAAGGTATATACAGAACAGCCAGGTCGGAGTCTCAACAGTCACAGTCGACAGCAGGAACAGGCCCAACGCCACAACCGCGGTACCGGTCGTCACGTAACTCTTATAGCGACCGGTCTTCGACACCACGCGGCCCGTCACAATCGACACCACCAGCATGACACCCATCATCGGGATCATCAGCAGACCGGCCACCGTAGCGCTCACACCCAGCGCCATCTGCAGATAAGTCGGGATGTACTCCACCGCACCGAACATTGCCACGCCCAGCGCCAGTGAAGCGCCCAGAGTCAGCAGGAAGTTACGATTCTTGAACAGGTACATGGGCATGACCGGCTCAGCCGCACGGTTCTCCACCGGGATAAACACCAGCGCAGCAACCACAGAGAAGACCAGCAGACCAATAATCTCGGGCGAGGTCCACTCGTACTGGTTGCCACCCCAAATCGTGGCAAGCACCAGCGCACTCGTACCCGCCATCAGAATCAGCGAACCAAGGTAGTCGATACTGTGCTTCTCACGGTCACGGAACGGGCGGTGCGGTAGCAAGAAAATCACCGCAAGAATCGACAGAATAGCCAACGGCAGATTAAGCCAGAACGCCCAACGCCAACCCGGACCCTCAGTAATCCAGCCACCAATCAGCGGACCAGCCACCGACGAGAAAGCAAAAACGCCACCGATAATACCCATGTAGCGGCCGCGGTCGCGGGGAGGGATCACGTCAGCAATCACAGCCTGAGAAAGAATCATCAGACCGCCACCGCCCAGACCCTGCAGGGCACGAGCAAAAATCAGCCAGTTCATGTCCTGAGCGAGCGCACCAACAATCGAACCCGCCATGAAAGCAACAATCGCAAAAATCAGGAAGGGCTTGCGTCCGAACTGGTCAGAAAGCTTGCCGTAGACCGGCATCGTAATCGTCGAAAGCAGGATGAAAATGGTAATCACCCAGCTCATGTGCTCCACGCCGTGAAGCTCACCAACGATCGTGGGCAGCGACGGCGCCAGAATCGTCTGGTTCAGCGAGGACATGAGCATCACAATGACCAGGCCCAGGAACATGGCGCGGATGCGGTTTTTACTTTCCTGCTTAGCCTCACCGGCTGGCGGCTGAGGTAGATTCTTTTCCTCTGTACTCATCGTTTAATCCTTAGTTACGTTCTATATATGTCTGTTGTGAGTATCCGCCGGGCTCTGGATTCGGTTACCTCGATTCGGGGCCTCCGATTCGGTTTCCGGCGGGCTTTTGTCATTTGTAGCAGTGAACCGCCGCTAGATTGCCGGTCGGTTCTGCTCAAAAAGCAGGAACTGGAAGGTCTTCACCGTCTGGCGGATATGGCGGGCGATATCCTCTTTGTCTTCCAGGTCGCGGGCAAACTCCAGCTGACGAAGCACCGCGGAGGCAAGCTGGACCTTTGCGCGCGATCGCTCGCGGAAGTGATCGGTCAGCGGGTCAGCCGGGTTTCGGCGCGGGAAGGGGCCGCGGCGACCAGCAGCATCAAAAGCCACCCAGTCGATGGTGTTCAGGTACTCGGTGAGCACCTGTTCGCACTTCATGTAGTGCATCTTCATTCGTTTCGCGGACTCGGGGAACTCCTGATAGGGAGCTCGAGGGTCCTTGCCCTTGGCGTAGTGGAAGCTCTGGAAAATGACCTCCCAGAGAAGGTGGGTTACACGAATGATCGTGTTGTCATCCTCGTGGGCACGGTCTGTTTCGAGGATTTCCTCGCTGACCACCGGTTCGCGCAGACCCAGGACGGCATCCTCTTTAGAGGGGAAGTAGTTGAAGAAGGTACGCGGGGAGACGCCCGCCTCCTGGGCGATTTCTTCAACGGTGGTTCCGCGCATCCCGTGTTCGCGGACGCGTTTGAGGGCTGCTTCGTGGATTGCCGTCCAGGTTTGTTCGCGGCGGCGTTCGCGAAGGCTCTGTTCCTTTTTCTGCATAACTGCAATTATTTCATCACTGCACACAATGCTCAAGTGCATTTTTGGCGTTAAGGCCCACAGCATAGCCAGCTAAGCTCCAGCCCCACACAAAACATCGGCATAATAGAGGGATGAACTTGTTTGCCCCCGCCTATCTCGATTTCCTGCCAGACTGGCTACGCCTCGCACTCGGCATCGCCGATATCCTCATCCGACTCGCAGCCCTCTGTTGGCTCCCCTACAACCGCAAACCCGTGGTTGCCCTGGGCTGGCTCATGGCCATCTTCTTCATCCCCTTCGTAGGGTTCATCGCATTCCTCGTCTTCGGCTCCTCGCGCCTGCCCGCCTACCGCCGCGCACGCCAACACGCCATGAACGACTTGATCCGCGAAGTCAGCGAGAACAAGCCCTTCCTCACCCGCACCGACGACCTCTCCGACCCCGCAAAGGCAGCCAGCCAGCTCAACTACACCCTGGGCTCACTCCCCCTGGTCGGCGGCAACCAATTCACCCTCCACACCGACAACCACGAGGCAATGGTCGCCATGGCGGAAGAAGTCGACCGCGCCACCAAATACGTGCACTTCGAGTTCTACATCACCGCCTACGACGAGGCGAGCGCAGTCCTCTGGGACGCCCTCTTCGCAGCCCACGAACGCGGTGTACAGGTGCGCGTACTCCTCGACCACATCGGCTCCCGCAAATACCCGTCCTATAAGAAACTCGTGAAAATGCTCAACGACTCGGGTATGCAGTGGCGCCTCATGCTGCCGCTCAAACCGTGGAAACTCAAGTGGCAGCGACCCGACCTGCGTAACCACCGCAAGGTCCTCGTCGTGGACGGACGCGTCGCGTTCTCCGGTTCGCAGAACGCTATTCACCGCTCCTACGACATGCCCGAAAACATTAAGAAGGGCTTGGAGTGGAAGGACCTGACCTTCTCCTGCACCGGCCCCATCGTTGAAGAGCTCAACGCCGTTTTCGTCTCCGACTGGTACTCCGAAACGAACCAGCTGATCCTGGCAGAAATTAACACCAATATCCCCTACTACAAGGATGGGATGCGCGCCCAGGTTGTGCCCTCCGGCCCCGGTTTTGAAACCGAAAACAACCTGCGCCTCATTAACTACCTGATCTACAACGCCGAGCGGCGTATTACCATCTGCTCGCCCTACTTCGTGCCCGAAGAGACCCTACTGCAGGCACTCACGAACGCCGCCTACTCCGGTATTGAAACCACCGTGATTGTGTGCGAGAAGGGCGACCAGTTCCTGCCGAACATGGCGCAGCGTTCCTACTACGAGCAGCTGCTGCAGGCGGGTGTGCGTATTCTGCAGTACCCCAGCCCGACCGTGTTGCACTCCAAGTTCATGATGGTCGACGACGAAATTACGTTCATTGGCTCGTCCAATATGGACCCGCGTTCCTTCTCACTGAACATGGAAGTGTCAACGTTCGTCATTGACCGCGGCATGGTCGCGATGCTGGATGAAGTATGCGCCGAATACGAGCAGGTCTGCACCGAGCTGCTGTACACCCAGTGGGCGGAGCGCCCGCGCCGTATCAAGATGACGGAGAACCTCTGCCGACTGTGGTCATCGCTCCTCTAAACTATTTTTTACCCATTCGCAGGGTCTGAGTTTTCATCTCCGCACTCGCTAAAGGACTATCAGTTGCCCCTTCTATTTCGTAAAGCACGGCGCAAATTCGCGGAACTCGATGCACACGATGTAGCCCAGCACATCTCCGCGTACACCTACGGTAATTTCTTGGTGCTGGCGGCTCTGCTGAGCATCTACGACGCGAACGCTATCTTTGACGGCACCGCGATCCTTTACATTACGGGTACCGGTCTAACCACTTACATTGCCCACGTCATCTCAGAAATGCAGGAGTACCGGGTACTGCACGGCGGCACCCCGCCGCGAGAATTCGTCAAGCGCGCGCTGGGCAACGCAAGCCCCATTCTGGGTACGACCGTGTACCCCGTGCTGTTGCTGATTCTGGCGGCAATCCTACCACCCGGCGCCACCTACGACATCATTTTTGACTGCACTATTCTCCTCTGTCTTGCGACCGTGGTGTGGCGTATTTTTAGCCTCAACTTCACGATTGCTCGCTACCGCGGTGAGCCACTCTGCTGGCGTACCTTCCGAAGCGCTGTGTGGCTCACCCTCGCGGTTATTGTTCTCGCGATTGTGAAGATTATGTTCACTCACGCTGGTAAATAACCTCAAAGCTCCCCTGACACTCAGATTAACCGAGATCAGGGGAGCTTTTGTATGCACCATCGCAGGATGCGCCGGGCCACAAGCCAGAGCAGTGCTACACGCCAGCCGCGCACAAGCGCATGCAGAAAAGGCAAAGGGCAAAGGGCAAAAAGAAACACGCGACACCTCCGACATCGCACACCTTCGTATGCGGCGAATGCATCGCGCGTTCATTTCTACCCTGAGTAGTTTAGCGCCATAAACGGTTTCCCGTGTGGATTGAAGAAGGTTTAATCTGCAACCACTCCGGCGCAAGCAGGCGAACAGCTTTCGCACAACCTGACAAAGCAGTAATAATCGACTCGCAACGCTGATTAAACTCGCTCTGGTGACGCTTATCCACAATCTGCCCCGGAAAATGGCGGTGCATCTTCGACACAGAGTCGCTACTCTCCTGCAAACCATGGCCCGTATGGCCCGGAACATGCTTCACCAACACACGCTTCTCGCGGATAGCTTCCGTTAAAGCACACATCTGAGCTACAACACGCTCATCCTGAATACCCTCAGAAACCCAGGCTTCAAAAGCCCAACGGCTATGCGCCAAACGCAACACAAACGTCAACGCACCCAAAGAATCCGTGTGAATAATCAGGCGGCGCGACCCACTATGGAACACCGTATACGCCGCTAACATAGCCGACAGCTCACCGGTCATAATATTCACGCCATCATAGTGGGTATGAAAATAGAAGCCGTCCTCACTCACGCCAGCGATACCCATACGGCCGCCACGCTGATACTTCTTATTGTGAGTCGAACGGAACGAACAATCCGTGAAAACGCTATAGTCCTGCAGCTGATCCAGCGGTCGAGGGGTCAGGGCTTCCTCCACCATTTCATCCACAGCGGTACGTGCCGCACACACCTCAGCATGCATCCGCTCATAGGCGGACGTGCCAGCAAGCTTCACATGCACTTCACCCAAAGAATGGTTATCGTACGGGTCCAGCACCTTCTCAAAGGCGCGGTACTCCATAATCGCCTTCAGCTGATCGCAATCACGGAAAAGCTGCTTCAAATTCTTACGATCAGCAGCAATCGTGACCAGGTTCTGACGGTACTGCTCCGGAACCACATCCCACGCTATCAGTACCGCACGGCCCAGCAGACAGGGATGCACCTCATCACACGGCTCCATGAGGGAATGAACATGCGTGAAAAGCATCGGCTCCTCATGCACCACGGTACGGGTGCCGTCCTGTTTAGAAATAAAAACCACCGTCGACAAGGCTGAATAGCAGAAGCCCTGCGCCGTACGATGCTCTTGAGCTACCGCAATCACAGCAACACCATGATCCGTGTACCCGGCAGGGTACGAAGCGCTATAGTCGGGCGCCTCCCAAGTCAGGGTGCATCGTTTGATATGCGCCGGTGAAAATCCCATGAGTGTCACCCCCCATGCGTGCCATACCGCGTCTCCTTCCATTCATGCGGTGTATCATCCTCATTCTTTTATAGGTCGAAAAGAAAGGGGCACGCAAATATAAAATACCTTTTTTACGGTAAGCGAATGGGCCAGCCGAAAATCCTCTCAGACACCGCCACAGCACGTGAAAACCACGACCATTGCCTCCCCGAACCGGGGTTGAAGGTGTACGGTAAAAGAGTCATATACGACGCGGCCTCACGCCGCCCACCCCATAAGGAGAGCCCAATGATTGGTGTTTACGCCGGAGTATCCGTCAAGCCCAAGCACATCGAAGAATTCCTCAAGATCATCGAACCGCTCGTGACCGCAAGCCGCCAGGACGAAGGCAACGTCAGCTACGACTTCGGTGCCATCTCCAACACCAACTTCGCATTCATCGAGCGTTGGGAATCCCAAGAACTGCTCGAAAAGCACATGGGCACCGAGCACTTCCAGAAGGCTGTCGCCGCATGGGAGCCGCTGCTCTCCTCCGAGCTGGACGTTCGCATCGTCAACTTCCGCTAAACAACGTTAAATACCGAAGCTGCCCGGTACCCCCTATGTGAGGGGGACCCGGCAGCTTCATATATCAGCCTTCGAGCGAGCACGGCCACTAGCGGCGTTCTACGCCAACCTCCACCGAATCAAGAGTGAAACCATTCGTCGCGCTCACGCAATGCACCTTACCGGTATTCACCGACTTGCAGGTGTAACCGTACGCAGTCACCACCTGACCGGCAGGTAGCGCAGTAATACCCTCGGTATTCACCGGCTCCGGGGTGGCGGTCTGACCGACCAGGCTCACCGCAGGAGCCTGGCCCTGCACCATATGCACGCGCTGCTGCGCGGCACCGGAGGCGGCATCCCAGCCATCCAGGGGTACACCCACCAGCGCCTGGCAATCCACACCCGACGGGGTCAGAGAGCACGCGACCCTAGAGTCCGGACTGGTGAAACGCAGCGCCTCAACAGTCTTCGCCGAATCGCCCTGACCGAAAGTGCCGCCGCCGTACGCCTTAGCGAAAGTCAACGTACCCGAGAGCATGCGGGTCTGCGCCGGAATCAACGCCAGGCTAGGCTTCTCAACGCTACCACCCTGCATGAAGCAGGCACCCGTAATGTAGTCGCGACCCTGCACCTTCGTAGCGCACTGGTACCACTCCACACTTGCCGAACCGTCCTGGTTCTTGCGGCTGTTGAAGAGACGCACCGCCTCCTGAGCCTTCGCACAATCCGAACCGTCATACACGTAAATACCGGCAGAACCACCCAGCAGGCTCGTCACACCACAGCGGGTGCCCGCATCAATAGTGTTCGCGGAGCCGCTCGCCTTAGCGTACGCCGCCTCGTACTCAGCCTCCGTGCTCGGCTCATCGGTCAGGGTTGCTACAGCATCAAAAGTCGCAGGCGCATCCAGGCCGGCAGAAATCTGCACAGTATTCGGCTTCCAGGAGCCGTCCGCCGCTTTAAACAGGGTCTTCGCATCAACGGATGCCGAGGAAGTCGCGATCTTCATCGGGGTGGTTTCAGACTCATCAGCCTGCGGCTGAGCGGAGCAAGAACTCAAAGCGAGCGCACCGATGCAGGCAAGAGCCGTCAGCGCGCGACGAGTAAAAACACGCTGTGCGCGTGCGGGCAGTGTAACCATGGATACGTCCTTGTGAGGGTTGCGAATTGCGTTGTATTTGAGTGGTTGTACTGAGTCGGTAAAGCGGGTACCTAAATACCTCCTTACACCCTACTGCACCGCAACTGACAAGGCAATACCCCGCGCCGGGTATCCCACGATAGCAGACGAAGACGCGGATAAAGAACAGCGCCCCGCCCGCAGAAAAACCGCGGAACGGGGCGCTAGCCTATCAGGGCAATATATTAAATTCTCACACGATAAGTGAGGGGCTTATGCGTCCTCGGGCAGGATGCGCACACCGCCCTTATCAGCCGAAGCAGCCAGCATGCCATACACCTTCAGGGCGTCCGAAACCTGACGCTCACGCGGCTTCGACGGACGCCACGGTGCAGTGCCCTTCGCCTCGCGGCGAGCAGCAAGCTCCTCATCCGAAACGTTCACACGCAGGATGCGGTTGTTCACGTCGATCTCAATCTCGTCGCCGGTCTGCACCAGGCCGATTGCGCCGCCAGCAGCAGCCTCCGGGGAGACGTGACCGATTGAAATACCGGAAGTACCACCGGAGAAACGACCGTCAGTGATCAGAGCACACTTCTTGCCCAAACCCAAACCCTTCAGGTAGGAGGTCGGGTACAGCATCTCCTGCATACCCGGGCCGCCCTTCGGACCCTCGTACTGGATGACGACAACGTCGCCTTCCTTCACGTTTTTCGACAGGATCTCGTACACAGCCTCATCCTGAGACTCGACCACGAAGGCGCGACCCTTGAAGTGGAACAGTTCCTCATCAATACCAGCGGACTTAATGATCGCACCGTTCTGGGCGATGTTGCCGTACAGGACCGCCAGACCGCCATCCTTGGTGTACGCGTGCTCCACAGCGCGGATGCAACCATTCTCGGAGTCAGTCTCGTGGGACTCGTACTTGTTCGCGGTAGAGAACGCCTGAGTGGTGCGCACGCCACCGGGAGCCGCGAGGAACAGTTCCTTCGCCTTCTCACTCGCCTTGCCACCGCGGATATCCCACTCATCCAGCCACTCGTCCAGCGAGTCAGCATGAACAGAATGAACGTTCTTATGCAGCAGGCCGGCACGGTTCAGCTCACCCAGCAGGGCGGGGATACCGCCGGCACGGTGCACATGCTCAATGTGGTACTTAGTGGAGTTCGGGGCAACCTTCGCCAGGCAGGGAACCTGACGCGAAATACGGTCAATGTCATCCAGAGTGAAGTCAGCGCCCGCCTCGTGAGCAATCGCCAGGGTGTGCAGCACAGTGTTGGTTGAACCGCCCATCGCCACATCCAGCGCCATAGCGTTCTCGAACGCCTCCTTGGTCGCGATAGAGCGGGGCAGAACCGACTCGTCATCCTGCTCGTAGTAGCGCTTAGCCAACTCAACGATACGGCGGCCAGCATCCAGGAACAGCTCCTTACGAGCAATCTGAGTAGCCAGAGTGGTACCGTTACCGGGCAGCGCCAGACCAATCGCCTCATTTAGGCAGTTCATGGAGTTCGCGGTGAACATACCCGCGCACGAACCACAGGTCGGGCAAGCGTTCTTCTCAACCTGAGCAAGAGTCTCATCGCTGACGCTGTCGTTAACAGCCATCACCATGGCATCAATCAGGTCGAGGCGGTGCTCAACAACACCCTCAATGCCCTCGCCGGACTCCATCGGGCCGCCAGAGACAAAGATAGTGGGGATGTTCAGGCGCATAGCCGCTAGAAGCATACCGGGGGTGATCTTGTCACAGTTAGAGATGCACACCAGCGCGTCAGCACGGTGGGCGTTAACCATGTACTCGACCGAGTCAGCAATCAGATCGCGGGAAGGCAACGAGTAGAGCATACCGTCGTGGCCCATCGCGATGCCGTCATCAACGGCGATGGTATTAAATTCCTTGGCGACACCGCCAGCCTCACGAATCGCGCCGGCAACCAGCTCACCCATATTCTTCAGGTGCACGTGGCCAGGCACGAACTGAGTGAAGGAGTTCGCGATAGCAATAATGGGCTTGCCGAAGTCGTCATCGCCCATACCGGTGGCACGCCACAGGGCGCGGGCACCAGCCATGTTACGGCCGTGAGTTGAAGTACGTGAACGCAGTTCTGGCATTGTTTTACCTTCCGTAGTGATGCAAGTACTGATTTTACGCGCGGCGTCCAACGCTCTTCAGCTCAGGGTCACTTTGGTTTCATACATCGAAACGCGCACGAGCCCGCAACCGCCTATCAGTGGGAGGGTTGAGGCCACGGGGGTTGTGCCGGATCTGCGGCAGAATTGCCCCCTTTGGGATAAATGGGGACATCACCCCATTATGCCCCCTAATCTGGAATGAGCCCAGGGTGCGGGCGGCGATATTCAATCGGCGAACGCACCGGGAGGCGGCGGGGCACTATGCCTGCCGCGTACGGGCCTCACTGAGCATACGTAGCAGCGTACGTAGCACCGGGGCGGTTCGTTTCCAACACACTGGTTTATACATGCTGAACCCTGCATACGTTTCAGAAGGTTTCCATGACACAGGCACCCACCGCATCGCCCACCCTCACCCCGGCAACCACCCCGGCAGGTGGCAAAGACTTCGCGTCCTCCGTCATCTACCAGGTGTACCCCAAGTCCTTCTACTCCTCAGCGGGTGGCGCCTACGGCGATTTGCGCGGCATCATCGAGAAGGTGCCCTACATTGCCTCCCTGGGCGTAGACATGGTGTGGTTCAACCCATTCTTCGCCTCCCCGCAGAACGACAACGGCTACGACATCTCCGACTACTACGCCATCAATCCCGACCTGGGCACCATGGAGGACGTCGAAGAGATGATTGCCGCCCTCGCCGAGCACGGTGTGGGCGTCATGTTCGACATGGTCCTCAACCATATTTCGACCGAGCACGAGTGGTTCCAGCGTGCGCTCGCCGGTGAGCGCGAGTACTGGGATTACTTCTACATTCGCCCCGGCAAGTACACCGAGGACAGTCAGCTGCGCGAACCGACCAACTGGGAGTCGAAATTCAGCGGCTCCTGCTGGTCCCGCTTTGGCGAGTACACGGATGAGCACGGCACTCCCCTGTTCTATATGCACTTATACGACCGCACCCAGGCAGACGTGAACTGGTACAACCCGACTGTGCGCGACGAACTGTTTAAGGTCGTGAATTTCTGGTACGAGAAGGGCGTGCGCGGTTTCCGTTTTGACGTTATTAACGTCATCGGTAAGGGTGAAGAGCTGCTCGACGCCCCCGAAGGCACCGTGGACAAGGCACAATACACCGACACCCCGATTGTGCACACCCGCATTCAGCAGCTGAACCGTGCCTCATTCGGTCAGTATGATGACACCGTGACCGTGGGCGAAATGTCTTCGACCAGCATCGAAAACTGCGTGGACTACTCCAACCCAGCAAACCACGAGCTGGATATGGTGTTCAGCTTCCATCACCTGAAGGTAGATTACGAGAACGGCGAGAAGTGGTCAAAGGTACCGTTCTGTTTTGCCGAGTTGAAGCAGATTCTGAACGATTGGGCGCTGGGTATACAGGCCGGCGGCGGCTGGAATGCGCTGTTCTGGAATAACCACGATCAGCCGCGTGTGCTGAACCGTTTTGGTGACGTTGAGCGTTACCGTGTTGAGTCGGCAACCATGCTGGCGACCGTAATTCACCTGCTGCGCGGTACCCCGTACGTGTACCAGGGCGAGGAAATCGGCATGATTGACCCGGTCTACTCCTCGATCGAGCAGTACGTGGATGTGGAGGCACGCAACGCCTACGTGATGCTGCGTGAACGCGGTCTGAGCGAGCACCAGGCTCTGGAGATTGTGGTGTCGAAGGCTCGGGATAATTCGCGTGTGCCGATGCAGTGGACCGCGGACCCGGCGACTGCGGGGTTTGGTTCCGCGTCGCCGTGGCTGGCTCCCGCCCCGGTGCGTGATGCGGCAACCGGTGCCGGTATTTCGGTGGAGGATGAGGAACGTAACGGCGTGATTCTGCCCTACTACCGCACCCTGATTGCCCTCCGTAAGCAGTACCCGGTCATCTCTGTGGGTTCGTACGCACCCTACGCGCTAGATCACGAGCGGGTGTTTGCATACCTGCGTGAGCTGCCCGCTGGTGTTGCGAACGGTAGCCTAGCGCAACGCCTGCTGGTGCTGACAAACTTCTACGGTGAACCGGCCGAGGTTGAGGTTCCGGCTGAGTTCATTCGTTCCGGTCACGTACTGTTGTGTAATTACAAGAATTCTGCGGTCGATTCCACCGCGGCGGACTCTGCCGTATCTGATT
This sequence comes from Rothia sp. 110740021-2, assembly GCF_054263775.1. Classification (NCBI taxonomy): domain Bacteria; kingdom Bacillati; phylum Actinomycetota; class Actinomycetes; order Micrococcales; family Micrococcaceae; genus Rothia; species Rothia sp. 110740021-2. The sequence goes on along the minus strand of NZ_JBSZFE010000003.1, from coordinate 144,353 downwards.
CAGCTGAGACAGTGACGCTGAGCCTGCGCGCCTACGAGGCTCTGACGCTACTGATTGAGGACTAAAAGCTAGTGTATGCCTCTACCCAGATGTGTGGGAAGAGGGCGATATAATCCGACCTGGCAATATTCTATTTCTAGAATATTGCCAGGTCGGATTTGTTTACGCCTATTTCTGCAGAGGAATTTATGAGTAATGTCAGGCGGAGTCTTAGAAACCGTGCTCACTCAGCCAGGTAGCCGCTGCCTGCGCGGGCTCTTGCTTAGAAGTACCCGAAACACGGTCATTGAGGGTGCGCAAATCGGCGGTAGTCAGCTTCGCCGAGACACGATTCAGAACCTCCGCCGCGGAGTCGGGAACTCGCGACGTATTGATAATGGGCAGCACCTGTTGAGCCAAAATCATGTTCTTCGGGTCCTCCAGCACCACCAGCTGATTCTGCTCAATCGCGGGCGTGGTCGAGTAGAGGTCAACCACCTGCACTGTGTCATCCAGCAGGGCCTTGACGGTCAGCGCACCACCGCCGTCCGAGAGGGGTACAAACTCGGCGGGGACGCATCCGTACTTCTCTTTCAGACCCGGGATACCGTAGGCGCGCTCAGCAAACTCCGGGGCGGCGCCGAGCTTCAGATTCGTACAGTGGGGAGCGAGGTCTTCAAGGCTTCGCAGACCATACTTTTGGGCAGTCTGCGCGGTAACAACCAGGGAATCCTTATCCTCCGCCTCGGAGGCGTTCAGGGCGCGAATTTCAGCCCCGGAGTCACCCGTGGTGAGGGTGCCGAGAGCGGCGGGTAGCGCCTGCAGAATCTCCTGCGCAGTACTAGCTGTAGCCTTCGGGTCCAGGTAAAGTAGCAGGTTGCCGGAGTAGTCCGGGATAATGTCCACCGCGCCGGAGGCCAGTGCCCCCAGGTACGCTTCGCGGGCGCCGATACTCAGCTGGGTGCGGGCGTTGAAGCCCGCCCAGACGAGGGCTCCGGCGTAGATTTCAGCGAGGATTTGGGATTCGGCGAAGGCTGCTGAGCCGACGATTATTCCTTCGTGTTCGCCCCTGAAGACTTTGTCACCGCTGAGCCCACAGGCGCTGAGAATACCCGCCATGCCGAGCGTTCCAGCGGCGGTTAGGGCAGTGCGACGAGATACAGCGCGGCACGTGAAGGTTTGAGGTGTCTGATTCATCGGGTTCATGCCTTCTTCCAGTTGGTGGTGAGCCCCGCGGGAGTGAGCGCACGTTGCACAAGACCCATGAGTGCATCCACGGCGAAGGCGAGAAGCGCTACGAGCAAGGTTGCGACGAGCATACGCGGGTAGTCGCGCACAGCGAGCCCGTCGAAGAGGTACCTGCCAAGGGTTCCGCCACTCAGGTAGGCGACAATGGTCGCGGTCGCGATGACCTGCACGAGTGCGGAGCGGAGCCCGCCGAGCATCATGTTGGCGGCGAGCGGAATCTCGAGGCGGGTCAGAATCTGCCATTCAGTCAGGCCTTGGGCGCGGGCTGCGTCCACGAGGTCTTCCGGCACGGCGGCGAGTCCTTCAAGAACTCCGGCGAGCAGGGGTGCCGCCGCAATAATAATGAGCACGATGAGAGCGGGCAGGGTTGAGACGCCCAGCCAAAGCGCCAGGATCGTCAGCAGACCGAGCGCGGGCAGCGCGCGGGTGGCAGCAACAGCGCTCATGAGCAGGTTGCTGCGGGGGCGGTTAGTGCCGTCAGAGGGTCGGTGGTGTCCAGCCCAGAGGCCAAGGGGTACGATGATGAGCGCCGCGCAGGCAGTGGCGAGGGCGGTGACGCTCAGGTGTTCAAGCAGGCGCACGAGAATTCCGCCGCTTCCCTGCCAGTTGGTACCGTCCATGAGGTAGGCGAAGGTTCGTTCTATGACGTTCACGGGTTATGCCCTCCTTTCGGGGCTGCGGCGGTTCGCAGCCGTACCCGCCTGCCAGGGCGTAAGTGCCTTCGTCAGAAGGATAAGGAGCAGGTCGAGGACCAGCGCCAGCAGCAGGCTAAGAATCACGCCAGCCAGGATTTCCGAGGGGATATTGCGCGCGAGTCCGTCGGTGAAGAGCGTGCCGAGCGAAGGCACACCGATGAGGGCACCCACGGACACCATCGCAATATTTGCCACGGTTGCCACGCGGATTCCCGCCATAATGACGGGCACGGCGAGGGGCAGGTAGAGCTCCATCAGTGCTTGTCGGGGCGTGTATCCGAGGGCGCGGGCAGATTCGTGCACGCTATCGGGTACGGAGTCGAAGGCGTCCACACCGGAGCGCACCATGAGCGAGAAGGAGTAGATACTCAAGGCGACAAGCACGTTCAGCGGGGAAATAATGGAGGTTCCCAGAATAAGCGGCATCAGCACGAATAGTGCGATCGAGGGGATGGTATACAGCAGCGAGGAGAGGTGCATGAGGGTTCGTGCACCAATGCGGCGTTCGGAACCACGGTCGCGGCGACGGCTCGCGTAGTAGGCGACCGGCAGCGCGAGGAGAGTGCCAATTACGACGGGCACAACACCCTGGTAGAGGTGGCTGAGGGTCAATTCGAGGACGTGCTGGCTATTGTTGACGACCCATTCCCAGTGCATATCGCCTGCGGCGAGGGGTTGCGCGGCGAAAGGTGGTGCCGCGAACACAATATTTTCTGGAAGGCTCATTAGCTTTTCTCGCCTTCTACCGCACCGTTCTGTGTTTCTCGGGAGGCAGTAAGTCGGCGCGCGCGAGCCTGGCGCACCGTCTGTTCATCCAGCAGACCGGCAACGGAGCGGCTCACGAAGGAGCGCACAAAATCATCGGCGGGACTGTAGAGAATCTCTTCGGGAGTACCGAACTGTGCGAGGCGACCACCCTCCGCGAAGACAGCGATTGTATCGCCGAGCAGGAGCGCCTCATCAATGTCGTGGGTAACGAACACGATCGTCTTGGCGAGTCGATTCTGCAGGCGCAATAGCTCTTTCTGCAGATCGGTACGCACCACCGGATCCACCGCGGAGAACGGCTCGTCCATCAGCAGGATGGGCGCATCAGCTGCGAGAGCACGCGCCACACCAACACGTTGCACCTGACCGCCCGAAAGCTGGGAGGGGTAGCGCTTCGCATACGAAGAATCCAGACCGACCACATCGAGCAGTTCGAGGGCACGTACCTGCGCCTCCTTACGGGAGTCGCCGAGCAGACGCGGTACGGTGGCAATATTCTGCGCGACGGTGCGGTGCGGCATGAGTCCACCCTGCTGCATCACGTAGCCTATGCCGCGGCGTAGCTCGTAGGGGTTCTTCTCGTGCACGTTCACACCGTCAATGGTGATGGTTCCGTTATTGGGCTCCACCATGCGGTTAATCATGCGTAGACTAGTGGTTTTACCGCATCCGGAGGGTCCGACGAATACGGTAATCTGACCGGCGGGAATGTGCAGGTTCAGGTTCTGCAGCACCGTGGTGGGTTCACCGGTTCGGCTCAGGTAGCTCTTGGTGATGTTGTCGAAGTGGATTCCACCCGCCTGAGCGGTGGCGGCAGCAGCATTTTTTACCCAGGGAATTTGGGGCGAGCTTGGAATCTGAGGTGAGCTCTCCGGAGGCTGAGCGCTGGGATTCTGAGCGGTCATGGGTGTGGCAATCCTTTCTGCAGCCTGGTGTTACAGCCCAATTTTACAACCCGGTGCGTGCACCGTTCCCGCAGAAATATTTGAATCAGTTTTCTGCGAAAGCTATCTAGAATGAGCATGACATTGTTTCCGCATACACAAAGGCGGCACCTCAGGGTTTTATTCCCAAGATGCCGCCTTTTTGACAGGTTTGCAGTATTTGCAACCGCAAAGTTTTTTAAAAACAAAACCCGCCCCACTGTAGAAGCCTGGAGGCGGATTTCGTGGCTCCGACCGGCGTCGATCCGGTGACCTTACGATTTTCAGTCGTACGCTCTACCAACTGAGCTACAGAGCCTTGCGTATTTACTTTTAGATACGCAATGACCGCGTCTTCGGATGATGAATCATCTGAACTTACGCGGCCAGAGCGACCCCGACGGGACTTGAACCCGCGACCTCCGCCGTGACAGGGCGGCGCGCTAACCAACTGCGCTACGGGGCCTTGTTGGAATCAACAGAAGTAAATTCTATATCATCAAACTTGGCTTTGCAAAATCGTGAGATTTGCAAGTACCCCCAACGGGATTTGAACCCGTGCTACCGCCGTGAAAGGGCGGCGTCCTAGGCCGCTAGACGATGGGGGCCTAGTCGATCGAACAGGTTCAGTTTTCTTCATCCCGTCGTTCGAACCTCCACTAGTCTATGACAGGTTCGCGGAGGCATGCAAACCGTTTTTTCAATTTTGCCCGATTTTGACCCCTATTTTTAATCGTTTATAGCCTGGCACATATGCGTTTAAGCTTATCAATGAGGATTCAGAAAAACTTCAAAAAATTTTAAAATTTCTTCACAACACCCCATATCAGGGACTTTTGGAGAGGTTTTAGCGGCTTTTGGGTGCCCATAGAGGCTCTGAGAAAGCCTTATTATTTACCCTGATCCACACTAATTTCTACGGATCTTCTTCAGACTCTTCCAAAATTTTGTTTCTCAGAGAGCCCGAAGGGAATCCAAAGATGCTTTAGACACCCCCTCACATGAGCTCCGGGAGTTAGTTTTCCACCCCGCACTCACCTCACGGCAGCCTAAAACAGCAGAAAATATCTCCATAAAAAAATTCAGTTGTTTCTGGGGTGCCTGCATAAGGTGCACGAGCAAGCACTGCCCAGCCAGTACTACCCGGAGTGCGAAAACTGCAGAAGAGTGCACAGCAGATTCCACGATACATCTCCAGTAGATCCTGCGACACATCTTTCAGCTGCATCTTTCAGCGAGACTCACCCCAGCTTCATCCAATCCCCCCGAGCCCATAAAAATGTGCCTCGTAAAGCAATCACCCCGCAGAGTGCACCTATATGAAAATGTTAACTCCAGGGAATACAATAAACCGGCTTGTCAGATACATATTTTTCTCTCTGTGCAGATATTTGCACAATAATGACGACATAGAAATATAAAGATTTGATAAACCTCTGGCGATTGACAAGGAGAGATGAAATCCAGCTGAAAATACCCCTGAATTGGCTTGAAGCCCCATCTTTGAGCACCGTAGTATAGAGGGCGTGAGGTCACTTCCGGACCTTGCACGGGGCCGCTTCCGGGCCCCAGACGTAGAGTTACCGCACATTACAGTACCGATAAACCGGATAGAGATCCAAAGGGGGATCCAGTATCCGCAACGATGAACCGCGCACGGCACTCCATGCACTTGGCATAGGTACCACAACCGTCGCTCTCGTCTGTGCGGTTGGACCCGCAGCACAGGCACAGCAGATGGCACACCTGCAGAAGGCAATGACTGCTGACCAGCAGCTCAAACTAATTCTGTGCCGCCTAGAGCATGTTCCTGCCTGTTTGAAGTATGCGAAGCCTGGATCCTCCAACCGCGGTAATAGCGGCATCGAGAGCGCACTGGGCAACCTGGCCACCGTCCAGGGCGCTGACGCAGGCCGTCAGATTGCAAGAGCCAAGGCCACTGTCCGCAAGTCTGATGGACGTGCCCACGCAGCCCCCCTTGGTGTTATTGCCTGCGTTATCAGTATTGCAAAGTTTGTCATTCAGCTGGGTATCGCCATGTACAAGCTTATTAGGGCACTCGTTAACGCCTTCAAGCAGTGGAAGACCTTCAAGAACATCGTGAAAGCTTTCATTTCTGGTGAGGCTCGCAAGAAGCTGGGTACCGAAACTGAAACCATACTCAAGGTCATTTTGGGCATTGAAGACGTCCTCAAAAAGTGTGTATAGTCTACACACCGTACGGCCATGCACTTGTTGAGAGAGCTAATCTGGTGTTTCTTTAGCTTTCGAGACCCCGTGAAAGGGATACGCTGCACGTGGATTCTGCGTGGGCTCGCTGCGCGTCCGGGGTAGCCGGAGAGTATGTCCTCGAGTGTCTTCGGCACCTACTCAGCCCACCCACATGACCTCATGATACGGGGTGGGTTTCTTTAACCGCTCTTTCAGGCGAACGCTTCTCGATCTTTCCCCCTGACGTCCCCCCCATCTCCTTGTATATAGAGTCTCCTTATATATAGACAAAAATCGACCCCGCACCGACTAACGGTACGGGGTCGATTTCTATGCTCTAACGTACTACACGTATGGATTACTCACCGCGGGAGATGTTGATCATCTCGTCACGGTCCACGACCTTCACACGGGCGCGAGGCTCACCGGTTGCATCCTTAGATGCTGCGCCCAGTGCCTTCTCGTGATCATCCAGGCGGTGCCAGCCTTCCCAAGTGGTGTACTTGATGCCCTTAGAATCCAGGTATGCGCTGAATGCCTCTGCCTCCGGCTCGGGTGCGGTGTAGAGGTTCTCGCGATCCTCGAGCAGGTGGGTGATGGTCTCGAGTGCGTCAGACTTGGTGGAGCCAATTAGGCCGACGGGGCCGCGCTTAATCCAACCGGATGCGTACAGGCCGGGAACGACCTCGCCGTTCTCGTCCACGACGCGACCCTCAACGTTAGTGGTGACGCCGCGCTTGTCGTCGTAACCGATTTCGGGCAGTTCGGAACCGAAGTAACCGATTGCACGGTAGACAGCCTGTACGGGGTAGTCCACGTACTCGCCGGTGCCGACAATGCCGCCGTTGCCGTCGAGCTTGTTGCGCTCCATGCGCAGGCCCACGACCTTGCCGTCTTCGCCGAGGATCTCGTGCGGGGACTGCAGGAAGTGTAGGTGCAGGCGGCGGGATGCGGTCTGCTCGTTGGTCTTCTGGTCTTCCAGCCAGCCACGCAGGGTCTTCATCATAACCTTGGTCTGTGCGTTCTTCTCCATGGCCTCCTCGGAAGCCTCGTCAAACTGGAAGTCCTCTTCGTACAGGACGATATCCACGTCGCGGGAGTGTGCGAGTTCGCGCAGCTCAAGCGGGGTGAACTTCATCTGTGCGGGGCCGCGGCGACCGAAGACGTGCACGTCAGTTACGGGGGAAGCCTTCAGGCCCTCGTAGACGTTGTCGGGGATTTCGGTGACGAGCAGGTCGTCAGCGTGCTTGGAGAGGATGCGGGAGACGTCCAGGGCGACGTTACCGTTACCGAGCACTGCAACCTGCTCAGCTTCGAGCGGCCAGGTGCGGGGGTAGTCGGGGTGGCCGTCGTACCAGGAGACAAAGTCTGCTGCGCCGTAGGAGCCGTCCAGGTCGATGCCTTTAATATTCAGGGGTGCATCGAAAATCGCGCCGGTTGCGAAAATGATGGCGTCGTAGTGTTCACGCAGGTCGGCGAGGGTCAGGTCCTTGCCGTATTCGACATTGCCGAAGAAACGGATGTCGCCGCGGTCCAGGACCTTATGCAGCGCGGTAATGATCCCCTTGATGCGGGGGTGATCCGGTGCCACACCGTAACGAATCAGGCCGAAGGGGGCGGGGTAGCGGTCGAAGATGTCGATGGCGACCTCGACGGCGCCGGTGCGGACCTCTTCAGACTTGGTGAGGATGTCGGCGGTGTAAATACCGGCAGGACCTGCACCAATAACGGCGACGCGCAGGGGGCGTGCTGCTTCAGACACGAAAATCTTCCTTTCGAAGTTCACCATCCGACGCCCGGTGCGGCGCAAACAGACGGTGAGCTTAGTGTTCACTTCTTGCCTATTTTACCGGGGATTGACCGGTGTTCGGGGGCTTATAATGCTTTCGCATGCGACCCGAGACAAAGACTAAGGTTCGACCACTAGGAGGCGGGCACCGCCTCAAAGGCCACAACCAGTTCGTCGCGCTCACCGAAGCGGACCAGGTGGCGGTCCAGCACATCCGCCAGGCCAGTGGCCAACTCGTCGCTTTCGGCGCGTACCTCCATGATGAGGGCGCCTTCGGTTTCACGCAGATCGCCGTAGCCACGGAAAATGCCATCGCGGTTGAAAGTGAGGCGCAGACCGTCGGGCAGTTCTGCGGTGCCGAGCTTGCGGCCCATGTGAGAGCCGAGCTGCTTGATGTATCGGGCGGGGCGGTCGGTTGCTACGATGGCGCGCTGGCGTACCGGCAGGGATTCTGCTGCGGGGTAGCTTTCGGCGGGAATGGCGGTGTTTTCCTGCGGGGTTTCAGTCACGGCGGACTCCTTCTTATAGGTGCCGAAAAAGGCTCACCACACGGAACCCTGCATCCGGCGACGCATTGTGTCACCTTGAATATAGCAGGAACTTAGGGTCCGCTAACCTAATATGTCATCGCTGTTCGCGCAGGGGCGATAAACAACCGTTCTTTACGCACCTATCTCTTGAGCTTAATCTCAGCAGCAGCACCCAAATGTGCCGAAGTCACCGCATCATTCAAACGCTTAAAATCCGACCGGTCAGTGTACGTAATCGTCAAAACAGCCTTCTGCCCATCGCACAGAAGCGTCTGGGAGAATTCAACATTCTTCGCAGTCGAACGAATAGCATTAAGCTCTTCAGTCCGCGCAAGAGCTTGCTGCACATCCTCCGGTGAAGAAGCTGTTGCGCAAGCTGGTGTAGTGGTCGAATACTCATTCAGCCATGGTTCAAAAGCTCCGCCCCAGTACAGACCCAGAAGAGCACCAACAAACACCACGCAAGATACTAGAGCGCCCACCACTTTTCGCGGCAGATGCCGCAATCCATTTTTTCGAGGAGTATCGCCTCCTGAATTTTCTGGCACACGATCATACTCATCACGAGCTAGAGGGCTCCTTGTCGTCATGATTCATTCTCCTTCCGATGAGAATTTACGTTTACATCCGCCAATCCCGAATCGGGAATTCTGGTAGGGGTTTCAAGACGGCATAGCCTATCGCAGGCGGCCATCATATCCGCGTCATGAGTCGCCACGATAACTGTGGCTCCACGCCGAGCAGCAGAGCTCAAAAGCTCAACAACCAATGCCCGGTTCTCATCATCGAGACTTGCCGTCGGCTCATCCGCAAAAATGTAGCGCACACCCTTATGGATTGCCCGAGCAATGCCCACTCTCTGCTTCTCACCACCACTCAGCAGGGCAGCCGAAGTACGCTCCTTCTCTTCAAGACCAATGACGCTCAGAAGCTCGCGGCTCTCATCCGTAATACGAGCACGGCCAAAGGTCTTACGGTCAAGCAGAATATTCTCGATAACGCTCCATTCCTCAATAATTCCGTAATCCTGAAATACGAAGGAAGCTTCATCAGCCCAGAATGCAAGACGCTCCTTCTCACGAGCACGTTCCATATGGCGGCCCCCGATAACCACCTCGCCCTCGTGAGGTGGCATCAGCAGACCCAGAACATTCAAAAGCGTCGTCTTACCGCATCCGCTCGGACCCACGATTCCGGTTACTTCCCCCGCATATGTCTCAAAGTGGGGACTCTGGAGAATGGGCTGCCCCTGCGCATACACCACAATATTGCGGGAGGCGATAGTTACCTCAGGATGTTCCGCATTGTTAGAAGGATAAACAGTCTTTGTCATCGTTCACTCCTATACGTGACGACGGTGAACCGTCGCGGTGAAGATACGGTTAAAACTCAGTCTCAGCACCAACGCCAGAATAGTGCCGTACAACAGCGGCGCCGCCAACGCTGAAAAGGCGTACTCTGCTCCCTGCACCAGAAGAAGTACCAACGCCACAGCAGAGCAAAGGCCCACAATGCAGGCTTCCTTCAGAAGGTACCCACTAAAAATTGTTCTGAGAGGCAGACCAGCAGTACGTAAAACAAAATCATTACGAGCACGAGCCGCAAGAGTAATGTACGTATTAATTGCTGTTCCGATAATGAGCGCCGCACAGAGAATTGCTAGGCCCACAAGATGCGCAGCATACCGGTTACGTTCCAGCTGCGCGATGTAAAGGTGTTCCTCTCCCGCGCGGTCCACAGAAAGTAGGGTCTGCCCAATTTCCTCAGCGTTGTAGGCAGCCCGTACAGACGCAGGCTGAGAGACCATGATATTACCGGTAGTCAAGGCCGCAGAAATAAAGGAAGGTTGTAGATTCTGCGTCGCCGATTCGGTTACCACAAGAACAGGCTTTTTATAGTTCAGAAGCCGTGAATCCTGAGAGCTCAAAGCAGGCACCTTTACCCCCGACGAGTTGGTTTTATCCTCCACAGTGAGCAGAGTAAATCCGCGATCCTCCCGGTCTTTCTGGTGGAAAGAATACTCTGCACGCAAAGACTGAGATCCAGGGAAATTGCTATCCTCAACGTTCTTGAACGACGAGCCAAGACGTTGCTGCAGAAGGTCCACATACGCGCGGTTCACCATAAGAGCGCCGTCGTATCCACTGCCTTCCAAACCCTTAACGTTTTCCAACGCATAGGACAGAAGAACACCGTTCCGTGATTCAAGAGAACCTAAAGCACGCACTGTGGCCTGGTCGTAGGAGGCGAGCGCCTGTTCATCGCGTATCGTCGCTTCGGGCACGTTCACTCGTAAGGTGTACTGGTCAGACAGGAGAGACCAGCCAACCGCCGCGTCGCTCCTACCCAAACTCATTTGGGCGCTTGAGACCAGACCCGGAATAGTGCATGCCACTAAAACCACCACGGCATACTTAGCGATTGCACTCGGAACTGTAAAACGTCGATACGCCGGCTCCCTACGTCCCACAGCATTAATGCTCGGCCAAGTCATGAGGTTGATAAGTAGCAGAGCAACCAACATGAAGACGGTAAACACGGCAAAAATCAGCGCTGTAACCCCCAGCAGTTGAGGAAGATGCGCCACGCCATACACGAACCCCTCTACACATCCCATACACAATGCTGTTACCGCTGCAGGAGGTAGCGACAGGAGCAGGAGGTCTTGCGCATCCCTTAGCTGCAGGCGCCGCGGGGAGTATCCGTTCAGAAGCAGAATATTCTGAGTTCGCGAACGGACCGACAGCCACCCCATGATTGCGGTACAGAAGAGCACAGCCAGGCAAATAAGGCTCATCAGAGAGCCCGAAGAAGTAACTGCCCCGTACACAACACGCATCGGGTTAACGGAGGTAACTTTAACATCCATACCTTGTTCACGGGCAAGGTTTTCAAAAGCTCGCACAAATTCTTGACTACCCGCCAGAGCGTATTGGCCGTCAAGTGAGGAATCCCCCAGTGCTCGTGCCGGATACTTCTTTCCGTGCTTATCCGGGTCAAACCAATCGATAGTTTCACCGTCAGAGCTCAGTGAATTCGCCCCAAATACGTAGATGGATTTTCCGTGCCAGAAATCTTCGGGGTCGGCGACCACCTTGAGTAGCTGGGCACCATCGGCAGCGTAACGGTCCACCAGAGCGTCAAAGTTCTGAATCAGCTCAGACTTAGACTGTTGCGAAGCACGAAGAGAAAGCTGTGCTTGCGTATTGGTACCCAGAGGAGTCTGCGTCTCCAGGACGGAGATGAGGGCGCTACCCAGCAGAAAGGTCAGAACCGTGCACAGTACTGCGCACACTCTCAGAGCATTTTTCATCGTTGAACTCCGGTAACTGACGTAATTTTGTACAGTGGGCGGACGCTTTCACAGCGCCCGCCCACGTATCCGTTCAAATATCTACAGGTTTAGCAGACACGGTAGTAATAGGAAGGGTGGTAGTGCCAGAACAAGTTTCCCCAGACCCATTTCGATGCCCGAGCAGTTTCGCCAGCACGAGTATCTACGGAACGGACAGTCCCGAACGCAGTAGAAACAGTAGAACCATGACAACGATCATTATGGTGATAATCAGAGAAGGCGCGGTTACCGCCCCATTCAACCCCATAATTCCAATCGCCACCCTCATGCGGCTTCTAAGTACCGGCCAGGGCTGCTGTCCTGACACCAGTTGCAAGTGCTCCCGACATGGCGAGCACAGCGAGTGATTTCATGACTTTCATAGTCTTACCTTTCGGTAGAACTTTCCCCTTTGCAGGAGATATATTTTGCTCTTCCACCCTGTGTGTGGTAACGATATTAGCACTATAGTGAAGAAAATAATATAGTTTTTCAGAATATTTAGATTTAAAACATATATTTTTTTACTAGTCAGCGGATTTTAGAATTTTTACCTGCCTTATCAGGCTTCCTGAACGAAAGCTGGGAATTTCCTGGATTAACGCTTAGAGAAACTTTAACCGTAGAATATTCCGGTAACAACAGTGTCACCTCCCCAACACACCGGGAAGTGGCACTTTTTTATGCGGGATCGGAACCCCGAACCCCGCCCCTACGAGAGTATCTACGGATTTTCACGAATGTCCTCTGAGAACACCGCGGCTCCCCAGAACCCCAAGGCAGATGCCAAGGGCGCACTGGACCGTTACTTCAAAATCAGCGAACGTGGCTCCACCATCGCAGCGGAATTCCGAGGCGGCCTCGCCACCTTCTTCGCGATGAGCTACATTGTCGTGCTGAACCCCCTCATCATCGGCCTGGGTAAGGACGCATCCGGCAACGCCCTCGGCGTACCGCAGGTCGCAGCAATGACCGCACTGGTCGCAGGCGTCATGACCATCCTCATGGGCGTCATCGCCAAGCAGCCCTTCGCCATGGCGGCAGGTCTCGGCGTGAACGCGCTGCTGGCAACCACCATCGCCTCCACCCCGAACCTGACCTGGCCCGCAATCATGGGCCTGGTCGTATGGGCTGGTGTGCTGATGACCATCCTCGTGCTGACCGGCTTCCGCACCGCAGTGTTCAACGCGGTCCCCGAATCGCTCAAGGTCGCAATCGTCGTTGGTATCGGCTTCTTCATTGCCTTCATCGGCCTCGTCAACGCAGGTATCATCCGCCGCATGCCCGACGCAGCCGGCACCACCGTGCCCGTCTCCTTCGGCGTAAGCGGCCACCTGCTCGGTTGGCCCACCCTCGTCTTCCTCTTCGGCCTGTTCCTCACCATTGCGCTGTTCATCCGCAACGTGAAGGGTGCAATCCTCTACGGCGTGCTCGCCTCCACCGCCCTCTCCATCATCCTGGAGAAGGTCGTGCCCTCCGGCAGCTCGCTTCAGTCCCCCACCGGCTGGTCCCTGAACGTCCCCGTCTGGGACTCCAACACCAGCAAGCTGCCCGACTTCTCCCTGTTCGGCTCCGCTGACCTGTTTGGCGCCTTCGGCACCCTCGGCGGCATGGCTGCAGTTCTGCTGATTTTCACCATCCTCATCTCCGCATTCTTCGATGCAATGGGCACCTCCGTCGGTCTGGCAACCGAAGCAGGCACCATCAAGGATGGCCAGATTGAGAACGTTGACAAAGTCCTGCTCGTGGACGCCCTCGGCTCCGTAGTCGGCGGTGGCACTTCCTCCTCCTCCAGCCAGATTTTCGTGGAATCTGCAACCGGTATCGGCGCGGGCGCACGCACCGGCTTCGCAAACGTCGTCACCGGCGCACTCTTCCTCGTCGCAATCTTCCTGTCCCCGCTGGTCACCATCGTCCCCTTCGAGGCGGTTGCACCCGCAATGGTGTTCGTTGGCTTCCTGATGATCCGCCAGGCAGTGAACATTGACTGGAACGACTGGGGGCTGGGTATCCCCGCATTCATGACCATCATCTTCATGCCCCTCTCCTACTCCATCGCGGACGGTATCGGCGCAGGATTCATCTCCTACGTCTTCATCCGCCTGGTGCAGGGTCGCGGCAAGGACGTGCACTGGCTCATGTACGTGGTTTCTGCAGTGTTCCTCATCTTCTTCGCTAACGGCCTGATTACCGGCTGGATGCACTAAATACATCGGGTGCCTTACTCTCCACGCATGGAGGCGCAGGCACCATCGGGGCGGGGTATCAGCACCTTTGAGGTGCCGATACCCCGCCCTGCGCTATTCTTCCCCCGCTGCCGACCTAACTACAGGAGCGGGGAAACACCACATCACCGACTGAGCTGCCGCACACAACGCGTTTCAACGGCACAAGCTAGGAGGCGGCGCCTACAATGGTTGAACCATTGTAGGCGCCCAACCCCAGGATTTACCCGTGAGCTTTACCCGCGAAACTGGCGGCGCAACAGTACACACCGAACAACATCAACGGATCCTTATATGTCTGAACCTCAGAAGACGGCAGCGCCCACCAGCGCACTCGACCGCTACTTCAAGATTTCTGAACGCGGCTCCTCCATCGCCGCAGAATTCCGCGGTGGCCTCGCCGCATTCTTCGCCATGAGCTACATCGTGGTGCTGAACCCCCTCATCATCGGTACCGGCGCTGACGCATCCGAACGCATCCTCGGTATCGCACCCGTCGCAGCTGTGACCGCACTGGTTGCCGGTGTGATGACCATTCTCATGGGTGTTATCGCCAAGCAGCCCTTCGCGATGGCGGCTGGCCTGGGCGTGAACGCGCTGCTCGCCTCCACCATTGCCACCACCCCGAACCTGACCTGGGCAGACATCATGGGCCTGGTCGTTCTTGCCGGTCTAATCATGACCGTTCTGGTGCTCACCGGCTTCCGTACCGCGGTGTTTGAGGCGGTCCCCGAGTCACTCAAGACCGCGATTGTGGTCGGTATCGGCTTCTTCATTTCCTTTATCGGCCTGGTCGACTCCGGCATTATCCGCCGCATGCCCGACGCTGCAGGCTCCACCGTTCCGGTGACCCTCGGCGCGGGCGGTCACCTGCTCGGCTGGCCCACCCTCGTCTTCCTCTTCGGCCTGTTCCTCACCATCGCCCTGTTTATCCGCAACGTGAAGGGTGCAATCCTGTGGGGCGTGCTCGCCTCCACCGCCCTCTCCATCACCCTGGAGAAGGTCGTGCCCTCCGGTTCCGTGACGAAGGCGGCAACCGGCTGGTCCCTAAACGTGCCTTCCCTGGAGGATCTGAAGTTCACCACGCCGGACTTCTCCCTCATCGGTTCCGCTGACCTGTTCGGTGCGTTCACCCATATTGGCCCGCTGGCTGCTTCCCTGCTGGTGTTCACCATTCTGCTGTCGGTGTTCTTCGACGCGATGGGCGTTTCGGTCGGTCTTGCCGCCGAGGCTGGCACCATGAAGGACGGCAAGGTTGAGGACATCGACAAGGTCCTGCTTGTGGACGCTTTCGGCTCCGTTGTTGGTGGTGGCGCATCCGGTTCAGCGAACCAGATTTTCGTAGAGTCCGCTACCGGTATTGGTGCGGGTGCACGCACCGGTTTTGCGAATATTGTGACCGGTGTGCTGTTCCTACTGGCGATTTTTATCTCGCCGCTGGTCACCATCGTCCCCTTCGAGGCCGTTGCTCCAGCGCTGGTCGTGGTCGGCTTCCTGATGATCCGCCAGGCCGTGAACATTGACTGGACCGACTGGGGTCTGGGTATTCCGGCGTTCTTGACCATTATTTTCATGCCGCTGTCGTACTCGATTGCGAACGGTATTGGTGCCGGCTTCGTGGCGTACACCTTCATTCGTCTGGTGCAGGGCCGCGGCAAGGATGTGCACTGGCTGATGTACCTGGTCTCCGCGGTGTTCGTGATTTACTTCGGTATGGGCATCATTAACGGCTGGACTAGCTAAGTCCGACAGTCTACATATTTGCTGAGGGCAGGTTCCTGAGGCGGCTGAGAATGTAAGTTTTCAGGCTGCCGAAGGGCCTGCCTTTGGCGTATCTGGTTCACTCTTGCATGTTCCTTATCGCTCCTGGGCGCGAGAAAATCATGGCAGAATCATTCCGTTTTCGGTATGATTCTGCCATTTCTTCTACGCCCGCCTTCTACACGTACTAGAGGCAGGGAAAGCTACGAGACCTAGCGGACGTCACCATCCACATAGAACCAGGCGCCGCCCACCTTCTCAAAACGCGACAGCTCATGCATGCTGCCCTTCACCCGCTCCTCCGCAGGTGTGCCCGGCCCCGAACGGTAATACGCAACGAACTCCACCGTACCTGATGCATCAAACGGGCCACCCGAAGCACCCAGAATATCCAGGCGATACCAGCGGATATCATCCTCCAACTCCAAGGTGGCCGGGCGAGTACTCGGATGCCAGCTCGCTAGCAGATACGCCGCATTCCCGGTCGCAAACGCGGTAAAACGCGAGCGCATCAGCTGCTCCGGCGTGGGAGCAGTCAACGTGCCGGAGGCGACAAACTCGCCCAGGAACCTGCCGCAGCAGGCGCCGTACACCTCGCCGCTCGAACAGGGGCAGCGGTCATCATGGTTAAGTTCAACCTTGTTCAGTTCAATCATGCCAATCAGTATAAAGAAAGCACCGCGTCAAGAAGGTGCCCTGTATCAAGAAAACGGCGGCGGCACAGCACGAAGAAACGCCCGCTCCGCCTGGGATACACATCCCCAGCAGAACGGGCATTCTTGTTTTCAATCGTTAAGTTTGAGCGAACCTACACGGTGCGCATCAGCGACAACGCTTATTCAGCGATTGCGCGAGCCGGGGTGTCAGCTGCCGAAGGCTTACCCACATATGCGCCGCGGTACTTAGCAGCCGGGTGGCTGTCAGCAACCTTGGTGTGGCCCTTACCGAAGATGTTCTCACGCAGGGTGTTGCCCTCGTACTCGGTGCGGTAGCGGCCGCGCTTCTGCAGCTCGGGAACAACGTACTCGATAAAGTCCTCGAAGGAGCCCGGGGAGACGTGGTATGCCAGGTTGATGCCGTCCAGTCCGCCCTCGTCGATCCAGCGCTCCAGCTCGTCAGCAACCTGAACCGGGTCACCAACAATGACCTCGCCCATGCCACCGATGGTGGTGTGCTCAGCGATGTCCTTACGGGTCCACTTCTTATCCTTCGCCTGCAGGGTGAAGGGGGTCAGGAAGGACTGAATCGACTCGGTCTGCACGTAGTTCAGGATCTCGTCCTCGTCGAACTGGGACAGGTCAACACCGGACCAGCCGCCGATAATGGCCTGTGCAGATTCGAGGTTCACGTACTTCTTGTACTCCTCGTACTTTGCCTTTGCCTTCTCTTCAGTCTCATCCACGATGACCGAGAGCATTGCGAGGATCTTCACGTCGTCGCGGCTACGGCCCTGCTCCTCGGCAGCGGCACGAATACGGTCGGTCACAACGCGGGTCAGGTCCGGGCGCAGGGCGCTAATGAACACAGCCTCAGCGTGCTTACCGGAGAACTTCTGGCCGCGGCTGGATGCGCCAGCCTGGAAGATCACGGGGGTGCGCTGCGGGCTCGGCTCGGTCAGGGAGATGCCGGGCACGGAGAAGTACTTGCCCTTGTGGCCAATCGGGTGGACCTTGGAGGGGTCAGCGTAGATGCCGCGCTCGCGGTCCTTGACGACTGCGCCGTCTTCCCAGGAGCCTTCCCACAGCTTGTAGCAGACGTCCAGGAACTCGTCAGCAATTTCGTAGCGCTCGTCGTGCGGGATCTGGGTGGGCAGACCCTGGTTCTCAGCAGCCGAAGGCAGGTAAGAAGTCACCACGTTGAAGCCGACGCGACCCTCAGTGAGGTGGTCGAGGGAGGCGTAGCGGCGAGCCAGGGTGTAGGGCTGCTCGAAAGTAGCGGCAGCAGTCACGCCGAAGCCGAGGTGCTCGGTCACTGCAGCCATTGCAGAAATCTGGGTTGCGGGGTCATTCACGGGAACCTGAGCGGCACCCTCAATGGCGGGAGCGGCAGAGTTCTTGTACACGTCGTAGATGCCGACAACGTCAGCGATGAACACGGCGTCAAACAGGCCGCGCTCAAGGGTCTTAGCCAGGTCAGTCCAGTACTTGATGGTGTTGTACTCGGTTGCGCGGGAGCGCGGGTGACGCCAGAGGTCGAAGCTCTGGTGACCAATGCAGGTCATCTCGAATGCGTTAACTACGATGCGCTTCTTCTGCTCAGCCATCGATTTTCCTTTCGCGAATGATCGGGGACGATCGGGTTTGTACCCTGCACCCCGCGCGCCGCCTCCTGATGCCTTCTGCGTTCGGTGGTGGCCTTCGTGCAGGTGGCGCGTTCGCGCCGTACTTGCCTCTTTTCGTTGAGGCCAGATCATCATCTGGGGCACCCCGCTACGGGAGAGGGTTGCCGCCCGGCTAGCCAGAGCTTAGCGCCGGGACTCATAATCTCGTGGTTTGAGTGTACGGGGCGCGCAGGAGGGAGAGCACGTTTGTGACGAAAAAATATTTTTGTGACGCGCAACCGAAATATTTCGCGACAAATGCGAAATATACAGTCATAGAAATTCATACGCGCCCACTGGATTGATTGAGGCACGCCATAGCCCATAGGGTTGGAGGAGCAAACCATCCAGAGCGACTGAGAGACCTGGCTCCACGACGTCGCAGCAACCGGCACAGATTTTTTCGCCCCGGTGCTAACGCCAGGACCGATGGAAGTGACATGACACTCAACAGTGCAGTACTTGACGTACCCACCAGTGAAAACACCGGCCACCACGCCGTATCCACCGCCGCCGTCCCCCTGAGCTTTGAAAACGTCGGACAATCTTTCCCCGTGCCCGGCGGAACCCACGAAGTTCTTCGCGGAGTCTCCTTCACGGTAGCCCCCGGCGAGATTATCTCCGTCATCGGCTCCTCCGGATGCGGCAAATCCACCCTCTTGCGTGCAGCAGCAGGTCTGAACCGCATCACCGCAGGTACCGTGCGTATCGGCGAGAAGGCAGTGACCGGCCTCGACCCCCGCGTCGCTATCGGCTTTCAGGAACCGCGCCTACTCCCCTGGCGCACCGTAGCCGACAACGTGGCGCTCGGACTGCCGCAGGGCACCAAAAAATCTGAAGGCACAGCATCGGTAGCATGTCTGCTCGACCTGGTCGGCCTGGGCGAATACGCGACCCACCGTCCCAAGGAAATTTCAGGCGGTATGGCTCAGCGTGTGTCCCTGGCGCGAGCGCTCGCACGTAACCCCGGCGTGCTGCTGCTCGACGAGCCCTTCGGTGCTCTGGACGCGCTAACCCGCATCAACATGCAGGATTTGCTGTTGAACGTGCACCGTCAAGACCCGACCACGATTCTGCTGGTCACCCACGATGTGGAAGAGGCGCTGTACCTCTCTGACCGGGTCATCATCCTCGGTAAGGACACCCCGGAGGCACCCGCCACCATCCAGCGCATTGTGACCGTTGAACGCTCTCACCCGCGTGACCGCGCCGATGCAGAGATCACAGCACTGCGTAGCGAACTGCTGGCTGAGCTCGGCGTGGAAGATAACGCCTAAAAGCCGCCACGAAATACATTTCCCGCACATCACACCATCATCTTCAGAAGCGAAAAGATTTCATCATGACTTACTCCCCGTCTCGCCGTACCGCCCTCAAGTCCCTTGCCGCAGCCACCGCTTTTGCTACTCTGCTCAGCGCCTGCGCCGGTGAAGGTTCCGGTTCCGCTAACGCCTCCGGTGTTGCCGGTGGTGGCAGCCAGAACACCGTGACCATTGACTACGCCACCTACAACCCGCTGTCCCTGATTATCCGCAAGAAAGGTTGGCTTGAGACCGCCCTCGCTGCCGAGGGCAAGAAGGTTGAGTGGGTCAAGTCGGCTGGTTCGAACAAGGCGAATGAGGCTCTGCGTAGCGGCAATATTGATGTCGGCTCGACCGCTGGTTCGGCGGCGCTGCTGGCACGCGCTAATGGCTCCCCCATTAAGGTCATTAGCCTCTACTCGCAGCCGGAGTGGTCGGCACTGGTAACCCGCAAGGATTCGGGCATCACCAAGGTTGCGGATCTGAAGGGTAAGACCGTTGCTGTGACCAAGGGTACCGACCCGTACTTCCTACTGCTGCAGGCGCTCAAGCAGGAGGGTATTTCCGCTTCGGATTTGACCATTCAGAACCTGCAGCACGCCGACGGCCGTACCGCCCTGGATAACGGTCAGGTCAACGCGTGGAGCGGCCTGGACCCGATCATGGCTGCCGCCGAGGTGGAAAGCGGCGACGTGCTCTTCTACCGCAACCTAAACTTCAACACCTACGGCTTCCTGAACGCGGCCGAGAAGTTCATTCAGTCCAACCCGACCGCCGCACAGACTATCGTGGACGTGTACGAGTACGCTCGCGCCTGGGCTAAGAAGAACCCCGAAGAGGCAGTGAAGATTGTCGAGGAGGAGTCCGGCATTAAGCACGAGACCGCCCAGGTCGTCATGGAGCGTACCCACCTGGATATTGACCCGGTTCCGGGCGCTAAGCAGGTTGAGGTTCTGAAGGGTGTCGGCCCGATTTTGGTCGAGTCCGGCGACGTTCCTTCCCAATCCGACGTGGACAAGGCGCTGAACAGCATTGTGGACGACCAGTTCGCAAAGAAGGCTGACAACGCAGCCGTCGAGAAGATCGCGAAGGTGGTTGAGAAGTAATGACCGCCGCAACGATTACCGCCGCCTCCAGCGCTCGCGTTGAGCGTGCCGAGAAGCGCGTCTCATCCGTGAAGCTACCGTCGAACCCGTTCGCCGGTAAGCAGTACCTGGGTCTGATTCTTCCCCTGGCACTGATTGCCCTCTGGTACATCCTGAGCACGAACGGCGTGTTCACCCAGGTCCAATTGCCGTCCCCCGACCGTGTGGTCAGCGCCGGTATTGAGCTAGCGCAGCGCGGCGAGTTGGGTCGCCACGTGGCGATTTCTACTCAGCGTGTACTGATTGGTTTCGGTATTGGTGCCGTGCTTGGCCTGGTGCTGGGTGCGCTGATTGGCTTGTCTGCGCCGGTGCGTCTGATTGCCGCGCCGACTATCGGTGCGTTGCGTGCCGTGCCGTCCCTGGCGTGGGTTCCATTGCTTCTGCTGTGGATCGGTATCGGCGAGAATTCCAAGGTGACCCTGGTTGCTATTGGTGCGTTCTTCCCGGTGTACACCACAGTTTCTGCGGCCCTGGCGCACGTTGACCCGAAGCTTGTGGAGGCGGCACGCGCCTTCGGACTGAAGGGTCTGCGCCTGTTCACCACGGTTCAGCTTCCCGCGGTTCTGCCGTCGGTGGTTTCGGGTCTGCGTCTGGCGCTAGCTCAGGCGTGGCTGTTCCTAGTCGCCGCTGAGCTGCTGGGTGCATCTATGGGTCTGGGTTATCTGCTGACCGACTCGCAGAATAATGGCCGTACCGACCGCCTGCTGCTGGCTATTGTGGCGCTGGCGGTGCTCGGTAAGATTACCGACGCGCTGGTGGGCGTATTCGAGCGCTGGGTGAAGGCGAAGTACCCCAGCAACTAGAACCACAGCTAGACACAATACTCAGCACGCTCTGAGTTTTAGGAGAGATGTCCGCTGCGTGGTTGCTCCCCCGAAGATGAGCTAATCATCGCTACGTGCCGGAGAAAGAAGTCGGCGGGGAAACCTGTCGTCTACTGAATGATGATGAATCCCGCACCGCGCCCCACAGCAGTGAGCGCGGTGCGGGGTCTTTAAATATGTCGTTATATTACGAACTGGTGCTCACCATACCGAATATGACGGTCCCCTTTGCGTCCGCCCCCTCGGGCGCGCTTTACTAAGAAGGCAAACCATCCAGAGCGACCGAGAGACCTGGCTCAACGACGTCGCAGCAACCCCCTCGTCAACGCACACACAGACCCCACGGTCGCACAGACAACGGCACGGCGAGCAAGGGTGCTAATGCCAGCAACCGATGGGAGAATAATGGGACTGCCCACCCCCTACTCGTTCACCGACCCGCTGAACCCCACCCCGAATCCCGCCCTCGAATCTGACGAGGCACGCGTCGCGTTCTGGGAGAAGCAGGCACAGCGCCTCACCTGGGCTGAGCCCTGGCACACCGCGCACCGCTTCGAGAAGCCGAAGTCCCTCGGCTTCGATAAGGACGGCATCGAACAGTTCAGCATCCCCGAAATTAAGTGGTTCGAGGGCGGTAAGCTCAACGTCGCCTACAACTGCGTAGACCGCCACGTGGAGGCGGGCCGCGGCGACAAGGTAGCCCTCTACTTTGAAGGTGAACCCGGCGACCGTGAGGCCATCACCTACGCCGAGCTACAGCGTCGTATTGCGAAGGCAGCGAATGGTCTGCTGTCTTTGGGCGTGCGTAAGGGTGACCGCGTGGTCATCTACCTGCCCGTCATTCCCGAAACCATTATTTTCACGCTCGCCTGCGCACGTATTGGCGCGATTCACTCCCTCGTTTTTGGTGGTTTTTCCGCCGAGGCGCTGAAGTTCCGTGTGGAAGACACCGGCGCGAAGGTTCTCATCACCACCGACGGCCAGAACCGTCGCGGCAAGGTCGTTCCCGTGAAGGTGAACGCTGATGAGGCATGCTCGGGTGAGAACAACATTGAGCACGTTATCGTGGTGGACCGCACCAGCGCCTCCGACCCGGTTGCACACGCGGCTGTGCCGTGGACTGAGGGCCGCGACGTCTGGTACCACGACCTGGTGGACGATCAGCCAGACACTCACGCCTACGAACTGCATGATGCTGAGGATCCGCTGTTCATTATTTACACCTCCGGCACGACCGGTAAGCCCAAGGGCCTGGTGCACACGATGGGTGGCTACCTGGTGCAGACCGCGTATACTCACGCGCTACTGTACGATCTGCTGCCGGATTACGTGGACGAGAACGGCGTGCTGCGTCCCGATGAGCTGTCCGCGGTCAATGACGCACAGAAGGTTGAGTCCACCGTTCACTGGTGCACCGCCGACCTCGCATGGGTGACCGCCCACACCTACGAAATTTACGGTCCGCTGGTGAACGGTGTCTCCGAGGTAATCTACGAGGGTACCCCGAACACGCCGCATTACGGCCGCCACTTTGAGGTCATTGAACGCTACGGCGTGACCAACTACTACACCGCCCCAACCCTGATTCGTTCGCTCATGGGCGCGTTCCCGAATGGCCCGGAGCCCGGCAAGTACGACTTCTCGACCGTGCGTTTGCTCGGTTCGGTGGGCGAATCCATCAACCCGGAGGCGTGGCGTTGGTTGCGTCAGCACGTGGGCGGCGGCACCGCGGCGTTCATTGACACCTGGTGGCAGTCAGAGACCGGTTCGACCGTGTGCTCGCCGCGTCCGCACGACCCGGCATTCGCGCCCGAGGGCACCTACCCGGAGGACACCCCGCGCTGCACTCCCCTGCCCGGTTGCGCTACCCGCGCCGTTCCCGGCGTGTCCACCCGTGTGGTGGATGAGCACGGCGACCCGGTCGAACCGGGCAAGCAGGGCTTTATTGTCGTCGATAAGATTGGCCCGTCCATGGCTCGTACCGTGTGGCAGAACCCGCAGCGTTACCTGGAATCCTACTGGCGTCACTACGGCGAGCGCGGCTGGTTTCTGGCCGGCGACGGCGCGAAGGAAGACGAAGAGGGTAACGTGTACATCCTCGGCCGTATTGATGACGTGATCAACATTTCGGGTCACCGTCTGTCCACGATTGAGATTGAGTCGGCTCTGGTGACTCACCCGGCTGTGGTTGAGGCTGGTGTCTGCCCCGTGGAAGATGAACTGACCGGTCACCAGGCGGTCGCCTACGTAACGCTCACCGATGAGGGTAAGGCCCTGACTGAGGATGAGCTGAAGGGTGCGCTGACTGATCATGTGCGTGAGCACATTGGCCCGATTGCTAAGCCGAAGGATGTTGTGGCGGTTGCTGATATCCCGAAGACTCGTTCGGGTAAGATTACTCGCCGTCTGCTCGGTGAGCTGTACCAGGGGCGTTCTTTGGGCGATGTTTCTTCGCTGCAGAATGAGGAGGCGCTGGGCCACATTGCGCAGGTTTTGGTGGATACTGGCCGCGTAAGCGAGGCTGTCTAAGCTCCCCTGCTGAGCTGAAAAGTTGCATAGAGTAAAGGCGCGGATACCGAATAATGATTCGGTATCCGCGCCTTGCTATTTTACTGAGCTGACGAGGCTCTTTATCAGCAGTGTGCAGAACGGTTAGATTCCGATCAGTCAGCCTACTTAATCAGGCCCAGCGAACGAGCGTGTTCAGCGGTAATGCCGCTCGGTTCAATGTGCTCGGGGCCCTTGCCCTTCTCCGGGTTTTCGGTCGCCTGGAAGCGGAGCACCTTCATATCGTTTGCCGCGCCCAGGTTGGTAATCATGCCGTCACCGTTGAGGTCCACGGACACCGGCTCGGTGTCTATCTTACCGTTGCCGTTAAAGTCAATCGGCTGGTTGGCGGGCTTACCCTTGTACAGGAATCCAGCCGCGCGGGGACCAAAGCCGCGTGCCTCGTACAGCTTCGCCTCGTTGAGCATGCGATACTCTGCGGTGGAGTAGCCGAAGTAGCGGCTACCGTCAGCCATGGGCACGCCGGTGAGGGTGTACTGGTAGTTCATGACGCTATAGTAGTTGGGCTTGTAGTTGATTTCGTCCCAGCCGCCGTGGCTCAGGGCGAGGTTGTGGCCGAGCTCGTGCACAAACACTGCCACGCGGATGTCGCTGCTTGCCTTGCCCCAGAAGTGCGGGCCGACGGTGACCATGAGGTTGCGACCACCGAAGTTAGCGATCCCGGAGGAGGTGCCGTTATCGTAGTAGTCACCCCAGATGACGTAGTGGAAGGTGCCTTCGCGGGCGGGGTTGAACTTACCTTCGGTTGCCTTGATGCGGTGGAGAGCCTTGAACTCGCTGTCGAGTTCCTGGTAGCTGATTTCGTTGCCGCCGCCGAGGTTGTATTTGGCGCTGCGGGCACTACCGGCGTCCAGGTGAATGTTCACGCCGGTGGTGCCATTGGGGTTGCGCACGGGCAGGTCGGCATAAATCTTGGTGATGCGGTCCAGTTCGTCTTCGCTGGGTAGCAGGCCAGCCATGTAGTCCATCTCAACGAAGATGTCCTTGTGGTTGGGGTCTGCGCCCATTGCGGGGAAGTCGACGTCGATTTTGCCGTCTCCGTCGGCGTCGTAGCCCTTCATTTCCCAGGTGTTGGGGATGCCGTCACCGTCAATATCGGGGCTGTAGGCGTTTGCTGCGGGGGCTGCAATAGTACCCAAGCAGAGCACTGAGAGGGAGGCGAGCGTGATGCGTGCGCTCTTCATAAATGCCATATTGTGTTCCTTAAGTGTGTGTGTGGTGACCGGTGGTGTTTCTATGGAGTTTTCCGGGAGGACGTCCTCCACAGTTTCCATAATGCTCCCGTTTCACTCGCTATGTGAGCTGGGTGCCACAATGTTCATACATTGAGGTAAAAGTTGAGATAATTTTGAAGATGAGCTGGATTACATTAGAGTATCAGTAATTCAAATCACATGCATCACCACATTCTTCATAACAAGAGAGATCCATGACTTCTTCGCCGAACATCACTAATGGCCTGAACCGCCGCGCCCTCATCAAGGGTGCCGTGTGGGGCACCCCCGTCATCGCAACCGCAGCGGCGGTACCCGCCTACGCGGCGTCCACCGATGCGCAGGAAACCCCGACTCTAAAGTTCGGTGTCTTCACCCAGGCGTTCAACTCGAACCCCACCAACGACTTTGACACCCGCTACGGTCTGGACTCCTACACCGTGCAGGTACCCAACATCACCGCAACCTCCACCACCCCGCAGAGTGCCGGCGGCGGCGCCTTCACCCCCGGCGGTAGCGTCGGCGCAGGCCTGTACGGTGGTGCGGGCCTATGGATTTCCGCACCCATCAACTCCAAGGGCGAGTTCCAGGGTAGCACCTGGCTGTACGGCTCCGCGCACCTGCAGGTGACCTTCGAGTTCACTTTCCCCACCGCCGAGGATGTCACCGACCCGCTGCTGTGGGACATCGATAACGACGTTGAGATCCCCGCACTCGCCAAGAGCGAGGGCGGCGCGAAGACCAACAACCCCGCCGTGGCGGCGTTCAACGGCGTCGCATACACGGCAAAGTTCTACGAGCCGATCATCGAGAACAACGTCTGGACCGGTGTACTAGACATCCGCACCTCCGACTTCTTGGAAGCCACCGCGAAGGACGGCGTGAGCTACGCACAGGTGCTGGCTTCGCTGGTTCCGGTGTACTTCACCGAGGTAACCTCCAGCTACACCCTGACCACCACCGCTCAGATTACCAGCGGTAGTGTCGCAATGCAGCTGACCGAGGGTGGCGAGTACACCTTCAAGAACCTGGCTGGTTTGAGAGCTTCGGCAACCATCACCCGCTAAAGGGACAAACATAAACGAGGGGCCCGGCATCCATAACGGATGCCGGGCCCCTGTGCTATTGACCTGCGCTATTGAGGAAGCTTGGCCTATCGGTTACCGCTGGTAGCCGCTAGAGGCTAGTCCTTCGCGGGAACCAAACCCTCAGCACGAGCGTACTCAGCGGTTATTTCGTTGTCTTCAATCTCGCCAGAGAGCTCTGCCTCGGGAGAGTACGCACCCCGCTGAACTTCCTTGCCCTGAGCCTGCAGCTTGAAGGTCTTCATATCGTTCGGCGCAGTCAGCACGGTCTTCTTACCGTCACCGTTAATGTCCGCCTCAACCGGCTCGTCGTCAATCTTACCGTTACCGTTGAAGTCTATAGCTTCCCACGCGGGCTTGCCGTTGTAGTAGAAACCATAGGCGTTACGACCGAAGCCGGTCTTCTCGTCTAGCTTAGTTTCGTCCAGATCCTTGTAGGCGCGGGTCGAGTAGCCGAAGTACTTCGTGCCGTCTGCACGCTCCAGACCACGCAGCTGGTAGCGGTAGTTCATAATGCTCATATAATTCGGCTTGTAGTTCACGTCATCGGTGCCACCGTGGCCCAGACCGAGGTTGTGGCCGAGCTCATGCACGAAGGTTGCCACGCGAACATCGGAGGTTGCGGACTTACCCCAGAATCGCGGGCCAACGGTCACGATGAAGCCGCGACCGCCCATATAACCCTGACCGGAGGAGCCCTTATCGCCGTAGGAGTCGCCCCAAATCATGTAGTGGAAGACGCTGCGACGGTTCGGATCCATATTTTCGATGTAGAGATCACCCCAGCGCTGCATCTTATCGTCCAGCTGCTCGTGCGCCACTTCATTGCCGCCACCTAGGTTGTACTTGGCGCTACGGGCACTACCGGCGTCCAGGTGAATGTTAATGCCGGTGGTGCCATTGGGGTTGCGGATCGGTAGCTTCGCGTAGATTTCGGTAATGCGGTCGAGCTCATCCTCGCTGGCGAGCAGGTCGGGCATGTAGTCCATCTCCACGAAGAGGTCCTTCTTCAGCGGGCTAGCGCCCATACCGGGGTAGTCCACGTCTACCTTACCGTCGCCATCGGCGTCATAGCCCTTCATCTCCCAGGTGTTGGGGATGCCGTCGCCGTCAATATCAGGGTTGTATGCATTAGCGGCAGGTGCGGTTACAGTACCGAGCACCAGCAGAGCCGCCGAGGCAAGCGCGGTACGTGCCGCTCGAGTAGAAAAGGAGAAAGGCATCTGTATCTCTTCTTGTGTTTGTTCGCATGGATGTGCGCGAAGACCCTCGTGATGATGCGAGTAGCCGTGGGTGGCGTTGAGTGAACCGTTGGATCATCAGGCGCAGCCGATGCGTGAGAGTGAATTATGTATGCACTGTAGTACGGCACCCCAAACAAGTATGGTGGCGCGGGATGCCGCTTAAAAGAACAACGGGTCGCTGTTTTTCGTGAGGTTTTGACACCTCAGAGCAACAATAACCCGCTTCATCATACACAGCGTTTATATGCCTTGTCCCGGTGTACGCACCGTATTTGCGTTGACATGGCGAACATTACGTAAAAGCGCTCTGATAAGCCTCTATTTAGTGTTTTCTACCTCAGACCCTGCCTCAGCGTTCTGTACGGTAGCCTTCGCCCCGGAGGTCTTTGCGGAGGCGTAGAACAGGCACACAACCGCACCCACAACCGAAGCGGCCAGGGGCAACATCATGGAATCCGCCATTGCCGCCGCGTAGGGTTCACGCAGGATCTGCGGAAGCACGCCGCCTCCAGCACCGCCGTGAGAGCTACCGCCCGCTGCGACAACCGGACCCAACGCGGAAAGATGCGAGGTAATTGCAGAAGCCATAATCGTAGTGATTGCAGCCGAACCGAGTACCGACGCCATCTGGCGGGTCTCGTTGTACACACCCGAACCGGCACCGGCACGCTCAGGCGGCAGGTTACGAGTCGCAGACACCGACAGCGGACCCCAGATGCAGGCGTTTGCCGCACCCAGAATAATCATCGGGCCAACCATCAGCCACAGGTTGCCGTCAGCAACCATCGTCGGGCGTAGCAAAGCAAAACCGATAACCAACAGCGTAAAGCCAATCACCGCAATCCACTTCGGGTCATAGCGGTTCAGGCGCGCACCCACCGCCGGTGCCAACGCACCCGAGGACAGAGCTAGCGGTGCAGTCATCAGTGCCGCCTCAGTCGGGTTCAGGCCCTCCACCTGCTGCAGGTACAGGGTCAGCGGGAACGCCATGCTGATAGCAACCACGCCCATCGCAGCGATACCCACGTTCGACACGGAGAAGTTACGGTCACTGAACAGGCTCAGCGGAACCAGCGGCTCACGCGAGTTAATAGCCTGCCAACCAATGAACAGCGCCAGCACCATAATGCCGGCAATAATCAGGCCCCACACGCTCACCGCAATGCCGGTGCCCATGAACGAATCAGTGATGATACCCCAATCGTAGGTGGTGCCTTCCTGAATACCGAAAACCAGCAGGAACAGACCAATCGCCGAAAGCACCACACCTAACCAGTCGAAGCTGTGCTTCTTCTGCTCGAACACCGGCACATTACGCCACGCCAGGAACATACCCAGAATGCCGACCGGAATATTTATGAAGAAGATCCAGCCCCAGCTGAGGGTATCCACCAGCACTCCGCCCAGAATTGGGCCGACCAGCGCGGCAATACCCGCGGTCGCACCCCAAATACTCATGGCAACACCACGCGCATTCGGCGGGAACATCAGCGTAATCAGAGACATGGTCTGCGGGGTCATCAACGATGCGCCCAGGCCCTGCACCACGCGGGCAGCGATGAGCGATTCAACATCCGCCGCCAGACCACACCACAGGGAAGCGAGCGTAAAAATACCCATACCGATCATGTACAGGTTCTTCTGACCGAAGCGGTCACCCATACGGCCGGTGATGAGCAACGGCACAGCATACGCCAGCAGGTAGGCGCTCGTCACCCACATGCCCTCCGACAGGGACGCCTCCAAATCCTGCAGCATATGCGGCAGGGCGATGGTGACAATATTGCCATCCACAAGAATCATAAAGAAGCCAACGACGAGGGACCAGAGAGCAGGCCAGGGCTTGTAGGGTGTCTTTGCCGGGTTACCGACAAGAGGCGCTTTTTTAGGGCGTGAACTCAATGATCCTCCAGGGATGGGTTGTATACGGATAGGTATCTGTGTGGTCAGGGTTGCCGCTTAGTGAATGTCCCTAATGTTACTCCTTTTCAGAGCGCGGCTTCGGTTGCTCTACCCTTATTCAACTCTTCACGGCGCATATGCAGGGCAACTAGGCAACAGGCACCCCGCACCCTCTAAACTAAAGCTATAGAAACTGTTAGAGCGCTATCATCGGCGCTCACTCCATCAGACCACCCTCAATGAGATGTCCCCGGGAGGGCCCATGGGTTTCTTTGATTTCTTCACCGACCGCACCCCGGCAGAACCCGCCGAAATCCGCCTCGTCGCTTTCGTGAGCGGCAAGGTGCAGGGTGTGGGTTTCCGTTGGTGGTGCGCCGGAACCGCAAAGCCTATGGGCCTAACCGGCTACGCCGAAAACCTGGACGACGGGCGCGTGAAAGTTGTTGCGGAAGGTACCGCCGCCTCCTGCACTCGCCTGGTGGATGTGCTGCACGGTGACGACACCGCCGGACGCGTGGATGAGGTACTTGTCGAGTGGGAGGAGCCGAGCGGCTCATTCCGCGGCTTCGGCATCAGGTAGCTTTTGCGGGTTCCCACTCAACCTCGTGCACGTTACATCCAGAGCGCAGTTTAGTTAGCCCAGAGCGCCACAAATTGTGCGCGGTTCATATCAGCTCGGCGTACCCGATGCTGCACCGGGTGACCGTTCTCGTCGGGGCGACCGGAGTTCGGGTCAATATCGTCATAGATGCCGGTGAAACCCACCTTAACCGCCACTCGTTCAGAGGCCTCGTTACCCGCCAGGGCGGTCCAGCGGACGGTATCAAGACCCAACCCGAGCGGGTCGAAAGCGTAGCCGAGTACGGCTCGCAGAGCCTCGGTCATATAACCCTTTCCGCGCGCCTTCGGGGCGGCGTAATAACCCAGTTCGGCGCGAGTTCCGGGGCCTTCGGGGGTTCCGTCAACCAGACGCAATTCAATGGTCCCGGCAAACACGCCGGAGGCGTCAATCGCCCAACGCTGAATCTGTCCGACGGCAATCTGGCGGGCAGTGGTGAGCAGGTAGTCCTCGGCGTCGGCGTGCGTGTAGTTCAAGGGAATGCAGGTGTAGCGGAGGATTTCTTCATCGCGGCAGGATTCCACGATGTCGGGGATATCCGCCTCGCGCAGGTGGCGCAGGGTGAGGCGTTCGGTAATGAGTTCGGGTTGGCCAGGCTCTACATATTCGCTGTCTTCTAAGAAGTCACTGTGTTCAGGGGTCATGATTCGAGCTTAACCCCTGGGGTTTGTAAGTGGGATTTGCGCCTGGCAATTTGCACGGGTAGAAACTTTTCGAATACCCCAGAATATTCAGTGATGCATATCATAGTTAAACCTTCGGGTTTTATTCCAAGGCCACTTGATTATTATGAATTATTCATAATAAAATAGTTATCAGGCCCGTTCACTGGGCACTATTAGAACAAGCGCCACGCACTCTCGTCGCGCGACACAAATCAGAAAGAAGAACACTATGGCAGTTCTGACCATCGGCGACCAGTTCCCCGAATACGAGCTCACCGGCGTTGTCCCGGGTAAGCTCGCTGACATCGAAGCAAACGCCCCCGAAGACTACTTCACCACCGTATCCTCCGAGGGTCTGGACGAAGACACCTGGCGCGTCGTCTTCTTCTGGCCGAAGGACTTCACCTTCGTTTGCCCCACCGAGATTGCTGCATTCGGCAAGCTTGCTGACGAGTTCGAGGCACGTGACACCCAGGTGATCGGCGTTTCCGTTGATAACGAGTACACCCACTACGCATGGCGCCGCTCTCACGAAGAGCTCGTGGACCTGCCCATCGTCATGGCATCCGACCTCAAGCGTGAGCTGGTTAGCGCGCTGGGCATCCTGAACAAGGACGGCGTTGCAGACCGCGCAACCTTCATCATCGATCCCCACAACACCATCCAGTCGGTCTCCATTACCGCTGACTCTGTCGGCCGTAACACCGACGAGGTGCTCCGTCAGCTGGACGCACTGCAGTCCGACGAGCTGTGCGCATGCAACTGGAAGAAGGGTGCAGAGACCATCGACGCATTCAAGGAGATGAAGTAATCCATGAGCATCGATAACCTGCGTTCGGCTCTGCCTTCCTACGCGAAGGACATGAACCTCAACCTGTCCTCTCTGCCCCGCATTACCTCCCTGTCCGAGCAGCAGCTCTGGGGTGCAATCCTCGCAACCGCAGCAGCAACCAAGGTTGACTCTGTTGTTGTTGAGATTGCTGCAGAGGCTAAGGAGCACCTGAGCGACACCGCTTACGAGGCTGCTCTGGGCGCTGCAACCATCATGGGCATGAACAACATCTTCTACCGCACCCGTGGCTTCCTGAACGGTGCATACGATGACCAGCGCGCAAACCTGCGCATGCAGATCATCGGCAAGAACGGTGGCATTGAGAAGCTCGACTTCGAGATGTTCGCACTGGCAGTGTCCGCAGTCAACGGCTGCTCCCACTGCGTTGAGGCTCACGAGCACACCCTGCGTGAAGAGGGCGCAACCAAGGAACAAGTCAACGACCTGATCCGTATTGCTGCAACCCTCGGTGGCGTGGCACAGGGCATTCAGCTGGCTGAGGCACTGGGCTAAACCCACTAAGCGTTAGAGCTTACACAGAAGCGGCGCATCCACCCATCACGGGTCGGATGCGCCGCTTCCGCTATGCCCTCAAGCCCCGGCCTTCAAACAGCCTTGATACAAGCGCCTCTTAACTAGGAGCAGAGGCGGGGGCGGGTCTACAATAAATCGGTGCCATTTCAGGTACGCGCACAGGCAGACAGAGCCGGATGCGGTGATAACGTCGTCACCCGACCCGCCCACCGTGCGCGCCTTACCCGCACCCCACAGCACATGTATCACGTACGCAGGAGAACGCCCATGCACGAGCTCTTTGACCCGGACCAGGTATTCCGCATCGTCGACATTGCCGCCGTTGTCGCCAACGGCCTGCTCGGCGGTGCTGTGGCGCGCGCCTTCCGATTCGACATTGTGGGCTTCCTGCTGCTCGCAGTCGCCTGCGGTATGGGCGGCGGTATGATCCGTGACATCCTACTCAACTCGGGTCTGCCGGTGGCACTCACCGACGGCGGCTACTGGGTAGGCGCTATCGGCTCCTCAATTCTGGCGTACAGCATCGATTTGAGTGCCCGCTGGGCAACCCGAACCATGCTCGTCATCGACTTCATCGGTATGGGTGCGTGGGCGGCAACTGGCACCATTAAGTCCCTGAACCTGGGTCTGCACTGGCTGCCCGCTATTGCACTGGGTGTGACCACCGCGGTCGGCGGCGGCGTTATCCGTGACATTATGGTCAACCGCATTCCGGCAATTTTTGGTGGCAACTCCCTGTATGCGACGGTCGCGTTTGTGGGGGCCGCCGAGACCGCCCTCGTGACTGGCCTATTCCACCGCCCGAACCTGGCGATGGGTCTATCCATTCTGCTGTGTTTGGTACTGGGTGTACTCTCCTACGCAAAGAATTGGCAGCTGCCGACCACCCCGTCTGAGCTGCGTGTGCCTCGCCCGCGTCTCTTCACTTTTGGTAAGCAGGAGGACCGCACCACCGTTGCTAATGAGGGCTGGGCGCCCGGTGCTCCACTCACTGAGCAGCTTGAGGTGATTAATGCTGAGCAGTTGGAGGAGTATCGTCGCTCTAAGGGACTTTCAGAGTAAAAACCAATATATGCTGTATATAGAATGTGGGCTGGTTTCTGCTGATCAGATAATCATCTGATGAGCAGAAATCAGCCCACATTTACTATATGCAGTACAACTAAATCGTGTACTCAGTGCTGTCATACACGGTCAAGAACTTACAGATACGCTCATCATCCGAAGCAAAGAAACCGGTCGGCTCACCGTTATAGCGTAGGGTACCGTTCTCCAGGAACACGATACGGTCCGCGACCTTCTTCGCAAACGCCATATTGTGCGTCACGATAACCAGGGAGCGGCCTTCCTTCGCCAGCTGCATCAGCACGCGAATGACCTCCGCCTCCAGCTCGGGATCCAACGCACTCGTCGGCTCATCAAATAGCAGGTAGGAGGGTTCCAGCGCCAGGGCGCGGGCAATCGCCACACGCTGCTGCTGGCCACCAGAGAGGGCGTCCGGGTAGGAATCCACCTTGTCGGCAAGACCCACCTTCGCCAGCAGCTCGCGGGCACGCTCCTGAGCCTCCTGAGCACTCAGGGTGCCGTTGAGGGTCGGGGCGAGCGCCACGTTCTTCAACGCCGTGTAGTTCGGGAACAGGTTGAACTGCTGGAACACCATCGCAGAACGGGAACGAATATCACGCACCTGCACGTCGGTGAGCTTCTGGCTGTAGTCCACCTGCGCACCGTCAATGATGAGCGTGCCAGACTGCGGGGTTTCCAGCAGGTTCAGGCAACGCAGCAGAGTCGACTTACCGCTACCGGAGGGGCCCAGAATAACCGTGGTTTCACCGTCGGGGATATCCAGGCTAATGTTCTTGAGCACCTGCGTCTCACCGAAGCTCTTCGATAGGGATTCAACGCTAAGCATTGTTGCTCCTCACGTAACGGTTGCTGTACTTCTCCAGCGCCGACTGCGCGGCGGTCAGCAGAGTGAAAATCACCAGGTAAATGATGGCGACCTCGGAGTACATTGCCAGCGGCTCGAAGGTACGCGACGCGATCTGCTTACCGGTCTGGAACAGGTCAACCATCGAAATGACCGACACCAGCGAGGTGCCCTTAATCAGGTCAATGAAGTTGTTGCCCAGGTTCGGCAGAGCGATACGCACCGCCTGCGGAATGACCACGTGGCGCAGGGTCTGCATGCGGGTGAAGTTCAGGGTTGCCGCCGCCTCGAACTGGCCACGCGGAATAGCCGCCACCGCGGAACGGAACGTCTCCGCCACGTACGCACCGGTATGTAGGCTCATCGTGATGATTGCGGCACTCCACACATCCAGGGCGATCCCGACCTTCGGCAGACCATAAAAGACGATGAACAGCTGCACCAGCAGCGGGGTACCGCGGAAAACCCAAATGTACACCCACGCCAGCCAGTTCACCGGTGCGAAGCGGCTCGTGCGCGCGCCCGCAGACACAATGCCCACCAGCAGCGCCACCGCGAAAGAAATCAGCGACAGCGGAATGGTCACTGCCAGGGTCGAACCCAGCAGCTGGGGCAGGGACTCAGCCCAAAGATTCAGGTAGCGTTCCATAAACGGAACTCAGCTCCTTTAATTAGTTCTTCGGGGAGAGGTCTTCGCCTACGTACTTCTCGTAAATCGCCTTGATGTCACCGTTCTGCAGGTGATTCTTCAGCGACTCGTCGATAGCATTACGCAGGGCATCCTGACCCTTAGGCAACAGGATGGAGGAGTTGCTGCCGGTGCCCAGGTCACCGGAGAGCAGGCGCAGGTTAGCGTCCGGGTGCTCCTTGAAGTACTCAGCGAAGGACACGGAGTCGTTCGCGGTCATCTCTGCACGGCCCGAGAGGACCTGCTCGATAGCCTCATCAAAACCGGAAACAACCACGATTGAGGCGCCCTTCGCCTCCACCATCTTGCGGAAGTTCGAGGTCTCAGACTGCGCCGAGGAGTGACCGGAAATCTCGCTCACGTTCAGCAGGGAAGAATCTTTCTTCACCGCGACCTTCGGTTCGGAGTACAGGTAGGGGACGGAGAAGTCATACTTCTGCTTACGCTCATCGGTTGCAGAAACGTTGTTGATGACGATGTCGTAGCGGTCAGCGTCCACGCCGGCGATTAGGGAATCCCAGGGGGTTTCGGTGAACTCTGCGGTGACGCCCAGGTCCTTAGCGACCAGGTCGATGATTTCCTTCTCGAAACCGACCAGGGTGCCGTTCGAGTCGTGGAAGGAGAAGGGGCGGTAGGTACCCTCCAGGCCCACACGGATCTTTCCGGCAGACTTGATAGCCTCCAGCTTGTTGGTACTGGATGCGGTGCTGCTGCCATTGGAGCCGCACGCTGCGAGCAGTGCAGCTAGACCTGTGAATGCGGAGCCTGCGAGGACGGTGCGGCGGTTAATCATTGCGGACATGTTGTTCTTCTTTCGTGTGGTGGTTGATGCTCTTGTAGTTGCGGGTTGTCGCCCTGCGGTAACCCGGGGGCATCATGCGGCGTGCCCCTCTCTGCGGGTGCAACGCTGGCTATCGTACAGCTATTCCCGGTGGGAAAGAATTCAACGTAACATTCCGTCACAATCTGTGAGAGAGGAAAACCCGGCGGTCGGTACGCGTGTGTGCTGTGTGCCGGCCGCCGGGCTCCACACTAGGATACCGGTTCAGCACCCCAGAACATAGAGGTAAGGTTTACCTCAAAGCTGAACTGCTCTCCACAAGGGGCGATGCTACGCCCTCAATCTCACCCACAACACACCGGATGCTCCACCGGGCACTACACCGGGCACAGATAAGGGGCGCGCCCGGGAATCACCCCGGGTACGCCCCTTATCGTTCAAGCACTGACAAGCACCTAATTTTTGTAATTACAAGCTACAGCGGCTTATACAGCACAGGCTGCTTACTTCGACAGCACCTGACGCTTCGAAGAAATCACGCCCGTGTTAAAACCAGCCAGGTGCAGACCACCGTGGAAACGCGCATGCTCAATCTTCACGCACTTATCCATCACCACGTTCAGGCCGGCAGCCTCACCAATCGCGGCAGCCTCCTCGCTCCAGGAGCCCAGCTGCATCCACACGGTCTTCACACCCAGATCCACAGCCTCCTGAACCACACCCGGCAGGTCCTCATTACGGCGGAAAATCTCCACCAAATCCGGGACCTCCGGCAAGTCCTGCAGCGACGGGTACACAGGCTGACCCAGAACCAGCTTGCCCTTTGCCGCCAGAATCGGGTTCACAAAGTACAGCTTGTACGGTGACGCCGACTGCAGGTACGTCGCCACAAAGTACGAAGCACGCGAAATCTTATCGCTCATACCCACAATCGCAATCGTGCGGGTATTACGCAGAATGTTCAGACGCTCAGGGGCGGAAGGACCCACCCAGGTACGCTTCTCAGTCATTACTTTTCCTCCTGAGCGGTAGTAGGCAGGGAGCAGGACGCGCCAGCAGCGTCCTCGGCGGCCTTAGCAGCGGCAACCGCTTCCTCAGCCACCACAATCTTGTCTGCGCTGGATTCTCCAACACGCTCACCGGCGTGGTTCAGACCGGTTGCGTAGGTTAGCGCCTGGTCCAGGTCCCAAATGATGTCTTCAACGTCTTCCAGACCCACCGAGATACGGATCAGGTCCTCACCGACGCCAGCAGCTTCAAGCTGCTCACGCGACAGCTGCTGGTGCGTGGTCGAACCCGGGTGCAGCACCAACGTACGGGAGTCACCAATATTCGCCAGATGGCTTGCCAGCTGCAGGGCGCCGATGAACTCGCCACCGACCAGGCGGCCGGATGCCTTCTCGGTGCCCTTGACACCGAAGGAGAACACGGAACCGACACCCAGCGGTAGCAGCTTCTT
Source organism: Rothia sp. 110740021-2 (assembly GCF_054263775.1). Lineage (NCBI taxonomy): Bacteria > Bacillati > Actinomycetota > Actinomycetes > Micrococcales > Micrococcaceae > Rothia > Rothia sp. 110740021-2. The sequence goes on along the minus strand of NZ_JBSZFE010000003.1, from coordinate 107,779 downwards.
GCCGCGCTCATAGTGCGGGTGGTCTTCCAGACCAGCGTAGTTCACGTAGGCGATACGCTGATCCTCAACCAGCCAGGCGACAACCTGCTTAGCGTTCGCCAGGTGCGCATCCATGCGCTGCGGCAGGGTCTCAACACCCTGCAGTAGGTTGAACGCGGCCTGCGGGCTCAGCGACGGACCGAAGTCACGCAGCTGCTCAGAACGCAGCTTAGTGAGGAAGCCGTACTCACCGAAGTTACCCCACCAGGACACACCATTGTAGGAAGGAACCGGCTCGGTCATGGACGGGAAATTGCCGTTACCCCAGTTGAAGCGACCGGACTCGACGACGATACCGCCGAGGGTGGTTCCGTGACCGCCCAGGAACTTGGTGACCGAGTGGATGACGATGTCCGCGCCGTGCTCGATGGGGCGAATCAGGTAGGGGGTGGACAGGGTTGCGTCCACGACCAGGGGGATGCCTGCCTCGTGTGCGACCTCTGCGAGGCCTTCCAGGTCGGCAACCTCACCGGAGGGGTTCGCCACGATTTCGGTGTAGATTGCCTTGGTGTTCTCGGTCAGTGCCGCCTTGTAGTCGGCGGGGTCGGTTCCGGGAACGAAGGTGGTCTCAATGCCGAAGCGGCGCAGGGACACGTCCAGTTGGGTGACGGTGCCGCCGTAGAGCTGCGAAGAAGCAACAATGTGGTCGCCCTGCTGGCACAGCGCCGCGAAGGTGATGAACTCGGCAGCCATACCGGAGGCGGTTGCTACCGCACCGATACCGCCTTCGAGGGAGGCGATGCGCTCCTCCAGCGCGGCGACAGTGGGGTTGGATAGGCGCGAGTAGATGTTGCCGTACTTCTGCAGGGAGAAGAGGTTCGCAGCGTCGTCAGCGTCTTTGAAGACGAAGGAGGTGGTCTGGTAGATAGGGACCGCGCGGGCACCGTGCTCAGCGTCGGGGGTGCCGCCCGCGTGTAGTGCGCGGGTGCGGAAGCCGAAAGTGTGTTCAGCCATTGGTTTGCTCCTGGTGTATCTGCTGTATCTGCCCGCCTGTGTGCGGGGAGTCGATAGTGGCTCGACTTTATACTGTGCCACCGGCGGCGGGGTGCACCAAGTGCGGGTACCTATATGTCGTTTATTGCGGATTATGACGGGGCATCATATCAGCCGTCATAACAACTTCTGTTATGACGGCTGATATGATGCGCGGCCAATGAGACCGATAAAAATACCCAGTTTTAGCCTGCTTTTCCGGGATTTTCAAGATTCTAAGAGTGATGAAGATACCGCATTATATCAACATCATCGCAGGATCATAACAACATCATGACAAGTCTTGTTATGATGCTGTTATGACGTTGCTATGACGTTCACCAAGAAGTAGCCATCGGGAGCATACATGGAAACAAACACCGCCGAACTCATCGAAAACCTACGCCGTAGCCAGGCTGAAAACGGACAGGTAGAAGTCAAAGCTGCAGCTGGCGGGTTCCCCAAGTCTGTTCTTGAAACCGTTAGCGCCTTCGCTAATGGAGACGGTGGCACCATTCTTCTCGGCCTCACCGACCCGGCAGAAGGTCTACAGCCGGTTGAAGGTTTCAACGCACAGGCAGTCCATGATGCATCTGTTGAGGCAATCCGTTCCAAGATTACGCCTCGACCTCCGGCAGATATTCACATTGAGCCAGTAGAGGGCCAGCGCCGTATCGTGCGCATCGATGTACTCCCCGGCGACCCGACGCAGAAGCCCTACTACATCGAAGCACACGGCATGTATAACGGCTCCTACCAGCGTGTTGGAGAGGCCGATATTCGCCTGACTAAGTACGAGATTGACCGCCTCCTAGAGAACCGCAGTCAGCCCCGCTATGACGAGGAGCTGATTAGTGAGGCAAGCTTCAAAGACTTCTCCCCCACCCTTGTGAGTGCCTATGTCGCTCGCCTGCGCGAGGAGCAGCCTCGTGTTTTTGCGGCGCTTTCTGACCGTGAGGTTCTTCTGCAGGCACGCATTCTACGCATCGATTCTCAGGGCCGAGAAGTGCCCACTCTTGGAGCGCTTCTCGCTATGGGTTCATACCCGCAGGCGTTCTTCCCACAGCTGATGATGAGCGTTGTTGTTCTTCCTGGTGAAGAGCTTGGTGAGGTCACCGAGGACGGTCGACGTTTCCTGGACAATCACAGCTGTACCGGCCCTATCCCCTCCATGTTGGATGAAGCTATGGGCGTTCTGGTTCGCAATATGCGCAAAACATCCACGATGGAGGGCCTCAACAGCAGCGGTATCGGGCGGGTTGAGCGCTACGAGTATCCGCTGGAGGCTATCCGCGAGCTCCTGGTCAACGCCCTCATGCACCGCGACTACTCCCCTGGTGCGCGCGGCTCGCAGGTGCAGGTTGAGCTCTACACCAACCGCCTGGTGGTGCGTAGCCCGGGTGGTATTTACGGTGCTGTAACTATCCGAGATTTCGGTCAGCCCGGTGTTTCTTCAACCCGCAATAGCTACTTGGCAAGCATTCTGACTGATCTGCCCGACCCGGGTACGGGGCGTTTGATTGCAGAGAATAGGGCTTCCGGTATTCCCACGGTTCTGCGAGCGCTGAAGGATGCGGGTCTGCCCGCTCCCCAGTTTGCTGACCGTCTACTCTATGTGCAGGTCACTCTGATGCAGCCTCCGCAGGGTGTGTCTTCTACGGAGCAGAAGACCGCGCCTGAGGATAAGATTCAGCAAGTAACCCCTTCCGAAAACAAACATTCAGCCGACACCGTCGAACTGGCGGGGGCCTATGCGTCGCTTGACGGCCTCAGTGAACGCCAGGCCGGCATTGTGCGCGGTCTGCGTGCACAGGGCGAGGCGGTTTCCGCGGCATTTATCCAGGAGCATTGGGGGCGGGGCGCTTCACGTACTTCCATTACGAATGACCTGCGCGGTCTTGTGGATGCGAAGCTGATTGTCCCGACGGCTCCGCCGCGTAGTAAGAACCGTAAATATCGCGCTGCTTAGACGTGCCCGATAAAAGGTACATAAAGGGGAGGGAAATAGAGCGGATATTCTCTATTTCCCTCCCCTGGTGCGTAGCTAGCCGAGTCAGTAACTAACCGAGGCGGCGTTGAAGGCAACCCCGGCTTAGCGGCAGGGCTTTAGCCGCAAGCCCACTCAAAGACGACCTGCGAGAAATCGCGGGCGGCAAGCGCCTCCGGAGTAATCAGCCAGTTTGCCGCACCGGCATCACCCCACATCACGTACACGCCCTCCTCTGCGTCCTCACCCCACTCCGATTCGATGGTCAGCAGGTTCACAGTGTGGCCGCGCAGCTCCTCGAACTCATCGCGCGGATCCTCCTGCACGAATGAAGGGTAGCCGCCGATATGCGAGTAATCCCTCTCCTCCGATTCGAAGGGCTCCAGCAGGTTGTAGGAGGCGTCATCTCGTGCATTCGGTTCCTTAGGAAGCTTCTGGTCCGGGTACATTTCATCCCAGGCGTCAGCGAACTGGTCGTAGATTTCGAAGCCACCGTCCAGGAAGCCCTGTTCCCAGGTCTCGAAGGCAAGTGCGTACTCGGCAGTCTCCTCAGAAACACCCTTACCATCAGGTCCCAGAGGCCAGCCGCCCTCGTCCCAGTCAACGTTGGGGAAGAGAGCATCCGGGTTCGGCTCACCCAGAGTCTCGTAGTAGATAACGCGGTGGTTCTTCTGCGAGAGCGGCTTCTCGTAGTCGTAACCCCACAAGCATTCTTCGTCATTGGGATTAATCCAGAACTGCAGCAGACCGGTCGCCGGGTAGATATTGTTTTCGGGCAGGTCGGCGCAGTTAATCTGCGCAATCATGCCCAGCGGCTCCCCCTTCTCATTGGTCGGCGGCAACTCGCCGGCGGGCAGGTACGGGCGGCCATCAATTTTAGAAGCAGTCTGAGGCAGCGGCGCTTCGGGGCGGGTTACCTTCAGACGGATCGCCTGCTTGCGGGCGCCACGCTCGTTGAGTGCGTCGATGACGCGGCGTACCTGCGCCAGGGTCTCTTCTGAGGGCTTGTTCCTCGGCATGATGTGTTCGTTTCGTCGGTGAATTATTCGGTGTGGAAGGCGCGGGCAACGATACCGCTGCGCCTTTCTGCCCCCATTAGACCCTATTTCGGGCGGGCACGCACCGATTCCGGTCACGAGTGCATCCAGCGGGCAAAAAGCAGGTGCATGGCGTGCAGAAAGCGCCGATTCCGGCCGCATAGGAAAGCACCCGGTTTTCTGTGTTTTACGGGCGGTTTCAGAATTTTTCAGAATTTTCCCAGTTTTACCCCGGGGTAGATTAAAAACTGCTTATCGTGTCAGGGGTCGCTCATAGAGTGTAGGTGTTGGAAGGGACGATCCTTCCGACCGGACACGCCGTCTCCTGCGGTGTTGCCGCTAGGTTAATTCAGCATCTACGGAAGGAACGGTCATGGAAAACACCACTCACGAGAGCCAGTACGCAAACGCAGAGATTTCCTGCACCGCAGATGAGCAGCTGTGCCGTGATGCAGAGTTCAACCTGCTAATGCAGGCGGGCACCATCGTTCGTATGGAGCGTTTCAACGTGGAGGAGCTCCGCGGCGTTCTGAAGCAGCTGGTGGCTGACGGTTCGTGCTTCCGCACCGCGCCGGTGTCCTCGACTATGGACCGCGTGATGCATCACCTGACTCAGGGCGCTTCCGGTTACGAGGCGAACCTGGCTGAGCTACGTGCGGCGGCGCAGAACGCTCTGCTGTTCGTGTTCCCCCTGGAGAAGGACCTGGAGATGTGCCTGCGCTTTGAGCGTGTGCAGGGTACCGGCCTGGCGTTGACTCGCCTGGGTGTGAGCCCGGTCAATGGTGACCTGTGGACTCAGCACTGGGCGATGCGCGTGCTGGAGTGCACTGGCGGTGTGTTCGCGGTGGAGTCCGCTCCGGGGGCCTGCGATTTTGAGCTGCACCACAAGGTGTTCTACGCGATGCTGTCGCTGGTTGAGCTGTCGACTTTGGGTCTGTCGGCTGAGCCGAAGGACTTCTACATGTTTGCCGATTCGGAGGCTGTGTATAAGAAGTTCAAGCGTGAGCGTCGTGATTGCCGCCGCGCAATGCGTGCCCAGTACGACCGCGCCGCATAAGGTATATCGTGTATGCCATATCCGGCATACACACATATCAGAGCCATTTGTTCTTCTTAAAGAACCAGTAGAGGAGCAGACAAGAACCCACCATGAGCAACAGCGCGGCGGGGTAGCCGAACTGCCATTTGAGTTCGGGCATGACCTCAAAGTTCATGCCGTAGATCGAGCCAACGATGGTGGGCACCATGAGCAGCGCCGCGTAGGCGGAGATTTTCTTAGTGTCATCGTTCTGCTGCTGACCGAGCAGGGTATCGTGCACGCGCAGAGCGTTTTCGAGAGAGCTACGAAGGTCTTCAAGGCGTTCTTTTGTTTGTGTTACGTGGTCGAGCACGTTGCGGAATTGCCGGGCGAGCTCAACCGCTTCTTCATTCTTTTCTTCGTCGGATGCGCCCGGGTAGGGTGAGGGGTCGAGCGCACCGGTGCGCATGCCTTCGATGATACGGCCAATCATGGATTCGAGGGGTCGGCAGGCACGCTGGAAGTCGATAACCTGGTTGAGCAGTTCGTAGATGCGCTGGGCGAGGGTGTTGGCGTCTCGTCGCTCATTGGTGGAGAAGAGGATGTCTTCGATTTCGTCACTGTCGTTTTCGAGGCCGTCCAGCACGGGTGCATACCCGTCGACGGTGCTGTCGAGGATACGGTGCAGCAGTCGAGCGGGGGATGCGTCGGGGGTGGCGTAGAACAGGTTGAACTGGTCGTTGATGCGCTGGTTGTTGCGTTGTTCGTCGCGGACGAGTGCGAGGGTGTAGCGAGGGCCGGTGAAGAGGTGCAGTTCGCTGAGGCGCACTTCTTCTTCTTTGTCGAGGTAGATAGCGGGGCGGATGACGGTGAAGAGGGAGTCGCCGTATCGTTCTAGTTTGGCGCGCTGGTGGCCTCGTCCGGCATCTTCGATGGCGAGTTCGTGCAGATTGAAGGTTTCTTGCAGGCCGTACAGTTCGTAGATGTCGGGGTTGGCGTATCCGAGGGCGACAGCGGTGTTAGGCTGCTGGTAGGCGTTGAGGGTTTCTTCTTCGGGTGCGCCTATGCGGATACGGTCTCCGCTGGGGTAGATGGCTCCGGTAATGTAGGTCATCGTTGTCCTCCTCTGAACGCTTTTGCACCACGTGTGCGAGGCGCTCTTTCCAGCATACGGCACACGCCCTACCCGGTCACATGTACCGCGCGTGCACCCAGCATACGAAAAGCCCCCGGAAGGCACCTATAAGGTACCCTCCGGGGGTTCACGTATTTAGCTTATTAGATTAGTTTTCGTTGATGAGGTCACGAACCACAATGGTCTGGTCACGATCCGGGCCCACACCAATCGCAGAAATACGGCAGCCGGAAATCTCTTCCAGCTTCAGCACGTACTTACGGGCGTTCTCGGGCAGCTCATCCAGGCTCTTCGCATCCGAAATGTTCTCGGTCCAGCCGTCGTAGTACTCGAAAATCGGCTTAGCGTGGTGGAAGTCAGTCTGAGTCATCGGCATCTCGTCGTGGCGCACACCGTCAACATCGTAAGCCACACAAACCGGGATCTTATCCAGGCCGGTCAGGACATCCAGCTTGGTGATGAACAGGTCGGTGAAGCCGTTGATACGCACAGCCTGACGCGCCAGCACGGCATCGTACCAGCCGCAACGACGCGGGCGGCCAGTGTTCACACCGAACTCGCCGCCGGTGGTTCGCAGGAACTCGCCCATCTCATCGAACAGCTCGGTCGGGAAGGGACCAGCACCCACGCGGGTGGTGTACGCCTTCTGAATACCAATCACGCGGGAGATGCGGGTCGGGCCCACGCCCGAACCGACGCATGCACCGCCGGAGGTCGGGTTGGAGGAGGTCACGAACGGGTAGGTGCCGTGGTCAACGTCCAGGAAGGTTGCCTGGCCGCCCTCCATCAGCAGGGTCTTACCCTCGTCCAGTGCCTTGTTCAGCAGCTGGGTGGTGTCCACAATCATCGGCTTCAGACGCTCAGCGTATGACATGAAGTACTCGACGATTTCATCGACCTCAACGTGGCGGCGGTTGTAGACCTTCACCAGCAGTTCGTTCTTCTGGCGCAGTGCACCTTCAACCTTCTGGCGCAGAATCGACTCGTCCAGGATGTCCTGAACACGCACGCCGAGGCGGCCAACCTTATCCATGTAGGCGGGGCCGATACCGCGGCCAGTGGTGCCGATAGCACGCTTGCCGAGGAAACGCTCGGTCACCTTGTCCATGGTCTGGTGGTAGGGTGCGACCAGGTGTGCGTTAGCGGAAATCTTCAGGCGGGAAGTATCAGCACCACGAGCCTCAAGGCCGTCAATCTCAGCGAAAAGAGCTTCAGGGTTAACAACTACGCCGTTACCAATCACGGGGACGGCGTTATCGCTCAGGATACCCGCGGGCAGCAGCTTCAGCTCAAACTTCTGGCCGTTCACCACCACGGTGTGACCGGCGTTGTTACCGCCGTTGGGCTTGACCACGTAGTCTACGCGGGGTCCGAGCAGGTCGGTTGCCTTGCCCTTACCCTCATCGCCCCACTGGGCGCCCACAATCACGACAGCTGACATTTTTGTGCTCCTTGAAAGCCTTGAAGATACGCACCGGATTTCACGGCGCGGCGGCGACCTACCGCCTCATGATCCGGGTAGGCACAGCTCTTCTAATGATACCGTGCCCACCCCTTTAAGTCCCGTGTAACGAGTCGATAGGCGTGCCGAATACGGTGCCGGTGAGCTTCACCGAGCACGGCAACGCCCCCATCCAATATTCAGACGGGGGCGCTACCGATATGAGCCGTGAAGACTACTTGAGGATCTCGATGAAGGTCATCGGGTAGGTGTACTGCTCACCGCGGTTTGCAGCTAGAGCAGCCAGGCTGTGGAAGATAACCATCAGGATAGACACAACCAGCGGGACAACCCACAGGATGATGCCCAGGATGCCGAAGGTCACCACCATCAGCACCCAGGACGCCATGCTGATGAGCCACAGGGAGAAGTTGAAGTTGAACGCACGACGTGCCGATTCCTTAGTGAAACCGTAACCGGGCTTGTCCTTGTAGATGAACCACATCACCAGCGGTGCGAGAATACTTGCGGTTGCAAAAGACAGCAGCGACAGAATTGCAGAAGCCAGGTGTGTGAGCATCGCCATGTTCTGGTCGTCCTTGGAGGAAACCACGTAACCGTTGGGCTGATCCGGTGCCTGCGAGTAGGAGGGTGCCTGCTGGGAGTACTGGTTGTACTGTTCAGGGTGCTGGGACATCGTTCTTTTCCTTAATCTATCGATGAGTGGATACAGCTAATCGTTGAGGCGCGGCAGCAGAATAACTCGCCGTTTTTCGGCGGGTGCCCGCCTCGCTCTGCTTGGTCGCAACGCTCGTGATGGTTTCACCCTATCAAGGCAAGGTAAATGGAATATTAACCCTCGCCGGACAGCAGGCGAAGAAACCCGAATATGACAAGAAAAAGACGCCTCTGCCCCTCCACGCGGTGTTACGTGCGCGGAGGGGCAGGTCGTTATACGGTTCTGGGGCTACTCTGTTGTTTTGTGAATCCCTCGATGTCCGCGTAGCCATCCGGCCGGCGGTGTACACCAGGTAGTACCAGTACTCGGCATACCCCGTCTCCGCTTTCTGGATGAGTTCCCTCAACCGGTTCTTACGCTTCGCCGCCTGAACAATACCCACAATCCATAGGATTGGCACCACAAAAAGTGATCATATACCGATAGTGATGAAGAAGAGCAGCACCGACATGCCGGCACTACCATCAAACATGCTCACCAAAGGAACCAGCACAAACGGGTTCAGTATCAGTAGGGCAAAAAGCACAGTTTCCGAGACGAATCGGATGAACCACCAGAATTCATTACCGGCTGATTAATGTCAATACACCGATGCGAAGTGTGGCTCACAGACGGGGTGCACTCGCACACCAGCATTTGTGATAGATGTTCAATAGATGTTTGAACAATAACAACTAAATCTGAAAAGAAGCTGAATTTGAGTGCAAGTGAACCATATGAAAGACCGTGCTGACGAATATGTCCACAATTTGATGTATTTAGAAGTAATAAACGCTTCACAAGCCACTTTGGAGTGTATCCTAGTTCACATCTAGCGTGTTCAAGTTCAGCTAGAACTCACCAGAAAAACACACAAGCCTCCCAGAAACACCCCGGGAGCCAAGCAAAGGAGCACCGTGAAACACACCACCTCCCCAAACCCCCACGGCTGGTCGCATCGACACCGAATCGGCAGTGGGCTACTCACCCTCAGCATGGCACTGAGCCCCCTCGCAGCACTGGGCACCACCGCCCACGCCGCGGAAGACCCCGACGCCACCAAGCAGGTACTCAGCAAAAGCATGAAGAGCGCCAGCGGCACCGTCACCGCCTTCGTCCGATTCAAAGGTAAGGGCGCCTTTGAACAGACCCAGCCCGCAGGCGTACGCACCGGCACGCAGGCACCCGTCAACCAAAGCTCGCAGGTGCAGGCCATCGCCTCCCAGGTGCAGAGCCAGGCACAGCAGGTCAGCAACCAGTCCGGCGCCCAGGTTCTCTACACCACCCACAACGCAGTACGTGGCGTGGCAGTGCGCGGTGACGCCGAGTCCATCAAGGCGCTCGCCAACCGCTCCGACGTGGAGAAAATCTCGCCCATCCTGCCCAAGTACCGCCAGAACGCGGGCGCCGCCATTGACGCAGGCTCCCTCGCCACCTGGACCGGCACCACCAACTCCGCCGGAGCGGGCGGATACACCGGCAAGGGCGTAAAGATCGCCGTCATCGACTCCGGTATCGACTACACCCACACCGATTTCGGTGGTAGCGGCAAGCTCGAAGACTACGAGAAGGCATCCAAGCTCACCGAGCTGCCCTCCGCAGACTCCGGCCTCATCAACCGCACCAAGGTTGCTGGTGGCTACGACCTCGTCGGTGACAACTACGACGGTAGCAACACCGCCGTTCCCGACGGCAACCCGCTCGACTGCACCACCGGCGGCCACGGCACCCACGTGGCTGGCACGGCGGCAGGCTACGGCGTAAACGCCGACGGCAGCACCTTTACCGGCGACTACAGCAAGCTCACCGCAGAGCAACTCAAGGCAATGAAAATCGGCCCCGGCGTCGCCCCCGACGCTGAAATCTACGCCTTCCGCGTCTTCGGTTGCAGCGGCAGCACCAACGTCGTTATCGAGGCGCTCGACCGTGCCCTCGACCCCAACGGTGACGGCGACTTCTCCGACCGCGTGAACGTGGTCAACATGTCCCTCGGCGGCGAGTTCTCCCCGCAGGACGACCCCGAAGCCTACGCCGTTGACGCGCTCACCCGCGCCGGCGTTCTCTCCGTGATCTCCGCGGGTAACGCCAACGACTACAGCCTGCGCGGTGACACCTACTCCAACTCCGGTCACCCCGCCACCGCAGCCAGCGCAATCACCGTGGCCAACGCCTACGGCTCCACCCGCGCCGTCGATGCGGCAGAGCTGACCGACCCCGCCACCGGCACCACCCGCAAGGTACGCGGCGACTACAGCGCCTCCTACCCCTGGGCACAGGCAGGTAGCAAGGATTTCACCGGTGAAGTCACCGCAATCTCCGAGAACAACCGCTACGCCTGCAACGCTCTCAGCGCTACTGAAGCGGCAGCTGTAAAGGGCAAGTGGGTGCTCATCGACTGGGCAGAAGCCGACGGTAACCTCACCTGCGGCTCCAAGGTGCGCTTCGACAACCTGCAGGCCGCAGGCGCCAAGGGCGTACTGCTTGCAGGCCATGACGAAGAACCCGGTCTGGGTATTGCCGGCAACGAGACCCTGCCCGGTTTCCGCCTGGCAGCATCCGCCGCTAAGGACCTGCGGGCACAGATTACCGCAGCAGAAGCGGCAGGTAAGCCCCTGACCGTGCGCCTCGGCAACGAGCTGAAGTCCTCCCTGCGCGTAGACACCGGCAAGCTGGATCAGCTGAACCCCATGAGTGCCCGCGGCTTCCACGGTAGCTACGGCTACACCAAGCCCGACATTGCGGCACCCGGCTCGTACATCACCTCCGCGGCGGTAGCAACCGGTAGCAACTCCGTGACCTTCAGCGGCACCTCCATGGCGGCCCCCTACGTGACCGGCTCCGCCGCCCTGGTCATGCAGAGCCACCCAACCTACACCCCCGCACAGGTCAAGTCCGCCCTCATGAATACCGCCACCCACGATGTGCGCACCGAACCCGGTGCCGCATACGCGGTGGATCGTGTGGGTGCTGGACGAGTCGACACCCTCGCTGCCGTGCAGTCGAAGTCCCTCGTCTACAACGCTGACAAGAGCGGTACCGTGTCCCTGAGTTTCGGCGTGCTCGAGTACGCACCGGATGCAGGCGTTCAGACCCTCACCCGCGAGGTGACGGTCGAGAACACTGACTCCGTGGCGCACACCTACGCCCTATCCTACGCTGAAAGCACTAATATTCCCGGTGTGGAATATTCCTTCCCCTCCGCGGTCACCCTTGCACCCGGTGAGACTAAGAAGCTCGAAGTCACCGTACGCATCGACCCGGCCAAGCTGGAGAAGACCCGCGATCCGGCAATGGACGTAACCCAGAACGCAACTGACTACTACACTGGCAACGAAACCGTACCCGCACAGTACCGTCAGTACATTGCGAGCGCCTCCGGCCGACTCGTCCTCACTGAAGACGGCACCAAGGCATTGCGCCTGCCCATCCACGTGGCACCCAAGCCCGTGAGCACCATGCACGCTGCTGAAAACACCGTCACCTTCACCCAGAAGCCCTCCAGCGACGAGGCACAGAAGGCAGACACCGGCTGGACCAAGTCCCAGATTTCGCTGCGCGGCACCGAGGTCAACCAGGGCGGCTACCGCTCCCTGCTTGGCGCTTTCGAGTACGGTGCGAGCGTGGACCGTGTGGCTCCCACCTCCCTATCGCTGAACAGCAACGTTAAGGCGAACCTGCAGTATGTCGGTGCTTCCTCGGATGCGCCCGCACTGAAGGCGGCCGGCGGCAACGCTGATGACGGCACCCTGCGCTTCGGTATCTCCACCTGGGCGAACTGGGATGTTGTCTCCTACGAGAACACCTTCACCGTAGAAATCGACACTGACGGCAACAACCGCGCCGACTACAAGCTGGTCACCGACCGTGCTAAGGGCCTGGACTACCCGCTGGTGCGCCTCTACGGCTACAAGAACGGTAGCCTCGTCGAGCTCGCCCACTATCCGCTCAACGGCGCCTGGGGTGATGTGGACACCAACATGATGGACACCAACACCCTCATCATGGGTGCACCTCTCAAGGACCTGGGCCTGACCAGCGCAAACAACCCGGACATCCAGTACCGAGTCAGCGCAACCACCCAGTACGAGTGGGGTAACGTCAGCGAAACCGGCTGGATCAAGTACCGCCCCTTCAGTCCCAAGCTGTGGTTCAGCGGCGACGACTCCTCCACCGTGGCTGGCCTCCACCCGGATGCCCCCACCACCACCCTGACGGCGCACCGCTCCGCTGACGCAATCCCCGCGCTCGGCGAATCCGGCGCACCTGCCAAGGCGCTGCTGCTGCACCTGCACAACGGCACTGGCGACCTCTCCGGCACCAACAGCGCTAAGGGCAACCGTGCCGAGGTGCTGAACATCAAGGAGCAGCAGACCGAGTACATCACTCCGTCCCGCTTCACCGATGTGAAGAACACCGACCAGTTCTACACCGAGATCTCTTGGTTGGCTCAGCGTCGCATCACCACCGGCTACCCGGACGGTACCTACCGCCCACTGGAGTCCGTGGAACGTGGCGCAATGGCGGCGTTCTTCTACCGCATGCAGGGTTCCCCGCAGTTCACTGCCCCCTCCACTCCGAGCTTCAAGGACGTGCCCACCACGCACCCCTTCTACAAGGAGATTGAGTGGATGAAGGCTCAGGGCATCACCACCGGCTATTCGGACGGCACGTTCCGCCCCTCCGCACCGGTGAACCGTGACGCCATGGCTGCGTTCTTCTACCGTGCCGCGGGTTCCCCGCACGTGGACCTGCCCGCAACCAGCCACTTCAGTGATGTGTCCACCGATAACCAGTTCTACCGTGAAATCACGTGGCTGGCTTCGAAGGGCATCAGCACCGGCTGGCCCGACGGTACCTACCGCCCGGTAACCCCCATTGCCCGCGATGCGATGGCGGCGTTCATCTACCGCTACACCGAGAAGGTTGCTAACCAGGCCGGCCGCTAGACGGTAGTGAACCGGTAGCGAACAGTTCGGGTTCCCTCCCACCCCCCTGCATGGGGTGGGAGGGAACCCAGAACCGGCAGGCTCCGGGGTTGAAGACCTCGGACCCTCTCAAGTTTTGGTGGCGGTTTCACCGGCGGACGCACTCACTCGTCGTCTGCCGGTGGGGCCGCCTCCGCATATCACCGATATACAACCACAGAGCACACAGCATCCAGCGAAAAACAGAAAATCCGAAGGAGGATTCCATGACAACGCCTCATGCGCCACGCCGCAGAATGAAGGCTGTCGGTGCGACCGGTTTGAGTGCGGCTCTTGCCCTTACTCTCGGTGTTCCCGCCACTTTCTCTGCAGCTCACGCTCAGAGCCCCCAGCAGGTCGAAGGAAGCACTGCGAGCGCATCCGGTAACGCTGCCTCGCGTATCAGCCCGGGCCTGCAGAAAGCTGAAGGCCAGATCACTGTGTATGTGCAGTTCAAGGGCAAGGGTGCGTATGAGCAGACCCAGTCCTCGGCTGTTCTGGCACGTAAGGAGGCGCCGGCGAACCGTCAGGCGCAGGTGCAGGCTATTGCCGCCCAGGTGCAGTCGCAGGCTCAGTCTGTGGCGGCTGCTTCTGGTTCTAAGCTGATGTACACCACGCATAATGCGATGCGTGGTGCGGCGATTACTGGTGATGCTGCGCAGATTCGTGCGTTGGCGGAGCGCCCGGATGTGGAGCGTATTTCGCCGATTATCGCGAAGGAGCGCATGAACTCCGGTAGCGAGATTGATACGAAGACTCTTGCTACGTGGACTCGTGAGAATACGGGGTACACGGGCAAGGGCGTGAAGATTGCGGTTGTTGACTCCGGTGTTGACTATACGCACGCTGATTTTGGTGGCCCCGGTACGGTGGATTCGTACCTGAAGGCTAAGGCGATGACGGAGCTTCCGTCTGCTGATTCGGGTCTGATTGATCGTAATAAGTTCATTGGCGGCATTGACCTGGTCGGTGATGACTACAATGCGTCGGTGGCTGAGAAGTCGACTCCGCAGCCGGATAATAACCCGCTGGATTGCCGTCCGGATGGTTTCGGTTCTGGCGGTCACGGCACCCACGTGGCGGGTACTGCCGCCGGTTATGGTGTGACGGCGAACGGTACGACTTACCGTGGCGATTACAAGAACCTGACGGAGGAGCAGCTGAAGGGCATGTCCATTGGCCCCGGTACTGCTCCTGAGGCTCAGATTCTGGCGATTCGCGTGTTCGGTTGCTACGGTAACTCGAGTGTTGTGATGAAGGCACTGGATACCGTCATGGACCCGAACGGTGACGGTGAATTCTCTGACCGCGCCGACATTGTGAACCTGTCTCTCGGTGGCGAGTTCGCCCCGGCTGACGACCCCGAGTCGTACATGATTAATACGATGGCGCGCCAGGGCGTGTTCACTGTGGCCGCTGCCGGTAACGCCAATAACTACAACGGTGTGGGTGACACCTACTCTGATTCGGGTAGCCCCGCGAATGCGGCTGCGGCACTGTCGGTAGCGAACGCCTACGGCTCCACTCAGCCGATTGACCGTGCCCGCGTGACCACGAAGACTGGTTTGGAGTGGTTGCAGGGTGATTATTCGGTGAACTTCAATTATTCGAAGGCTACCGCTGATCAGCTGCGCGGCGAGGTTGTTGCCGCGCCGAAGCGTAACCGTTACGCTTGCGAGGCCTTCACCGCTGAAGAGACGAAGGCTCTGAAGGGTAAGTGGGTTTACTTCGACTGGGATCAGGACGACTTGTCGTTCCCGTGCGGTTCGAAGGTTCGTTTCGATAACGTTCAGACTGCTGGCGGTCTAGGTGTTGTGATGGCCGGTAAGGCTGAGCGTTACACCATCGGCATTGGCGGTAATGCGACCATTCCGGGTCTGCGTCTGACTGCTTCTTCGACGAAGGACCTGGAGAAGGCTCTGGTTGCCGGTCCGGTGACCGTTGAGATGAACCTGGATTACAAGGCTTCGGGCCGTGGCCCTCACTCGCACGCTTTTGACCTGAACACTTCGAGTGCTCGCGGTCAGCACGGTGCTGATGGCTTCATTAAGCCTGACCTTGCGGCGCCGGGTACTGAGATTGTGTCTGCTGCTGTGGGTACGGGTGCTAAGGGTGTGTCCTTCACCGGTACTTCGATGGCAACCCCGCATGTTACCGGTATTGCCGCCCTGGTGATGCAGGCGCATCAGGATTACAACCCGCAGATGGTTAAGGCTGCGCTGATGAACGGCGCGTCCACCCCGATCAAGAATGAGCAGGGTGCGCAGTATGCGGTGGATCGTGTGGGTACGGGCATGGTGAATGCTCGCGCCGCCGTGGACGCGAAGGTTATCGCGTACGACGCGAAGACCCCCGAGCGTGTTTCGACCGCGTTTGGCGTGCTGGAGTACACCCCCGATTCGGGTATTCAGACTGTTCAGCGTGAAATCGTTCTGGACAACACCGATTCGCAGGCTCACACCTACACTCTGAACTACGAGGCAAGTACGACCATCCCGGGTGTGGAGTACTCCTACCCGCAGCAGGTGAGCGTGGGTGCCGGAGAGCGTAAGAACGTGACCGTGACCGTGCGTATTGACCCGTCTAAGTTGGAGAAGACCATGGACCCGGCGATGAGCGCGGACCAGGTCGCTCAGGACTGGACGACCGGTCAGACTCTGGCTGCTGGTAAGCGCCAGTACATTGCGAGCGCTTCTGGTCGCCTGATTTTCTCGGAGAATGGCCGTGAGGCGATTCGCCAGTCGATTCACGTGGCGCCGAAGCCTGTCTCCGCGATGCGTGTTGATGCGTCCCGTATTGATTACAAGGGCACTCCAGATAAGGAGTCCACGGTGACTCTGCGCGGTACGACTCTGAACCAGGGCGGTTACCGTTCGCTGCTTGGTGCGTTTGAGCTGGGTGCGGTTAGCGACCGTATTCCGTCCGGTCAGCTGAAGCTGCCGTCGAACCAGGCTGTTGACCTGCAGTATGTGGGCGCTGTCTCGGACGCTCCGGCGTTGAAGGCTGCCGGCAAGAACCCGAACGATGGTTCTCTATTCTTCGGTATTTCGACCTGGGGTACTTGGGACACTATGCACTGGGGCCGTCAGGTGCAGGTGCAGATTGATACGAACAACGACTCCACCGCAGATTACGTTCTGGAGGTGACCCGCGAGAAGGGTCTGGACTACCCGCTGGTGAAGGTCTGGTCCATCTCCGGTAACGCATCCACCGTGGTGGCTCGCTACCCGTTGAACAGTGCCTGGGGCGACACCGACACCAACACCATGGACACCAACACCATGATTCTGGGTGTGCCGCTGAAGGACCTGGGCCTGACTGCTGAGAAGGCGCAGACCATCAAGTACACGGTGCAGACCGACACCTGGTACAACGATGGCAACCCCTACGTTGACACCACCTCGGCTATCGAATACTCCCCCTTCAACCCCGGTGTTTGGTTCACCGGTGAGGAGTCGGGCGTGCCCGGCCTGTTCGTGGATCGTGACGGCGGCCAGCTGACCGTTCACCGCAAGAACAACAACAAGGAGCGTCAGGCTCTGTTCCTGCACATGCACAACGCGACCGGTGACCTGAGCGGCCGTAAGACCGCTAACGGTATTGCCGCTGGCGACCGTGCGCAGGTCGTGAAGGTGGCTCGCACCATCCACGATGCACGCTTCACCGACGTTCCGAAGGACAACCAGTTCTACCGTGAGATCACGTGGATTGCTGCCCGTCAGATTGACCGCGGCTACCAGGACGGCACCTTCCGCCCGCTGAACAACATGGACCGTGCAACCATGGCTGCGTACTTCTACCGTATGAGCGGCTCGCCGCAGTACACCACACCGTCCACCCCGAGCTTCTCGGATGTTCCGCTCAACCACCCCTACTACAAGGAGATTGAGTGGATGAAGGCTCAGGGCATCACCACCGGTTGGCCTGATGGTACGTACCGTCCGGAGGCGTCGGTGAACCGTGACGCGATGGCGGCGTTCTTCTACCGTTACGCAGGTTCACCCGAGTACACTGCCCCCGCGCAGGCTCGTTTCACAGACGTTCCGACCGACAAGCAGTTCTACCGCGAGATTTCGTGGCTGGCTGAGCAGGGCGTGACCACCGGTTGGCCCGATGGTTCGTTCCGTCCTGTGGAGCCGGTGCACCGCGACGCTATGGCGGCGTTCGTGTACCGCTACAGCACGGGTGTGCTGAAGGAAAGCCCCGAAATCTAGGGTTTATAAGGTTCTACCGCTGTAGGTTCTACCGAGGGAGCCGTACCGTTGCAGTTTATCTGCGGCGGTGCGGCTCCCTTTTTCTGTGGTTGGGTGCTTTCTACTGACGCATAATGTTCCGTAATACGAGCCTGACTAGGTTATATAAAGAATCGTTGAGACAATAAGTGAAGGTTTCTTCACCAGGCGGCATGAACCTTGACGTTCACGCTGCACGGACACCCTGGAGGCGCACTGCAGACACGCTGGAGACGCAGTGCGGACGCACCGTAGCACTCTCGGTGCAGGACCCTCGATGCAGAAACCGCTAAGAAACACACCATCACTAAAAAGGAGCATTCAGTGGCAACCTTCCCTGAAGCTACCCCTGCACGAGCAGCCCGGCACACACAGCCGGGTCGCTTCAAGCAGCTGGCACGCAGCTGCGGCGCACTCACCCTGGGGCTCACCCTCGGGCTGACCGCCTTGCCGTTCGGTACCGCCGCCTACGCGGGACCGGGCATAGTACGCGGCGCAGACCGCAACGCACCCCACCATGACACCGGCACCGGCGAGAACAACAACGAAGTCCTCTCCCCCAGCCTGGACGGCGCCACCGGCGAACGCGCCGTGTTCGTCCGATTTAAGGGTCAGGGTGCGTACGCACAGACTCAGCCGGACGCAGTCCGCTCCCGCGCACAGGCACCCGTCAACGCGCAAGCACAGGTGCAGGCGATTCGTGCCAGTGTGCAGCAGCAGGGCGCCTCCGCGGCGAAGGAATCCGGCGCGCAGGTCCTGTACACCACCCACAACACGATGCGCGGCGTGGCGCTCTATGGTAACGTCGAGCAGATTCGTGCGCTCGCAAACCGCAACGATGTGGAACGCATCAGCATCATTGAGGACATGGCACCGCAAAACAGCGGCACCCTCATCGATACCGACACGCTCTCCGTGTGGGCGAAGAGCCCGGCGAACCCCGCCTCCACCGGCTACACCGGCAAGGGCGTGAAGATTGTCGTGCTCGATACCGGTATCGACTACACTCACGCCGATTTGGGTGGCCCCGGCACGCAGGAAGCCTTCGAAAAGGCTAAGGTATCCGACACGATTCCCGAGGGTACCTACGATCCGAAGAAGTTCCTCGGCGGCTACGACCTGGTCGGTGACGATTACAACTCCGCCAAGAAGGAAACCTCCATTCCCCACCCGGATAACAACCCGCTCGACTGCGGCGGCCACGGTAGCCACGTGGCGGGCACTGCAGCAGGCTACGGCGTGAACGCGGACGGCTCGACCTTCCACGGCGACTACTCCAAGCTCACCGAAGACCAGCTCAAGGACATGAAAATCGGCCCGGGCTCCGCACCGGATGCCCAGCTGATTGGCCTGCGCATCTTCGGTTGTAAGGGCACCACCGCGTTCGTCCCCAAGGGTCTGGACCGCGTGCTCGACCCCAACGATGACGGCGACTTCTCGGACCGAGCCGACATCGCGAACCTGTCGCTCGGCAACGAGTTCGGCGTATTCGATGAGACCGTGAACTACGCGGTCGGCTCCCTCTACCGCGAGGGCATCCTCTCCGTGATTGCGGCGGGTAATGCAAACAACTACAACGCCGTGGGCGACACCTACTCCAACTCGGGCGGTCCCGGCACCAGCGCCTACGGTCTGACCGTGGCGAACTCCATCGGCTCGACCCAGCTGGTGGACCGCGTGAAGATTCTCGCCCCCGCGAACGAGGCGGACACCTACGGCGACTACTCGGTGAACTTCGACTACTCGAAGGCGACCGAGGAGCAGCTTCGCGGCACCGTCGTGCGTGCCGCATCCCGCAACCGTTACGGCTGCGAAGCATTCACCGAAGAGGAGGCCGCTGCTCTGAAGGGCAAGTGGGCTCTCATCGACTGGGCGGACGCTGACGGCGTATCCCCCTGCGGTTCAAAGGTGCGCTTCGACAACCTGCAGGCGGCGGGCGCAACCGGCGTGGTGCTCACCTCGAACACTGAGGTTGGTGACACCGCTATCGGCGGTAACCCCGGTATTCCGGGTGTGCGTCTGTCAAAGAGCCAGGTGGAGCGCCTTTCCGCGCAGATCGATTCGGGTGAGCTGACCCTGCAGCTCGGCGAGAACCTGCGCGACTCGATTCGCGTGCCCAACGGCAAGCTGGATCAGGCGAACACCTCCACCGCGCGTGGCCTGCACGGTTCGCACGGCATCACCAAGCCGGACGTTGCGGCACCGGGTACGAACATTTCCTCCATCGAGGTTGGCAGCGGTACCGGTTCGAGCGTGAAGACCGGTACGTCCATGTCCACGCCCTTTGTTGCCGGTGTGGCGGCGCTGATGATGCAGGCGCACCCGGAGTACGGTCCGCGCATGCTTAAGACCGTCATCATGAACACCGCCGACCACCACATGCAGGACGCCTGGGGTAACCCGTACGCGGTGGACCGTGTGGGTACCGGCCGCATTAATACGCGTGCGGCGGTGGCTGACCGCGTTATGCTGTTCAACGCGGCACGACCCGAGCAGGTTTCGGACACTTTCGGCGTGCTTGAGTACACCCCGAACGCCGGTGTGCAGACCCTGCAGCGCCGCGTGAACGTTGAGAACACCGATTCGGTGGCGCACACCTACACCCTGAATTATGAGGGCAGCACGAGCATCCCCGGTGTGGAGTTCTCCTACCCGCAGTCCGTTTCTGTGGGTGCCGGTCAGAAGACAACGTTCACCGTGACGGTGCGTATTGACCCGTCGAAGCTGGAAAAGACCCGTGACCCGTCCATGTACCCGAACCAGGATTCGGTGAACTACTCGACCGGTACGGTGACCATTTCGGGTGCCCGCCAGTACATTGCGAGCGCTTCGGGCCGCCTGATCCTGACCGATGCTGACTCTTCGGCTGCGGTGAAGACCCTGCGCATGCCCCTGCACGTGGCACCGAAGCCTGTCTCCGCGATGCGTGTGGCTGGCTCCGATATTGCCTTCGATTCGAATGGTCTGGGCGCGCTGGAGCAGACCCTGACCCTGCAGGGTACCGCAGTGGATCAGGGCGGTTACCGCTCCCTGCTGGGTGCCTTTGAGCTGGGCGCTTCGAGCCCGCGCATCCCCACCGCGAAGCTGGGTGTGGGCTCGGATTCCCGCATGGACCTGCAGTACGTGGGTGCCGCCTCGGATGTGGCGGCGTTGAAGGCTGCCGGCGCGGACACCTCCGCCGCGCGCCTGTCCTTCGGTATTTCCACCTGGGGTAACTGGCAGGAGGTGACCCCGCGCGGCACCTACTACGTGTTCGTTGATACCGACAAGGACGGCGTGAGCGACTACCGCCTGCAGACGGTGCGTGAGAAGGGCCTGGACTACCCGCTGGTGAAGGTTTCTAAGCGCAGCAACGGCAAGTGGCAGGCCATCGAGAACGCCCTGTACCCGCTGAACGGCACCTGGGGTGATACGGACACCAACATCATGGATTCGAACACCCTGGTGATGACTGTTCCGCTGAGCGTTCTGGGTCTTGACCCGAACGCCGAGTCCACCGAGATTTCATACTCGGTGACCACTTCGAGCGCGTTCTCCGCTACGACCGTGGTTGATACGACTGATTCGGTGGTGTTCAACTACGCAGCGCCGAAGCTGTGGTTCAGCGGCGAGTCTGCGGGCGTTCCGAACCTGTTCGTGGACGCACCCTCCACGCAGCTGGTGGCGCACCGTAACGGCGATACGAAGAACGTTTCTGCACTGTTCCTGCACATGCACAATGCGACCGGCGACCTGTCCGGCGTGAACGGTGCTGCGGGTGAGCGTGCGCAGGTTCTGCGTGTCTCTTCGAACTCTGAGGCTACCGCTGCGAGCGCACACTTCAAGGATGTTCCGGCGGATTACCCATTCGTGAACGACATTAACTGGCTGGCTCAGCGTCGTATTACGACCGGCTACCCGGACGGCACGTTCCGCCCGAACGGTTCGGTGGAGCGCGGTGCTATGGCGGCGTTCTTCTACCGTATGGCGGGTTCGCCGCAGTTCACTGCACCGTCCACTCCTAGCTTTAAGGATGTGCCGCGTGACCACCCGTTCTACAAGGAGATTGAGTGGATGCGCGCTCGCGGTATTACTACCGGATGGTCGGATGGTACGTTCCATCCGAACGCTGCTGTGAATCGTGACGCTATGGCGGCGTTCTTCTACCGTTTTGCGGGTTCGCCGGCGTATTCGGCTCCTGCGGCGTCGCCGTTTAGTGATGTGTCGGCCGGTAGCCAGTTCTACCGTGAGATTTCGTGGCTGGCTGAGCAGCGTATTACGACGGGTTGGGCTGATGGTTCGTTCCGTGCGGTTCAGCCGATTGAGCGTGGCGCGATGGCGGCGTTCTTGCACCGTTATAACGTGCGTGTGCTGAATAACCGCTAGTCAGAACGTTATATCTGAGCGCTAAATACCCCCGGCGGATGCTGTACGCATCTGCCGGGGGTACTTGCTTGCCCTGCCCGAGGCGGGCTAGTTAGTGGCGGCGGGCTTCTTTACGGTTGAGCTTCTCAATGGCGGCTTCCACCTTGGACTTGCGGTGACTCAGCTTCCAGAGGCTAAAAGACTGCGTCAAGGTACTCTTGCCTATCTCCACGAGGGAAGGCAGCCCCTGCCGGATGAGTGCCTCATTGATTTCTTCCTGGGTGGCGCCCTGCTCCTTCATCTGCTCGACGATGATGTTCGCCTCCGCTATTTTCCCGGAGGTGAGCGGGTGGTTTTCGAGGCTGGTTTCGATGTCTACGAGCTCATCGTAGAGTTCAGTTTTTGTTTTTGCCATGGTGCTGTCTTCACCGTCCTTGGTTGACGTGTTCTGTGGCGTAGCGGGGGGGGGCGTTTTCCCTCATCACCGGGTGTTTTGAACGGTATTTGAACCGTACACTCATCCTAGCAAACGAGGGGGGTGGAACAAGGATTGCAACCTGTGAGTACGCTGCGTATTTGCGGAACTAGAGGAAGGCTAGAGCAGCACTGAACCCGCCGCGAAGGCGGGTCTGAACGCGCCGCGTGGCACACTACCTTGCTTCCCTCGGCGGTTCACCGCACGGGCCATAAGGTGGAGCGTACACTTAAGTCATGCGTGAATTACAGGCACAGATTATCCGTGAAATGGGCGTCAAGCCCAACATGACCGAAGAGCAGGCACGCGAAGAAGTGGAGCGCCGCATCCAGTTCATCTGCGACTACCTGGAAGCCACTGGAAGCCGCGGCCTGGTACTGGGCATCAGCGGCGGCATTGACTCCACCCTGGCGGGTCGCCTCTGCCAGCTGGCGGTGGACCGCCTCAATGAGCGTGGCCGCACCACCGAGTTCGTGGCAGTGCGTCTGCCCTACCGTGTGCAGCACGACGAAGAGGACGCGCAGGAGGCGCTGCGTTTCATCCAGCCCACCCGCTCCCTGACCTTCAACATTGCCGAAGCCGTGGATGGCTTCGACACCGCCTACGCTGCCGCGACCGGCGAGCAGATTAGCGATTTCAACAAGGGTAATGTGAAGGCGCGCGCCCGCATGATCGCCCAGTACGCGATTGCTGGCGGCCCCGGCTACCTGGTGGTCGGCACCGACCATGCGGCGGAATCCATTACGGGTTTCTTCACGAAGTTCGGTGACGGCGGCGCGGACCTGCTGCCGCTGGCTGGTCTGAATAAGCGCCAGAACCAGCTGCTGCTGCGTGTTTTGGGTGCGTCTGAGCGTCTGTGGGCTAAGCCGCCGACGGCTGACCTGCTGGACGGCGTGCCCGGCCGTACCGATGAGGATGAGCTGGGTCTGACTTACCCGCAGATTGACGACTACCTGGAGGGTAAGGAAATCGACGAGGCGGCAGCTGCAAAGCTGGAGCAGATTTACCTGCGTAGCCGCCATAAGCGCACTACTCCGGTGACGATTTTTGATTCTTGGTGGAAGAACTAGCGCGGAAGAATCTAGCGTCTTCCGGTTGAGCGCCTCAACCAGCGTAAGAACTAACGTAAAAGCCCCGGCTCCCTCGATGGGAGTCCGGGGCTTTTACTATGTTTTCGCAGGCTGAAGACTATGCCTTCTGCTCGGACTGTGCGCCAGAAACCTGGGCAGCCTGAGCATCAGATTCCTCAGAACCTTCAGCTTCTACCTCAGGCTCAGCGGGCGGTACCTTCGTGCCGCCCGTAGCGAGGAACAGTACCAGACCCAGCACGCAGGCGAGCACCTGAGTGAAGGGGAACGCCCAGGTCAGGCCCTTAAAGCCGAACCACATATTGCCGAAGTACACGGCGGGGAAGAACAGCAACGCAATGCCGAGGGTCATCAGCATTGCCGGGCCGCCCTTACCGGATGCCTGGAACCAGGAGACAAACACGATGCTGACCGCGTTGAACACGGCGGCAAGCATCAGCGCGACCAAGACCTCTTCGCCGGTGGAGACCAGACGCTCATCACCAACCACGGCAAGCAGTTCGCGGCGGAAAATCAGCACCGGGATAGTGAGCGCCACGGAAGTTGCCACAGACAGTATGGTTGCGGTGCGCAGCGCCTCCTTCACGCGGGCGCCGTTGCGGGCACCGTATGCGTAGGCGTACAGCGGAATACCGCCCATGCACAGGCCCATACAGAGCATTTCGGGCACCATGTTCAGGCGCATTGCTAGGCCGAATGCCGCCACAGTATCATCACCGTAGGAGGCAGCGAGGTTGTTCAGCAGCAGGGCGGAGAAGATCAGGTTCAGGCTCTGAATGAGCTCAGCGGCACCGACCGCGACCACGGGCTTAATGATGGCGGGGTCGAGGGAGAAGTCACGGATGCTCGCGGAGAAGTTCTCGCTCTTACGCATCAGGAACAGCAGGTAATACAGCATGGACGCTACATTCGCCAGGACCATCGCCCAGCCGGCACCGGCGATACCCATGTCCATGATGGCGATGAACAGCACGTCAAAGATGCAGGTGACGACGGTACCGACGATGATGCCGTACATGGACTGCTTGGCGTAGCCTTCGGATCGGACCAGCTGTTCCAGGGTGAACATGCCGATGGCGAAGGGGGCGCCGAGGAACATGAGGTGCACGTAGATGCGGGTCGGTTCGTAGGAGCCGCCGGAGGCACCCATAATGCCGGTAATCGGGTCGGCAAGGATGAAGCCGATAATGGCGGCGATAACGCCTGCACCGAGTGCCGAGTAGAGCGCGAAGGAGGTGACACGGTGGATTTCGTGGGCGGGCTGACCTTCGCCAAGCTTTCGGGAGGCGAGGGTGGAAGCGCCCAGACCGAACAGGCCCGCAATTGCCATGATGACACCGAAGACGGGCACGCCGTAGCCGGTGGCGGCGAGCTCTTCGACGCTGCCGTAGTGGCCGACGAAGTAGGAGTTCACCACATTGTAGATGCTGGTGATGGCGAGGCCGAGTGCCATGGGCACGCCGAGAGAGAGTAGCGCCTTGAGGATGGGGGCGTCTTTGAGCAGGTAGATGTTCTGCGGGTCTTCGCTTGCGCCGTGCGGGCCATGTCCTGCGGCGGGTGCGGTGTTGTTGGGCGCGTTGTTTTCAGTCTGGTGGGACGTCATAGGTTCCTTGGTCTGTGCGGTCCGGTCACTTGTGTGCGTCAGATAGACGGCTGATATCCGCGAGTGTGCGGGGCCGGGGTGCCCGAAATGTCTTACTCATTCCCTGGGCCGTTGAGGCTTCCGCGGGGGGGTGAGTGCGGGCGTAACTTTCATATTTTACCGATGTTCAGTGCGGGTGGGTAGATACTCACCCTAAGCAAAACCTGCCTTATGGCCGCTTGGGGTGCGCAGATACGGGAGGGCGCACAGAGGCAGCGGCAACATAAAGTAACGAGACGCCCCTCCCCGTTCAGGGGTGGGGCGCCTCACCTCATACGTATCGCATGTAGGAGCGTGAGCTATTCGAGCTCAAGCGGGCCGAGCACACGCGACACCTCAATGTCCAGGCGTTGCTGGATTTGGAGCAGTACGTTCGTGTCGATTCTGCCTTCGTCACGCAGACGCTTAAGGATGTCACGCTGAACTTCGAGCACGCCCAGGCGCAGTTCCTTTTCCTTTTCGTTCGCTTCGAGCACCTTCAGCACGTTCTCGGGGGTGTCGTCGCCGTGCATGTGCAGGGTGTGCAGGTTGCGGTACATACTCATGTTGAACATGTACTCTTCCGCGATGCGGTCGATGACTTCCTGCGGGGCGTTGATGCGTCCACCAATTTCCTCGATGGAGTCGAAGGACTCAGCAATCAGGGTGCGGATTGCTTCGTTCATCTCTTCTTCTTCGCTGTTGTCGACCGGCAGGTTCGCCCAGCGGATCACGGCGGGCAGCAGCATGCCCTGCACGACCATGGAGCACAGCACCACACCGGACACCACGAAGATCACGAAGTCGCGGTATTCAACACTCGCCGGGATGGACAGCGCCACCGCCAGGGACACGCCGCCGCGCAGACCAGCCATGGTGGATACGACACGGCCGCGGTGGGTGGTGCGCAGGGTGCGCTGTTTTTCGCTACGGTCAAGCAGTCGAATCATGAAAACGGAGGCGTTCAGGAATACGTAACGAATGGCAATGCAGGCAATCCAGGCGACCAGCACAACGAGCAGGCCGTAGCTCCAGGTGGTGCCGTAGAGGTTAATGGTGACGCCCATACGTTCCACGGCGGTGGGCAGCTGCACACCGACCATGACGAACAGCACAGCGTTCATAACGAAGGTGACGAACGCCCAGGTGGGCGTACCATAGGTGCGGTTCTGCGGCTTGATGGTATCCGGGCTGTAGTAGGTGAGGAAGAACGCCGCGATTACGACAGCAACCACGCCTGAGCCCTTCATATCGGGGAAAGGCTCGATCTTCTCCGCGAGCAGGAACGCAATGAAGGGCACGCTCAACATGAAGCATGTGAACCACATCGGGTTGTCGATGTGGGCACGAATCTTGTTGGCTGCCCAGCCGACCGCCAGACCGACCAGAATACCGATGAGGAAGGAGAAGAAGAACATGCCGCTGGAGTGGCCGAGGGAGAGTCCTTGGCCGGCGGCTACCTGCATCGCGAGGGTTAACAACACGAGGGTCGTGCCGTCGTTAATGAGTGCCTCCGCCTTAAGCGTGGTGATGGAGGACTTGGGCAGTTTGCCGTTGAGGGTTGCGACGGCGACTGCGTCGGTGGGTGCGAGCGCCACACCGATGAGCAGGGCCGCACCCCAGATGCTCACGCCAACGAGCTCGTGCAGAATCCCGGCGACACCGAAGGCGGTCACGATGACCAGCAGGGTTCCGGTGAGGATAATGCCTCGGATGCGGGTGCGCGCTTCACGCCAAGAGGTGTTGCGGGCTTCCCAGAAGAGCATGATGGGCAGGAAGATTTCGAGGATGACGTGCGGCGGCAGGCCAATACTCTGAACTTCGTGCAGTTCGTGGGCGGGCATAATGCCGATAGCCAGGCCAATGAAAATCAGCACAATGGCGGGGGTGATCCGCGTTTTGTGCGCGATTGCGCTGCCTACGAGGACAGCGAGGGATAGTGCGATAACGACTTCGAGCATGCTGTTCCTTTTCTTGGGCACAGGGGTACTGGACGCTCGGGTGCTGATATGGGTGTGCCCGAGCGCAGTTCCTGGTGCGCTACATGGTCTGTGAAATGTGTTGATGGTTGCCCTGCTGGCTTTTGTTCTAGGTGGCGTTTACGATGTGGTGAGCGCCTACCCGCGGTGCCCGTGTGCAGGGTTCTACTGGGTTAAAGAGTATACCGGCGGTTTTATTTCCTACGCTCGCTGGCGGGGCTGTCTACTTCATGGGTGCGGGCACCTTTCATGACATTTTGTGTCATTCTGACGTAAACTTCGGGTCGTACCGTGTCAGAGAACAGAAAATCCACCTCCGTGAGTGCGCGCGAGCACTCAGAACGTGAGAAGATAAGGTCATGACTGATAACAACACCGTAACCGGCAGCCCGCTTGTTAAGCGCGGCCTGGCCGACATGCTCAAGGGCGGCGTCATCATGGACGTCGTCACCCCCGAACAGGCTAAGATCGCTGAAGATGCTGGCGCTGTTGCCGTCATGGCTCTCGAGCGCGTTCCCGCGGATATTCGTGCGCAGGGCGGCGTGGCTCGTATGTCTGACCCGGACATGATTGAGGGCATCATTGATGCTGTTTCGATCCCGGTCATGGCGAAGGCACGCATCGGCCACTTCGTTGAGGCTCAGATTCTGGAGACCCTGAAGGTCGACTACATTGACGAGTCTGAGGTTCTTTCCCCCGCTGACTACGTGAACCACATTGATAAGCACCAGTTCAAGGTTCCTTTCGTGTGCGGTGCTACCAACCTGGGTGAGGCTCTGCGCCGCATCACCGAGGGTGCCGCTATGATCCGCTCGAAGGGCGAGGCTGGCACCGGTGACGTCTCTGAGGCAACCAAGCACATCCGCACCATTAAGCGTCAGATTGCTGAGCTGCAGGGCCTGTACAACACCATGCCCGACGAGCTGTACGTGAAGGCTAAGGAACTGGCTGCACCGTACGAGCTGGTTCGTGAGGTTGCTCAGACCGGTAAGCTGCCCGTGGTCATGTTCACCGCTGGTGGTGTGGCTACCCCCGCTGACGCTGCAATGATGATGCAGCTCGGTGCTGACGGCGTGTTCGTTGGTTCCGGTATTTTCAAGTCGGGCGACCCGGTTGCTCGTGCGAAGGCTATTGTGAAGGCTACTGCTTTCTACAATGACCCGGAGAAGGTTGCTGAGGCTTCTCGCGGCCTGGGTGAGGCTATGGTCGGCATTAACGTTGCTGACATTCCGGCACCGCACCGCCTGGCGGAGCGCGGCTGGTAATTCGTGCGCGCACCCCGCATTCGGGGTGAGTGTTTGATGAGGGGGTGGGGTTCGCTGAGGCGGGTCCCACCCTCCTTGTGTTTGTTGTTTTGTGAAGGGAGCGGTGATGAAGGTTCAGCCTACCGGTGTTTTGCCGGGTGAGGGTTTGACGGTTGGTGTTTTGGCGTTGCAGGGCGGCGTGAGCGAGCATGCGGAGATGCTGGAATCTTTGGGTGCGCAGGTACGTTGGGTGCGTACCGGTGAGCAGCTTGAGGGTCTGGATGCGCTGGTTCTGCCCGGTGGTGAGTCGTCGACGATTGACCGTTTGACCCGTATTTTTGGTGTGCGTGAGCCGCTGATTGAGGCGATTTCTTCGGGTCTGCCGACCCTGGGTACGTGCGCTGGCCTGATTATGTTGTCGGAGCGTATTGATGATCCGGCGCCGGGTCAGCAGTCGCTGGGTATTTTGGCTGTTTCGGTGGGCCGTAACGCTTTTGGTTCGCAGGTTGATTCTGCAGAGGTGCGCCTGCCGTGGTTGACCCCTGCCGGTGATGAGGTGGTTATTGATACGGCGTTTATTCGTGCGCCGATTGTGACTGGCACTGGTGAGGGTGTGCAGGTGACGGCTCGTCATGAGGGGAAGATTGTGGGTGTGCGTTCGGGTAACCTGATTGGTATTTCTTTCCACCCGGAGGTTACGGGCGATACGACGGTGCATGAGGAGCTGCTGGCTCTGGCACGCGAGGTGAAGGGCAAGTAGCCCCTCCCCCAAAAAATAAGCCCGGTAATGAGCTTTTAAAGAGTTGTGGCGGTGACCGTTGTTCGGTCACCGCCACAACTGTTTTTGAGTGGGCTTATGCACGAGTGGGTTTATGCGCGGGAGCTGCTGGGGGTTTGGGGCTGGGCCTTCCACTGCTGATAGGCGCTCGTGGCGAGGAATCGTGCACGGTTCGCATCGCTGAGCGTCTTGATGTCTGCGGGGGCTGCCTCGTACCACTTTTCGTAGAGACGAATGATCATCTCGGGGTAGGCGGCTTCTTCCAGGTCTGCGCGGTGGGGGATGAATTCGTTGCGGTTCTTGATGTCTCGGTACTCGCTGCCGGCGAAGGGGTCGGTGACTCCGACGCTGGGGTGAGCGTTGTAGGCATCGATGTTTTGAACGTATTCGGGGAGGGTGCTGCGCCCTGCTTTGAGTGCGGCGTGGCATTTGCTGTCGATTTCGCTGGGCTCAATGATGTGGGCGCCGTCTGCGAGGATGTGCCGGTACTGGATGTACGCGGGGTATTGTTCATCGGTGCGCGGGGCGGGCTTGGCGGCTTCTGCTGATGCGAGATCTTCGGCGGAGTATGAGGAGCAGCTGATGTACGGTGTGGTGCTTGCCGTTGCTGAGGCGCTCGCCGTGGAGGGTGAGGAGGTGCTGCTTGCCGCGGTGTTCGCACCACCACAGGCTGCAAGGAGCAGGGGCAGGATAACTGCGACGGTACCGTATCGCAGTACGCTATAGCGGGGGTTGAGGGTCCTGGATTTCGGGGCCATAATGTCACCTCATTGTGGGCTGGAACATATCGATTTGACCCTCACTATACGGGCGGTTTTGATACATGGTCAAGAGAAAAATATGTTTATTTTTTAAAATCCAACACCTCGGAAGAAAATCGACAAACAAGTTTATTCAGCGCCTTGACTTGCGTAAATACGGAAGGCACCGGGCTCTTGAAGTAAACATGTCACTAAAACACCAGCGTCAGGTATTGCTATTTGCCCGATAATCAGCGGAAGCCAACATGCCCGGAGGAGCACGGTTAGGGTGCCGATGGTGCAACCTCCAGCTCCGTAAGAGCCTGCATCTCGACGACCCAAAGCTTCTAGAGGAGATAGTAGATAAGTCCCCTAACGTATTCCCAGAGCAGTACCAAGATGACGCACTGCACAACAAATGCGGCTATAGCTGCGAGGGTTGGTATCCAGTAGCTACGCTTAGAACATGCAATAAAAACTGCTATAAAAATAACGCATGAGACAATATCGGGACCCCAGAGAATGAATGCCTGTAGATCATATGGCCACAATATTCCATGTATATATTCTGTAGGGACTTTACATGAACTTAAGATATTGCCTTTTAAAATTTCATAAGTCCCATACATTTTAAAAACTAAATATAGCGATGCGATCCAAAAAATTCCTATACGAAGCTTGACACCCAGCCACATACTAAAAGTCTGCCATAAGCTAGCTGATACAACTCCCACCACAAAGAAGGGTATATAGTCGAAATATGCACTTTGCCACCTATCACATGGCGATACAAATCTATAGAAATCTGCATACAGGGCAGTTGGGAAAATATAGAAAAATTGCAATACAATGAGAAATAAGATATACAAAATTATTTTCTCATTTACGGCAAACATCTTATAAGTAGAATTCATGATGCCATTTCCTTTCAGTAGCATAAAAAGCTAGTAGCGGAACATCGAACACATAGCCTCAATGTTGTTTTTCTTATCCACTAAGCCTCAAAGCCAATACTGGGATAGGTAGGCGACCCGCAAAGCCTCCGCACTCTTACCTTATCTACCTCATGTTTAAGCAGGTCAGAACCTTAAGACTACTGGGTAGCACACTTTGTGTCTAGAGTGTTGGTTTTAAACTAAGATGATATTTTCCATTGACCGCATATCAAATATTTGGGTATGTTTAGACGCAATATATCGTTCCATCCCTATTGTGAGGTGGTCTCATGACCCACACCCCCGTTTTTCTTTCGTTCCGTTCCAGCGGTCTACGACGCAGTGCCGCGCTGGCGATTCTTCCCCTACTTCTTGCCTCCTGCAGTAATTCCACCAGTGCGGCATCAAACACTCCGGCACCCTCGAATACAACCATAGCTTCATCCCCGTCAGCAACAAGCGCCACCGGATCCGCTTCCTCTTCCGCGGCGAAGAAGAGCTCCACCCCCTGCCTTGAACCTGACGAAGCCGCGAAAGCTGAAACCCATAAGCAGCAGGAAGCCATCAGCGCCGACCGCGGTACGGCACTGCCCTCCTACGTCTCTGCGCGGCATGTTGTGCGCAACCAGGCGAACTTCCCCACCCGTGCCGAAGCTGAATCGGCGGGAGCCGAGTGCCTGGCGCTGTACGAGAAGAACAAGGCCGATCACGCCTACGCCGCGGCGTGGGTGCGCGCTATCGATGACAATAACGTGGCAAGCGGAAAGGTAGCCTCCGGCCCGCGCAGTGACATCCAGAGCGCAGACCCCTACAAGGCAAGCAACTACGTCGATATTCGAGAGGGTAAGGAGTACTTCCCGACCCGCCAGGAGCTACTCGCGGCAAACTACCCTGAGAACTACATTGTTGCTTTTGAGGCGTGGGCGCAGCAGGCGCCAGCCGATGTGAAGCAGAAGAGCGACGCGAACCGTGCGGCCGCTAAAGATACGCGCTGGTCTGAGGTGGTAACCCTACCCAGCCCCGACAACCCTGTCTAATCGAACCCCGTCTAATCTGAGTCTGTCTCATCTTAAAAATAGTTGTGGCGGTGACCGTTGTTCGGTCACCGCCACAACTGTTACACGCTCGGACTAAGGCAGGAACGCCAGCCCAAACTCAATAATGATTAGCGCAATAGCACACGCGAAGAGTACCCCACGCGACACATTGAACTTCTGCCAGAGCTCATACAGCTGCCGAGGAACCACCCAAATAACGCACGCATGAAAAGCAAGCGAGAACGAGGCGTTACCCCACTGAATAATCATCAGGGCAAGAGCAAAACCCACGCCGAGCACATCCAGGATGCGCAGGTGCTTTCGCGCCTGCTCCTTCTGCTCCCGATAGCCCGGGTCGTTTGGCGACGTTCGCGGTGCTTTCTTCAGCTGACCCACAATGATCAAAACCGCCAGTGGGATCAGAGAAATATCGAAGAACATAGAAACCGCCTTTCATGTTGAGGTTCGCTCGCTACGCCGGTGACGAGCTGATGGTGCACCATCATTGGTGAAAATTTCTCAAAAATAAGTAGTGTGCAACACTTATATAACGTATTGTGGGTTACTTTACGGCAAATATAGACCCTGTTCAAGAGGTAAACACCTCCCGAAAGATTTTTAAAAATAAGGGCGCCGGGAACCCTAAGTTCCCGGCGCCCACTCCCCAGCTGCTCATACCTCAGCGGGGTTCAATTTAGAGGCGGAAGAAGCCTTCCACCGCGCGGGTCATGTACGCCATATCGTCCACATGGCACATCTCGCGCATCGAATGCATCGACAGCAAACCAATACCCACATCCACAGTGCGCATGCCCAGGCGAGTCGCCGTGATCGGGCCAATCGTCGAACCACACGGCATGTTGTTATTCGACACGAACTCCTGATACGGCACACCAGCCTTCGCACACGCCGCAGCGAACACGCCAGCACCCACCGAATCCGTTGCATAACGCTGGTTCGCGTTAATCTTCAGCAGCGGGCCGCCACCGGGCAGCGGCTGCACGGTCGGGTCGTGGTGGCCCTGATAGTTCGGGTGCACCAGGTGACCGGCATCAGCCGACAGACAGAACGACGCCGCCACCGAACGGCGGTACTCCTCCGTGCTCTCACCACGCGCAGCGGACAGGCGCACCAGAATATCCTCCAGGAACGGGCCCGCCGCACCACTGCGCGACTCCGAACCAAGCTCCTCATGGTCGAACGCTGCAAGCATCACGGTCTCGGTGGCGTACTCGTCCGCATTATCGGCAACGTAACGCTCCAGGGCGGTCAAACCCGCATGCACCGAAGACAGGTTATCCAGGCGGCCGGAAGCGAACAGCTCCTGATCGGCACCGAAGCGGCACGGAGGCTGCGAATCAGCGAACAGCAGGTCGTAACCCACAATGTTTTCCGGGTCGACCGGCTCGCTGTCAATCACGTGCTTCGCCATGTAGCCGAGCACATCATTCTCCGCCGGGTCCACGCCCCACACGGGGTACATGTTGAACTGCTTGTCCAGCACCAGTTCGTTGCGCTTGTGGTCCAGGTGCGGCGCCAGCTGCGGGATGCGCGCAATCGGGCCGGTGCGCACCAGGCGGTCCTTCAGCTCCCCGCCCTGAAGGACGGTGAGGCGGCCCGCCACGCACAGTTCGCGGTCCAGGAAGGAGTTCAGCAGTGCGCCGCCGTAGTTCTCAACAGCAATCTGGTGCCAGCCCTTCGTGGTGATGGAGGAGGAGGGCTTGACCTTCAGGGAGGGCGAGTCGGTGTGTGCACCCAACACGCGGTAGCCGCTTGCCTTCTGCGCCTTCTCGCCGCCAGCCCAGGCGATAATCGCGCCGTCGCGAACGACAAAGTGGCGGCCGGTTGCGACCTGCGGGTCCCATGCTTCAGTCTCTATAAGCTCGGTGAAACCTGCTGCTTGCAGGCGGTGCGCTACCGTGCGCGCGGCGAGGTAAGAGACCGGCGAATCCGCCACGAATGCGGCGAGGTCTTCAATATTTTTTACAGCATCAACAGTCATGGTTTAACCCTACCTTTTCTTGGGTGTTGACGAGGTGACCCGGGCGATAGCCCACGCGGTGTGGAGCAAGAGCCCTGGTGAGGCCCGCATGGAGTGGGGCGGGTGGGTTGGGGTAGCTGGGCTAGAGCAACCCGCCACAACCTTTAGTTATCAACCTTGAGCGGCTGTGTTTCACGTGAAACCTCGCCGCGGCGAGCGCGTGCGTTGAAGATCAGGCAGGCGAGCACCACGTACAGGCCTTCCAGTGCGATACCCTGCAGTGCATCCACGGGGGTCACGCCCTCGGAGGCGAAGGGATCCAGACCAGCCACCATGGACAGCAGCATCAGGATCACGTTATTTGCCACGTGCAGGCTGATGGAGGCTTCCAGACCGCCGGTGTACCAGCAGAGGAAACCGGCATAAATACCCATCGCGAGAATCGTGCTCTGACCCCAGGGGTCGTATGCGTGGGAGAACATGAACAGTACTGCGGGTAGCACAATCGGCAACCAGGGGGTGCGGAGCCAGCGGCCAAGCATCTGCATCATGAAGCCGCGGTAGGCAAGCTCTTCGGCGTAGCACTGCACGGGTACGAGGAGTAGCATCATCGCTATATAAACCCAAAATTCAACCTGTGGAGGTTGAAAATAATGGTATTCAGGCAGGTTCGCACCGCTCACCACCAGCATCACGGCGTAGTAGATGCCGTAAACCGCGAAGCTCAAAGCCAGGTACGGAAGCAGCAGTGAGCGGCGCAGGCGGCCCGCCACCGAGTGGATTAGACCCCAGGGCTTCGGACCCACGACTAGGCGCGCTACAAAGAGCGAAGGCACGATGGCGACGAGGGAGAGGAAGGTCAGCGCGAACAGTGCCGGGTGTTCCATGATGACGGCACGGTTCGTAGCTACATCCTGGAGGGAAACTCCCGAACCCCTAACCGACATAACCAGGGCGACTGAAATGATCAGGTTGAGGCCAATAAATACGGCGACGCCGAGCAGACCTTCCAGCAGGGGTGAGAACCAACGGGATTTCGGGTCGGCATGGGAGAGACGGTGGTAGGCAAGGCCGGCAGGCGCAGTAGCAGCTGCGGGGGTTCCGGCGGCTACCTGCGGGGGTGCGGGAGGCGGTATCGTGTTCATTCTTTAATCCTAGCCTCCGCGGGTTCACTGGTGACCGCGCATACGGCAACCTTCAAGAACTAATCGATACGGGATGTTTCAAAACCATTGAAAAGCCGTGAATTACAGTCAAAACCCACCATTCACGGGGTTCATTTTCTGAACCTATGCCATAATTTGTAGCGATAATACGCTCATATACATAGTCGCTGATGACCGCTCTTCCGGGGTGTTTTTTCAGCACCAGAAAGGCTACTTTCTTATGGCACTCGTCTTCAACCCGCCGCCCAACTGGCCCGCTCCTCCTGCCGGATGGGCCCCCACTCCCACGTGGCGTCCTGACCCCGCGTGGGGTCCCGTTCCTGAAGGCTGGCAGCTGTGGGTCGAAGAGCCCGAGCCCGAACCCATTCAGGTTGAAGAGGCCACTATTGAGCCACTGATTCCCAAGGAGCCCGCTGCTGAGGCAGCTCCCGCTGCGCAGGTTGTAGAGGCACCCGCGGCTGAGTCAGCTGAGGATTCCTCCGGGCCCAAGCCGATGCGTCACCTGACTCAGGTTCCGCTGGCCGGTGTCACTCTGCCCGAGCAGGTTCTCGCATCCCAGTCTTCCGCACTGTCCGATCCCACTGTTTCTGAACCGGTTGTTTCCGAACCTGTTGCAGAGCCCGCTGCTGAGGCTGTTGAAGCTCCCGTAGTACCGGCTGTTTCTGAGCCCGCTAT
Organism: Rothia sp. 110740021-2; assembly: GCF_054263775.1. Classification (NCBI taxonomy): domain Bacteria; kingdom Bacillati; phylum Actinomycetota; class Actinomycetes; order Micrococcales; family Micrococcaceae; genus Rothia; species Rothia sp. 110740021-2. The sequence goes on along the minus strand of NZ_JBSZFE010000003.1, from coordinate 72,173 downwards.
TGCTGAGCCCGTCGGCGAGGTTACTCCCGAGGTACCGGCGGCAGCTGAACCGGTTGCTGAGGGTCCCGTAGCTGAGGTTCCCGCCTCCACCGAAGAGGCTGCCCACACCATCGAGAGCTCCCCGCTGGTTAAGTTCCACACTCCGGAAACCGAACGTACCGTGAACCTGTCTGAGCAGCCCGGACAGAACGCGCAGGGCGACCAGAACGCGGCGTTCATCCCGGCGGGTCAGGTACCGAATGGTTTCCACCTGAACCAGGCTGATGGTTTCCAGGGCCAGAACTTCCAGGGTGGCCAGAACGTCCAGGGCAGTCAGTATCAAAACAACCCCTACCAGGGTCAGCCGTACAACGCTCAGCAGCCCTACGCGGGTCAGGTGTCTGGTCAGGACCAGGCAACCGTGGCACTGAGCAACCCCTACGGTACCGAGCCCGCAGCTCAGGGCAAGGACAACTCCCAGAAGAAGGGCCTGTTCTCCGGCACCAAGATTTGGGGTGTTATCGGTGGTGTGCTGGCTCTGCTGATTGTTATTATCCTGGCGATTGTCATGCTGGTTCCGCGTGGCGGCTCGACACCCACCTCCGATTCTTCCAAGTCGGCGAGCACAGCGGTTACTTCCTCTGAGGCATCCCCTGAGGCTTCTTCCGCAGCGCAGGTCGCTGCTGCTGAAGCGAAGATGCCCGAGGGTGAGTTCAAGGAATACAAGAAGACCATCACCGACAACAAGGACACCATCGAGATTGAGAAGCTCAAGGGCGATGTGTCTACAGGCCTGCTCTACTACGAGTTCAAGCCCGCAGATGGTGTGGTTAACGCCTTCATCTCTAGCCGTGATGAGAAGGGCAACAACAGCGCAGGTGTGAGCGTTATCGACTCGACCCGCGACGGCAAGGACCTCAAGGGCACCGCATGGATTGACGCGAGCGGCCACTCCACCCCCACCCGTAAGCTGGAACTGACCGGTAAGGGCGAATGGACCATTCGCGTCTACGATGCAGACTCCGCACCCCACTACAAGAAGGGTGAGAAGTTCCAGAGCACCATGAACCACTACGCTTTCACCTACGAAGGCACCGAGGCGACCATGGAGTTCCAGACCAGCGGCCCGACCAGCCGCGGCTTCAGCGTTCTAAACGCAACTAAGAACGACCCGTTCTTCTCCTCGACCATGTCGCCTGTGAAGGGCAGCATACAGTGGGTTCAGAACAACAAGAGCTACCTGCAGGTTCGTACCGACTCCGCAATTATTTGGAGCATCGGCACTAACTAGTGGCTTGGCTGACTAGATCAACAGGCTGGGTATAAAAGTATCCCCCGCATCCGAATAGGTGCGGGGGATACTTTATACCGGAATATTTATATACTGGGATACTTTTATGCCCGGAGTCTATGCTCTGAGGTTCTGTCGGATGGGCTTACGCCCCTGCTGGATGCGCCCGCCGCCGTGAGCGGGCAGCAACCGTGAGCGGGCAGCAACCGTGAGCAGGTAGCCGCCGTGAGCAGGCGGTTTCTTTAGCGGGAGTACTTCGCCTCTGCCAGTTCGGCACCTGCGGCGTATGCCGCACGTTCCACCAGCTGACGATTCGCCAGGTACACGAAGAACGTCACCAGGATGAACAGGTACATCAGCTGGTACGGCATAGTGCCAGCCATCAGGCCCAGGGATCCCTCGGGCACCATCAGAATCTGATCCGAGTTGAAGTGCGGGGAGAGCGCCAGCACAATCCAGAACGGTGAAATGTACATACCCACCAGCGCCGCAGTCGCCAAGATAACAGCCAGCGTGAAGACGAAGGAGCTGACCCGCTGGTACATGAGCGGGAAGATTTCCATGACCACGGCGGCGAGCATCAGCGGGTACCAGGTGTTGTGGTGCGACCAGCTGATCGGCGAAATCTGCAGCATCATGAACGCGGTCAGCGCCAGCTGCGCCATGAGCGCGCGGGCACGAATCAGCGGAACCAACAGAACCGCCGTAACCAGCACAATCAGCAGGGTCAACGCCACCTGCACCACCGACAGGGCGGTAGCCGTCAGATGATGCTGCAGGCCCGCATGGGTCAACGTACCCATAATTGACACATTATCAAAGTAGCTGAACCAGCCCACACGCGAAGTATCACGCACCGCGTGGAACCAGAACGTCAGCGACTCCTCCCGAATCACTAGGAAGCCGATACCCACGGTCGCGGCGAAGCTAGCACCCAGGGTCGCGATGCCCTTCCAGTCCTTACGCATGAGCAGCAGCAGACCGAACGCGAGCGGGGTCAGCTTAATACCCGCCGCAATACCCAGCAGCACGCCGCGCGGAATGCGGGTTGCCGGACGCATAAAATCAGCGAGAATCAGCACTAAAATGATGGCGTTAATCTGCCCAAAATGTGTGGTCAAACGCCACGGGCCGCACATCCAAATAAGCGCCGCAATCAGCGATACCATACCCCAATGACCCAGGTGCTTCTGCAACGGCAAACGCCACGAGTGGCTCCGCGCGTAGGAGTACAGCAGGTACGCACACCAGTAGCTGAGCGCGCAAATAATGGCTGTAATCAGCAGCATACTCTGCGGTTCGGTCAGGAACGCGAGCGGGTAGAAGAGCAGCGCCGCAAACGGCGGGTAGGTAAACGGCAGGCCACGCGTGCGGAAGGTGTACAGCTGGTAGCCGTCCGGGCCGTCCGCGAGGGAGACAGCGCCCAGGCGGTACACGTAAATATCGTCGGCCGCCGCGTGCGTCACGTAGTCGAAGGCGTAGAGGGCAACCAGGATGAACAGCAGGTGCGCCCAGAGAGCGCCGCTGCGCATGCCGGGGATGCGGTCAAAGAAGCCTGGACGCGCAGGTTTTGTGGGCTCTGCGGCAGGCTCCGCACGTTCTACAGTGCTTTTAGCAGCCGGTTCCGCAACCGCGAAATATGCCGAAGCCCACGGGATTATAGACGCTACCGCCTCGGCGTTCTTCTCGCGATTCTTCTCGCGGCTCACGCGGTTGCCTCCCGAGAAGTAGTAGCCGCGTATTCAGATACAACGGCACGAGCACCCCACCAGCCCAGGGGCGCATCGCTTTCGGCTGGTTCAACCGGAGCGCCACGCACCGGCGCACTCAGTGCGGCAACCGACCAGAACATGACCGTAGCCCACAAGGCAAAGGATGGAAAACCACCAATAGCTACGCCGGGCCCCCATAGGAATTCCAAGCCATTCATATCTAGCTGGGTGATACTGCCGATAATACGCGGTGAAATATACAGGCCCACACCGGCCACCCACGCCAGCACGCACGCAATTTTTTGTGCCGCGGAGGGAAGATACACCATAAAGGTGGGGAATGCGTCTAGGATAAGGGCTGCCAGCAGTAGCGGCAGGAGAACATTGTGATGCGACCAGCTAATCGGTGAAAGTGCCACCATAAGAGTGCCGGTCACGGCCACCTGTGCAAGGGTTTTGCCGCGGCGTTCAAGCTGGTAGAGCAACACGGCAACCAGGGCAATGCTGAGCGCGGCCAGGGCGTAGAAGCCGAGCTTGAGGGCTGTGCCCTTCAGACCGAAGTGCATGAGCCAACCCTGGATGGAAATATTATCCACGAAGTTAATGTCGCCCACGCGGGAGGGGTCAGAGATTGCTGAGAACCAGAATTGGGGAGCCTCATTCGGCAAAAGGATAAAACCGACCGCAATTGTTGCCAGGAAGGTGGCGCCTAAGGCCGCGATGCCCTTCCAGTCGCGGCGCACCAGCAGGATAAGGCCGAAGACCAGCGGAGTAAGCTTTAAGCCACCCGCAATACCGACGAGCACACCGCGCGGCACGCGGGTTGCCGGACGCACAAAATCGGCAAGAATCAGCGCCATAATGAGCGGATTAATCTGCATGAGGTCAAAAGTACGTCGCCACGGGCCGCACAGCATCACCACGATGGTCAAGGCAGCGATAGTTCCGGTACGACCGAGGCGACCCTGCAGGGGTAACGCACGACCGGAAGTCTGGGCATAGTTATAGATAGTGGCCGAAAGCCACCAAGCGGCGGCCGTGGTTCCCAGCACCATAATGGCTTTGCCTACCTCAAGCGGCAGGAACGCAAAGGGCAGGAAGACTAGAGCCGCAAACGGCGGATAGGTAAAGGGGAGCTTCAACACCCCAATTTCAATAAATGCTGGCGCGTATAAATCCTTGGTAAACCCCTCATTGTCGAAGATGGTCATGGCACCCATGCGGTATATGGAAAAGTCCAGACCGCCGAAGGGGTTAATAAGGATTTCAAAGAGGTAACCGCACACCACCATGAGGATGAGTGCCACAATAGCGATTTTTCCCCAGATGGGGGTGGTGGAGTCAGTCCTTGTCACGAGGTGCTTGTCCTTACCTTGGTACCGGCGGATGCGCGCATAAGGTGGGCGGGCATCTGATTTTGGAATCCTAATAGTTTATCGCGCGCACCTGTGAAAGGTGCATTGGGGAGAAGATTCGCAGGGGAAGAATCAGTTGAGCGCACAAGCACAACTATCACGGTATGAGCCGCCTTCATATGCACGTCATGTCTTCAAAATTGGTACTACCCGGGCAATATAATGGGCTTATTGGCACCCGCCCCAATGCAGGGGTACCGGGTGCCGACCCGCACACCGACGTCCACGAACAACCAGCAGTGAAAGCAGTGATCACGTGAGTGAACATCTCGGCACCCCACCCGAAGGTGAGAACACGAGCGGCAAACCCGCAAGCGTCTCCGGAGGCGGCTCCTCCGGCCTGAGCATTGGCGCGCGTCCGGCTGATGTACCCGGCGGGAACCTCACCCCCGAAGAGATTGCACGCCGTGCATCCGGTCGCGGTACGTGGCATCGTCGCGCCTCCAAACCCGTCTCTTACTGGATGTTCACCCTTATCGGTGCGCTTCTGGTGCATAAGCTTATCCCGAATAGCGGCTGGCTGCTGGTGCACATTGTCACCCTCGGCCTAATTACGAACTCGATCCTGATCTGGTCGCAGCACTTCACCGAAGCGCTCATGAAAATCAAGATCCCTGACGAACACCGTGGCACTCAGGTGCGCCGCATCTTCATCCTGAACGCCGGTATTCTCGTGCTCATGGTCGGCATGATCGGTCAGCTGAGCATGCCCGGACTCTACGCCGCCACCGTGGTTGGTGCACTCATTGTGGGCGCCATGGTCACGTGGCATGCCCTGTACCTGCTGAAGCAGATGCGCCAGGCTCTGCCTTCGCGGTTCGGTGTGACGATTCGCTTCTACATTGCGGCGGCGCTCATGCTGCCCCTCGGTGCGACGTTTGGCGCGATGATTGCATACCCGAACCTGAAGGGCACCCTGCACGCCCAGTTCCTGCTCGCGCACGAGGTCGTGAACGTGCTCGGCTTCGTCGGTATTACCGTGGTGGGTACGCTGGTGACGTTCTGGCCGACTATGTTGCGCACGAAGATGGTTGATAAGGCGCTCACTTACAGCCTGCGCGCCCTGTACCTGATGTGCGGCGGCTTGGCGTTGTCACTTGTCGGATCAATATTCGGGATGCGCCCGCTCGCTGCCGCGGGCCTGGTCGTCTACCTGGTCGGTCTGCTTATTGTTGCCTGGGTGATGGTACGTACCCTGCGCACCAAGCGCCCAACCGAGTACCCGCCGATGGGCGTCGGCATGGGCTTCCTCTGGCTGATTATTGGCGTGGCGGCCACCGCCTACATGGTGGCAACCACCCCGTTCGCCGTCATGGATATTCGTGCGGTCACCCCCATCTTCGTGGTGGGCTTTCTACTGCAGGTGCTGCTGGGTGCGATGAGCTACCTGCTGCCTCAGCTGATGGGTGGCGGCCCGGCGGTGGTGCGCGCCTCCAATAAGGAGTTCAGCCGTTTTGCTGCCGGTCGCGTGACCGCCGTGAATCTGGCGCTGCTGATCTTCATGATGCCCAGCTCCATGGTGGGCCAGTCCATTAAGATGGCGGTCGCCATCGTGGGTGCCCTAGCACTTATCGCCTTTATCCCGCTGATGGTGCGCGGCGTGAAGGCTTCCGTGAATACCCGCAAGGAAATGATGGCAGCACGCGCCCGCGGCGAGAAGCCCGTCTTCAATCAGGAGGCGCTCACCCCGGAGCCCGTCCCGCACGCCAAGCAGAGCTTCCAGGCGGCACTCGCGGTTGCTATGGCGTTCCTGCTGGTCTTTGCGGTGAACCCGTCCGCATTGAACCTGCCGTCGGTTTCTTCGTCGGGTTCCGTGGCTGCGACCGGTCAGACCACCACAGTGCAGGTGAAGGCGACCAGCAACTACCGTTTCACCCCCGCCGAGGTCGAAGTACCCGCCGGTAACCGTCTGGTCGTTGAAGTCACCAACGACGATGAGGGCATGACCCACGACCTAACTTTCGATAACGGCGCGACCACCGGCGTTATCAACCCTGGCGAGACGAAAACCGTTGATGCCGGCATCATTACCGCCGACCAGGAAGGCTACTGCTCCGTGGCGGGTCACCGCTCCCTGGGCATGGTGTTCAAGGTGAAGGCGACCGGTGCCTCCGCAAACCAGGTGGCACAGAATGGCCACAACCACGGTTCTGCGGGCGGCCACAACCATGCCGCGTCGGGTAGCACTCCGACCCTCATGACCGTTGCGAACAGCAAGATTGACATGTCCGCAGCACCCGGCAGCGGCTACAAGTACCACAACCCAAACATCCCGGCACCGAACACCGCCGAGCGGGTGAACGGCAAGACCGTCCGCAAGGTCACCCTGGAAGTTGAGGAAGTCGACCGCGAGGTGGCGCCCGGCGTGACCGTTCACATGTGGACGTTCAACGGGCAGAACATGGCACCGATTCTGCGCGGCAAGGTCGGCGACATTTTTGAAATTACACTCATCAATAACGGCACGATGGGCCACTCGCTGGACTTCCACGCGGGCATGGTCTCCCCCGATAACACGATGAAGACCATCGCCCCCGGTGAGCGTCTCGTCTACCGTTTTGAGGCGAAGGGCGCCGGCATCTGGCTATACCACTGCGGTACCGCCCCGCTGAGCCTGCACATGACCCAGGGCATGTACGGTGCGGTCATTATTGACCCGGCGGACCTTGACCCGGTCGATCACGAGTATGTGATGGTTCAGGGTGAGGCGTACCTGCACGACACCGGAAAGACCGCCTCCGACGGCAATAAGCTGGCGGAGAACTCGCCGGAGCTGATTGCGGCGGGCACCCCCACGCTGACCATGTTCAACGGTCACGCAACCCAGTACAAGGCGAAGCCGCTGCAGGTGAAGAAGGGTGAGCGTATCCGTATTTGGGTGATGGTTGCAGGCCCGAACCTGGGCACGAGCTTCCACGTGGTCGGTTCGCAGTTCGACACGGTTTACAAGGAGGGCGGCTACCTGATGCGCCGCGGTGTGGATGCGTTCGGTAGCCGTGACGGTCACAGCCAAGCACTGGGTTTGGCGCCCGCTCAGGGTGGCTTCGTGGAGATGCAGTTCTTGGAGTCTGGCACGTACACGTTTGTGAACCACTCCTTCTCGGAGATGGAACGCGGTGCCGCCGGCAAGATTGTGGTGACCGACCGCTAGTAGTGGCTACCCGCTAAACCCTCACGCTATGCGCTTCTAGCGCCCTGTAAGAGGTTGACCCCGCCCCGGTGCATCCTGTGAATGGATACGCCGAGCGGGGTCTTTCTATGCCCGAACAGAGCGCCGGCACACACCCCGGTAAACAACCCGGCAGGAGCCTGCACGCGCATCGGCGAACTATGCTTTTAGCCTCATGGGTGGACTTCTCTTAGCTAGGAGCGGGCATGGTGCGCTAGTCTATAGGAATGGCAGATTGCACTTCGGGCGCCCCTTCCGAGCATAATGTTACGAGCGCTTCCAACCACATTTCCGTTTTGGCGGACGAACAGGCTTCTTCTCGGCAGCGTAAAGCTTTCCTGCTTCGCTTTCTCGCCAGTTATAACCTGGGTCCGGGTTCTTCAGTCAAGCCTTCTGTGATGAGTTCCGGCCACTAAATTCATTTTTTTGAATAACCCACTACTCTATATAGCCGATAGAGAATATTCCCTTTTGTCTATAGTAAGCGGCTGACATCAGCCGCCATTCTCCTACTATTCACTTTTATATTTACTCTTAACAGCGCGAGGCGCCGACCCCCATTCTCAGGGTTCGGCGCCTCGCGCTTTGTACGACTGGAGCGTGCTTAGTTAAAGATGGCGCGCACGACCGAGTAGCCGGAAACCGGGTACACAGCATTCACAGTTGCGGGCTTCTCGCTCTCGTCCGCGATCTCGATGGACTCGATGCCGCACAGTAGCTCCTCGAGCAGGATGCGCAGCTCCAGGCGTGCCAGGGGGGCACCGGGGCAGACGTGGATGCCATCACCGTACACAAGGTTGCGGGACTGGTCGCGGTGCGGGTTATAGGTGAGGGCATCTTCGAAGGCATCCTCGTCACGATTGGCGCTTGCCCAGTTGATGGTCACGCGGGAACCGGCGGGCAGGGTGCGGCCGCCAAGTTCAGTGTCCTGGGTGGTGATGCGGCGGTTGGTGACGAGGGTGTCTTCAAGTCGCATGATTTCTTCAACGGCGAGAGCGATTTCGCTACGGTCATCGATGGCGTTGCCGTCGGAGAGGGATGCGCGCAGACGGTCCTGCTCGGCACGGTTGCGTGCCAGGAAGTTCACGAATACGCCCACGGTTGCGGAGACGGTGGACAGCTCACCCACGGTCCAGTTACGGATGAGGCTGACGATTTCTTCGTCAGTCATGGTGCGGGGCTCTTCGCCGGGCAGCTGTACGGTGTCGGTGAGCAGTTCGGCGGTGACGTCCTTGGGGTTACCTGCTACGGCATCTTCGCGGCGCTCATCGAGCAGCTGGCGGATGTAACCGTCGAATTCGAGGGCAACCTTAGCGATTTCTTCGCGGTCGCGGCGAAGGGTGGCGACACGGTTCTTTTCGATCCATTCGGTGAGGGGCTGCTCGAGGCATGCGGGCCAGCCCATGAAGGCGTTCTGCACGCGCATTGCGTAGGCCTGGCCGAAGCCCTGCATGACGTCTACTTCTTCGCCTCGGGGCAGTTCTGCGATGAGAGTCTTCACGGCGTCACGGATGACAGGTGCGAACTTTTCGAGGCGTTCGGGGGTGAAGTACTTGTCGTTGACGGTGCGGAAGGTGGTGTGTTCGGGTGCGTCCATGCCGTTGGGGACGGCGATGTGGCGGGTGGAGACGACATTGGAGTAGATTTCGGGGTGATCAAGTACGTGCTGTACGTCGGCATTTTTGAAGACGGAGTAGCCCATGAATTCATCGTGGGCGACGGGGCAGCGGCGGCGCATTGCGTCGTAGGCAGCTACCTGGTCTTTCTGCACTTCTTCGCTTCGGAGGTCCCAGTCGTTGTGTACGTTCTCAGTCATTGTTCACCCGTATTCGTAATAGAGTTGTGGTGTGCTGGATGCAGGGGTCCGGGCGATGCACATAGGGCAGGGTCGGGCGTGCATTCGAGCATGTGTAGCCATTATTAGTTGTTAGTTCTTTGACCGTATCACTTAAGGGCTGGTTGCGCAGGATAGGCGTTCCTTGTTTTCTCATTCAACGAACGACTTCGGGTAAGGCGAGGGCCGGGTCAGGGACCGCCCGCCTCATGCGTTTCTACCCCCGGGTCTAGCGCCCGCGTGCGAAGGGGTAGATGCTACCGTCCATCACGCCACGCTCCACCTGCTCCAGGCTCACGCCGCGAGTCTCTGGCAGGTTGCGGAACATCAGCAGCGCAATGACCACGTTCACCACGGCAAAGCCAATGAAGGAGCCGGTCAGACCGACCGCACCCAGAATCACAGGGAACGCCAACGACAGCACACCGTTCATCATCCAGCCGCTAAACGCCGAAATGCCCATACCCGCCGCACGCACATGCAGCGGGAACAGTTCACTCATAATCACCCACGTCGACACGTTCAGGCAGGTCTGCATCGCACCCACAAAGCAGACGATGAGCACCAGCAGAATCCAGGGGCGCGCCGCGTTATCGGCGGGCAGCAGTATGGATGCGCCCGCAATCAGCACGTGGAAAAACGCGGTCGACACATAACCAGTCATGACCATGACTCGGCGCCGTACGCGCTCCATCAGGCGCAGCGACATGATGGAGCCGAGCACCGCAATCGTACCCGGCGCAATGTTCACGATGAGCGCCGCGGATTCGCTGAAACCGGCTTCCTTGAGCACCTTGATGCCGTAGTACATGATCGAGTTGATGCCGGTCAGCTGCTGACCCGCGCCGACGAGAATACCGACGAGCAGGATGCGCATGAACCAGCCGCGCACGCCCACGCTTTCCTTACCCGCCGCATCGTTCTGGGAGGTTGCCGCCTCCGCCTGCAGGGTGCGCTCAATGTCGGCGATTTCAGCTTCGGCACGCTCGGTGGAGCGGATGCGCTTCATAACCTCCAGCGCCTGTTCACGCTTGCCGACGCGCAACAGCCAGCGCGGCGATTCGGGCACACGCAGCATGCCGACGAACAGGCCTATGGCGGGCAGGGTGCAGATGGCGAACATCCAGCGCCACACACCGTCGTGCTCACCCCATAGGTTGCCAATGAGGGCATTCACGATGAACGCGGCAAGCTGACCGCCCACAACCATGAGCTCGTTACGGCCGGAGAGGGAGCCACGAATTTCGTAGGGTGCGAGCTCCGCGAGGAATACGGGCACCACGGCGGAGGCGCCACCGACCGCCAGGCCGAGCAGGGTTCGTCCGGTGATAAGCACGGCAACGTTGGGTGCGAAGACGCAGGTCAGAGCACCAATGAAGAAGATGGTGGACAGCCCAATGATGGTGGTTCGGCGGCCGTACCGGTCGGAGATACGACCACAGGTGAGCGCGCCGATAGCGGCGGCAAAGGCGAGCGATCCGGTGACCCAGCCTTGGGCGGTGGAGTCCATGCCGAGTTCGCGGCTCATGGGTTCGAGCGCGCCGTTGATCACTCCGGTGTCATAGCCGAAGAGCAGACCGCCGAAGGTGGCGATGAGTGCAATGATGCCGAGGTATCGGCGGTGCTTCCCAGTGCCCAGAGGGGGCAGGGTGGAGGCGGTGCGCTGTGCGCTCATGGTGTCCTTTGATGTGCCGGTGGCGGGTGGCTGCGCCGGATTGGTTCCAGGCGGCAGGGGTGGATACATAGATAAGGTGAGGTGCGTCAGATTAGACACACCTCACCTAATCCTAGCGAAAACGCTCGGCGGGTGATATTTATTTCTCGCCGCGGACAGTTTTCAGCATATTTTACGGCCAACACGTGCGACCGTCTGAGTGCCCTGTTAAGAGGGAGCCCGTGTTTAGAACAGCGCAATCTTCTCCGGTGCCGGGAAGATGGCGTCCAGGGCGGCGAGGTCCTCAGCGTCGAAGCGCAGGCAGGTCGCCTGTGCATTGGCGCGTACCTGTTCGGCGCTGGTCGCACCGGCAATGACGGAGGTGACCGGCGACTGCTGTGCGAGCCAGGAGAATGCCGCCTGCACCTCGGTGATGCCACGCTCGGTGCAGAAGGTGTGGAAGGCTTCGAGCTGGTCCCAGTTGGCGGTGTCGAGCACGTTCTTCTTGGAGTGGGACAGGCGCGAACCGGCGGGAATGTTGTCGCGGCGGTACTTGCCGGTCAGCAGGCCGTTAGCGAGCGGGAAGTACGGCAGCACACCCATGCCGAAGTGTTGTGCGGCGGGCAGGATTTCTAGTTCTGCGCGGCGGTCGAGCAGGTTGTAGTGGTTTTCTGCGACGATGAACCGTTCGGTGCCGAGTTCGTGGGCGCAGTGTTCGGCGTGGGCGAGCTGCCAGCCGGAGAAGTTGGAGTGGCCTAGGTAGCGGACCTTGCCGTCGCGTACGAGCTGGTCGAGGGCGCTGAGGGTTTCTTCGATGGGGGTGTTGGGGTCGGGGCTGTGGTAGAAGTACAGGTCGATGTAGTCGGTGCCGAGGCGGCGGAGGGACCCTTCGACGGCGCGCATGATGTAGCGGCGCGATCCGCGGGCATTGCGGTCGTTGCCGTTGAGGTCGCCGACGGGCAAACCGAATTTGGTGACGATGGTCAGTTCGTCGCGGTCGAGGCCGAGCTGGGTGAGGGCGGTGCCGAACATGGTTTCTGAGAGGCCGGGTTCGGCGCCGTAGAGGTCGGCGATGTCGAAGAAGCTGATGCCGGCATCGACTGCGGCGGCGATGACTTCGTTGGTGCCTTCTTGGGTGCGGGTGGGGGTGCCGGGGCGGCCGAGATTGTTGCAGCCGATACCGACGCTGGGTACGACGAGGCCAGACTTGCCGAGCCTGCGGTAGACGGGAGATTCAATGCGTTCCATGCTTTTAACTCTACGTTGTGTGGGTATGTTGCGAGGTTATTTCCCCTCCAGTTGGGAGGCGAAGAGCTTCCTGAAGCGTGATGTAGGGTCGGTCGTTAGGTCCCGGTAGGTTCCTTGCTCCACCACACACCCACCATCCAACACCACCACAGAATCAACACCACGCAACGTCCACGCACGATGAGACACCAACACCACCAAACGCCCAACAGCAGCCACCTTCAACCGAGCAAAAATCTCCTCCTCAGTCTCAGCATCCACAGCACTGGTCGGCTCATCCAACACCCACACCGGCGCATCCCGAAGAACCACACGCGCCAACGCCAAACGCTGCCACTGACCACCCGAAAGACCAACACCACCAAACGACTCACCCAACTGAGCATCCAAACCACCCTCAAGACCACGCACAAAATCATCAGCACAAGCCACCGACAAAGCCGACCACAAATCAGCATCACCAAGACGCTCAACCGCCTCCTGCGACAAACCCAGAAGAAGATTTTCACGCACAGTCAGTTCATAACGGCCGTAGTCTTGACTCACCAAACCAACATTTGACAACATATTGTATTTACTCTCAGAAGAAGCACCCTTATACGTTATGCTCCCCTGGGCAATTGGTGTAATTCCAAGAATTGCATTTATTAGCGTTGTTTTTCCCGCGCCTGAGGCACCAACTACTGCAATCATTTGATTATTCATCAGCTCAAGATTAATATCTTTAAGCGCAAAAGACGACGCGCCCTCATACTGAACGGATACATCTTTGCATATAATTTTTGAAATATTTTCATGGTTAGGGTTAGAAGTTTTCATCTCAGAAGCATGGTCGTAAGTATCAGAGTCGCATACCCTTCGGAATTGCTGAACAGATAATGCTCCATTAATAATCTGACCAAATGAATATCCCACCTCTTGGGTCGCGTCAACACAGGCAATGATTCCAATCAGCGATCCGGCCACATACGATATATCGGCACCTGAATCCACAAGGAAGTACAGGGACGCAAAGAGTAAGACAGAGCAGAGTAGCCCTGCAACTATGGAGACAATTCCTCTAACACTTTCAAGGCTCAATTCCCTACCGGCCGCCCGGCGTCGCCAGGACGCTACGCGTTGCGAGAAAAATCGGGAAGCTCTCATGAGGTGAAGCTCTTGGGCTCGGCTCTGAGCCATCAGGTTGTCTAGATAGTAGTTCTCTGCCCGATAATCCTCGTACATTAGGGTGTATATAGCGTAATCACGTTTAGCGAGAATCACCATTGCAGTGGCTAGGGGCAATGAACACAGTGCCGCAAAAATTGCTGCCACAATGCTGACGTTCGCAATATTAAGACAGAGAAGTAACACCATTGCGAAGGCACTCACCAGTGTCATAACTGACATGGTGTGAACCTGCAATTCCTGTTTCGATATTGCCTCTCTAGCAGCACGTATATCTTCCTGTGATTTTGTGCTACCTATATCAGATAACGGAAATGTAGATAACCTGGTATTTAACATGCGGTGGACCCGATAGTTCATCTTTGATTTGAGGATGCGCATGTTACTTATGACCCAGCGTTGAGCAATAATATTAATTCCGACAACAAGGGCAAGAGCAACAATATAAATCCAGGCCGCGCCACCATTTGAACCGCTCAAAGCTGACACCGTATTACCAATCAGCAAGGATTGGCTCAGGGGAATGCAGGCAATGACGGCTAGCGACAGGGCGGCGCTCACCAGGGTTGTGGGACAGGTTTTCCAGGCTAGGCGGAAGGACCAGAGTATAGAGGAAAATAGATTTTTCATTCTCACCACGCTCACAAAGTCATATTGAACTCATCTTTGAGATCTGAAAATCCTCGATGAGCGGACATCGAAACACTACCCGTGCTTCATTAGTTACTCTACTCTTCAATGAAATTTAAAACACACATATTCGCGCGTGTCCAAGAATATTAAGCAGATATATCTGTGATATTTTCAGGCATCCAGGGTCAGCCGACAGCTCTACCCGCAACGCCCCCAGCACCCTTCGTCATAGTCAGTCATATTAAGTTCATATTTCTCCCCAATGTCATGTCCAGAAATATTAGGACATCAACCGCCGCATCCCTTGCATCCCCTCGGAGGCGGTGGGTAGAGTGAAAGCGTTATCTATCAAGAGCGACCGAGAGATCTGGCTCGTCGACGTCGCAGCAACCTCGCCAGTATCCCCCACCGTCACGGTGCAGGGTACGGACAAGGTGCTCCCGCCAGAACCGATAGAGAAGAATACCCTTCGGCACCCCTTGATGATGTGCACCCGCAAACCGGTACAGCGCATCCTGCAGAAGAATTCACGTACCCTCCCGGTGCGTATCTATCGGGTGAACACGAAGGAAGGTTATGACGACAGTTCACCCGGCTCTTTCTTTTGAGCTGTTCCCACCCCGCTCACACGCAAGCTGCGAGTCGCTACTCCACACCATTGCCGAGCTTGAGGGCACCAACCCCGACTACGTGTCGGTCACCTACGCCGGTGACGCGAAGCGCCGCCAGAAGACCCTCGCGCTGCTCGACCACCTGGTGCATGAAACCTCCCTCACCCCGCTGGCTCACCTGATTTGCGCAGGCCATTCGGTGCACGAGCTGGAGCGTGCAGTCCGCCTGATTCTGGGTCTGGGTGTGCGCGGTTTCCTGGCTCTTCGCGGTGATATTCAGGAAGGTCAGGTTTCTGAACTTCCTTTCGCCCGCTACCTGGTGGAGCTCATTCGCCGCGTGGAGCGTGAAGATTTCGCCCACCTGGCAGCTGGCAAGGTGTCGATTGGTGTAGCGGCGTACCCGCAGAAGCACCCCGAGTCCGCATCCCTGCTGCAGGATATTGAGATTCTGCTGTCGAAGCAGCGTGCCGGCGCGGACTTCGCTATCACTCAGGTGTTCTTCGAGGATGAACGCTACAGCGCCCTGGTCGATTCGGCGCACCTGGCGGGCGTGGATATTCCGATTATTCCGGGCATCATGCCGGTAACCTCGCTGAAGCGCCTACAGAACCTCTGCCAGATGGCGGGCATACCGGTTCCGGCAGATCTTGCGTACCGCCTTGAGACGGCAACCAGTAGCGCTGAGCTGCACCGCATCGGCGTGGAGTACGCGCTGAACCAGTGCCGCACCGTGATGGACGCGGGCGCACCGGGTCTGCACTTCTTCACCTTCAACGAGCATGCGGCGGTTCTGGACGTTCTGGATCAGCTGGATTTGCCGCGGTACAGTAACCGTTTCTCTCAGTCGCTGAGCGAACTGGAATACGCCTAAAAACCCCGCTTTAACCCATAACGCTCCTTGTCGGATGCGTTTCCACTTTCTCCCCCACAAATATTCCGGGAGTTGTTGAGTTCTCCGTTTCACCACCCACTGCCGGGTGGCGAAACACCGGAGCTGACTCCCATATCTATCCCCAGTAAAGGAATAACTATTATGTCGAACACCGCATTCCCCACCGCAACCATTGTTGGCTACCCCCGCGTGGGCCGCTTCCGTGAACTGAAGAAGGCTCAGGAGGCTTTCTGGAAGGGCAAGGCTACCCTGCAGGAGCTGCAGGACACCGCTGCTGACGTACAGCGCACCTACTTCGAGCGCGTAACCGCCGCCGGTCTGAAGGCTGATAACTACTCGATTCCGGCGACCTTCTCCTACTACGACCAGGTGCTTGATGTGGTTCGCCTGTTCACCCTGGTTCCCGAGCGTCTGGCTGAGGCTAAGGACGCACGCGGTCTGCTGGATCTGCCCGGCTACTTCGCACTGGCGCGCGGTACCGAGACCCTGCCCCCGCTGGAGATGACTAAGTGGTTCGACACCAACTACCACTACCTGGTGCCTGAGATTGGTGCCGGTACCGAGATTAAGCTGAATCTTGAGGCTATTGACGAGCAGCTTGAGGTAGCAAAGCAGGCTGGCGTGAAGGTTCGCCCGCAGATTGTTGGCCCGCTGACCCTGCTGCTGGGCGCTAAGGCTGAGCAGGGTTCCGCTGAGGACTTCTCCCCCGTTGACCGTCTGGATGAGTTCGTTGCCGCGTACGCTCAGGTGCTGGAGCAGCTGACTGAGCGCGGTGTTGAGTGGGTTCAGCTGGACGAGCCGGGCCTGACCGTGGACCGTGCCGACAACACGAAGGTTGCTGAGCTGGCTGAGCGCACCTACCGTGCCCTGGCTGCTGGCGAGAAGCGCCCGCAGATTCTGGTGACCAGCCCCTACGGTTCCCTGCGTGATAACCTGCCGGCACTGCTGGATACCGGCATTGAGGCTCTGCACCTTGACCTGGTGCACGGTGTGTACTCGAAGGCTGAGCTGGAGTCTGTTTCTGCCGCCGGTGTTCACCTGGTTGCCGGTGTTGTGAACGGTCGTAACGTGTGGCGTGCTGATGTTCGTGCCGCCCTGAAGGCTCTGGAGGCGCTGCCGGGCGCATCCGAGGGTGCCGTGTCGGTGGCTTCTTCGACCTCCCTGCAGCATGTGCCGCACGACCTGGCTCTGGAAGACCCGGCCGAAGTTCCGGTGGACGGCCTGTCATTCGCTGATCAGAAGGTCGCTGAGATTGCTCTGCTGGCTCGTGGCTTGGCTGGGGGTGAGGCTGTTGTTGAGCCGGAGTTGAAAGCTGCTGATGAGGCACTGGCTCGCTTCGCCGCTGACCCGCGCAAGCACAACGACGAGATTCGTGCCCGTGCCACCGCTGTGGTTGCTGAGGACTTTGACCGCCCGACCATTGATGTTCGCCGTGCGGCCCAGGCTGATTTGAACCTGCCGAAGCTGCCGACCACCACTATTGGTTCTTTCCCGCAGACCGCTGAGATTCGCCGCCACCGTGCGGAGGCTCGTGCGGGCAAGATTTCCGCTGAGGAGCTGAACGGCTTCCTGCGTGACGAGATTGCTTCGGTCATCGCACTGCAGGAGGATCTGGACCTGGACGTGCTGGTTCACGGTGAGGCTGAGCGTAACGACATGGTTCAGTACTTCGCTGAGAATTTCGATGGTTTCGCAACCACCCGCCACGGCTGGGTTCAGTCCTATGGTTCGCGTTGCACTCGTCCCTCGATTCTGTTTGGTGACGTGAAGCGTCACGGTGATGGCCTGCGCGGTGAGGCGTTCACCGTTCCGTGGAGCTCCCACGCACAGTCGCTGACTGAGAAGCCGGTCAAGGGTATGCTCACCGGCCCGGTAACGATTCTGGCGTGGTCCTTCGTGCGTGACGACCAGCCGCGTCGCGAGACCGCTAACCAGGTGGCTCTGGCTCTTGCCGATGAGATTGCTGACCTGGAGCAGGCGGGCATCCGCATCATTCAGGTGGATGAGCCGGCTCTGCGTGAGTTGCTACCCTTGCGCCGCGATGAGCAGCCGCAGTACCTGGATTGGTCGGTGAATTCCTTCCGTCTGGCGACCAGTGGCGTGAAGGATTCCACTCAGATTCACACTCATCTGTGCTACTCGGAGTTCAACGAGATTATCGACTCGATTAATGCTCTGAATGCTGACGTGACCAGCATTGAGGCGGCTCGTTCGCACATGGAGTTGCTGGCTGACATTCCGGAGAGTTTCGTTTCCGGTTTGGGCCCGGGCGTGTGGGACATCCACTCCCCGCGTGTTCCTTCGCAGGATGAGATTGAGTCTCTGCTGAAGGCTGCGATTGGTTACGGTACCATTGCTGACCTGTGGGTGAACCCTGATTGTGGTTTGAAGACTCGTGATTACGAGGAGACCAAGCAGTCTTTGCATCACCTGGTAGCTGCTACGAAGGCTATTCGCGAATCCCTCTAGGAGTCGCCTATTGGTTCCGCTGCCTGCCGTGGGTTGACCGGATGATGGTTTGCTCGCGGTGACTTGCGGCAGGTGGCGGCTGTTCGGCTTCGTGCCGGTATGCGTACCGACTGTATGCCGAGCTTTTGGGGATAGATAACGGGCCCGCCCGCACGGATTCTTCTGCACCGTACGGGCGGGTTTTCCTGTGCTTATTGGCTACGTTTGTTGGATGCGCTGGTTTTCTGTACGGTTTTTGGGTGCAGGTTTGGTGTGGTGTTGGCTGTGGGCTGGTCTTAGTCGTGTTCAAGTGGTTTTCTTTTTGAACTTAGGGTATAAATTACTCTAAATTTAGTTGTGGTCTGACCAAAATATGCATTTACTCAACAGGAAAAGTATTTATATTCATTACGCCATATGCGGCACTGTTGCCCAGTAGACAGATGTGCATCACACATTTTCTAGACATCCCTGGAATTTCAAGGCTAGAACAGTATTTATAGAATAGTCACTCTGAATATTTGTTCACCTCCGTGAACAATTCAGTGAAAATATGCCCAATAGATTAGTATTTTTATAAGACCCCGCCTCTAGAATGCCAAACATGACTACTACCGCTTCATCAAAGAAGAAGAAGGGTTCCGTACCCCACTGGCTTGCCATTCCGGCGCCCAAGCCTCAACTCAGCGAAGCTGAAGTTTCTGCAAAGTACCCGCGCATGCGCCTGCAGGTCTTCATGGGCATTTTCATCGGTTATGCGACCTTCTACCTGATTCGTAACAACGTCCCGCTGGTCACCCCGATCCTGACCAAGGAGCTTGGCTTCAGCAACGCTGCAATCGGTGCACTGTCCACGGCGCTGCTGCTGGCTTACGGCTTCAGCAAGTTCTTCACCGCAATGATTTCTGACCGCTCTAATGCGCGTCTGTTCTTGCCGATTGGTCTGGTGCTTTCGGGTGTTGCAAACATTCTGCTGGCAATGACCGGTTACATGGGTGAAGGCGCGGGTGCAGCGGGCTACGGTGCGGCTATTGCCTCCATCATGGCGACCATTATGGTCTTCAACGGCATCTTCCAGGGCATGGGTTGGCCGCCCTCCGGCCGTGTGCTTGTGAACTGGTTCTCCACCAGCGAGCGCGGTACGAAGGTGTCCTGGTGGAACACCGCCCACAACGTTGGTGGTGCGCTGTCCGGTCTGCTGGTTGCGTGGGGCTTCTCCATGTTCGGCAAGACCTGGGAAGTTGCTTTCTGGTTCCCTGCTGTTATCAGCTTCGTTCTGGCGTTCGTCGCGTGGCTGCTTATTCGTGATAACCCCGAGGCGGAGGGCCTGCCCACCGTTGACGTGTACCGCAACGACCCGCACAAGGTTGAGTCCACCGCTGAAGATCGCGCAGAGTCCACTTGGACCACCATCCGTAAGCACGTACTGACCAACTCGACCATGGTGTATCTGGCTCTGGCAAACGTGTTCGTGTACACCCTGCGTTACGGCGTGCTGGTGTGGGCGCCGAAGTACCTGCACGATGTGCGCCACGCATCCCTTGAGGGTGGTATTGCGGGCTTCTCGATTCTGGAGCTTGCCGGTATTGGCGGCACCGTCCTGTGCGGTTACGTTTCTGACCGCATGTTCAAGGGTCGCCGCTCCCCCGCGGGTATCCTCTTCCTGATTGCAACTGTCGGTGCGATTCTGCTGTACTGGTTGCCCTCTTCGGATGCGCCGCTGTGGATTGCCTACGTTGCGTTGGCTCTGATTGGTGGCCTGATTTACGGCCCGGTCATGCTGATTGGTCTGCAGGCTATTGACCTGTCCCCCTCGCATGTTGCGGGTACCGCTGCGGGCTTCACCGGTCTGTTCGGTTACGCGCTGGGTGCAACCCTGGCTTCTGCTGGTATCGGCATTATTGTTGACCATTGGGGTTGGAGCACCGCGTTCGTCTTCATGATTGTGTGCTCGGGTCTGGCGGTTTTGTTCCTCTGGCTGGTTAATGGTGCTGAGAAGCGTCTGATGGCTGAGCGTGCAGAGAAGCTGGCAGCTCGGGCATAATTGCCCGATCTTTCGTGTAGGGAAGCCACACCTTTGCTGGTGAGTCACCATATGGTGGCTTGTCGGTAATCGTGTGGCTTCTTACGTTAAGAACCTAGAATGGAACCATGACTACTAACTCTGGAATCACTAAAGAATGGGTGGATGAAACCGTCAAGCCGGGCGACGATTTCTTCCGCCACGTCAACGGTAAGTGGCTGGCAACCCACGAAATCCCGGCGGACCGCCCCAAGGATGGCGGCCTGTACACCCTCCGCGATAACGCAGAGAAGCACGTGCGTGAGCTGGTGGAGAAGATCGCGAAGGAGCAGCCGGAGTCCCGTATTGGCGCACTCTACAACTCCTTCATGGACGTTGAGAAGATTGAGGCGGACGGCCTGGAACCTCTGCTGAAGGAAATCGCCCCGATTCTGAACTCGGCAACCCCCTCCCACCTGGCTGTAACCCTGGCACTGCTGTCTCGTGCGGGTCTGCCGCAGCTGTTCGCCTGGTACACCAGCAACGACCCGAAGGACCCGAAGAATTACACGTTCTTCCTGTACCAGTCGGGTCTGGGTCTGCCGGATGAATCCTACTACCGTGAAGAGAAGCATGAGCAGGCGTGCGCGGCGTATGTTGAGCATATTGCTCGCATGTTTGAGCTGACCGGTCTGGCTGAGGGCTTCGGCCTGACCCCGGAGCAGGCGGCTCAGCTGGTGTTCACTCACGAGTCTGAGCTGGCTCGTCTGCACTGGAACGTCGTGGAGAACCGCGACGCTGAGGCGACCTACAACCCGTACCAGGCGAACGAGCTGGACGAGAAGTTCCCCGGCTTCCCGTTCTCCCAGTGGCTACTGGCGCTCGGTGCCGACCCGGAGACCCTGGGTCAGGTTATTGTGGCTCAGCCGTCCTTCTTTGAGGGTGCGGCTAAGCTGTTCACCTCCATCCCGCTGATGACCTGGAAGCTGTGGGCTGTGTGGACCGTTCTGCGTTCACGTGCGCCGTTCATGTACGACGAACTGGTTCAGGAGAGCTTCAACTTCTACGGCAAGACCCTCTCCGGTACCCAGCAGATTCGTGAGCGCTGGAAGCGCGGCGTGGGCGCTGTCGAGAAGGCTCTGGGTGAGGAGATTGGCCAGGAGTACGTGGCTGTACACTTCCCGCCCTCGCACAAGGAGAAGATGCTGGTTCTGGTCGGCAACCTCCTGGAGGCGTACCGCGAGTCCATTGAGTCGCTGGACTGGATGACTGAGGCAACCCGCGAGAAGGCGCTGGAGAAGCTGTCGAAGTTCGTCACCAAGATCGGTTACCCCGATAAGTGGCGTGACTTCTCCGCCCTGGAACTGGTCCCCGGTGACCTGTTTGAGAACCTGCGCCGTACCGGTGCGTTTGACGCTGACTGGCTGATTGCCCGTAAGGGTCAGCCGGTGGATAAGGCGGAGTGGCTGATGACTCCGCAGACCGTGAACGCGTACTACATGCCGCCTGCGAATGAGATCGTGTTCCCGGCAGCGATTCTGCAGCCGCCGTACTTCAACCCGGATGCTGACGATGCGGCGAACTACGGCAATATCGGCATGATTATTGGCCACGAGATTGGTCACGGTTTTGATGATCAGGGTTCCCGCTACGACGGCGACGGCAAGCTGGAGAGCTGGTGGACTGAGGAGGATTACGCGAAGTTCAAGGAGCGCACCTCCGCGCTGGTGGAGCAGTACAACGCGTACGTTCCGGTGGGTCTGGACCCGAAGTTCCACGTGAACGGTGAGCTAACTCTGGGCGAGAATATTGGCGACCTGGCTGGCATGTCTATTGCGTTGAAGGCGTACCGTCTGGCTTTGAAGAAGCAGGGCATTGAGTCGCTGGATAACGCGCCGGTGATTGACGGCATGACCGGTATTCAGCGTTTCTTCCTCTCGAATGCTCGCGGCTGGTGTACGAAGTCCCGCCCGCAGCATGCTGAGGTGATGATTTCGGTAGATCCGCATTCGCCGGATGAGTTCCGTGTGAACGGTGTGGTGCGTAATATTGATGAGTTCTATGAGGCGTTTGGCGTCTCTGAGAGCGATGCGCTGTACCTGGCTCCGGAGGAGCGCGTGCGTATCTGGTAGCACCTCGATAAGGGTATATGCTTTATTGCGCATATAAGTGAGGCGCCCGCATCGTGGTTTTCGAGCCACGGGGCGGGCGCCTTTCTGTTGTAGAAACTACACGTTTCTAGACTACTGAACTTTAGGAGTCAGAAGACGAGGACGAAGCAGAAGCCGAGGAAGAGGAAGAGGAATAAGCACGCATACCGGTCAGCTTCCACGCACCGTTCTCGTACACGCCGTGCAGGGTGCGCTCCACCTCGTCCTTACGTTCCGCTTCAGAGGGAGCTTCCTGCACGCGGTCCTTGCTTGCAATAAACTCGCCGGGATCCATGGTCAGGCGAATATTCCAGTTGTAGGTGTCGCCCTCACGCTCGGGCTGCGGGGTGAGCATGGTGATGACAACGGACGCGTCGTGCATCCAGGCTTCACCCTTGATCAGCTTCTCACCGACGGTGCCGCTTTCCGGCTCAACCAGGTTCTTCAGCTCGGACTTGTCGATTGTATATTCACGCAGGGGTTCGGTCTTACCGGTGCGCATGTAGTATTCCAAGGCTGCGCCGAAGAACACAATGGACTGATACAGGCCCTCCACACTGTTCTCATTAGCGACGGCGGGCTTGGCCGCCCAAGTACATCCCCGAGCTTTTCGTAGAGTTCGGCGATTACAAGGACATGGATGCTCTCATCAAGGTCATCTGCTACACCCGCACGTACGAGATTGGCTCCCCGAAGCCAGGGAGTACCGACAGACCCCAGAGCACCAGCAGTGCATCCTTGATGCCTCATCTAAATAGTGTTAATTCAGATGTAGCACCGTATAGAGAAAGCCCCGAGGCCGAGAGTTCACTCTCTCAGCCACGGGGGCATCACCGTATCAGCGTGTCCTCACGCGGCAAGCACTAGGAAGCGCGGCGGTGGGAACGCAGCACCATCACAGTGCCGGCACCAAGCACCAGTACGCCACCCACAGCCACAGACACCGCACCGAAACCAGTGCGGGCAAGGCCGCCCTGCTGGGAGCTAACGCCACCCGACGCAGCAGACACACCGGGCTGACCCAAGGAGCCGCCAGCAGAACCATCATTCGAACCCTTCGCGTTCACGTCACCGGCAGCACCGGAAGCACCAGCCTGACCGGACTGACCAGCCTGCGCAGCACCAGACTGTGTGGAGCCGGGCTGGTTGGCACCAGCGGTACCGCCCGGGGTTGCCGAATCCACACGGCGCACACCGCTAAAGTCGTCCGACGCAGCGTTCGGGTCCTTCGGCACGGCAGTCTCAAACGAGCACGCATCCGACGCCTTCTTACCCACAGCAACCGCAAGCTGCTGCACCGGGCTGTTTACCTCAGTACCATCAGCCAGGGTCGCAGAATAGTGCACGTCAAACATGTACTGGCCAGGCTCGGAGAACACCCAGTTCGCGTGCGCGTGCGTCGCGTAATCAATGTCGATCGTGGTCTTGCCGGTCGTCGAATCCAGCAGCACATCCGCACCGTTCAGCGACTCGGTGAACATGCCGAAGCGTGCACCCTCAGGCATGACCTTCGGAACCACGTGCAGGCGCACGGGGCCGCGCAGCTGCGAGTAGTCGATGTCCTGCGTGTTGTAGCCGGGCCAGGGCAGGCCGCTCTGCTGGGTCTGCGGCAGGCCGTAGAAGGCGGTGCCGACCGGGCCCATAAAGTTCAGCTTCTCGTCAGCCATACGTTCGGTGCGTACACGGCGGGCGTTCTCGCTCACGGTCCACACGACCGAATCGAGCGGGCGCATGGTCGAGTCAGCGTCAATGATGCCGCTGTCGTCACGCAGACCCACGGACAGCTGGCGGTCCTTCAGGGTCGCCTGGATGTCCAGGTGGCCGTGCGAGATCTTGGTGCGGCCGTCAATCTTGCCGGGTACGCATTGGTTGCCGGGGGTTCCGGGGGTGGACGGCTCAGCGGAGGGTGTCGGAGCAGGTGCACTCGGTTCTGCGGAGGCGGTCGGCACTGCCGGCACAGTCGGAACCTCGCTGGGGGATACCGACGGTACGTTGCTGGGCTCAGCGGAAGGAGCTTCAGTCGGCGCGACGGTAGGCTCAGTGGAGGGTGCCGGGTCCACCGGGGCAGGCTTCGATGTATCACCAATGGGTGCGCTGTCCGGTGCCAGCGCGCCGTGTGCGGTGTACTTGGTGCCCGGCTCGTAGTTCGCCGCAACCTCAGTGATGGAGGCAGAAGCATTCATATCCGGGTGGGTCAGCATCTTCACGCGCAGCGCCGTGCCCTTGTAGAACGACTCGTCACGGAAGGTAAAGCGCGCCACACCATCCTGAACGGAGCCTTCCAGGTCGAGGTAGGGGTAGACCGGGTCGTCCTGGGCGTAGAAGCCGCCGCGCAGGAAGCCGCGCACCTTCGGGTCCTTGAAGCGGACCTCAACGGTGCTGAAGCCGTTGCCATTCGGGGTGACGGTCACGTCGTAGTCCATGCTGGTCGGCGTGTACTGCTGGGTGCTGAGTACGGTGTTCGCCTGATCTGGGATTTCTTCGGGCCAGGAGCCGTTACCGTCATCGCTGTACACGCTCTCAGCCTTGCCGGGTTCGTAGGTGAGCTTGTGCGAGATCCAGCGGGACGCCTCCGCGCTATTCTCGTCGGAGGTGTCGGGGGTGAAGACGGCCTGCAGCTGGGAACCCTCGCTACCGAGCATTTCAGACCAGGTAGCGGTACCGTTCACGACCGGCAGGTCGGTCAGGAAGTAGCCGTTGTTGTACAGGGTCAAGGTGCCCTTGAGGTTCTTGTTCGCGGCGGTGAAGGTGATGTCGCTGAGCTTGTCGTCGGCATCCTTGTTCTTTGCCGGGTCGGCATCCAGGCGGTGCGGTGCCACGGACAGCACGTACTTTGCGGCGTCCAGGTCACCGACGGGTGCCGCGTTGTAGCGGTCGACGGTGGGCACGGCGGTGGGGGTGCCGTCACCGAGCACGGGCTGCATGCCACCAACCTGCCAGACCAGCTTCGACGGCTTGGAGCTGATGATGCGACCGTCAGTGGAGCGCGCCACGGTGCGGTAGGTGACCACGTAGCGGCCGGGGCGGGTGAAGGTCGTAGTGTTGTGGGTATGGCTACCCTTGTCGAGCAGCCAGGAGTGCCAGCCGGTGGAGCTACTGGAGAGCATGCGGTAGATGTCGGCGGGGGCGTCGTCCGGGTTGTAGCGGAAGAGCTCCATACGGCCGGGGCCCTCAACGGAGAGAATGTCGGTAGCGAACACGCCGTCACGGAAACGCTCAGTAGGCACCTTCGTTGATGCACCCAGGCCAGCCCAGATGGGGTCCTGGTTGCCGAAGGTCAGGTGCGGTGCCATGTAGAGGGTCTGGCCGGGTTCGCCGAGGAACGCCAGGGAGGGAGATTCGCCCAGGGTCATGGTGTACTGCGACTTGCCGTCGCGGCCGCTGTAGCCCTTGCCGACCCAGTTGACGGTCTTGTCCAGTTCGTAGGTGTCTGCGCCGGTCTTGTAGGGGTTCGCCTCGTTCATGAGGACGAAGGTGCCGTTCTGCTCGTCCCAGTATGCCTTGGGGGCGTCGACGTGACCCTTGGTGGTGACGATTTTGCCGTCGTCGGGGCCTGCTACGGCGGGCAGGGAGGGGGCTGCGCCGGCGAGCGCGAGCAGTGCTGCGGCGGAGAGGAATGCGGCTGCGCGGCGGAGGGCGGGCTTACCGCCGGGGATGAAGAGTGCGGGGGTGTGTATGGTGATCCGTCGTTGGGTCTGCTTCTGAGAGTTCATGACAACCTTTCTCATTTTTCTATTTCTTAGGGTAACCCTTTTGCAAATAATTGTCATTTGGAAACTAACTGAGTATAGTGATTCTCAGAAACACATGTGTGCAGAGGCTTGCCCAAAAACGCACACCACCTACATCCACAAAGAGAAACCGGCACGCACGCGCCTACCAACGCGGTAGAAACCCGAAAAACCCCAGCACCGGGCAAACCCCGAAAGTATCGGGCAGCACGCCAGCCAACGAGCAGTCATCCAAGGAGCTACCATGCAAGGACGCACCAAACCCCTGAGCCTACTCAGCGCAACCACCCTCGGATGCACCCTCGCACTCGGGGCACCCCTCGCCCTCCCCCAGGTCGGCACCTTCACCGCCGCACAGGCACAGGAAAACCAAGTCGGTACCCAGACAGGTACCGAGTCGCGCACCTACGTCAACTACGAAGGTGACTACGTCATCGCGGGCGTACACACCGAAATGCTCAACGCATTCCTCGACGGCAACCAGTTCACCCTCGGCACCCTCGCAGACACCGGCCCCGGCAAGCAGGGACGATTCAACCCCGCCCGCACCGTCTTCCACCTGCCCGACGTCGAGGACGCACACACCAACGTCGTAGCAGGCTACGACTACATTGCCCCCGAAGGCACCGACATCTTCTATATTCCCTCCACCCGCACCCGCGGCCTGCTCTACCCCGGCCTCGGTGCGGAAGGAATCCGCCCCGGCACGCTCAAGAACAACACCATCAACCTTGAACTCGTGCGCAGCAGCGTACCCGAAGGCGGCCGCGCCGAAGTCTTCACCGAATCCGGCCGCGACAACCCGCGCGTCTTCAGCACCAACGACCAGCTCGCACCGCACACCATCACCTCTGGCGGTCACGAGCACCTCAGCTGGGCATTCACCCGCAAGGGCATCTACCAGCTGACCTTCCGCGCCACCGCAACCCTTGCTGACGGCACCCCGGTCAGCTCCGAGGCGACCTACACCATCGCTGTGGGCACCAACGCTGAGGACGGCTTCGAGCTCCTGAACGCGCAGAACGCCGCGAAGGAAGCGGCAAAGGAGAGCACGAGCGAAGCAACCACTACCCCCGAGGCGAGCGCTACCGCTACCAAGAGCGCCGCCAGCACATCTACTTCCACCTCCGCAAGTACTGAGGCGAGCACATCCACCGGTATTCGCCGCGTGGATGCATCCGTGAACGGTCAGAACGCCGCACAGATGACCGACCCGAGCGGTGCGAAGGCAGAGGCAAATGGTGAGCAGGCATCCCAGGGTGGATCCGGTGTTACCGCTATCAGAGGCACCGACAACACCAATAACGGCTCCGACAAGGGCGAAAGCAAGGACGGCAACTCCCACGGTGTGAAGGGCTCCAGCGTGAAGGGCTCCAACGCCCGGAACATCAGCGCACCCAGCACCGGTAGCGGTGTGCTGTCCTCCGGTCTGCCCGGTAGCCTGAACCAGCAGTGCATCGCCACCGAGGTTCCCGCCGAAGATGCCAAGGACTCCAAGGACGCTCAGAAGGACAACAAGCAGAGCAACCAGGCAGCCCAGGCGCCGACCAGCATCCCCACCATCGCTGTGGTCAACTCCGCCGAACATAGCGGCCGTGAAGAAGTCACCCACGGCCACTTTGACGTGGGCCCGGTCCTCAACGGCGGCAACCTCACCAGCAGCGTGAAGGACGACCGCACCAGCCCCGCCCGCCACGTCTCCCCCGGCGCCCTCGAGTTTGTACTCAATGACGCCGCGAAGATCAACCTGCCCGCAGGCATGGAGAATATCGCCCCGGCGGGCACCCCCGTGCACATGATTGGTGCAACCCAGCAGCAGGGCGTGCCCTGGCTCGGCTGGAGCACCCAGGACCCCGAACTGCTCAAGCAGCTCGACGGCCCCGTCACCATGAGCCTCAACGGTTTTGAGGGCCCCGGCACCATGTCCACTTTCCTCTCCGGTAACTTCGGTTCCGCCGGTCAGAAGGTCTTCGATTCGCGTAGCGGCGGCTCCTTCCAGGTGCCCGCAAACACCCACCAACACAGCAACTGGGTGTTCACCGCTGAGGGTCGCTACACCGTGACTATCGGCTGGACGGCACGCCTGAAAAACGGCCAGCAGGTCAGCAGCGAATCGGTTCTGCACTTCACCGTTGGCAACCCCGATAACGCCCCGGCAAGCAACAACGCGCAGGGTGCGCAGAACGGCAGCGAGAAGAGCACCGCTAAGAACCCCGTCAACGGCACCATAGACGAAGCCACCGGCATCGTCACCAAGCCCGACGGATCCAAGGTACGCATCGTCGGTAAGACCGCCTCCGGTGAGGATTGCGCCCTGACCAGTCAGGAACTCGCGAACGCTCAGAAGGCAGCCGCGGCAGGTAAGCTGCCGAATACCGGTGTGGTCATCGACCCGTTCATGGTCAGCACCTCCATTCTGGCACTGGCACTCGGTGCCATGATTCTGCGTTCGGCACGCCGAAAGGGCCGCAGCGGTGACACCGCATAGCAGACATACCGGCAACCGCGCGCAAGCATATAGTCGGCGTACCGCCCTCACCCTCGCCTCCCGTATCGCGGTGGGTGCGGGAGTGGGGGCTGGCGCCTTCGCACTGAGCGGATGCGCAGGCACCGTGAATGCGTCCTCCGACCGGATGCGCGTGGTCGCCACGACCCCGATTCTGGCGGATTTGGCGCAGCAGATTGCCGGGGAGCGCGCCAGCGTGCACTCTCTGGTGCCTGCCGGTGCTGACCCGCACTCGTACGAGCCGAGCCTGCGCGATATTCGCGATGTCGCCTATGCCCGCTGTGCTCTGACGAACGGTCTTCTGCTGGAGCAGCGTAAGCTCAGCAAAATGGTTGAGGCGAACCTGCCCGCCGGGGTCGTGTCCGTGGCGGTGGCGGAGAAGATTGAGCAGTACGGCGGCAAGCTGGAAGCCATTGTTGAAGATGCCTCCCTAGACTCTATCTGGCTGGGGTTGCGTGTTGAAGAGGGCGGGCAGAACGAGTCTGCCCCCACCGACTCTTCGGATGCAGGCATGCGCTTTGAGGTGCAGAGCGTACGGGCGCGAACCTCCACGGATTCCTCGAATGCGCAGTTGGCGGCGTTCATTACGCAGACCTTCGGTGCGGTGGAGATGCTGTGCGATTCGCATGCGCGCGGCGTGAACCTCACCCGTGAAGGGGACACAGCGATCCGTACCGGCGATATGGGTTCGCTGGAGCTTCCTTTGCAGGCGCATACGCACCTGTCGTGGGCATTTAGTGATGCCGGCGAGTACGCGATTGAACTGAGTGCCACCGCGGTCAATGCGCCGGAGTCGGTGCGTTCTTCGCGCGGCACCCTGTACTGCGTGGTCGGTCGTGACCCGCAACAGCTGGTGGACCGCCTAGCGAAGGAACAGAACGTTTCCGCTTCGGACATCAAGGTTCTTTCGGCAGGTCACGCCGATATTACCGCACGCACCGGCGACGGCAGGATCGTGCTTCGGGCGGATTCCTCCCAGGGTGCCGTAGAGCACGAGCTGAACCGCACCGTAGTCGCGGTCCCCTCCCGCACTCTGCAGGAGGTGCCCGCGGGCGGTAGCTACCGTTTTCTGCGTTCGGGTGCTTCGGAGGATCGCGGTCAGGTGTACCTGCTGGCGCAGGCTGTTCTGGGTAAGCACGTGCACGGCGAAATCGACCCGCACATTTGGCATTCAGTACCGAACGCGAAGGCGAGCGTGCAGGTCATTCGTGACGCGCTCATCTCCGCCGATCCGGCGGGTTCGAGCGAGTATGCGACCCGCACCGAGCAGGTGATGAAGGAGCTTGATGCCCTGGACGCTCAGCTGCGTCAGGTGTATGGAGCCCTTCCGGAGTCGGCACGCAATCTGGTCACCACGCACGACGGTTACCGCTACCTGGCGAGCACCTACGGGTTGCATATTGCCGGTTTTGTGAGTGCTAGTGCCAGCGGCGAGCCGAGTATTCAGCAGCGTCAGCGTTTGCGTCGCACGGTCGAGGATTTGAAGGTTCCAGCGATTTATCTGGATAAGTCAACGGCGATGCGTTCACCGGTTCTGACGGAGCTGGCTCGGGAGGCTCAGGTGCGTACCGGGGTGCTCTATTCGGACACTCTGGATGCGCAGGCTCCTCACTACGCACAGATGATGTTGGCGAATGCTCACACGATTGCGCTGTGCTCGGGGAATGGCGCTGGGCACAGTTCCGGCGGCGATTCTGGAGATAGCTCTTCGGGTGCTAGTTGCTCGGAGGCGAGCACATCGTAACCCGGTTTTCAATCTCCCCACAAGCTCATATAGCCGTATCAGTATATAGATAATCTTTCAAACACCGTTTCGGTCATGATCCAAGTTCGGTCATGATCTAAGGAAGTCCTCATGATGAACTCAACCACCCGCCTCTCTCGTAGCCTGCCCGCCCTGGCTCTGGGCACCAGCCTGATGCTCGCACCCCTGGGCGTGGCACACGCGGAGACCACCCCGGCAACCGCAGAGAGCGCCTCGACTCAGCCGAGCGACAGCAACCTCAGCCGCGGCGAGCGCGCCCTCGCCCAGACCCTGTCGGCGGAGCAGCCGGTTGCATCCGGTCGCACCGAAATTTCCTCCGGTCACGTGGATATGGGCCCTCGTTTCAACAACGGCAAGTTTGAGCTCATGCTCCACGACGATCACGGTGAAACCCCCGTCTGGCGCAGCCTGGACGAAGTCATCTACCGCGGTAGCGACCAGGCGATTCTTGAGGTGCCGAACGACCCACGCTATTCCTTCGTGGGTGCACCTGCCGGTTCTAAGGTATACGTGATTCCGCAGACCGAAGCTAAGGGCGTGATTTGGCCGGGGTGGAACACCCAGGATCCGCAGCTGGTGTCCAAGCTGAACCGCGGCGTGAACCTGACACTGGAGCAGGTGAGCGGCCCCGGCACGTTCAGCCTGTACCTGGAGAACGGCAACTTCTCGGCACCGCAGGTGCTGTGGTCCTCTACCAAGAATGAGCCGCAGAAGTTGTGGGTGGAGAAGAACACTCACACCCACGCGAACTGGGTGTTCACCGCCCCGGGCGAGTACCTGCTGAAGGTTACCGCGAGCGCTGAGCTGTCTGATGGTTCGACCGTGTCTGATACCCGCTACCTGAAGTTTGCGGTGGGTGATTCTGCGAATGCTGATGCCCTGTACGCGATGGAGGCGCAGGCTCGTGGTTCAGCATCCTCGGGTTCTTCTGCACCCTCCGATGCTTCGTCTACCTCTGCATCCCAGGCTGCCGGTTCTTCTTCTGCCGCAGCAAGCGACCAGAGCGGTTACCGTACCGAGTTCACGATTCCCTGGGGTGTCATTGCCGCAGGCGTGGCAGCTGTCATTGCTGTGGGCGCTTTCCTTGCGTTCCGTCGCCGCTCCTCCGCGCAGCGTGAGGCACTGGATGAAGTGCGCGGTGACCGTTCGTGAGCGCGTCGGTAACAGCTGGCACTGAACCCGTCCTAGAGATTTCGAACCTGTACGCCGGATACGCACGCCGTTCCATCCTCAAGGATCTGTCCCTGACGCTGGAGCGCGGCGAGTTTGCGGGCCTGATTGGTGCTAATGGTGCCGGTAAGACCACACTGCTACGCACTATTTTGGGTCTGATCCGCCCGGCATCCGGTCAGGTTCGCGTGCTGGGTGAGTCGCCACGTGTGGCGCGTGCGCATATCGGTTATGTGCCGCAGAAGCACCAGTTCCAGTGGGATTTTCCGCTGACCGTCAAGGATACGGTGATGACCGGTCGAGTACGTGAGATTGGGTTCTTCCGCCGCCCGGCGAAGAAGGATTGGGTTCAGGTTTTTTCGGCAATGGAACGCACCGATGTTCTGCACCTGCAGGATGCTTCCATTGCGGAGCTTTCCGGTGGTCAGCGTCAGAGGGTTCTTTTGGCGCGCGCTTTGGCGGCGAACCCCTCCCTACTGCTGCTGGATGAGCCGTTTACGGGCGTGGACGCGCCGACCCAGACCACTCTGACCCGCCTGTACCGTGAGTTGGCGGGCGAGGGCATCACGATTCTGATGTCTACACACGACATGCTGGCGGCGCGTGAGTCCTGCTCGCGTCTGTGCGGTGTGCGCGGCAATATTCACCTGGATGGTCCGGCGGACTCCTTTAGCCTGGAGCAGCTGCACACGTGGTTGCACGGTCACGATATTGAGGAGGCGCAGGGCCACGCCCGCACGGGCTTCACCTGTGCCGGTGGTGCGTTGGATGAGTACGGCCACGAGCTGCCTGATTCCTGCGCTTCTGACTCTTCTCTCTCCCCCGCCCATACTGCTTCTACCGGGGGTACCCGTTGATTACTCCTATCGATTTTCTTGCCGACCTGTTCAACCCGTCTCTGGCGTTTCTTCCGCGCGCCCTGGCGGCGGTGCTGCTCGCGTCGGTAGTTACCGGTGTGGTGGGCTGCCACGTGCTGATGCGCGGCATGGTCTTCATTGGCGATGCAGTGGCGCACTCGGTGTTCCCTGGCCTTGCGGTGGCGTTCGTGCTGGGCGGCAACCTGGTCATGGGCGGTCTGACTGCGGGCGTGGTGACGGCTATTCTGGTGGCTATTTTTAGCCAGAATCAGCGGCTACGCGAGGATTCCGTGATCGGTATTTTCTTCGCGGCATCTTTTGCGTTGGGTATTGTGATTATTTCGTTGGCGCCGGGCTATTCGGGCTCGGTGCAGGATTTCTTGTTCGGCTCGATTGTGGGTGTTTCGAATGAGGACATTACCCAGGCGGCGATTATGGGTGCCGTTATTCTGCTGGTGTTGTGGCTGTTCCACCGCCAGATTGTGACGGTCAGCCTGGACCGTGAGAGTGCCCGCGCGATGGGCCTGCCGGTGCTTGCCCTGGATATTGTGCTGTACGTTCTGGTGACCATTTCTGTGGTGCTGGGTTTGCAGACGCTCGGTAATGTGCTGGTGTTGGCGCTTCTGGTGATTCCGGCCTCGGCTGCCCGCCTGGCGTGCCGCCGACTGGGGTCGATGATGGTGTTCTCGCCGGTGTTTGGCGGTATCTGTTCGATTGTTGGCCTGTACCTGTCGTGGGCGTTTAACCTGCCGACCGGTGGCACGATTGTGCTATCGATGGTGGCGGCTTTTGTGCTGGTGTGGGCGGTGACGGCGGTTCGTTCGCGAGCGCGTGCCCAGCTGAAGAACTAAGCCCAACTCAACCCAATTTTTCTCAGTTAAACGGACGAGGCGCATCCCTGTTTGGGGGGTGCGCCTCGTGCGTTTTTTACAGGTCTTAAATACCCAAAGTGAATCATGTTCATGTTTAAAGAACCAAAAGATACACTCCGCGTAATAAAAGCGCATAATTCAACACGTCGGGTTTAATGAAAATACAACCTATCAAATATTTCTTATGGGTTGATACATGTAGTGATAAAGCAGTCACTGCACCCTCATTAGAGCTTCAAAGAAGGAGTGATCATGAAGGCATATGTATACCACGGCCCCGATCAGAAGGGCGCCTGGGAGGAAGTCCCGAACCCCACCATTCTTGAGCCCACGGACGTTATCGCCCGTGTCGACACCACCACCATTTGCGGTACTGACCTGCACATCCTGAAGGGCGACTGCCCCGAGGTGGACCACGGACGCATCCTGGGCCACGAGGCTGTCGGTACCATTACCGAGGTTGGCTCCGCGGTGACTGACCTGAAGGTCGGCGACCGCATCATCATCCCCGCCGTGACCAGCTGCGGTAAGTGCTCCTACTGTAAGGCGAACCAGCCTTCGCACTGCCAGACCGTTGGTGGTGTCGGCTGGATTTTCGGTTACATGATTGACGGCACCCAGGCAGAGTACGTGCGTGTTCCCTACGCAGAGACCTCGGTTCACCTGGTTCCGGAGGGCCTGACCGACGAGGACGTCCTCTTCCTCACCGACGCACTGCCCACCGGCTTCGAGATCGGTATTCTGAACGGTCACACCAAGCCCGGCGACACCGTCGCTGTCGTGGGTGCAGGCCCCGTGGGTCTGGGCGCGATCATGACCGCTAACCTCTGCGGTGCCGGCCGCGTCATCACCGTCGACTTCGACGACAACCGCATGAACAAGGCACTGGAGCTGGGCGCAACCGATAAGGTCAACGCGGGCGACCCGGACTTCATCGAGAAGATTAAGACTCTCTCCCCCGACGGCCTGGGCGTGGACGTGGCAATTGAGGCTGTGGGTGTTCCGCAGACCTTCGAGACCTGCACCAAGATTGTTCGCCCCTACGGCAACATCGCTAACGCCGGCGTGCATGGCAAGCCCGTTGAGTTGCCCTTGAACACCATGTGGATTTCTAACGTTCGCATCAACATGGGCCTGGTCAACTGCAACACCGTCGGTAACCTGCTGAACATGGTCCGCTCGGGTCGCCTGAATGCTAAGGCAATGGCAACCCACCGCTTCACTTTCGACCAGTTCGAGGAAGCCTACGACCTGTTCTCCCACGCTGCTGAGCACAACGTGGTGAAGGTTGTTATCTCCCGTAACCCCGAGGTTGCGGCATAGACTGCGGTAGGCTCATATACCGCTCATACTGAAACCCCGAACGTTTGTGAGGGATTTCGGTGGGATGTATTCATGACACTGCGAACATCCCTAGGATTCGCCTCCGGGTGGGAGTGGGTAGGTCCCACCCGGAGCGCGAATCGTCCTCCCCTACCCCGAGATGTAGTTATTTTCTGATGATGTAAGAAATCTGAAGATGTAGAGATGCGCCAGCTCGGGGTTTTCTGTTCCCTCAGCCCCCTCTCCGGTGGGCTCTGGGGCGGTTCCTCAAGCGTGATGCACCCTCTGCCGGGCGCTCTGCCAACCTGCTTCGGCGGGTTCTTCTGCCAGGCAACCTCTACCGGTGGAGGGGCGCATCATTTGGCTCTTCTTGGTCGGGTGGTACCTCCGATTCTGCTCGCCCTTGAAGGGAAAGGAAAAGGGTCGCACGCTTACGGTTCAATGGCGAACTCGTAGGCTGCGACCCTTTTCTCATGCCCGGTTTTCGGTGCCTCGGGCGGGCTATTTAGTTTTTAGGCTTCTCAGTACTGGGTTTTTCTCCGGCGGCATTCTTTTCACCGGTGTTCTCATGACCGGCAGCATCGTGCAGGATGCGGGTGAACGCCTCCGTGGGGTCGTCTGCCCCAGCTGCGGCAGAAGAGTCGGTGGCGCCTCCGATGACGGGTTCGGTGGGCGCATCCTCAACGGGTACTTCAGCCAGATTCTCGGCAGGTACCTCGGCAGGAGCCTCGACGGACACCTCCGCGACGATGGGCTCATCCGAGGCGGACTCCGCAGAGGCGGGCGCCTCCGGAGCCTTCTGCGCATCCTCCTGCTTATCCTGAGCCAGAGTCTCTACAGGCTGCTCAGAAACACCCTGCTCAGTAGCTACCGGCTCACCGTGCGCGGATTCCTTCTTCGCATCCTTGTGCGCGTCCTTATGTTCGAGCCTGTAGATGATGCGCGGTTCCAGGCGCTCAAAACCAATCTTGGAGCGCACCCAGTTCACGAAGCGGTCGATACGGTCCTCACCCTCGGTGGTTTCCGCAACCCGGTAGTTGCGCGGCAGCATCACGCTGTCGCTGAGCACGCGCGGGTACTCATCAATCTCCTGAATACCCGCCATGTACATGTTCTCGCGGAACTGGTGAGCGAACTCCTGCTGACCGAGGAACAGCTGGTCGGCGTAGGTTTTAGCCGCCAGGCGCTCGCTGTAGGCGTCCTTGGAGTCGCGAGCGCCCTTCTTGGAGCCGTAAATATCCCAGAAGTAAAAGTACACATTGTTCGCGATAATGGCGGAGATAATGCGGTTCTGCAGGTACACGAGGGCACCGACGGCGACCGCACCAACAATCAGGAGCACCACGGCGAGCGGGGAGAGTGCAAAGTCAGACAGATTGCCGCGGTGGTTCGTGAACAGGCCAATCAGGTAGGCGATGGTGACCACGATGATGGGCACGCCGATGAAAATCACGGCCAGCGGAACCCAAATGTACAGCAGGGCACGTAGAATCAGGCGGTAGTAGCTAATCGAGTCGCCAATGGGGATGGGCGTAGGCTTCACGGAAGAGTGCGCACGCTTCATGAGCAGGCTGAAGATACGGTTGCTGTCGATGCCAACTTTACGCAGCTTCGATTCGAGGGACGCACGCTTGAGGAAGACCCGGTAGTTTTCGAGGACGACGCGCTGGTCGGAGGTGAGCTTTTCGGGGTCGGGTAGGGCGTTGAGGTCCAAGCCGGCTTCGGTGAGGAGCTTGCTCCACAGTTCCAGTCGCGCCAGTTCGGAGGGTTTTGCCGCCGCCTGCGCCTGGTAGTTCTTGTAGGAGATGAAGATGGTGCTGGCACCAATCAGCAGTGTAATGAAGGGTGCAATCCAGTCTTTGAGTCCCATGGTGGCGTTCCTCCTTGAGTGTGTGGAGCCGTTGGTTCCTCTGTCTTTTTCGGGCGACTTTTTCGGGCGTGAGCCTACTGTTTTTACCGTACCACCGGCACCTGTGCTGAACCTTTAAATGCGCAGGTGGGTGCGTAAAAATAGCCCCGCCTCCCGGCGCTCAAGAGCAACGGGAGACGGAGCTTATCTATGAGGTTTAGTGCGCTGTATTAGTGTTCTGCGGGCTTCATTTCGCGCGGTGCCTTACGAATCATGAGGTAGCTGATGACAGCCATAACACCCATGAGCACGGCACTGAATGCGGAGCTCAGCACCACGCCCGAGTCGAAGGCAGCGAATGCGGAGGAGAGCAGCTGGTTCGCCTGCTCGCCACCTACATGGCTGGCGACGGACACGGCACCGCCGAGGGTTTCGTGGGCGTGGTCGGCGAGAGTCTCATCCAGGCCGTCGGGTACAACCACATTTGCGCGGTAGACGGCGGTGAGCATGCCACCAATGATGACGGTGCCGAGCACCGTACCTGTCTCGTAGGAGGTCTCCGAGATCGCGGATGCCGCACCAGCCTTACGCGGCGGCACGCTGGAGAGCATCAGGTCGTTCGAAATGGTCTGCGCAATACCGATGCCGGTACCGAGCACAATGAAGATCAGGATAATCACCAAGTCGTTGTGCGCACCCAGGAAGGCGAGCACCGCGAACGCGGCAGCGTGGAGCGCCAGACCGAAAGACACCACCTGCGCCGGGTGGAAGTGCACCGCCACGCGCGCAATCACCAGACCGGCGATAATGATCGCCAGGGTACCGGGAATCAGCAGCATACCGGCGTACATGGGCGGCAGACCGGAGACCAACTGCAGGTGCTGGGAGGCGAAGTAGATGAAGCCAACGTCCACCATCATGGAGATGAGGTTTGCGGTAATCGCGCCGGTGAACACGGTGTTGCGGAAGAGGCGCACATCCAGCATGGGCTGAATATCGTTCTTCTCGCGGTTGAGCTGACGCAGCACGAACAGGACGATGAAGCACAGGCCGGCAAGGATGGTGCTGATAGCCACCGCATCGAACCCGGTTTCGGAGGTGTGAGTCAGACCGAAGGTAATGCCGGTCATGCCGGTCATAATCAGCAGGATGCTCAGCGGATCCACCGGGCTGGGGTTCGGGTCCTTCGACTCGGGAACCATAATCGGGGCGAGAATCAGCAGAGGAATCAGAATCGGCACAGCGAGCAGGAACATCGAACCCCAGTCGAAGTGCTCCAGCAGGAAACCACCCACAATCGGGCCCAGCGCCGCACCCGCCGAGAAGCCCGAAGCCCACACGGCAATAGCGATGCGGCGCTCGGTCGCATCCACAAAGATATTGCGAATAATCGACAGGGTTGCCGGCATGAGCATGGCGCCAAAAATGCCAAGCAGGGCGCGGGCAACCACGAGCATCAGCGCGGAGGGCGCGAATGCCGCGAGCGCAGAGATTGCCGCGAAGCCGGTCGAGCCGATGAGCAGCAGCTTGCGGCGACCGATGCGGTCACCGATAGCGCCCATGGGCACGAGCAGGGCGGAGAGCACCAGGGAGTAGGAGTCAACGATCCACAGCTGCTCCGCGGAGGAGGGGTTCAGCGCCTTAGCGATTGCGGGCACCGCGAAGGCAAGCACTGTGTTGTCGATGGAGACCAGGAGCACCGGGAGCATGAGCACACCGAGTGCCGCCCAGCGCTTGGTCTTCTGGTCGGGGGCGTGAATGGGCAGAGCCGTGGTGTGCGGATTGTGATTCGTCATGGGTTGTTTTCGTGCGTCTATAAGGTGTCGGCTGATGCGGCGGACGCGGCGGCATCAGCTCGGCCTGTCTTTTGGGCTAGGTCTTTTAGTGAGGTTTTAGGGGTCCGGACGGGGCCATAAACGAAGATTAACTATACCAACTGGACGGTATAGTTTCAAGCGGTTAGACTGGTACCCATGACCACCCCCAACCACCGCAAACAGCGCGCCAACAACTCCCGCGAACACATCCTCGACACCTACGTCGACCTGCTGATTCGCTCGGGAGAACGCGCCGCAACCCTCAACGCCGTCGCCACCCCCGCCAAGGTTTCCAAGGGCGGGCTACTCTACCACTTCTCATCCAAGAAGGCGCTCCTTGAAGCGCTCGCAGAACGCACCCTCACCCTGGCTGAAGAGGACTTCGCGGCAATGGAGCAGGCACCCGAGGGGGCAAGCGCCTACTACATCAATTCCTCCACGCCGGATAACACCCCGTTCGACCGTGCCCTCATTGCCCTCAGCCGCCTGGCGCAGAACAATAATGAGCTCGCCCAGCAGACCATGAGTCGCGTACAGGATGGCTGGCATGCGCTCGTTCTCGCTGAGCTGGGTGATGAACAGATTGCCCGCACCGTGCTGCTTCTGGGTGATGGCATGTACTACAACGCGGCATTCGGAGGCGACTCCGCCAGCCCGCAGAGGGCTGCAGCCATCGCGGCAGACCGTGCGGCACTCGAACGCGCCCTGCAGGTACTCAAGGCGGCGGCTCGTTAAACCACAAAAGCCACTCGACACAGCGGTTAAAGCCACAAGCTAAAACCGCTACCTCAAACCCTATTCTTCAGCGCCGGCGAGCACCCGGGGCTTAAACTGGAAGGGTACGTATCTACTCTTCAACCAAGGAGTTCCGATGATTTTCATTGCTGTAAAGTTCCCCGTCAAGCCCGAATACGCTGACCAGTGGATTGAGAAGACCCGCGCTTTCACCGAGGCAACCCGCGCCGAGGAAGGCAATAAGTTCTTCGAGTGGTCCCGCAGTGTTGAGGACCCGAACGAGTTCGTTCTGCTCGAGGCTTTCAACGACGATGCAGCTGGCCCGCACGTGAACTCTGACCACTTCCAGCAGGCTCTGAAGGACATGCGTCCGCTGCTGACTGCAACCCCGAAGATTATTTCTCGCCTGGTTGACGGCGACGGCTGGGACGCTATGGGCGAGCTGCAGATCGACTAGTCTGCACCCCTGATATGCACCTAAAACTGCATAGTTAGATGTTGCATAAGTAGACGCTAAAGCGCCTCTCCTGCCTGTTCTATTGGACAGGCAGGAGGGGTGCTTTGGCGTGTCCGGTACCTGAACTTTTCCCCTTGACACGACGCGGATGGTACCGGTTTTCGGGTCAGCGGGTGCCTTGCGTGCATTTTTACCCTATTAACCCCTTAAAATGGGTAGAGTATGCACACCTATCGATACCCATTCGCACAGGAGGTCTGAATGAGCATCGCATCCCAGCCTCTTCCCGGCGCAGTCGCCGTTGAAGAGCACAACGACGTGGACCACACCTCTGTATCCCTCGCCGTCTCGACCGTTATTCTGGCCCTGCGCCCCAAGGACAACGAAACCCACCCGACCCTGTGGCTGCCGCTGGTTCGCCGCCTCCGCGAGCCTTATAAGGGCCAGTGGGCGCTTCCTGGCGGTCCGCTCAACCCGAATCTTTCCCTCGAAGAGGCAGCGGCTTCGACCCTGAAGCGCGCAACCAACCTGCAGCCCGGCTACCTGGAGCAGCTCTACGCATTCGGCGACGTTCTGCGCACCCCCGAGGCGCGTGCCGCCCGCGTTGTGGGCGAGCCCGAACCGGCACCCGGTACTGATCACGAGCGCGTAGTTTCCGTGGTGTACTGGGCGTCGATTCCCGCCACCGAGGTCGCGAACACTCGCGTGCACGAGAACATCCGTTGGTTCCCGGTCGATGAGCTGCCCGAGCTCGCCTTCGACCACAACGAAATCATTGAGTACGCGCTCTACCGCCTGCAGAACAAGGTCGAGTACTCGCGTATTGCGCACTCTTTCTTGGGTGAGGAGTTCACCCTGGCGCAGCTGCGTGAGGTGTACGAGGCGATTCTGGGTCGCACCCTGGATCCGGCGAACTTCCGCCGCCAGATTGCGGCATCGAAGTCGATTATTGACACCGGCCGCCGCGTGGAGGGCACCCGTCACCGCCCGCCGCGCCTGTACCGTTACAACGACGCTCAGGCGTACGCGGATGCGGGTCCGCTGGGCATGTACCGCGAGCGCCACGAGGCGTAATAGCCTTTCGCGCGTTGTACGCGCGCAGATTTAATGCCTAAGATTTAACGCCTCAAAGGAGGGGTGGCACCGATTGGTGCCACCCCTCCTTTTGCGTTCTCTAAGGGGTATCGGCACTTGTCAGGAGGTTTTACGGGAGGGTGTTTGACTCAGCACCCACACAGTTTCTATGCTTGAGCCATCAGCTCTCTATCCGCGCTACCCCACCGTGAGGGTAGCCTAAGGGACTGAACATATCGATTGACCGAAGCCACCCAAGGCACGACCGGGGTGGTATTCGGAATCTAGGAGGCATCAAAGAAATGACCCACCGAGCATAAGCCCGGATCCAACAACACCAGGTCAATACGCTTTTATGCGTCCACCCCACTACCCGGGCTTACGTGTACCTACAGACCGCGCTCGGGTTTTTCATATTCTCATGCCTAACGTGCACTACGATGGCGGGAATCCGAGCACCCATTCGAAGGAACTCGGCCCATGCCACACCACATTACACTCGACCATATTTCGTATGCACATCCGGGTGAGCCCCCACTTTTCACAGACCTTTCCGCGGTATTTTCTGCGCCACTCACCGGGCTTATCGGCGATAACGGCGCCGGAAAAACTACCCTCTTCAGACTTATTCTTGGCGACATAAACCCTAGTCAAGGCATAATCAGCACCCCACCGCACATAGCGTACCTACCGCAAGATTTAGGGTTGAGTGGGCATCAGCATCTTGCCGATATTTTTGGAATTACAAAAATACTGCAGGCGCTTGATGCGCTGGAATCGGGCGAATATTCCCCCAGCCTTTACGACACCATAGGCGACGCCTGGGATATTGAAGAACGCACCCTCGTAGCCCTTGCCGAACATGGTTTTGGTCCTGCCCTCACTACGACCGATACACAGGCCCGCCGCAACCTTCTGATGCGTCCCCTTAGCACCTTTTCAGGTGGTCAGACGGTCACAGCCGCACTCACCGCGCTTCTGTATTCAGACCCAGAGTTCATTCTGCTCGACGAGCCGACGAACAACCTGGACTCCGCGGCGAAAGCCCAGCTCTTCACGACACTGGAGGCACTGCCCTGCCCGGCGCTCATTATCAGCCACGACCGCGACCTACTGGAGCGTGTAAACGTGATTGCCGAGCTTCATGCTGACCGTCAGGGGCTGGCGCATCTGCGCCTCTTCGAGGGTAACTACAGCACATACCGGCAGGCGCTGGAGACCGAGCAGCAGGCAGCTCAGCGTCGCGTGACCG
Source organism: Rothia sp. 110740021-2 (assembly GCF_054263775.1). NCBI lineage: Bacteria > Bacillati > Actinomycetota > Actinomycetes > Micrococcales > Micrococcaceae > Rothia > Rothia sp. 110740021-2. Next base: position 30,560 of record NZ_JBSZFE010000003.1, on the reverse strand, counting down.
AGGCGAAGAATGAGGCGCGTAAGGCTGAGCGTGAGCGTGCCGAGAACCAGATTAAGCTCGATCGCAACACTCGCCGAGGTCGCGAATTTGAGCGGTCAAAGCGGAAACCTGGCATGGCTATGGGCCTGGATAAGAACAGTTCAGAGCGCTCTGCCGGGAAACTTCACACAGCCCACGAAAGCATGGTGGCGGATGCGCGGGCGGCAGTTGGAGAAGCCCAAGAGAACCTGCGCGTTCAGGAGCGTATCTATCTGGAACTTGTTCAGGATGCGCTCCCACTGGGGCGGAAAGTACTGGAATTACATCGGGTGAAGAACGACTCTTGCGCATCTACACCGCAGAGCGCCGACATTAAGAAGGCATACACCCAAAACATCGTTTCACGTGAAACACAACCTTATAAAGTTGATTATCTGCTTCAAGTCCAAGATTTTCCCGAGGGTCTTATCCTGACCGGACCCGAACACCTGCACATCACGGGAGCAAACGGCAGTGGCAAGACTGTGCTTCTCAACGCGATAGCGCACGCAAATGACCCTGACTACCGTTCCCCAGTGCCGCCTGCGTACCAAGTGCTCTACCGTCTGGACAACACCGCATACCTGCCGCAGCGCATCATCCTCGACCCGGAGCTCACCCTCCTTGAAACCGTACAGAGGGCGAATCCCGGTGCGAGCGAACAGCATCTGCGTGACCAACTGGCGCGTCTGCTTTTCCGCCGCGAGAGCGTGCACCATAAGACCGGTGAGCTCTCCGGTGGTGAGCGGTTCCGTGCCGCGGTGGCGCAGGTGCTTCTGGCGGATCCGGTGCCGCAGCTACTCATATTGGATGAGCCGACGAATAACCTCGATATTTCCTCGGTCGATTGGCTGGTGCAGGCGCTCGAAGCCTACACCGGTGCGCTCATCGTGGTGAGCCACGATGAGGATTTTTGCCGCCGCATCCGCATTGACCGCACACTCAACCTTTCAACAAAAACTCTCGGGAAGGAACCATTCGGGGAATCAGCATGCTGAATCTTCTCCTACATGGGAGGGTGTTTGACTCAGCGCCCAGTCAGTTCCTATGCTGGAGTTCTCAGCTCTCTATCCGTGTTACCCCGCCGCAGGGGTAGCTGGCGAAGCTGAACGTATCGTTTGACCGAAGCCACCCAAGGCGCGACCGGGGTACCCTTCGGAATCTAGGAGGCATCAAAGAAATGACCCACCGAGCATAAGCCCGGACTCAGAAGAATTTTTCGCGCGCTCACGCAGCTTTTTGTGCAGGCATATTCTCTGCACACTTCCATTTTTCTGCGTGTCTCCGTCAGCGCGCACGCACCCGGGCACAGGTACATCCACCGTTACGCTCGGGTTTTTTCACGCCTTTTTTGGGGCGATCCTCTTACCGCCACGCGCTCAGCATAGGCCCCCAAACCGCCGGCACACTACTGCAACGCACCACCGTCGGAGTTTGAGAGCACCCGAGCATCCACACCTCAAGGAGCTCGTATGACACACGTACTTCAGCCGCAGGCGACCTTTCCCCGTTCCGCTTCTTCCCGCGATGCCCGCTCGCACGCCACTTCCCACATGGTTTCCCATGCAGCGGCGCACGTTAGTATCGCCCATCTACACTTTGCGCACCCGAGCCAACCTCCACTGTTTGTGGACCTTTCGGCGGTGTTTTCGGCACCTCTGACCGGGCTCATTGGCGATAATGGTTGCGGAAAAACAACCCTCATGAGGTTGATTTTGGGTGATTTGACCCCGGATTCCGGTTCTTTGGCAGCGCCGGAGCGCATGGCGTATCTACCTCAGGATTTGGGTCTGGACCGGGAGCAGACCCTCGCTGAGCTCTGCGGAATCACCGAGATTCTGTGGGCACTGCAGGCGGTGGAATCCGGCGAATACTCCCCCGAACTCTACGAGACCATCGGGGATAACTGGGATGTTGAGGAGCGCACCCTGGCGGATCTTGCAACCTACGGTTTCACCCCGGCGACCGTGGTTGATCGCGACAACCCGGAGGCTGTTCGCGCGCTCTTTGCCCGTAGCATGCGCAGTTTTTCCGGTGGCGAGGCGGTCATTGCCGCACTTGCCTCACTGATGGTTTCTAATCCCGAGTTCATTCTGTTGGATGAGCCGACCAACAACCTGGACTCCGCGGCGAAGGCTCAGCTCTTCGCCGCGTTGGAGGCGCTACCCTGCCCGGCACTCATCATCAGCCATGATCGCGATCTGCTGGAGCGTGTAAACGTGATTGCGGAGCTTCACGCCGACCGCCAGGGGCTGGCGCATCTGCGTCTCTTTGAAGGTAACTACAGCACCTACCGGCAGGCGCTGGACACCGAGCAGCAGGCGGCTCAGCGTCGCGTGACCGAGGCGAAGAACCGGGTGCGTTCGGCGCATCGCGAGTGGGTGCATGCGCAAGAGATTATCTCGAAGAACATGGCGCAGGTCTGGAAGGACGACCAGCCGGATACAATTCTAGACCTGGCAAAGGATGCCTCACGTCAGGCGGCGGCGAAGCTTCGCGGGCTGCGCGTCGGCAAGCAGGAACAGGCTCAGGAGGCATACCAGAAGGCTCAGGATGAGGTGCGCGTGCAGGAGAAGATCTACGCCGAACTGAGCCAGCAGCCCCTACCCGCGGGTCGCAAGGTACTGGAGCTGCACCGGGTTGATGCCCGGCAGGTTTCACGTGAAACATTCACGGTTCAGCAACCCACCAAGGTTGATTCTCTGCATTTTTTGCCCGCCAAGGCAGATAGCGAGAACCAACAGGGAACCCCGGCGGAGCACCCCGAGCACCTGATTCTCAGCGGCCCCGAGCACCTGCGCATCACCGGCGCAAACGGCAGCGGCAAGACCACCCTCCTTGAGGCAATTGCCCACGCCGGCGACCCGGAGTACCGCTCCCCCGTGCAGCCCGCCTACCGCGTCGGCTACTGCCTCGAGGGGGCGTACATTCCTCAGCGCATCACCCTCGACCCGCAGCTGACCCTCCTGCAGTGCGTGCAGCGGGCTAACCCTGGCGTGAGCGAACAGCATCTGCGTGACCAACTGGCGCGTCTGCTTTTCCGCCGCGAGAGCGTGCACCATAAGACCTGTGAGCTCTCCGGTGGTGAGCGGTTCCGTGCCGCAGTGGCGCAGGTGCTTCTGGCGGATCCGGTGCCGCAGCTACTCATATTGGATGAGCCGACGAATAACCTCGATATTTCTTCGGTGGATTGGCTGGTGCAGGCACTCGAAGCCTACACCGGTGCGCTCATCGTGGTGAGCCACGATGAGGATTTCTGCCGCCGCATCCGCATTGACCGCACGCTGGCGCTCTAGGGTTCTGCACCCAACCCCGCGGGGCAGCATCTGAATACAACGAACGGGTGCCCGGCACCTCCGAATATGGAGGCGCCGGACACCCGTTTCAGTTATCTCACCGCGGCTACTTCACCGCGCTGACGAAAACTTAGATTAGAGAACCAGGCCCTTGGTCTGGGACACTGCACGCTCGAAGCGAGCCTGAACATCTGCCCAGTTCACAATGTTCCAGAATGCCTTGACGTAGTCGCCCTTAACGTTCTGGTAGTCCAGGTAGAATGCGTGCTCCCACATGTCCAGCTGCAGAACGGGGATCAGTGCGACGGAGATGTTGCCCTGCTGATCGTAGAGCTGCTCGATGATGAGGCGCTTGCCAACGGTGTCCCATGCGAGGATTGCCCAGCCGGAGCCCTGAATGGTCAGTGCAACGTTGGTGAAGTGCTCACGGAACTTGTCGAAGGAGCCGAAGAACTCGTCGATTGCTGCTGCCAGCTCGCCGGTGGGCTTGTCGCCACCCTCGGGGGACAGGTTGTTCCAGAAGATGGAGTGGTTAGTGTGGCCACCCAGGTTGAACGCCAGGTCCTTGGAGAGCTTGGAGACGTTGCCGTATGCACCGTTCTCGCGTGCCTCTGCCAGCTGCTCGAGAGCTGCGTTAGCGCCTGCAACGTATGCTGCGTGGTGCTTGTCGTGGTGCAGCTCCATGATCTTTGCGGAGATGTGGGGCTCGAGCGCCGCGTAGTCGTAGGGGAGCTCGGGGAGGGTGTACTTTTCAGCCATGATGATGCCTTTCATTAGAATGCTTGGCTTGTATTAAAGATTACCAGCGTAGCGTTTACTTTACTTTTCACGAGTTGGGGAGCGTCACATGTGCACACCAACCCGCACGAGCCTGTGGATTTTAGGTCGAAACTTTTCCCCACACCTGTGGATAACCCTGTATATCAACCATTTTTTCAGGCTTGGCACCCTATTTTGCCCTGAAATAACAGGATATGCACTCATATGAATAACAGTGCTGTAAGTTCTCCACATTGTGGATAACTACTGTGGATAACACCTCTTTTTGGGGATGCGCGGGGGATAAACTGCAGGATTTTCGCTTTCATTCAGGGCGTTTTTCCTTCTACTAGCCAAAATTTTGGACGCCGATAGGGACGCTGAGCGGTCTTATATACCCCTTTACACCAGAGACGGTGGATTAAGTGCACAGGGTTATCCACAGGTGTGGAAAATTTGGCATTCCGCGAATTTAAAGGTAAAAAGATCTTCTGTTTAAGAACTTACCCTCGGTTTTAATGGCTTCAAAAGCCTGTAATTACAAGAATTTTTCTGCAGATCTCTTAAATTGCACCCGCGACGAGCCTCAGGTCTGCTCCGCCAAATCACACGGGTGTAAGTTCTCCACACTGTGGATAACCCCTGTGGATATTATTCTTAGCACGATACGGGGCAACAATACAGTAGGTACGCAGCGTAGCCACACTGTATAGATACGCAACAGCACAGGTGTTTGCACCTCCTCGTACCCCCTCCCACGGCTCGTGCAGCCCTCTTGCTGGCGCCGATATGAAGGCAAAGAAAAAGAGCATCCGACCGTTGGATGCTCTTAGGAGTGAGTTGATAGAAATTTCAGTTAAAAATATACGGTACGGCATGCAGCCCAACCACGAACTGCATCCGCACCGCACATCCGTCGGTAGAAATACGAGTTACTCGTACACCAACGACAATCACCGATAAATAGAGAGTCGAACCTATCGAAGCGAGCTTCCGGTCTCGCCTCGGAGGCTTCCTTCGACCCCGTTATTTAATTAGTGTACATGTTTTCATTACGGTTGCAAAGCTAAAACCGAGATTTTTAAAAATTTTGTTATCATTTCGTTATTTTTCACACTTGGCAAGCTCTTTGCACCCCTCAGAATTTTCACCCAACTCCCTAAAACCCTTGATATTCCGCGGAAGTTAGCTCAATATGCGAGTAGGCTTCTTGGTATGTTCTCCTCTATACTTGTACCGGAAATCTTTATAAATATGCCGTGGAACACTCATGTATCTAAGGTTTTTTGCAACCGCCGCGTGCAAAAAAGATACCCCTAGCACCCTTCAAAAAATTAGCACTAAAGTGTCAACCATTACTTGACCGCACCAATTTAGGGTTACCGGCCATACCTTTCGCTACAATGGGTGCCAGCACACCACACCTCCCCCTATAAGGGAGCCCCATATCCGATAAAAGAGGAACGATCCCGTGTCCACACCAACCACATCTGCGCAGCGGTCCGAAAATACCGCACACAGCGAATCCACCCAATGGCTCTCCCCGCAAGAGCGAGAAGGCTGGCTCTTTATCAGCTCCATCATCTTCACCCTCACACGCAAGCTAGAGAATCAGCTACAAACCGAGGCTGGCATTAGCTTTGTTGAATACATGGTACTCGCAATGCTCTCCGAGTCTAGGGATCATTCCCTGACCATGACCGAGCTGGCAATTACTACCAATACCCTCCCCGCCCGCCTCTCCCGCGTCGTGGCACGATTGGAGAAGGGCGGCTACGTCCGTCGCTCTCTCAGTACAGAAGACCGCCGTGTCAGCATCTGCCACCTGCTCCCCGCAGGCGAGCAGAAGGTGCGGGAGGTAGCACCCAGCCACGTACATGAAGTCCGCCGCCAGATTTTCGACCACCTTACGACCGAGCAGGTTGAGCACCTTGCAGAAATTGGCGAGTCGGTCCTCGGTAACACCCCTTCAAACATCATCTCGATTGACGCACTAAAGCGCGGAGACTACCCCGCCGAATAACCTCCTCCGCTCTGGGTAAGATCGGCCCCTGGTAAGAGTTGAGAAAATCAGAGATAAGGCATATTCCCCACCGGGAACGAGCCTTATCTCTTTAACAGCCCCGTGGAAGCGCGAGAACCATGGCACGCGCAGCCCCTAAAAACCGCCTCAAGTCGCCTGGGGTACCGCTATCTGCGAAGAATTTTAAAAAATTTTTGCGGTATCACGTACCGCTTTGAAATATCGAATGATCGGCTACCGGGCACAGGGGCACCATGTATGCATGCGGGATATTGGGGTATCTCATGCGGCTTTAAACCGCGAAATCTCAAGGAAACACGCCCAATACCACCCATCCCCAAGGAGGTATTCAGGTTACCCACACTAAGGGTTATGGCGACAATATGTCAGGGGTACCTCATCTACCCCACCGATTAGCCTTTTCTCTCTGTACACGCAACAGAGCACCCCGTACGATAAATATCAACAGGTTGCACCGCGCCATCCGGCACTCAGAAGCAATCACCATATAAGGAGAAACCATATGTCTAAGTCTTTCTACGACCTGCTGAGCGAACAGATTGGTCACGAGTTCGCAGCATCTCACCAGTACCTGTCCATGGCTATCTGGCTCGACGGTGAGGACCTGCCCCAGCTGGCTAAGTTCTTCTACCAGCAGTCCCTCGAAGAGCGCGAGCACGCACTCATGATGGTTCAGTACAAGCTGGACCGCGGCCACAAGGTCGAGATCCCCGCTGTTCCCGCTGTCAAGAACGACTTCGAGAACGTTCAGGAAATCGTTGACATGTCCCTGGCACAGGAGAAGGTCGTCACCGGTCAGATCGAGGCACTGTTCTCCGCAGCACGCGCTGAGAACTACGCACTGGGCGAACAGTTCATCCTCTGGTTCCTCAAGGAGCAGGTCGAGGAAGTCGCCACCATGGAAACCCTTGTAACCGTCGTAAAGCGCGCCAACGGCAACCTCTTCGACCTCGAAAACTACGTCGCACGCGAGCTGTCAGACGACCACGGCCAGGAGTCCGGAGCACCCGCCATCGCAGGCGCATAATCTCGCATTCGCGCGACTAGAGCACTAGTCGAACACGCAGAATACTAAGCGTTCCGCCCTCACCGCACCACGCGGCGAGGGCGGAACGCTTATACATATACGCTATGAAAGCACACCGCGGTGCACCGTCCAGGAGCTAAAAGCCGCCAGAAGCTACTCGAATACTCATACAGCGCAGAGTAAACTTAAAAGCCTTAGATGCCGCATAATATCGCGGCAGAAAGAGGAGAGAATGACTCACACCAATCCAGATACCCTCAGCCGCGGCTCATATAGCAACTCACGCCGCGTAGCCGATATTCTGCGTGCAGAATCCGTCGGTGGTACCGTACTGTTGATTGCGACGGTGCTGGCAGTAGTACTTGCCAACACCCCCGCATCCACCTTCTACTTTGGTCTGCGAGACACCGTTGTTGGCCCGGTCATCCCCGGCTTCAACCACCTGCAGATGAGCCTCGGTACCTGGGCAGCAGACGGTCTGCTCGTAGTCTTCTTCTTCCTCACCGGTCTGGAGCTGAAGAAAGAATTCGTGACCGGTGACCTCAAGTCACCGTCCACCGCTATTGTGCCGATTGCGGCTGCTTTCGGTGGCGTTGTGGTGCCCGCAATTATCTACACGGCCTTTAACCTCGGTAACCCCACCGCTCTGCACGGTTGGGCTATCCCCACCGCAACCGATATTGCGTTTGCGGTGTCCGTTCTCGCCGCTGTGGGCACCTTCCTACCCTCGGCGATGCGTGTCTTCCTGCTGACCCTGGCTGTGGTCGACGACCTGATTGCAATCTGCATTATCGCAATCTTCTACACCAATAACTTCCACGGCGAGTACCTGCTCTTCGCACTGATTCCCCTCGCCCTTTTCGCGTTCATTGCCTACCGTGGTGAGACCATCTTGCACCTAAAGCCACTGGCTGCCTGGCTGCTGCTTCTGCCCCTGGGTATTATCACCTGGGCGCTCTTCCTTGAGTCCGGTATTCACGCGACCATTTCTGGTGTGGTTCTGGGCTTCCTGGTGCCGGTGAAGATGTCCGCTCGCTCTAAGGCAGCCGAGGCTGAGCACGGTCTTGCGGAGGTGCTGGAGCACCGCTTCCGTCCCCTCTCTACCGGCATCTGCGTACCCATCTTCGCGTTCTTCAGCGCGGGTGTGGCTGTGGGCGGTTTTGAAGGCCTCGGACGCGCCCTCACCGACTCCGTGGCGGTCGGCATTATGGTTGCGCTGGTTGCCGGTAAGACCATCGGTATTTTCGGCACCACCTGGCTCGTAACTCGCTTCAAGAACGCTAACCTCGATCCGGATGTCGCCTGGATTGACGTGGTCGGTCTGGCTGCAACCGCTGGTATCGGTTTCACCGTGTCCCTGCTGGTGGCTGAGCTATCCTTCCCGCATGGCTCCCCGCACACCGAGGATGCAAAGATTGCGATTCTTGTCGGCTCTGTTCTGGCTGCCATTGTGGGCGCGGCTATCCTATCTCGCCGTAACAAGCACTACCGCGCCCTAGCCGAGAAGGAAACCTTGGACGCTGACGACAACGGCATCCCCGACGTCTTCGAAGGCACCTACCGTGACCCGAAGACTGAAGCCTAGCAAGAAATCCTAAGGTCCAGAACCTTCTTACACCCCAATGACCCGCTGATCATGATGTCTTACCGCGCTACCTCACGTCGCCGTACAGAACGAGTAGGGCAGGCACCCGTGCCTCCCTCAAGGTATGCAGAGATATCAGCACGCGTGGTCATTGGGGTGTATTCTTTTGCCGCGCTTCTGACCACGTTTGCGTGGATTATCTCTCCGCTGCGACACGGTTGAGGCTTCACCTGGTGGGAAGTCACCGCAGACCTGTTGAATATCCCATCCACTCACACTCTGCCCAGTGCTATTACGATGATTGTGCTGGTTTCTGGGCTGATTGTGCGCAAGCGCGCTGCCCTCATTGCCATCATCGTTTTTCAGCTGCTGGGCGCGCTGATTGCGACCCATAGCGCTTTTACACTGGTGTTCCCCGCGAGGATTATGCCTAAGGAGCGTATTTTCTCCTCAACGGTCAACATGCGCTCCATCGTGTTTGCGTGTGCGCTGGTGCCGTTCCTTTTTTCGATTCGTTCGGCGTTCCCGGCACGCATTGGTCGCCTCTCGTGAGCGGGTGCGGCTGCTACGGCAGCCGGCGGTATTCTGCTGACCATTTTGGTGCTCTGGTATCTCTGCCGTATTGGTGTGTGGGAACCGTTGCGTTCGGTTGCCCGTGGGAGTTGCTGATGCACGGTATGGGTATTGAGCGTACCCATCCCGGTGTTTGGTCTGCTGATGTGGTGGGTTTCTTGGCCTCTTTCGGTTACAGTGCTTCGCTGGTTGCGGCGCTGAGCATCAGCGAGGCTGGCGCGCGCCTATTAACCGTGCGGGTCTATCGATTATTCAGATGGGTGAGGAGGCGGTCCTTGAGACGGATCGTCTCACGCTCAATGACACATCGATGTTACTGGTGCGTCAGGCGGTTCAGCGTGTGCGCCGTGGCGGGTATACAGCGCTGATACGTCGCTTTACGGAGCTGGATGAGCAGCAGCATCAGCAGGTTGCGGAGGGTATTTCGGCGTCGCGTCTGTATCATTTCAATCTGAAGTTTGCCCCGTTGTGGGTTCCTCATTTTTTGGCGACGGAGCCGACGTTGGCGATGGTGAATGTTATGTTTGCTGCGGGCATGGCGGAGGGCTTTTTACCGAATCTGTCGGCACGCCGTTTACAGGATCAGAAGCAGGTTCTTTCTACAGGTGAGTTGGATGCTCTTCACCAGATGCAACTCGCTACTGTGGAAGAGCTTCCTGAAGTGTCGCGTAGCGATTAGACTCAGCATCGTCTGCGCCACTTGGAGGCGCTACGCGCAGCGGGCATGGAGCCGTATCCGCTGGGTGGTGATAAGGGCGGTACTAGTGTATTTGTGTTGGGTGTCCAAAATGCCCTGCGTATATTCTCTTCTATAAATATTCCAGATTCAGAATTTATTGTTTCCGGTCGTGTTCGCACGCTTTGTAAGCACAGCGGAGTCCTCTTTGTAACCCTTGTTGAAGAGGGTGAAACCATGCAGGTTGTCATAGAGCGTAGCTTGGTGGGCGAGCGTTTGCTAAGCCTCGCCTCCCGCAACCTGGATACGGGCGACATCATCACCGTGCGGGGCACCTACGGGGCGAGCCGTAACGGCACTGAATCGCTGATTGCCTCCACCTGGCATATGGCGTCGAAGAGTCTGCACCCCATCCCCTTTGACTCCTTTACTGACCCCGAGGCGCGTCTGCGTCGCCCGTTCCACGGACCTGTTGGTGCATCCAGATCAGATTCAGAATCTGCGCCTGCGCACTGCGGTGATTAAGGCGTTACGTGCCCGTTTGGATGCGGAGGGTTTCCTTGAGGTGGAGACCCCGATTCTGCATACGGTGCACGGTGGTGCGAGCGCGCATCCTTTCCGCACGTATATCAATGCCTATGGTGAGGATTTGACGCTGCGTATTGCGCCAGAACTGTATCTGAAGCGTCTGGTGGTGGGCGTAGCGGTCCGGTGTATGAGCTGGGTCGTGATTTCCGTAATGAGGGTGCTGATGCGACCCATAATCCGGAGTTTACGGTGCTTGAGTCGTATCATCCGTATGCGGATTATGTGCAGATGCGGTAGTTGATGGAGCATCTGATTAAGGATGCCGCACAGGCGGTGTTTGGTTCGGTGTCGTTGCCACTGGGTCATAAGGCTTCGAGCGAGCACACGGTATCTGATGTGTCGGGTCCGTGGCATGTGGTGTCGGTGTGTGATGCCCTGTCGGAGGCACTGGGTCGCCGTGTGGATGTGCAGACAGATTTTGAGGAGTTGCTGGCTTTAGCGCAGCAGCACGGTGTGCGTGTTCATGAGGGTACGGGTCCGGGAGCCATCGTTGAGGAGCTGTATGGTGAGCTGGTTGAGGCGCATACAGTGGAGCCGACGTTCTATACGGATTTCCCTGCGGAGACGAGTCTGCTTGCGGCACCGCATCGTAGTGTTCCGGGTTTGGCGGAGCGTTGGGATTTGGTGATCAATGGCATGGAGATAGGCTGTGAATATTCCAAATTGGCGGATCCTCTGGTGCAGCGTGAGCACCTGACGGAACAGTCGTTGAAGGCGGCTGCGGGTGACCTGGAGGCGATGGAGGTGGATGAGGATTTCCTGTACGCCTTGGAGACGGGTATGCCGCCGACGGGTGGTTTGGGTCTGGGTGTGAACCGTTTGGTGATGCTGTTGGCTCAGACGCAGATTCGTGGGGTATTGTCGTTCCCGTTTGTGAAGCCTGAGTGTTCATAGTCCCGGCCGATACCCCCCGTTTATTCGCTAAGCCCGGTGCGAGGTTTTGCGCCTTGTGCCGGGCTTTTTGCGCCCACCCCACTAGTATTGGTGGAACCCTCACGGAGCCTATATTTACTCTGCCCGTATATTAAGTATTCGTTACATTTTGCGTTTGACCCCTTTTTTAAGTTGCTCCGTGAGGGTTGCGCATCCCACAATGAGGTGACTAATTATGCGGAGTATATTTGACTCCGCTGCGCGGCGTGAGTCCGCACCACCCAGCAATGTAACCCACACGTTGTCCCTCTTCCGGGTTTGAGCGTGCGGGCTTTTTGCTTTCAAGATTGGAGTACCGAGTGGATTTTCTTCTGAATATCATCGGGGATATTAATACGCATACTGCAGGGCTAACTTCCTCCGTGGATGCTGTGCAGAACTGGATGTGGAGTAATTTCCTCTACTACGCTCTGATTGCGGCTGGTCTGTACATTACAATTCGTACTCGCGGCGTGCAATGGCGTTCCATTAAGGAAATGATTCGTGTCTTGGGTGACCCGGTTGCTCGTGAGGCTGACGGCAAGAAGAGTATTTCTTCGTTCCGTGCGTTTACTGTTTCGGCGGCTTCTCGTGTGGGTACCGGTACTGTTGCGGGTGTTGCTCTGGCTATTGCTATGGGCGGCCCGGGTGCTGTGTTCTGGATGTGGGTTATTGCTGCTGTTGGTGCAGCTTCTGCTTTCGCGGAGTCCCTTCTGGGTCAGCTATACAAGGAGCGCGGTAAGGATTCCTATATTGGTGGTCCGGCGTACTACATGAAGCGCGGTTTGAATGCTCGTTGGATGGGTTACATCTTCGTGGCGTTCATTGTGGTCACTTATGCGTTTGTGTTTGTGGCGGTTCAGACGAATGCTGTGGTGGATGCTACGGCGAACTCGTTCAACATTGATGTTTCGGGTACTAATTCGATGGGCTTCCGAATCACTATTGGTCTGATTATGGTGGCGCTGACTGGGGCTATTATTTTCGGTGGTATTCGCGCGATTTCTTCGGTGACTGAGTGGCTGGTTCCGATTATGGCGGTGCTGTATCTGTTGCTGGGCCTACTGGTTGTTCTACTGAACATCACTGAGGTTCCGAATATGCTGCTGATGATTTTCCAGGGTGCTTTCGGCATTAAGGAGTTCGTAACCGGTGGCGCGATGGGTGCCGTAATTTGGGGTATGAAGCGTGGTCTGCTGACTAACGAGGCGGGTATGGGTACTGCTCCGAACGCTGGTGCGACCGCTACTATTTCTCACCCGGCTAAGCAGGGTTATGTGCAGACTCTGGGTGTTTACTTTGACACGATGATGGCGTGTACTGTGACTGCGTTTATTGTTCTGCTATCGAACCCGACCTATGGTGATCGTTCTCGTGGTGCGTCGCTGACTCAGTCGGCGCTGGCTATGCAGCTCGGTGACTGGGCGGTTCACTTCTTGACGATTGCGATTTTCATGTTTGCGTTCTCCACTGTGATTGGTAACTACTACTACGGTGAGTCGAATATACGTTTCGTGACTGAGCGTAAGCTGCCGATGAATATTTTCCGCGTGCTAGTTCTGGTGTTCGTGTTCTTCGGTGCAATTTCTTCACTGGATCTGGTATGGACTACCGCGGATATGCTGAATGCCGGCATGGTGATTGTGAACTTGACGGCGGTTCTGTTGATGACTCCGCAGGTTGTTGCGGTGTTGAAGAACTATGAGGCTCAGCGTAAGGCTGGTTTGGAGCCGATTTTTAAGGCTTCGGATATGCCTGAGTTGAAGAATCTTGCGGCGTGGGATGGCACCGATGAGGTGACTACCCGTGAGTTCTGGGCTGAGTATGACGCGAAGACTGCTGAGCGTCGTGCTGCTAAGAAGGCCAAGAAGGCTAAGCGCTAGTTTATAAGCCTCGTATAGGCTTTATGGAGGGTCCGTCCTGCTGTGTGCGGGGTGGACCCTTTTTGTGTACCTGAGGCGTATATGAGGCACCCATCAGGGTGGGCTCTGCGCGCCTCCTCGGACTGTTCTGAGGGCCTGGGGGCTCCTCATGGCTCTGTATGCTTAGGGAGGATGTTAGGAGGACTTATGGCTTGGAATACTGTACTGGAGCTGGTGGTCACCATCGTGTTTCTGGCTGGTATTGCGTTGGCGCTACTGTGCTTGGTGACGATTCATCGGAATCTATATTTTTCTGAGGTGCAGAAGTTGAAGTGGCTTTTGCTGGTGTTGTGCCTGCCGTATGTGGGTCCGGTGACGTGGTTGTTGCGTGCGCGTTTGGAACGTATTGACCGGGAACATGCTGAACACGAGCGTATGGCGCGGGAGCAGGGTTCTGAGGCTGCTTCCGATGGAGTGTCCGATCGCGCCTCGGAGGCTCCCTCTGAACCCTCCACCACCTTAAAGTAATAAAGGTCACACTCACTCAATTGGACAGTACCGCATGCAGTCCGTATAGTTTTATGTGTTGCCTACGGTGATACACCGTGAGACACATGCGCGAGTGGCGGAATAGGCAGACGCGCACGGTTCAGGTCCGTGTGCCCGTGAGGGCGTGGGGGTTCAACTCCCCCCTCGCGCACCAACGATCCCCGGTTCGAAAGAACCGGGGATTTTTTCATATCCATAACCATTTCCCCGCTAAATGACGGGGTTCCAGAGCGATCGCGAGTGCATCACCTAAAATAGAATCGGGTGTGTTCTTTCACAGGGCACACAGCTAACGCACAGACACGCTCGTTAAACTAAGCCTTTCGGATAAAGACCGTTTGCGCGGTCTGTTCCTCGGAATGGTCGTTGAGAAGGAGGCGGCATGAAGTTTTTCGACAAGCTGGGAAAGCTGGAGCAAGGCATCGGTCGCACTGTCGGCCTTTCCAAGGGCTTCGGCACCTTTGCGAAGGCGGATGTTGCTAACCGCGTCCGTATCATGATGGATGACGAGTCCTATGTGGACGGCAGTGGCCGCACTATGGCTCCTAATGTCTATACTCTCCGTTTCGCACCGGTTGATTTCCCTCGCCTACGCGAGTGGGGCAACCCGTTCGCTGTTGAGCTGTGCGATTTGGCAATTTCGCACGCCCGCGCGCAGGGTTACACCCTGATTGGTGCAGTTCGCGTGACGTTCAACGTTCTTGATTCTCTCTCTGAGGGCGAGTTTGAGGTTGTTGCGACCTTCGAGCCGTTCTCTGTGCCGGAGGCTCCGGCATCCCCGTCTTTGCGTGGTGCTACTAACTATGCACCGGTGCGTCCGCCGCGTGAGTCTTCTTTGCCGACCCGCATTACGAAGCCGGCTGCTCAGCCGCCTCAGCCCCCGCAGCCTGCACAGTTGCAGACTCCTGTGGGTCGCCCAAGCATGCCTGTACCGCCCCCTGCAGCGGGTATTCCCCGTTTCTTCTTGGAGATTGAGGGTCGCATGCACCCGGTGGATCGTCTGCCATTTGTGCTGGGCCGCGGTTCTGATGCTGATCTTCGTCTGGATGATAAGGGCGTTTCTCGCCGTCACCTGCAGCTTTCGATGCAGGGTGGTGCGGTGGTCGCCTCCGATATGGGTTCTACTAATGGCACGCTGATTAATGGGGCGCCTTTACGTGCACCCGTGATGCTGGCGAACGGTTCACTGCTTCGCATGGGTAATACCCGCATCATTTTCCATAGTTCGACCGGAGGTGCCCGTTAATGGCGTCCGAACTGACTGTTACTATCCTTCGTTACGCTTTTCTGGCGCTCATCTGGTTCTTTGTTTTCCTGGTGGTTTCGGCTGCTCGCCGTGACCTTGGTTTGGGTAAGAACTATCGTGCAGCGCCGGTTAATGCGGTTCCGGAGGCTACCCATATTGCGCCTCCGCCGGCTCGTCCTTCGCAGCTTGTGATTACTACGGGGGTGCAGGCTGGCGCGATGATGCAGCTGGGTGATCACCCGATTATTATTGGTCGCGCTAATGACATTGAGGTGTCTCTGCAGGATGATTACGCCTCTGGCCGCCATGCGCGTCTGTTTCCTCAGGGTTCCCGCTGGTTCCTGGAGGATTTGAATTCTACTAATGGCACGTTCGTCAATAGCGAGCGTCTGACTCGTGCGACCGCGATTGAGCCCGGTGATGATTTCCGCGTTGGCGGTACCACCATGCAGTTGAGGGGCTAGTGTATGAAGATCGCTTTTCGTTTTGAGGCCCGCTCTGATACGGGTCTGAAACGCTCGAAGAATGATGACTCCGGCTACGGTGGTCGTTTCCTTGCTGTGGTTGCTGATGGTATGGGCGGTCACGTGGGCGGCGATGTTGCGTCGGCTACGACGGTTTTGAATTTGACTCCACTTGACCATCCTGACTTTGAGGATGGTACCGGTAGCGTTTATCTGGCTGATGAGATTCAGAGCGCGAACCTGATTATTAATGAGCTGGCAGCTAATGACCCTCAGCTGGCGGGTATGGGTACAACCTGTACTGCTCTGCTGATTGATGGTGATTGCATTGAGTTCGCCCATATTGGTGATTCGCGTGCGTATCGTCTGCGTTCGGGTGCTGACGGCGAGTTTGAGCAGATTTCTACTGACCATACATTTGTGCAGCGTCTGCTCAATGAGGGTCGTATTACCCCGCAGGAGGCGGAGAACCACCCTCATAAGAACGTGATTATGCGCGTTCTGGGTGATGTTGACGCGTCCCCTGAGCTGGAGTTGAAGACTCTGGACGCTGTTCCAGGCGAGCGCTGGGTGCTCTCTTCAGACGGTTTGGATGCTGTGGTGTCCCTGTCGGAGATTGAGCAGGTGATGCGTTCTACCGATGACCTGTCTGAGATTGCTGACATTCTGATTGCGATGACGTTAGAGCGCGGCGCTCCGGATAACGTCACGGTTGTGTCTCTGCAGGTGATTGACCGTGAGGTTCTGCCGGTGGATGAGCCGGTGGGTCCTTCGAGCCTGCCTGAGTCTGCTCTGCCTGATTCGATTGTGGTGGAGCAGGAAGTTAGCACGAACACTCAGAAGCTTCCCGAGGCAGCTACCACGGTTGAGGCTACTGAAGCCCTTTTGAGCGCAGGCAATGACGATGACTCAGATGATTTTCTTCCCCGCTCATTGCATCGTTTCCGTCGTGCTCGTGACTTCTCTGGAACCCTGTTGCACAGTGGTTCTGGGGCCGTACGTCACTATATCGGCACGTACGATAATGCCGTGGATGCGGCTCTTACGAATGCTGCGATTTTGCGTAGCGAGTTGGGTTCCCGCCCGCATCAGCTGGTTGGTGCCGCTTCGGTGGCTACTGAGACCGGCATGATTCCGGCGGTTACTTCTCGTACCCTGGAGCATCGTGCGACGGTGGCTCAGCGTGTGCCGTTGAAGGTCGAGTCTGATGAGGCGACCCTGCCAGATGAGCTGGAGGAATTGATCGCTGAGGATACTGTGGAGCATTCTCGCCCGCGGTCTTGGTCGATTCGCCTGTTCATTACCCTGCTGATTGCCGCTATTTTGACGCTAGCTGCGTGGACCGGTCTGCGCTATGTGGAGCGTAGCTACTATGTGGGTGAGAGTGATGGCACGGTTGCGGTGTACAACGGTATTCCGCACGCATTGGGTCCGATTCGTCTTTCTCACGTGGTGGAGAATACTGATATTCAGACGAGTGAGCTAAGTGATCATACTCGTTCTTTGTTACGTAATGCAATTACGGCCAAGGACCTGGAGGATGCACATCAGATTGTGACTCGTTTGAAGACTCAGGCGGACCAGTCTCGTGAGAAAGCGGAGCAGGCTGTTGCTTCCGCTTCTGCGTCTATGTCGCCGTCTGCTTCTGTGGTGGTTCCGAGCACCAATCCGACTTCCGCGGCTCCTGTAGCACCTGAGCAGGCTTCTGAGCAGGCCGCTGAAGGTGGTGTGTCTAATGGCTAAGTTCTCGTTCCGTCGTGAGTCGGATGTGCCTCGGGCACGCCGTTTTACGGAGCTTTTCCTACTGGTTTTGGCGGTGGGTGTTGGCTCTTTCGGTATGTACCTGATTGATCCGGAGCACGCTTTTGATACATCAAAGAGCCAGTGGCTGCCGTGCACGGTGGTGCTGGGTACTGGTGCTCTTCTGATTCACCTGGTCATGCAGTTCCGCGCGCGTTATGCTGATCCGTTTATTCTGCCGCTGGTGGTGGCTCTGAACGGTATCGGTTTGACCATGATTTATCGTCTGGATCCGCAGATCGCGGCTCCGGTGGGTGATGGTCAGCTGATGTGGACCGGCGTGTCTATGGTGCTGTGCGCGATTATTGTGTTCGTGCTCAGAGATTACCGCGTGTTGCGTAAGGTCACGTATACCTCGCTGGTGCTGTCGATGATTCTGCTCATCATGCCGTTGGTTCCGGGTCTGGGTATGGAGCTCAACGGTGCTCGTATTTGGATCCATATCGGTAACCGCACGTTCCAGCCGGGTGAGGTTGCGAAGATTACGCTGGCGATTTTCTTCGCCGGATATTTAGCTACGCACCGTGACCTGATTCTGGTGGCGGGCCGCCGCATCGGTCCTATCAATCTGCCGCGTCTGCGTGATTTGGCGCCGGTGTTCTTGGCGTGGATAGTGAGCCTGGGTGTTCTGGTGTTCCAAAAGGACCTTGGTTCGGCCATCATGTTCTTTGGCTTGTTCATGGCGATGTTGTACCTGTCGACCGGTCGTATTTCGTGGCTGGTGATTGCGGGTATCGGTATGGCTGTGGGTGGCTATTTTGCATACCACTATGTCTCGCATGTGCACGCTCGTATTTATGCGTGGGTCCACGCTTTTGATCCAGAGATTTACCAGGCGTCTCCTGGTGGTTCGGGTCAGATTCTGCAGGGCGTTTTTGGTCTGGCTTATGGCGGTCTTTTTGGCCGCGGTTGGGGTCAGGGCCGAGCGAACCTCGTCCCGTACGCTAACTCAGACATGATTATTTCCTCCTTGGGTGAGGAGCTGGGCTTGGTGGGTCTGGGCGCCATCCTGATGATGTTCATGCTCTTGGTTTCGCGTGGTTACCGCGCAGCGTTGGGTACTCGTGATGGTTTCGGTAAGCTGCTGGCTGCTGGCCTGTCCACAGTTATGGTTCTGCAGCTGTTCGTGGTGATTGGCGGCGTGACTCGCTTGATCCCGCTGACTGGTCTGACAACTCCGTTTATGTCAGCCGGTGGCTCCTCGTTGGTGGCTAACTGGATAATTGTGGCGCTATGGTTGTCTATTTCTCATAGTGCCCGCGCACCTCACCTGGTGGCTGGTTATGATGCTCCGCAGGGTATTGACCATGCGGACACTAGCTACGAGCCGGAGGGTGCTACTAGCGTTCTGGCGCGTATTACGGCTAAGGATTCTGGAGGTGAGAAGAATGGATAGGGCTATTCGCCGCATGTGGATGTCTGCCGCGTGCGTGTTTGTTCTGCTGATGGGTACCCTCAGCTATATTCAGTTCTTCGATTCGAAGACTCTGATGAATAATCAGTGGAATTCTCGAGCGCTCTACGACAATTACGGTTCGGCACGCGGTTCGATCGTGGTTGATGGTACGGAGATTGCTTCGTCGGTGAAATCCGACGATGAGTACAACTACCAGCGTGTGTATAACCACCCGCTTAAGTATGCGGCTCTGACGGGTTATTTCTCCACGATTTATGGCGCGACGGGCCTGGAAGCTGCACTGGATAAGGAACTTGCCGGCACGAGCGACAGCCAGTTCTATGACCGTGTGGCGCAGCTGTTTAGTGGTTCTTCTACGCAGGGCGCTAGCGTGGAGCTGACGATTAATTCGAAGCTTCAAGATATTGCGTATAGCGCTCTGCAGGGCCGTAAGGGCGCTGTGGTGGCAATGAACCCGAAGACCGGTGAGATTCTGGCGATGGCTTCTTCGCCGTCCTATAATCCGAATCTTCTGTCGGCTCATACGAGCTCTTCGGTTTTGGCGAATTATCAGGCACTGACTTCTGATGAGGACAGCCCCCTGTTTAACCGTGCGATTGCGGGTAACACCTATTCGCCGGGTTCGCCCTTCAAGATTATTGATGCGGTGGCGGCGCTGGAGTCCGGCAAGTACAACGCATCTTCGGTCATTGCGAACCCCGCGCAGTTGCCGCTGCCGGGCACGAACATTACCCTGCCGAACTATACGGGCGGTCAGTGTTCGACCCGCACTCAGGCGACGATTGAGTGGGCTTTGGCTCAGTCCTGCAATACGCCGTTTGCGCAGATTGCGATGGACCTGGGTCAGGAGCGTATCGCGAAGACCGCTGAGAATTTTGGTTACGGCCAGGATTTGAAGATTCCTTTGACGGTTTCTAAATCGTCTTTCCCGTCGAATCTGACGCAGAGCCAGCTGGCTCAGTCAGCGATTGGTCAGTACGACGTGAAGACCACTCCGTTGCAGGTGGCGATGACTTCTGCGGCGATTGCGAATGGCGGCGTGCAGATGAAGCCGAACCTGATTCGTTCGGTGAAGACCAGCAACCTGAGCACTTTGCAGGAGTTCTCTCCTGAGAAGCTGCGTACGTCCACTAGCCCTGAAATTGCTAACCAGGTGAAGCAGTGGATGGTGAATGCGGTTGATAATGGTATTGCACGTAATGCTGGTGTCTCCGGTGTGAAGGTGGCGGGTAAGACCGGTACCGCGGAGACTACGGCAGGTTTGAATAATTCTTGGTTTACCGGTTTCGCGCCGGCTGATGATCCTCAGATTGCGATTGCTGTGGTCTACGAGGATATTGACGTGGCGACCGGTGCCCAACTGGCAACCAGTACTAGTAAGCAACTCTTTGAGGCGGTGTTGAACAAGTGAGGCCTGCGGCTGATATCACTTTGGGCGGGCGCTACACCCTAACCGAACGTATCGCAATTGGCGGTATGGGTGAGGTGTGGAAAGCTCGCGACAAGGTGCTTGGACGCATCGTTGCGGTCAAGATCCTCAAGGAGGAGTACACCGGTGACCCGGGCTTCTTGGAGCGTTTCCGCGCTGAGGCCCGTAATACGGCGCTATTGAACCACCCCGGCGTAGCGAATGTTTTCGACTACGGTGAGGAGGACAACTCTGCGTACCTGGTCATGGAGCTGGTGCCGGGGAACCCGCTCTCTAGCATCATCGAGCATGAGACTACTCTGCCGCCTGATCGTATTCTGAACTTCATTGCTCAGACTGCTCGTGCGCTGGCTGCGGCTCATTCGCAGGGCCTGGTGCATCGTGACGTAAAGCCCGGTAACCTTATCATCACTCCGGATAATCGTGTGAAGGTGACCGATTTCGGTATTGCTCGTCTGGCTAATCAGGTGCCGTTGACGGCTACCGGCCAGGTAATGGGTACCGCCCAGTATTTGGCACCGGAGCAGGCGACCGGTCAGGCAGCTACCCCCTCTTCGGATATGTACTCGTTGGGCATTATTGGTTATGAGTGCCTGGTGGGTCGCCGTCCGTTTACGGGTGAGTCGCAGATTGCGATTGCGTTGGCTCAGGTGAATGATCCGCCGCCGCCGCTTCCGGAGACCATCCCGGGTCCTGCTCGTGCACTGATTATGTGTCTTTTGGCGAAGGACCCGGCTCAGCGTCCTAAGGATGCGACCGCTCTGGCGTCTGCAGTCGATGCGATTCGTCGCCGCGACCTGAAGGCTGCGGTGAAGGCTGTTCCTTCTCTGGCTCAGTTCTTGGCTGAGGAGAACGCTGATGACGCTACTATCGCAATGACCGCTATGGATGTTGCGGCTGAACCGATTAGCGCTTCTTCTACTCCGCGTTTCGGTTCTGGCGGTCGTTTCTCGCCGGAGCCGACGACGGCGCCAATTCCTCGTACGAGTGAGCAGACGATGCGCCCCATGTCTGGTCGTGTGAAGTCTACTCCTGCTCCTGCAGCGAAGCGTGGTCCGAACGTGTGGATGTGGGTTGCTCTGCTGCTGGCAATTGTGCTGATTATTGGTGGTATTTGGACGGTCCTTTCTTCTAATAATGGTGGCGGTTCGACTGATTCGGTTCCGAGCGCTTCTTCGTCTGTTGTTCCGACGAACACGGGTACCGTTTCTACGGTGGAGCCAACTGATTCTGCTTCTGCCTCTGGCGCAAAGCAGAAGGTGACTGTCAATGCGATTAACTATGAGGGT
Organism: Rothia sp. 110740021-2; assembly: GCF_054263775.1. NCBI lineage: Bacteria > Bacillati > Actinomycetota > Actinomycetes > Micrococcales > Micrococcaceae > Rothia > Rothia sp. 110740021-2. The sequence continues at coordinate 9,026 of NZ_JBSZFE010000003.1, read as the reverse complement.
CGCGAACTGCAGGATGCGGTGAACGAGCTGAAGAATCTGGGTTTGTCTCCCAAGACTGAGGGCATTGAGTCGACTCAGCCGGAGAACACGGTGATTTCGGTTTCTCCGACGGGTACTTTGGATCAGGGTAATAGCGTGACTGTTCGCTATTCGACCGGTCCGAAGTCGGTGACTTTGCCGTCGAACCTTGAGGGTAAGAACGTGGATGAGGCATCGAAGGCTGTTGCTGCTTTGGGTGTGAATGTTTCTCTGCATTATGAGAATTCGGACACTGCAGCTCCCGGTACGGTGCTTCGTACTACCCCGTCGTCTGGCACCAAGGTTACGGTTGGTAGTAATGTAGACATGTATGTGGCCTCTTCCAGCTCGGGTAGGGGATCTAGTGCAAGCGCTTCGGCTTCACGGTCTGCGTCGGCTTCTGCGTCGGCGCGTTAGCCCCTACATTTTGATTTAGTTTTAGTCTTAGTGATCCAGGAGAACTTATGGACCTGTCGGTTCCCGACACGGTTGATAACCGTTACAAGGTACTCGAGGTAATCGGTACCGGTGCAATGGCAACCGTTTATGCTGCTGAGGATACTCGCCTCGGCCGCAAGGTTGCGCTTAAAATTCTGCGCCCGGAGCAGGCCCAGGACGATACGTTCCGCGCACGCTTTAAGCGTGAGGCGGAGGCGGTGGCGTCTCTGAACAATCCTGCGATTGTTGCTGTCTATGACACCGGTTCGTATAACCCCTCTCAGGATGGTAAGGAGTCTGCTTCTTCGGAAGAGGGCCCCGCTATTCCTTATATTGTGATGGAGTACGTGGAGGGTCATACGCTGCGTTCCATCCTGTCCCGTGGCGGTCACCCGCCGGTCCGTGATGCTTTGGGTTATTCCGAGCAGTTGCTGGGTGCTTTACAGTACAGCCACTCAATGGGCATTATTCACCGCGATATTAAGCCCGCAAATATAATGGTGCTGGACCGCACTAGCGAGGATATCGCTAAGGGTCAGCCTGGCCAGATTAAGGTCATGGATTTCGGTATTTCCCGTGCCATCGAGGAGGCTGGCGAGGCCCTAACCAAGGCTAACGTGGTGATGGGTAGCGCACGCTACATGTCCCCTGAGCAGGTCAGTGGCAAGAATGTTGATGCACGCAGCGATTTGTACTCTGCTGCTTGTGTGATTTACGAGATGATTGCTGGTCATTCTCCGTTCGATGCTGAGTCGAATGTTGACCTGGCGGCTAAGCATCTCTCTGACGCTCCTGAGCCTCCGAGCAAGTTCACTCCGCTTGAGGTTCCGGCGGGTCTGGATGCCATCATTCTGAAGGGTCTGGCAAAGAACCCAGATGAGCGTTATCAGAGCGCAGCTGAGTTCGCTCAGGCTCTAGTTTCGGTTGTTCGCCCGGGTGAAGAGACCGTGGTTCAGGATGCAGCAATGACTACTGCTTTTGTTCCTTCGGCGGCTACTGCTTCCTTAGGTGAGGATTACGCCCCGTACACCACCTCGATTACTGAGGCTTCGGTGGAAGACGGCGGCCTCAACGGCTTCTTCGAGTATGAAGACGATGAGGAGCTGTACGATGATGAGGAATACGCGGAATACGATGAGTCTTCACCGCGTAAGCGTGCGTGGGTTCGTTTCCTCGTGGGTACTCTGATTGCGGCTCTGTTGGTTTTCAGCGTCGGCTCAGTGCTGTACTACCAGAACAAGCTCAATGAGGTTCCGCAGGTTTCAGTTCCGGCTGTGGTAAATGTTTCACGAGATGATGCCGAGAATCAGCTGCGTAACCTGGGCTTCGTGCTGGAGTACCGTCAGGGCTACTCGGACAACATCAAGAAGGGTGACGTTATCAGCGTTGAGCCGGGTGTTGGTTCTAAGGTTGATAAGGGCTCAACCGTTATTGTGACTGTTTCGAACGGTCCGGAGAAGGTTAAGCTACCGGGTAACCTACAAGGTCAGAGTGAGGCGTATGTCCGTAACACTCTGAAGGACCTGGGACTGGTGGATGGCCGTGTTACCACCGTGGAGAGCGCTTCTGTTCCTGCGGGTATGGTTGTGGAGCTTTCGCCGGAGAAGGGCTCGACCGATGATAAGGGTGTTCAGACCGTTGAGGCTGGTAGCACCGTAAACATCGTCCTGTCCTCCGGTAAGGTGAAGGTCCCCTCGTTGGTGGGTCTGACCAAGGACCAGGCGATTGCTGCTCTGACCGCTCAGGATGTTCTACTGAACACTAACATTGAGACTGTTCAGACTAACGAGCGTCCTGCGGGCACTGTGCTTTCGCAGAGCTCTGCAGCGGGTACTCTGGTAGCTCAGAACAGCACGGTGACGATCCGTGTGGCTGCTACTCCGACTGCTGCAGCAGCTACTCCGACTGCTGCAGCAGCAAATAACCGTCCTTCAGGTTCGGCTTCGGCGCCTGTGGCACCGACTGCTTCTGCTTCTGCTTCTGCATCTACCCGTACGATTCAGAGCAATAACGCGAACGCCAATGCGAACAACGCTAATAACACTAATGCGAATACCCGCTAAGGGGTTCTAACGACTAACCAAAAGGGGCGGCACTCCACACCAAACGGTGTGGGGTGCCGCCCCTTTTTGTATACATGGCTTCGGGTTAGGAAGTGTGTGGGGGTAAAGTTATCGCCTCCAGTTTCCCTATAGTATGTCTACTACGGGGCTTCTAGAGGCGATATAAACAGTTGAGGGCGGCTTTACTAAGCCATGAGGGGTGAGAGGCTCTTAGCGCGCTCTGCGGCTCCCTGCAGGCCGGTTTCTTCGAGCCAGTTGCCGAGCATGAGGTATCCGCTTTCGGTCAGGACCGATTCAGGATGGAACTGCACCCCGTGCATGGGGGCTTCGCGGTGGCGCAGACCCATAATGATGCCGTTGTCGGTGGTGGAGGTGGTTTCCAGGATCTCGTGCATGGTTTCGGGTACGACTGCCAGGGAGTGATAGCGGGTCGCGGTGAAGGGGTTGGGCACATCTTTGAATACGGAGACGTTCTCGTGCACGAGGCGGGAGGTCTTGCCGTGCATGAGTTCGGGAGCATGGGTAACGGTGCCACCGAATGCCTCCGCGATGGCTTGGTGGCCAAGGCATACACCCAATAGAGGTTTCTTCGCTTCAGCTGCCCAGCGAATAGTGTCAATGATAACGCCTGCTTCTGCAGGGGCGCCGGGGCCCGGGGAGACGAGCACGCCGTCGTGTTCTTCGGCGAGCTTGATGACGGCGTCAAGTTCATATTCGTCATTACGGATGACGGTGGTTTCAGCGCCGAGCTGCTGAATGTAGCCGACGAGAGTGAAGACGAAACTGTCGTAGTTGTCGATGACAAGGATGCGGGTCATGGCACGTCCTTAGCACTAATGGTTGATGGTGACGTTCAAGTTGAAGGGGCCGTACTCTGCGAAGTGGGGGAAGACGAATTCCATGAGCAGGTAGACTACGGCGAGTATCAGCACAATAGCGATGATGATGCGAACCCACAGGGGGCCGGGGAGGTGACGGAAAATCCATGCATACATCTGCTTTTCCTCTCTGTTTTTAGGATCCTGCGACGGAGGCGGCAATTTCTGCGGGCGCTCCGGCTGCGGCGGGCCGCCAGGATTCAAGGCGGGCGTGGACAATGTATCGTTCGGTGTCACCGTAGCGCGGGTGGCAGGTGGTGAGCGTCAGAAGGCGCTCGGTGGGTGCTACACCGGGCTGTCCGGGGACGGGTTCGATAACTTCTACCTGGTCGGGCTGCACGATTTCGTGGCTGTAGACGGTGTAGGTGTAGTAGCCGTCTTTGGTGCGCACGTAGATGTGGTCGCCTTCGGTGAGCAGGTCAATGTCGTTGAGGACTTTACCGCGGGTTTGGCGGTGGCCTGCGAGGGAGAAGTTGCCAATCTGTCCGGGCATGGCGCTTCCTTCGTAATGGCCGAGTCCGAGGGAGTCGAGCACGTCGGAGCTGGTGCCCTGGGTGGCGGGGCGCTGGTAGTCGGATCCGAACTTGGGGATGTAGACGATGCCGAAGACTTCACCGTGGCCGGGTTCACTCAGACCTGCGGGAGGGGTGTTGGGATCCCAGTTGGGTAGGGGTTCGGCGGGTGTGGAGTCAAATTCCTGGACGAGGGTGCTGACGGCTTGGGATTGGGTGCGGTCAGCGTCGATGTTGGTCCACCAGAGCTGCCATGCGACGAAGAGCAGTAGCAGCAAACCGACGGTGATAAGGAGTTCGCCTGTAATCTGGATAATCCAGCGCAGCACAGTGCGGGGGCGGCGCTCTGCGGTGGGTGCCGTTCCTTGGCTCATGCGTTCTCCTTTGTCCTTTGGGTTGTGTATGTTCTTGGGTGCCAAATGGCTTTCCTTATCTCTCAACGCATGGAGAAGGTGAAATCATCCCGTAAGTCTGCAAAGATAGGTATGAACATAATTTTTTAGGTTACCCATACAACAATAAGCGGAGGAAGTATGTCGACCAAGTCGGCTAAGGCATCGTCCAAAAAGAAGTCTCAGAAGTCTGCCAAGTCTGAGGTGAAGGATGCGAGCGAGCTGCGCCTGCGTGAGATTGCTCGTGAGATGGAGAGCGGTACGCAGCTGAAGGAGCAGACTCCGTTGTGGTACCGCGTGATTATGTTCTCGCTGTTGGCGGTGGGCATTCTGTGGATTATTGTTTTCTACATTACGCAGGGCCTGTTTCCGATTCCTGATATGGGTATGTGGAATGTGAGTGTTGGTGTGGGCGCCATGATGGCGAGCATGCTGATGATGACTCGCTGGCGTTAGATCTTATATAGAGGCGGCCGTCCCGTGTGGGGTAGCCGCCTCTGTATGTGTCTTGGGGTATTGAGAGTTTTATTACCCGGTTCTTATATTCTTATATAAACATATAATCTAGTCAGACTTATATTTTTAATATTTTGGGTTAAGTTTAGCATCATGAACCAAGGAACCCTTTAGTAGATTAGGTCGCCTCGTGCCGCTTCGTGGACGCGCCTGGTTACGGTCTCCATGACGGGCGAGTTGATGTTCCAGCGCTGCCAGTAGAGAGGGAATTCTACAGGGGTTGTGGCGAGCTTCACGAGGTGTCCACTTTCCAGTTCTTCGGCGCATTGCGCCTCAGGAATGAGGCCCCAGGCAATACCGGAGCTGACGGCACGTGCATAGTCCGGAGATGAGGGAATATAGATGGTGGGACTTTGGATGAAGGTTTCTTCGGCCTCCAGACCTACCTCTTTTTCAATGAGGGCTCGTGCTATATCCTGCACAAAGTCTTTACGGTCATATTCGACAACGGGGGCACGATTGAGCTCTTCGCGGCTCATGGTCTTGGGCCAACCGGGTAGATAACGCTGTACGTAGTCGGGGGTGGCAACGCACCAGTAGCGTGCCACGCCGAGGGTTTCGACGGAGCAGCCGGGGATTTTTTCGGGCTTAGAAGTGATGACTGCCATGACTTCTCCGGATCGGAGCATGGCGGATGAGTGGAATTCGCCTTCTCGTCGCAGATCACAGAAGATGCTGTCTTCGCGGCTGAGGGTTCCTACGGCGTCGATGAACCAGGTGGCGAGTGAGTCAGCGTTGACGGCAATGGAGACGCTCTGGAAGCCACCGGCACCCATGAGCTCGCGTTCCATTTCTTGCTGTAGGAATGCGCTCTGCCGGGCGATGCGTAGCACGCTTTGTCCGGCGTCGGTAGGGGTGACGGGGTTACTTCGGCGTAGCAGGACCTTTCCGGCAATCTGCTCCATAGCTTTGATGCGTTGGGAGATGGCGGAGGGGCTCACTCGCAGGATATCTGCCGCCGCGTCGAAGGTGCCGTATTCGATGACGGTGGCGAAGGTGGTGAGCTGGTCGGTACTGAAACGTGTCATAAGAATATCTTACGCAATGTGAAAATATTTAGATAGATTTAGGGTCCTTTTTCGCGTATTCTCGTCTCTGGCACTTCACACTTCCGCTAACGCACTTTATCCCTGCATCACGAGCTTTCGCCTGGCAAGCTGGTATTAGAAGGAGCCACCACCCGCAATATCCACAAAGCCCGTACCGTTTTATCGACATAGAAAGTTTCACAATGTCCACTTCCCTGTCCCTGCTGTTTCTGGGTGCTAATACCACGATTTCTTTGGTGGCGGCTATTGGCGCCCAGGGAACTTATGTGCTGCGTCAGGGTATTTTGGGGCGGCATATTACCCCGATTATTATTTTCTGCATTCTGTCGGATGCTCTGATGATTGGCTTGGGCGTTGTGGGCCTGGGCGCTCTATTGGATGCGGCGCCGTGGTTTATTGAGGTATTCCGTTATGTGGGTGCAGCATTTTTGGCGTGGTTTGGTTTTGAGGCTGGCCGCCGCGTGTTTACTCCGCACTCCATCGTGGTCGATGATGCCGAGGGTAATTCTCAGTCGTTGAAGGCGGCTATGCTGACCACGGCGGCGGTGACATATTTGAATCCGCTGGCGTGGCTGGATACAACTATTCTTTTGGGGTCACTGGCGAATGCTCAGGGCGATCCTGGCCGTTGGTGGTACTACCTGGGCTGTTGCTGCGGTAGCCTGATCTGGTTTTTTATGCTGGGGTATGGTTCGCGTCTGTTGCGTCCGCTCTTTGCGCGCCCTTCAGCGTGGCGTTTTTTGGACGGTGCGACGGCTCTTCTGATGGCGTACCTGGTGTTCAACCTGCTGACGTTGAACCTATCTACCCATTAGCTTTTACCCCCTGACCTGGTTCTTTATACTTTGCCAACCTCTTTTTTGGTGCTCTTCTCCTCTTCGAAGGGTAAGAGCACATCGTTTTTCGGCATGATGAGCAGACCCAAGTAGATATCACGAATGATCAGGATGTGCTTAATCCGCTCAATCATGGGCTTGAGGAAGCTTCGGGCGTACTTTTCGTCGCTACTGGTGGTTGCAACGAAGCTGAGCCCGGAGAACACAGCAACGATCATGGACACCTTGATAACAACGGCGTTGATATTGGTGTCTACGCTGAGGATTTTGAGGTGTTCAGGTTTGACGGTCATCCAGGATTCGATGGTGATATCGCTGATGGCGATGGATAAGAATCCCATGAAGAATCCGAAGACGAGTAGCATGAAGAGGGTCGCCTGGATAATCTGCCCAATCATGGGGATGATGATGAGGTTGCTCCAGGGCGCGATTTTGAGGGGTCGGGGTTCGAGGATTTTCTTCTCTTCGACCCAGTCTTGGGGCGGTGTTCCAGATTTCGCCTTCGAGGGCTGCGGCATGCTCGTAGTCACTGTCGCTAAAGTGTGCAATGTCCATCGTCCCTGTAGCGCCCCAGCAGGCGCGCTGTGCGCTCCAGGGAGGTCGTAACGACCACGAACATGGCGAGAGTCTCATGAGGCCCAGAACCGCCCAGGTGCGCGGGAAGCTGAGTCTGTTGGCAAGCTTCCAGAGGTCTGCGTTCACGAAGATGAAGAGTACAGACACCATGAGCACGGGCAGTACTTTCGCAATCATGGGCGGCAGAGAGGCAAGCTGGTGGATGGCGTGCTTGAGCGACCAGCCGAGTATAGTATCTACGTCCAGGAAGATGGCGAGGTAGATTCCGATAACAATAAGCGGGAAGACTTGGCCACCGTCGTATACTAAGTCGAAACCTTCAAGAGCATTGGTTTCGAAGACGCTTGTGGTGAAGAGTATTCCGGTTGCGAGTACTTTGAAAGACCCCAGGGTGGTTTGTGCCCATCGTGGGGTGCGGACCATGAGCTTGTGGGTTAGAGCGATGAGCACCCCGGAGATGACCAGCATAACGAGGAAAATCCCGCCGAGTACGATCATTGAGAGTACTTCGTTTCTGAGGGCGTTATCGCTTGTGAGAGCTTTGATGTAGTCCGGTAGGGAGCCATTCGCGTCCTCTACTAGCATGAGGAGAATGTCGCGCAGGAAGATATAGCAGATGTGCATGATGCCAGCCCACAGGATCCACGGCACGGAGCGTGGGAACGCATCGAGAGCACGTTGACATGCAGGAATGATGAGGGGTGCACCCTGTTTACGGAACCATATATTACTCTGCTTCAGCATGTCGGCCCTAGTGTAGTGCTGAGTGGTGTAATGCTGAGATTGCACCGCTTCTGCAGTGGCTTTAGCACGCAGTCGCGCCCAGATAGGGCGTGCGTCCTTCTACTGCGGGATGTTCTGGTCCTGTGTACTCATGACATACCACTCTACAGGGTGAGAGCTCTCTTTTACTCGCGAGTACCTATAGTTCTTCCTTCTGGAGTTCTGCCCCAATAAAGCGGCTATAGGCACCCATGAGTAGCACAGCTGCTTCTTCGTGTTCCTCGTAGATACCTAGCTCCTCGTCTTCACTACCCGTGTAGGTACCGCTACTAATTTCGAGCAGGGATAACAGTCCTTCTGCGGTCTCCGGGGCTAGAGCATCCAGGATGAAGCTCAGGCTTTCTTCTGATTCTTCAGCTACTCCCATGAGTCGCCCCATGTGTGTACCCGGGTAGGGTGCGATCGTGAGGACGTCTTCGTTCTCGCATTGGACAATACGTGCCACAGGAACTATATCCCCGTCTGCGGTCTCTTCGAGCAGTAGCTCAGTAGAGAGATCGATATGGCTCTCCTCGCTCTGTAGGAGCTGTCTGGGCCACCAGAGATGGATGTATTCGGTCAGCGCTGCCCAGGCTTCGTGAGGCTCCAGCGTGCTCTCTACGTAGAGGTCTGCCGTTCGTTCTTCACCGTTGTGTTGGCGCTGCTGATCGACTGGCTCTGGTGCGTGGGAAAACATGGGGTAGTGCATGGTTCTACTCTATCCCAGTGTGTCTGTGGAGAGCATTCTTTCTTGTAGACAAAGCTTCGTAGACAAGCCTCTGAGGGCACAAAAAAAGGGGCAGACCAGCATGGATCTGCCCCTTTTTTAGCTTTAGCTGTTAAAGCAAAAGAGCCCACGCAAGCGGGCTCTTTTTATTGCCTATTGAATTGTTATCCAAAAACCATACAGTGAACGCAAACAACAAACAACTTCCTGAAAAGTAAGCCTTCAGCCTATTAGTACCAGTCAACTCCACGAGTCTTCA
>NZ_JBSZFE010000002.1:0-321354 GCF_054263775.1 Rothia sp. 110740021-2 | reverse complement strand
CCGAGCGTGCGAGGGAATGTATTTCCACCTGGAAGCGATTCCCGCCTCAGCCGCAAAAAGCTTCTTACCGTGGGGTAGAAGGCTTGAGGAGAGCGACTGACGGGCTGGAGGGCGGAAATCCCGAGCGTGCGAGGGAATGTATTTCCACCTGGAAGCGATTCCCGCCTCAGCCGCAAAAAGCTTCTTACCGTGGGGTAGAAGGCTTGAGGAGAGCGGCTGACGGGAATCGAACCCGCGTATCAGGCTTGGGAAGCGTGCGCTCTACCATTGAGCTACAGCCGCATCTTTTTCAGTGTAGCGCGCTTGCTTGTCAGGCGTGAAATGTGTTGCGGCTGTTTGTGCGCGGGGTGTCGGGGTTGAAATGTGATGTAGGACTGTGTGCTGAGGCTAGTGGATGCCTGCACGTGGGTGGTGTTTGCCAGGTATCCTTTAAGCGTGCTTATTTCAGATCGCGATATTCGTCAAGAGATTGCTGATGGGCGCATCGTTCTTGAACCGTTCGATGAGTCGATGATTCAGCCTGCAAGTGTGGACGTGAGGATTGATCGTTTCTTCCGTCTGTTCGATAACCATAAGTACCCGCATATTGATCCTGCTCAGCCGCAGGAGGATTTGACGCGCCTGGTGGAGGTGGCTCCTGATGAGCCGTTTATTTTGCATCCGGGTGAGTTTGTATTGGGTTCTACGTATGAGAAGGTGACCCTGCCTGATGATGTGGCTGCCCGTTTGGAGGGTAAGTCGTCCTTGGGTCGTTTAGGTCTTCTGACTCACTCTACGGCTGGTTTTATTGATCCTGGTTTTTCTGGGCATGTGACGCTTGAGTTGTCGAATATGGCGACTTTGCCGATTATGTTGTGGCCGGGTTCAAAGGTTGGTCAGTTGTGTTTCTTCCGTTTGAGTAGCCCGACTGAGCATCCGTATGGTTCTGGTGCGTATGGTAACCGTTACCAGGGTCAGCGTGGCCCGACTGCTTCGCGTAGTTATTTGAATTTTCATCAGACGATGATTCCTACGGACGGTTCTGTGGAGTCTTAGTCTTTCCCGCTTAGGGGTGCGGGTGTACAGGCTGTGTGTTTGTGCGCCTGCGTTGGGCGGTTTTTTACCTGTGTGCTCGTGCGTTCACTCGCGTGCGGGTTTTTATCTCTCACTCTCTAAGGATTTTTGATGAATCTGAAGCCTGCTGTTTTGCGTGTTGCTGGCGCGGAAGTTCCTTTGTGTCTGATCGATATGTCGGACTCTTTTGTGGAGCGTTTTAAGAAGGCGTGGGAGCCTCTTACCCCGGAGTTTTTTGATACTCCTGATGAGGCGTATGCTTCGTTGTCTCGTTTTGATCAGGTGATGCTGGTTCATGCACCGACTGATGAGTCGGTGATGGATTTGGCGAATCCGTTGATGGGTTCGTTTGATAAGGTGTCGACACTGCGTGTCGATAATGATGACGCGGGTATGCAGGAATTGACGAGCCGTATTACGTTGGCGATGATTGAGCAGCTGGTTGGTCGCGGTGTGATGCTGCATGCGGCTGTTATTGGTGACCCTGAGTCGAAGCGCGCTGTGGCGCTGGTGGGTGTTTCTGGTAGCGGTAAGACGACTGCATCGCGTTTCTTGGGTTCGAAGTTTGCGTACCTGACTGATGAGACGGCGATTATTTCAGATGAGGGTGTTGTGTCGCCGTATCCGAAGCCGCTGTCTGTGATTGTTGACCCGAATGCGCCGAAGGATCAGCAGAACCCGGTGGATTTGGGTCTGAACGTGGTTGATAGCGATGACCTCAGCTATGAGCTGTCGCGTATTGTGTTCATTTCTCGTAATGAGTCGGCTTCTGAGCCGTATTTTGAGCGTGTTCCGCTGCATGAGGCTCTGGTGTTCTTGAGTGAGCAGAGCTCGGGTCTGGCGCGTCACCCTGAGGGGGTTGTGTCGTTGGCCAAGCTGGTGGAGCGTTGCGGTGGCGTGTGGCGTCTGGTGTACTCGGAGGTTGAGGATACTCTGCCGCTGGTTCAGGATCTGCTGAATGGTGGTGAGCTGCCAAATGCTGATGAGGTTGAGAAGCTGGAGAAGTACACGGTTGAGGATTACCTGCCGGGTGTGTTCTTGAACGGTACGATTGCGGTGTCTCGTATGCCGGGTACTTCGGGTGTGCGTGTGGGTGAGGACGGCCCGTTCTTGCTGCTGCGTGATACTGAGCTGAATGAGCTGTCTGATTTTGCGGCTGAGTGCTGGCTGCAGGCTGAGGGCGACATTTCGTACGATGACCTGTTTGCTCGTCTGGCTGAGATTTTTGAGGGCCTGCCTGCTGAGGCGTATGACGAGAACTTGCGCGCCCTGGCGGCTGGTTCGATGTTGTGGGTCCGTGCGATTGATGATCCGCTGATTGATGACGCAACCTGGGTTCAGCTGAGTAGCGATGAGGTTCTGGACGAGGAGGAGGACGTGGTGGAGAACTAGCCACTGCGGCTCTCTGGCATAGCTCTCTGAGCTCCGCTTGATAAGCATTGCTTAAGCACAGGGGAGGGGCGGGTAGAAGATAATTCTTCTACCCGCCCCTCCCTTTGTGTTCGCGGAATTGCGTTTGCAAGGTTGCGTTTGTGGGGCCTGCAGGACGCTTAGACCCGCGGCACCTACCCGAGCAACCTTACCGGGTGGCCTTATTGGGTAGCCTTGTCGCGGCGCTTCTGCTCACGGCGAGCAGCACGCACACGCAATGCGCCCGGCGCCTTCACCGGCAGCAACAGGAGCAAACCCGCCACCACAACAATCAGAATACCGAGCACACCCCAAATCTGTGCTCCCATGATGCTCACGCACAAACCGAACAGCATCGGTGCCAGGAAGCTGGTGGCGCGACCGGTGGTCGAGTACAGGCCGAACAGCTCACCCTCAGTGCCAGGCTCGGCAAGGCGAGCCAGGAAGGTGCGGGAGGCCGACTGTGCCGGGCCCACGAACAGGCACAGCAACAGGGCGCATACCCAGAACACGCCAGGCTGAGGGAAGAACAGCAGCGGGGTAGCCGCCAAGATAATTCCGACCAGTGAGATAACAATAATTGCCTTCGGGCCTAGGTAGTCATCCAGGTAGCCGCCCAGAATAGCACCAACTGCGGCGACAGCGCTACCGGCAATACCGAACAGGATCACATTGGAAGTGCTGAAACCGAACGTACCCGCAGCGAGAATACCGCCGAACGTAAAAATACCGGACAGGCCATCACGGAACACTGCCGATGCCACCAGGAACCACAGGGTCTGCGGGGACGTCATCTTCAAGCGACGAATCGTGCGCCACAGCGCCTTATATGAGGCGAGCAGGCCGCCTTGACGAGCCGGGGAGAAATGCTCCAGACCCAGCTCCAGGAAACGCAGCTCGCGGGTGGGCAGCACCTCCGGTAGGAAGCGCTTGCGGGTGCGCATACGCACCAGCAGCGGCAGGCAGAAGACCAAACACCAGGCGGCAGCGAACAGCGCAACCGCACGGATATTCAGGGCATTATCGGTGGTTAGGCCGAGTACCTGAGGGGTAAGCACAAACCCCCACAGCACCACAGCCAGTGCCAGGATGCCGCCAATGTAGCCGGCCGCCCATCCGGCGCCCGAAATCTTGCCGATATTTTCCGGATGGGAGATACGCGGCAGCACGGCATTATAGTTTACGTAGGCGAACTCGCTGAATACGCTCGCAGCAGAAATCAGGGTGACACCCAACCATAGGTACTGTGGAGTGGGGGCCACGAAGAAGCAAGCCGCCATGGAACTGACCAGCAGCATGGTGTTCACGCCGAGCCAGAAGATGCCGCGGCCAGACTTGTCGTTACGCTGACCGGTGACCGGCGCCAGGATAGCAATAAGGAAACCGGCGATAGTCAGACCCAAAGACAGCGCCGAGGAGGTCTCCTCGGGAGTGCCGAAGTAGCTACTGGTCAGGTACACGGTGAAGATGAAGGTCGTCATAATCGAGTCGAAGCTCGAGGAACCAACATCCCACATGACCCAGGAGGTGACCGAGCGGCGGCTGTGTGCGTGGTCAATGACCCTACGCGGAGCCTTCGCCTTAGGGCGAGGAGAAGAAATAGTCATAGTTGTGCTTTCAGATGCCGAGGCGAAGCTTCAGCGTACCGGTGGCATGAAGCCGGCTGAAGTAGAGCGGGCGTGCTGAAAATGGAACGCCAGGCGGTACGTACCGAGTGAAGATACGTACCGCCTAGCTCATAACTATCGCGCGGAAGGCGACAAATCTCATTAGAAGAAACGACGCTGCAGGCGAGCAATACCGAAGCTCGCCACAGCACCTACGACGGAGGTCAGAACGGTCCAGAGAATGACCTGACGCAGGGTATCTTCAGACTCCTGGGAAATGGCGGGAGGCTGGTTGCCGGTAGCCTTGGTCCAGGCTGCGCTCAGGCCCTTGCCGATCAGGGCTGCTACGCCCATGTTGATACCCGCAATAGCAAGCTTAGCGACGGGGTTCATGTGTATCTCCTTAGCTGTATACGATGTGGCGTCCTACCCGTGAACCTCTTCGGGGTTGGGTGAGAAAAGAGCGCCACTCCCTAGCGTATAGGGTTTAAGGCGTTTGTGCCGCCTGGGAGCCTCTCCATCCCAAAATTGTATGCCGTTCAATTCTGTAATGTGGGCAGACGAAGGGAACAAAAAGCGGTAAATTGGCATGAACAGCCAGACACGCCTACAATCAAACCTGGGTTCCCGCCCACACCACAACGGTACGGACAAAGAACCCCACACGACAGGGGAGCGCCACCACGGCGCTGAGAGTGCTAAGCAGACCCTCGAACCTGATCCGGTTAGTACCGGCGTAGGGAGTCGAATTTCTTCTCAATGCCCTCGTCCATTAAGAGGACGAGGACATTCCCCTTCCAACGACGGAAGGACCACCTATGTCACAGAACGTAACCCCCACCTCCCAGGCACCTGCACAAGCAGAAGCGAAGAAGCCGAACCTGCGCTGGCGAGTTAACGAGATCGTTATTGCCGCAGTTATCGCAGTAGCCTGCGCCGTCATCTTCTGGATCTGGGACATCGCAGTCAGCCCCGCCACCAAAACCGCACTCGTAGCAGCACCCGAATTCCGCCCCATCATCGGCGGCGCATGGCTGCTCGGCGGCACCCTCGGCGGCCTGCTCATCCGCAAGCCCGGTGCGGCACTCTTCTGCGAAATCGTCGCAGCATTCATCTCCGTGCTCTTCACCGGCGGCGCATGGAGTGGCGAAATCCTGCTTGCAGGCCTCATCCAGGGCATCGGCGCTGAAGTTGCCTTCGCGATCTTCGGCTACCGCCGCTGGAACGCAACCGTCGCCATCTTCGCCGGTGCACTCTGCGGCCTGTTCATGGGCGGTAACGAAATCTTCATCTACTACCCCGACATGGAACCGGTCAAGGCAATCATCTACGTAGCATGCTCCGTCATCTCCGGTGCAGTCATCGCAGGCTTCCTCGCATGGATTCTCGTGCAGAACCTCGCCAAGACCGGTGTGCTCTCCTCGCTGGCATCCGGCAAGACCCGCCGCTAACCACCAGCAACTAGTCACCACTCGGCACACTACAGCAGCCACACAAAAGGCTAAGGAACTATCATGGAAGCAACACCGCGCGGGGCGCGCATCGAGCTCAACAACTTCAGCTGGCATCACCCCGGACGCCCAGAACCCGTCATCAGCGGACTCAACCTCACCATCAACCCCGGTGAAAAAGTACTGCTACTGGGAACCTCCGGCGCCGGCAAATCGACGCTCCTGCACGCCATCGCCGGTGTGCTCCACGATGACGACGGCGAATCCGCCGGCGGCACCATCACCATCAACGGCAAAGAACCCGGTGAAGCACGCGGCACCGCGGGCATGATGCAGCAGGACCCCGAATCCTCCATCGTCATGGCAACCGTCGGCAACGACGTCGCATTCGGCCCCGAGAACCTGCGCGTACCCCGCGAAGAAATCTGGGGCCGCGTCACCGAAGCCCTCACCGCCGTAGGGCTCAACAACCTACCCCTCGACCACCCCAGTAGCGCACTGTCCGGCGGACAGAAGCAGCGCCTCGGCCTGGCGGGCATCCTCTCGATGCACCCCGGCGCCATGATCCTCGACGAACCCACCGCCAACCTCGACCCCGCCGGTGTGCGGGAAGTACGCGACAGCATCCTCTCTGCCGCGGAGGCGACCGGCGCGACCCTACTCGTCGTAGAACACCGCGTAAGCATCTGGGCACCGCACATGGACCGCATTATCGTGCTCGGCGCAGGCGGCACCATCACCCACGACGGCGCACCCGACACCGTGCTCACCGAAGCACGTCAAGACCTCATCGACGCGGGCGTATGGGTACCCAACTACGTGCCGCGCGCACCGCAGACCGGCAGCGATAACCAGAGCGGCGAGGCTGTAACCGGCGAGGCGCTACTGCGCGCCGAAAACCTCAGCATCACCCGCGCACAACCCACCCCCAAACAACGACGCGCACGCCGACGCACCATTAAACACCTCGGCGACACCCCCGCACCCGCACCCATCGACCTGCCCGTACTCCGCAGCGGCATCAACCTCACCCTGCACGCCGGCGAACACCTCAGCGTGCTCGGACCCAACGGCGCCGGCAAATCAACCCTAGCCCTCACCCTTGCAGGGCTCCTCACCGCACCCGACGGCACCCTCACCGCCACCGATGCGCTATGTAACCACGACGGTGACGGCGAGCGAGAAAACAGTGCCCACTGGGACATCCCCACCTGGACCCCCGCCCAAATGCTCAGCCGCATCGGCTACGTCTTCCAAGAACCCGAATACCAATTCATCCGCGGAACCGTACGTGAAGAACTCGAACTCGGCCCCCGCCGACTCGCCGCACTCACCCGCGAACCCCTCAACGAAGACGACCTCGCAGCCCGCACCAACGAGCTTGCAACCCGCCTACGCCTCACCCACCTACTCGACGCCAACCCCTTCACCCTCTCCGGCGGCGAAAAACGACGACTCTCCGTAGCCTCCGCACTCGCCACCGCACCACGAATCCTCATCCTCGACGAACCCACCTTCGGCCAAGACGCACGAACCTGGGCAGAACTCGTCGACCTCATCCGCGAACTCCTCGCAGGCGGCACCGCCGTCATCTCCATCACCCACGACGAAGACTACACCGCCGCACTCGGCGGCAATCACATCACCCTACCCGCCCTCACCACCCCCGGAAAGGAGAACGCATGAACACCGACTTCTTCGGCACCATCGACCGAACCAGCTACTTCAGCAACCTCAACGCCGGCGTAAAACTCATCGTCTCCTTCACCCTCATCATCGCCGCACTTATCGTGCGCGACCCCCTCACCTCCGGCATCCTCTTCGCCCTCGAACTGCTCGGATTCATCCTCGTCGGATTCCGCCCCGTCAACGTTCTCGCCCGCTTCTGGCCCATCCTCATCGCCGTCATCACCACCGGCTGGTCCGTCGCCATGCTCAGCGCCAAAAGCGGCACCACCATTCTCGACCTCGGCTTCAACAGCATCACCACCGACTCCGCCGCCGTCGGTGCAGCCATGATGATCCGCTCCCTCGCCATGGTCCTACCCACCCTCGCGTTTGTACTCACCACCGACCCGACCGACCTGGGTGACTCCCTCGCACAAACCTTCAAACTGCCCTCCCGGTTCGTGCTCGCAACCGTCGCTGCCCTGCGCCTGGTCGGTATTCTCTTCGCTGAGTGGAATGCCCTCGGCCAGGCACGACGCGCCCGCGGACTCGGTGCAGGCCAGTCCCTTATTGGACGTGCACAAACCTTCGGCGGGCAGAGCTTCGCCCTGCTCGTGCAGGCCATCCGCCGAGGCTCCCGCCTGGCTATCACCATGGAAGCGCGCGGCTTCGGCGCAGGCGAACGCACCTGGGCGCGCGTACCCTCCTATTCGCCGCGTGACGTGCACGTGAGCATTGCAGCCGCCATCATTATCGCTGTTGCGTACGGTGCATCTATTGCGGCGGGTACGATCCAGTTCCTCTGGGGCTAGTTCGTTCCGTTTCTGGTTCCGCTTGGGAGACGGTATTCGTCCCCGTTCCTACAGGGGACCCGCCCTCGCTTCGCTTCGGGCACCCTGATGTCACTACGGACGATACCGTCCTCCCGCGCTGGGACATAGATAAGGAAGCGCCTGCCCCCTTCCTTCGCTCCTACAGGGGACCCGCCCTCGCTTCGCTTCGGGCACCCTGATGTCGCTTCAGGAAGGTACAGACACCTCCGCACTCAGCCTGCAGACAGCATAAAGGGACGGCATTAT
This sequence comes from Rothia sp. 110740021-2, assembly GCF_054263775.1. Lineage (NCBI taxonomy): Bacteria > Bacillati > Actinomycetota > Actinomycetes > Micrococcales > Micrococcaceae > Rothia > Rothia sp. 110740021-2. The sequence goes on along the minus strand of NZ_JBSZFE010000002.1, from coordinate 313,086 downwards.
CCTCACTCGGATAATGCCGTCCCTTTTTGTACGCGTTTAGCTCTGCTGCGCCAGGTAGTTCAACAGCGTCGCAGTCAGCTCCGGGTCATGTGCCAGCGCGGTACCGTTCAGGTGGGTCACCGGCGCAATCAGACGCACCGACGACGCCAACCACACGCCGTCCGACTCGAACAAATCCTGCGGGTAGAGCGGGCCAAAACCAAGCTCCCAACCGGCCTGGCGTGCCGCCTCGAACACCGCGCCCTGCGTGGTTCCGGGGAGAATGCCGTGGCTCGGCTCAGGCGTGTACAGCACCTTCTTGCCGTCCTCAATCTTGGCGACCAGCACCGAAGAAGTAGCGCCCTCCAGCACGCGACGCTCATCGGTGATGAAGATAGCGTCATCCGCGCCGCGCTCCTGCACGTACCGCAGAACCGCCATATTCACCGCGTAGGAGAGGGTCTTCGCACCCGCCAGAAGCCACGGGTAGGCGCTGTTGTCCATCGGCTCGTGGCCGCGCGGCAGCAGCATCGCCTTCACGCCCTCGGTACGGCGCTTCACGATGGAGGCAGGCACCGGCGACGCCATAATCAGCGTGTACGGGCCCGGCTGCATGGAAGTCACCGCCTGGGTGGGGCCGCGCGAAATAATAATCTTCACGATATGCTCTTCGCCCAGCGCAGTCTCGGCACCGGCGGTCGCCTCACGCATGAGGCGCTCCACCGCCGAACGCAGAATCTCAGGTTCCGGGTCGGGCAAGTCCAGCATGCGCGCCGACGATTCGAGGCGGGACAGGTGCATGCCGAGCTTACGCACGCGACGGTTGACGGACAGCATAGTCTCGAAGACGCCGTCGCCGCGGGTGAAGCCCTGATCATCAACGCTGATGAGGGGCACGGACGGGTCAACGAAGATGCCCTGCGGGTTCTGTTCGTTCAGAAGAATAACGGTACTAGACATAGTCTTATTGTACGTTCGCATCCAGAACCAGCGCGGGATAAGGGTACTCGCCCTCGTTCCTACAGGGGCAGATGGACGAGACATGCAGAAGGGACGGCATCATCCTCGCTCCTACAGGGGCACCCGTCCTCGCTTCGCTTCGGACACCCTGATGTCGCTTACGGATAACACCGTCCCTCCCGGGCATGTGCACAGATATGTACTTATGAACGGCTAGTGGCCCGCCGCCGGAGCGCCGTGACCTTCACTAGCGCCGTGGCTCAGACCGTCCGCCGAGTAGTCCGAGTCCTTACGCGGGGTAGTCCACAGCACGAGCGCCGTCAGGACCGCGAAACCCAGAATGGAGAAGCCCATCGGCAGGTACTCATGCTCACCGGCAATCGACACCAGCGGTGCTGCCACCGCACCCAGCATCGCCTGAACCGTACCCATCACCGCCGAAGCACTACCCGCCATGTGGCGCGCCTCGTTCAACGCCAACGCCGAAGCATTACCAAAAATCAGACCGCACGAGCTAGTCAGCAGGAACAACAGAATCAGCGTCGGCACCAGCGAAATACCGACAAGGAAGCTGACCAACAGCAGCGAAGACACTACCAGCAGGCTAACCACGCCAACATTCACAATGCGGCGCTGCGCCACACGACCCACCAGCTTCGTCGCAATCGCACTGAACAGCACAATGCCAATCGAGTTCACACCGAACACGATCGTGAACTCAGTCTCGGACAAGCCCAGAATCTTCTGCAACACAAACGTCGAACCGGAAATGTACGAGAACAGCGCACCAAACGCGAAGCACATCGTCAGCATGAAACCCATGTAGCGGCGCACCTTCAGCACCTTCGGCAGCTCCGAGTACACGCTCAGGGCGGTGCCCTGGTAGCGTTCCTCCACCGGCAGGGTCTCCTTAATCACGAAGATCACGCCGAGCATCATGAGCGCGGTAATCACGCCCAGCACATGGAAAATATCGCGCCAGTTACCCCACGACAGCACCCAACCACCAAACAGCGGGGCAAGCACCGGCGCGAAGCCGTTAATCATCATCATGACGCCCATGAGCTTAGCCGTCCCCAGACCCTCAGTCGTATCAGCCACGATAGAACGCGTCAGCACCGCACCAATCGAACCGGTGAAGCCCATCATGAAACGCGCAAAAATCAGCAGCTCAATATTCGGCGCGAAACCACACGCCACCGTCGCAATAAAGCAGATGACCGCACCAATCAGTAGCGGCTTGCGGCGGCCCGTCTTATCCGACAGCGGACCCACGACCAGCTGGCCGAGCGCCATACCCACCATGAACGCGCTCAACGTAAGGGACGCATTCGTGCTGGTGGTGTTCAGATTCTCAGCGACCGCCGGTAGCGCCGCCAGGTACATGTCCGTAGCGAGCGGCGCGATAGCGGTCAACAGCGCCAGAACAACAATGAAAAGGGGTGATAGCCCGAAAGAGGTCTTAGTCGACTTCGAAGACATTAGTCCTTAGTTTTTCTTTCTACGTGATGCGCGTGCAACGGCGCCTGCGGCTCTACAAGACATGGATGCGGCGGTACCGCTCCGGGGATGAGCGTGCGCAGGCTAGAAGCACAACTTGTTCACGGTAGCAGAATTGGGTGTGGCTTCGTAAGTTAAATGTTTGATATTTTTTCGATGTGGGAGCGGGACGGGTACGCAGAAGGGGCAGTGTTATCCACGCTCCTACAGGGGCACCCGTCCTCGCTTCGCTTCGGACACCCTGATGTCGCTTACGGATAACACCACCCCTTGAGCGGTTTTAGTCTGCTGCTCAGCGCCCCCAACGCTGAAGAAATATTTGAGAAATATTCTTGAGAAGCATTGATAGGCACAACTGCATAACTTACGCTGACCATACCACGCGATACGACCGGAGGGGCAACCTCAGATGCGCAATCACTATTACAAATATTTGCTGGGTATCTTGCTGCTCATAGCTTGTTGCTTGCTCGTAGTCTTTGCCGTGCTTTCTAACAACAACTCGGGTAACGAAAAAGACGATACAGCCTCCACCCATGCGCCGAGCAATACCTCAACCTACTGGGATAAAGACCGCATGGAATCCGCTAGCCCGGCTCCCATGCCCGAATAAAACAGCGCCTGAATAAAACTGCCTCTAAATAGCCGTAGGGCCCAATGCTTCGAGATACACAAAGCATTGGGCCCTACTGTCTTGTAGGCGGCTACTACTGCGCCGTGCTGTCGTAGATGAAGTCCACGGTTGCGTAGTCCTCCGGGATTTCGGCGAGTAGCGCCTCCTCCTGCGCCGCCCAGCGCTCCCAGTGCGGGCGGAACGTGTCACCGTCACGAGCCATGGCGCGTTCGTAACGCACCTCGTCCGGGGCGGTGGCGAGAATACGCACCTCGCAGGCGCCCGCAATCGCGCCGACACCCTCACAGATAATGACCTGCGTAGCCGCCGGGTCGACGGTGCGCACCTCACCGGGGGCGCCCGCCTCCCAATCCCACGGGGTGTAGGTCTCGGCAATACCCTTGGTCAGCTGCACGGAGAGCGCGTCCCACGCCTCCACGCCGTCGAAGAGGCCGTCCCAGCCGGGGTAGAAGTCGTCCAGGTGCAGCACGTGCACGCTGTGGCCGGCGGCGGTGAGCTCCCGCTCAAGCTGCGCGGCGAGGCTGGTTTTGCCGGTGCCGCTGCGGCCGTCAACGCCGATGATCAGCGGGATCTGCGCGAAGTCGGCAAGGAACTGCGCACGGAATTCGGTAAATTCGGCGGTGTCCATGTCAAAGTCGTTGCCGATGCCGTGCTCCAGGCGCAGCATGTCTTTGCAGAGCTCCAGGATTTCGGTGGTGCCGGTGACGTGGTGGTTCTGGTTCAAGGGGATACGCTGACTCACTGGGCGTCGCCTTCCTGCTTGAGGTGGTTGATGAGGCCGCGTGCGGCGGCGTCAATGAGGCCGGTGGTGTACACGAAGTCGCGTTCGCTACCGTACCAGGGGTCGTAGATGCCGAGCTGGTCCAGGTGGGTGGTGGTGACCTTCGGGTCGAAGCTGCGCATCATGCGGATCTTGGCTTTGTCCTCGTCGTTGCGGGCGAGGGCTTTGAGGCGCAGGTAGTGGGGTGCGTCCATGGCGAGGATGAGGTCGTTGCGGTCGAAGTCCTCGACGGTGAAGACGCTGGCGCGGTGCGCGGACGGGTCGATACCGCGGGTGGTGAGCTGCGCGGCGGCGCGCGGGTCGATGCGGTTGCCTTCTTCTTCGTTGCTGATGCCGCTGGAGGTGACGGTGACGGGCACGCCGGCTTCTTGGGCGTGCTGGCGGATGAGGTATTCGCCGACGGGGGAGCGGCAGATGTTGCCGGTGCAGACAGTCATGATTCGGTACATGGTTCTAGTGTATCGGTGGGGTAGAGGGTGGTTGGGCGCGGTGGGGCTCGGGGTGGTGCTTTGGGCGGCGCTGTGACGGGCGGATGCGCTCGCCGAGGCGTATTCGTTGCGGGCGCGCGAGGTTACGCGAAGGCCCCGCCGACGGAGGTCGGCGGGGCCTAAAATATGAGCCTTATTCAGCGGGCTTTTCTCACGGTTTGGGGGCGGGCAAAGGATTGGGGTCGAAAAGCTCGCAACCCTCAGGAATGGTGAATGTCCAACTATTGGGCAAAGTAAGGTCCTCTAGAGGAAATGACTCACCGTCGGGATTTGTTTCCATTTTGTAATCGTCAATATATGCACCAATTGAGAATTTTGCCTTATGTTCCTTTCCGTTATTGTCTTTCATGGCGAATTCAGGTGCACTATTCACGAAGGTAGCATAAAAATTAGTAGACTTTTCAAATTTTGCGCCGATGAAAGAAGTAGAGCTGAAAAAAACTTTTTGGGAGAGATATATGCCCTCTTTGAACTCGGCTTCACGGAATGTTATCTCTCCATGAACTTCTCCGTGTGAGAAGTTTGCTCTAGCCCCCTCCATAAAGGTGGCCTTGGAAAAATCATTAGCAATAAGACTGTAGTCTTGATCGTTCAAAGCGTTATATATCGCCTTGCCAGGTGTGCATCTGAAGTAGCTTTGACTGAAGTCTGCTTTTTTTCTGAAGGTTACACCCGAGAAATTAGTTGTATCGTTGAAATTTGCCCCCTTAAAACTTGCACCCTCCGCAAAATATGAATCGTTAAACAGTGCGGGGTGCTTAAAGACGCACTTTGAGAAATTTACGGGATAGAAGAAAAATATATTCGATAGGTCGTATTTAAAATCTGACCATTGAGAATTGGAGTCAAAATTAATCCGCGCACTAATTTCTTTGATGATGGCAATACGTACTTCTGCCTCATCAGACGGGTATTTTCCCTTCTTTAGGTCTGAGAGTTTTGTCTTAGGGGGTAGTGCACGAAGATAGGAACAAAGACTATTGACAATAACCTGACCTTCCTTGCTGCGGTCGTTATCCTCTCTAATACTCTTATCTGTGAGCCACTCATCGACTAGACCTACTAACGTGTACACACCGCCTAGACGAATTGGTGCCTTTTCATCCCCCAATTGCTCGATAGCTTTGGTGTAGCGATTACGGCGTTCAGCATGTACTTGGCGGATGTGGTCTCGGTCGTTCTTGTCTTTTTCATGGGTATTTTTACGATGGGTTTCCCACAAAGTAAGCATTGTAAGAGCTCCAGCCAATACAGCCAAGATAGCTTGACGGAAGGAGACAATAGTATTGCCGTCATCCTTGAGCCCTGGGATATGCTGAGGAAGAAACAAAGCACAGGGAACCCCAATTACAGATAATAAGACGAGGGCTATGTAAAGCCAGTTTTCCTGGGCGCATGCTGTAACTTTTTCCCACCACGGGGAGTTAGGCTGTGATGGGTTTTCTTGATTCTCGGGTATCTCTACCATGGTCTCTAGTTCTCCTGTCTTCGTTGAGAGGAACGGTCACCTTTCACTATACCGGAGATTCATCTGACAAAGGCTGTTGCTGGTCAAAAGTAAGAACCCCGCCAGCGCTGGATGTGCGGGCGGGGTCTCTGGATATTACTGCGCGGGCTCACTGATGCGGGTGTAGTCCTGCTTCTCTTCGTCCCAGGAATCCGGGTCGAAGAGTATCGTCCCAATGGGGATAGTGAACGACTTGCCGAGAAGCGTAGCCGTTTCGCACTTGATAGGTTTGCTTTCCGAAGAGACCGAGAAATCATAGTCTCGCGGGCCTGCTCCTGCGGAGAATTGGGCTTTGTACTCTTCTGAACCAGCCATAGTGAAGAGTGGCCCATATTGGGTGAAAGTCGTGCTGTAGAAGATTACGCGGCGGGTGAAGGTTGCCTTACTGAAGCTCGCGATTCTGGTGAAGGTCGCCGCGACGAAGTTTGCGTTGCTGGTAAAGGTCGCCGCGCTGAAGTCTGCATTGCTGGTAAAGGTCGCCATGAAGAAGTCTGCATAGCAGATGAAGGTTGCCGCTCTGAAATCCGCGTTGCTGGTGAAGGTTGCCTCGACGAAATTCGCACCAGCGTAGAACCTTGCGCCTGAGAAATTACCTTTCTCAATCGTGATGGCGTTGAGAGGATAGAAAATAGGTGCTCGACTGAAATTAAACTCAAAATCACTCCACGTTCCTAGGGAGGTGTCGATTATCTTGCCAATCCTATCCCTAGTGAAGGTACTACTGCGTTTGCTCATCTCGTCAAAGATAGTGCGGCGTACATCCTGTTCTTCGCGAAATACCGCCTGATCTTTGGAGAAATCTCCTTCATAGTTATCTGGCTCTGAATCGCCCTCAAACATCTCTGCTTTTAACGCCAGGGTGAAGGGTGAACGAATGTAGGAGCAAAGATTATTAATAATAACCTGCCCTTCTTTCTGCCGTTCTTCGGGAATGAGAGTGCCATCGGTGAGCCATTCATCAACGAGGCCCACGAGGGTATAGATACCACCCAGACGGACAGTTGCTTTCTCGTCAGCTAGCTGCTCTACAGCCTTGGTGTAGCGGCTACGACGCTCAGCATGAACCTGGCGGATATGGTCGCGTTGGTTCTTCTCCGCATCCTGCTCATTCTTCTTGATGTCCGCGTCAATTTTGAGACGGTCACCCTGATTCTTCCAATTAGTCTGCAGAAGAGTCAGAACCGCAATAACGCCGCCAGTGACGTACAAAAGATGCAGACGCAGCTGATCTGAACTACCCGAGCTCATGCCGCAGTGCGACCACAGCATCCAAGGCAGAACGAGCGCAACCGCACCGCCGCCCAGACCAAAGCCAATGAGGAGCTTAGTAAAGTGCTGGATGTACCAAGGCTTCTCCTGAGCTTTCGGGATTACTGGGCTCTCTGGAGCGGATGATGTGCTGGGCACTAGGTTCTCCTGTCCTCTCTGATAGGAACGTTCACCTTCCAGCATAGGGTAAAGCTACCTGTCATGAGTTGCGCCCGGTCATCAACGATGGCTTCGCCTGCATGAGATGCACAGACGATGCTTCTGCAATCTGTAGCGGACGAGGTGAGTATGGAAATCCTCAAAATGGGCGATATTGTTCCTTGCGGCGGATACAATAATGGCGTAATTAGTGCCGTCGTGTTGTTATGTCTTAAGAAATGCGCTAAATTATTAGGTATACGGTCATGCATACAGGGAATGTCCTTATGCGTAATGACAGTAAAATAAAAGTGGAACTACCAGTGATGCTGCAACATCACTAGTAGCTCCACCAACGGATGGTCTAGTAGAGACAGCTAGAGATTACGCGCAAAATCTCTACGAGACCAAGAAATAGGGTTGCAATATCGCTACCCCGCTGAACCATCAGCCAAAATTGCTTTTTGGTCATATGATTCACCTCCTCTCTATTTAGTTAGAGACATAAATCCAACGCGGAATTGCGTTGTCACTGCTGATTTTAGCAGATGACACATATTCCGCGGATTTTTGTTGCCCGATTTAAGTTTTATTTATCTCAGATATGGCGTAATACCACTGGAAAGCGATAAATGAATCCGGGTAGATAAGATTCGAAAAACCCCGCTAGAGCCTACAAGCTCAGCGGGGTTTTTCGTGCCGTTTTTATTTTGTGCCCAGATGCTCGGCGGCGGCCACCAGATGCGCAAAAGCCCCACCACACATTCAACGTGGCGGGGCCTTCGGGATATTACTACGCGGGCTCACTCATGCGCGTGTATTCCTTCTGCCGTTCATCCCAGGACGCCGAATCAAAGAGCACCGTACCAACCGGGATGCGGTAGCCCACGCCGTTCAGCCCGGCTGTACCCAGCGGAATAGGCTGGCTGTCATCATACACCGCGAAATTATGCGCCTCCTGACCAGTAGCCTCCGAACCGGTAGGCAGCGCAGCAAATCGCGTCCGGCGCATCTCGCCCGAGTCAGCGTCCTCAACAGCGAAGACTGGGGGATTCTTCACGAAAGACACATCGCAGAAATCTGCAACACCCATAAAGGACGCTCCGTAGAACTCAGCGTCAGCCTCAAAGGTAGCCTCACTGAAATCTGCACCTTGGTCAAAAGCCGCCTCACTAAAGTCTGCGGTTTGTGTGAAAGTCGCCCATTTGAAGCGTGCGACCTGCTCGAAAGCCGTCTCACTGAAGCGGGCATCTTGGGTAAAAGTTGCCCCATTGAAGTCTGCAACCTGACTGAAAACGGCCCCGACGAAGTGCGCGTTTTGAGCGAACACAGCCCAGCTGAAGTCTGCGTTCCGGGCAAAATTTACCCCGCCAAAACTAGCGTTCTGGATGAAGGCCGTCCCAGTGAAGTTCGCTTCCTGAGCGAATTCCACCCCGCTGAAATGCGCCTTCTGCATGAACTTCACCCCATCGAAATGCGCGCTCTGGACGAAGGACGCTCCCCCGAAGTTAGCGCTATGAGTGAAGGTTGCGTGACCGAAATTCGCATCGCCTGCAAAGGTCGCGTCACCGAACCCCGCAATCTCTCCGAAAGTTGCGCGGGTGAAATCTACGGTTCCCACAAAAGCTGCCCCGCTGAAATCTGAACCGTTGCAGAACCTCGCCGCAGAGAAGTCGGCGTTCTCAATAGTCAGACCGTCCAGAGGGTAGAAGACAACCGCCCGGCTAAAATCGAACTCAAAGCCGCTCCAGGCGCCGGGGACAACAGCCGCCTCGCCCTTCTCATTTTCGGCAAGGGTGCTGCTGCGCTTGCTCATCTCAACGAAGACGCTGCGGCGAACATCCTGCTCACCACGGAAAGCCGCCAGATCCGTAGCGAAATCACCCGCGTAGTTAGCGGGCGGCGTATCGGATTCAAAAGCTTCTGCCTTGAACGCCCGCGCGAACGGCGAACGAACATAAGCGCAGAGGGCATTGACGATGACCTGCCCCTCCTTCTGCCGCGTCTCAACGCTGAGCTGCTCGTCAGCGAGCCACTCATCCACCAGACCCGCAAGCGTGCTGATGGCGCTCGCACGGACTGCCGGGTTCGGATACGCCAGCTGCTCAACTGCTTTGCTGTAACGGGTACGGCGCTCAGCGTGCACCCGCTGGGGGTGTTCCAGCTTTTTCTGGGCGTTCATGCGGTGGAACTCCCCAAGAAAGAGAACGCCCAGCAGGGTGCCGGTGATGAAGAAAATGAACGGCTGAACCTCAAAATAGGCGATATCAGTGTCAAAGGCGAAAGGCATAAAACCCGCCGTGACAATGCCCAAGAGAGCGATAGCCCAAACCCAGGTGCGGAAGCTAGACAGTTTCCCCTTGAGGTTGCCGAACTGCGCGGCGAGCGGGAAAAACAGAATGACGACTGCGCAAGCTATCAGCCAAACCCACGCGGTGCTGGGTGCGAGATGCATGTGGTTCTCCTGTCATCGTTGAAAGGGGCGGGTCATACTCAGCATAAGGTAAAGCTGCTGGGCTTGGGTGGTTGTGGGTCAAATGCGAAGACCCCGCCAGCGCTGGATGCACGGGCGGGGTCTGTGTGTGGGAGCTTCCCCGACGGCGGGGGAGAGTTAGGTTTTACTGTGCGGGCTCACTAACGCGCGTGTACTCCTGCTTCTCTTCGTCCCAGGAATCCGGGTCGTAAAGCACAGCGCCGACAGGGAGAATGAACGTTCTATTAAGAAGGTTCGCCGTACCGCAACTGAAACCGTGCGGACTCTCCGGGCGCGCCTCGAACAGGTAATCCTGCGGATCCGCCTGCGCAGAGAACCGTGCCCTCTGCAGCCGCCTATCCAAAGCCTCAAAGGACGGCTTAACATACATGAAGCTAGTCTGCCTGAAATCTGCCCGCTGACCGAACGTCGCATCCGCGAAGTAGGCGCCCTCAAAGCTCACCCCGTTGAAGCTCACCTCCCACGCGAACGTCACCCCGCCAAAGCCGACATGCGCCGTGAACGTCGCCTCACTAAAGTCGGCATCCTGCGCGAAGACCGTGTTATCGAAGTTCGCGTACTGCGGGAAGTCCATCTCATAGCGCGTCCTCGGAAGCGCGATAAAAGACGCCCGGCTGAACGTGGCGTCGCCGTCGAACCGCGCCCCACCAAAATCCTCGTACTGCGTGAAGGACGCCCCGCTAAAGTCCGCCGCGCTCGCAAAGCGTACGTTGCTGAACATTGCGGACTGCTTGGTGGCTATACCGGCAAAGCGCGCGACCCCGCCGAATAGCGACTTGGAGAACACCGCCGAACGGTTGAAGACCGACGCGGCGAAGTGTGCTTCATCGTGGAACGTGGAGGCGGTGAACACTGCCTTTCCGTCGAAGGTGACCGCCGCGAAGCTGGCTATGCCCGCGACGTTCAGGTGTGAGAAGTTGGCATCGGACTTGAAGGCGGATACCGCGAAGTCAGCCGCAGCCGAAAAGACCGCGTCTGAGAAATCAGCCTCGCCGGTGAAGTTTACGGTCGCGAAGCTTGCCGCGTCCGCAAAGCGTGCCCCGCTGAACTCTGCCACGCCTGCGAAGTGTGCGGCGCTGAATCCCACCCAGTCGGTGAAGTTCGCGCCGTGGAAGGAGGCGTCAGCGGTGAACTGCGCCGCCGAGAAGCTGGTGTCACCGTGGAAGGTTGCGCCGAAGAAATCCGCCGGACCGTAGAAGGTTGCGGAGGCGAAATCGGCGTTCTGAAAGTGCAGCTGCCGTAGCGGGTAGAAGATGGTCGCGCCGCCGAAGTCGAAGCGCAGATCAGCCCACATGGGTGATATTGGCGGCGTCGTGTGCCGGCTTTTCCTGTTGTCTTTCTCGCTGCTCGCGGCGACGGTGGCGAGGCGGCGACTGAACTCCATGAAGACTGTGCGGCGCACTAGCTGCTCCTCGCGTAGTGCCTCCTGATCGCGCGTAAAGTCGCCTTCGTACCCTTCGGGGGTCTCGTCTGATTCTAGGGTTTGTCGTTTCTGCGCGAGGGGGTAGGGCGTGCGGATGCACTCGGTCAGTGCGTCGATGATGGTCTGGGCTTCTTCGTGGCGTACCTGCTCGGGGAGAGAGGTATCGGTGAGCCATTCGTCTGCGAGGCTTGCGAGCGTGTACACCCCGCTGAGGCGTACGGCGGGCTGCCCGTCAAGGAATTGTTCGAGAGCGTGCGTGTAGCGTTCGCGCCGCCCGGCCTGCTGGTTGCGTGCCGGGGTGTTTTTGCGTTGCCGCAGCGTGGTGAAGAGTTTGTTGAGGTTCATGGTGGTGTGCCCTTCCTGCTCCGGTGCTGGCTTATAACCAGCATAGGGGAGAGCCCCGCCCTGGCGCGCTCGCGGTGGTTAAAAGTAAGAAGCCCCGCCTGCACGAGAGGTGCAGGCGGGGCATCTGTAGGTGGGCCTTATTTAGAGGGGCTTCTTTCTTTTCCAGAACCTTCTATTTACTTCGCAGGCTCACTTATGCGGTTTGAATCAGGATCAAAAAGTATCGTGTTGAGAGGTATATCGAACGGTTTATCTATGAGCTTAGCCGTTCTGCAACGAATAGGTTTGCTTTCTTCTGTAACGGAGAAATTGTAATTCCTCCGGTCCACGGCTACGGAGAATCGGGCATGCCAACACATAGCAATGAAAGTTGGTTCAAAGTTCGTGAAGGTCGCTTTGTAGAACCCAACACCGCCTTTGAAAGTAGCCTCGACAAAATTTGTGTTGCTTGTGAAAGTTGCCCCTCCAAATTTGGCCTCACCGGCGAAGATTACGCCGTAGAAGCTAACATCACCTGTGAACGTCGCCTCGTTGAAGTTAGCCTCATGAGCGAAATACGCACCCATAAAGTTTGCTTTACTATGGAATTCTGCATTATTGAAATCTGCATTGCCGCTGAAGGTTACGCGGCTGAAATCCTTAGCATTGATGAAGGGTGTAGCTCCGATAAATTTTGCTTCCCCAGTGAAAACTGCCCTACCGAAATCTACATTATCAATGAATGTCGCATCGATAAAGTTAGCGTCATTGGTGAAAATCGTCCCGCTGAAGTCTGCATTGCAGGTGAAAGTTACACGAGAGAACTCAGCCTTAGCATGGAACTTCGAAGAAGAGAAATTACCTTTCTCAATCGTGAGGTTATTTAGGGAATAGAAAATGGGCGCTTGGCTGAAATCGAATTCAAATTCGCTCCATGCACCCCGGCTAGGAATCATATCCCCCTTTTCGTTTTTGGTGAAAGTGCTGCTGCGCTTGCTCATTTCAACAAAAATGGTACGGCGTATGTCCTGTTCTTCGTGGAACTTTGCATAGTCCGCGGTGATATCTTTAGGATTTTCGTATTCGTCAGAATCTTCGAAACGCTTAAGCAAGCCCTGAAGCCGTGAAGACTCTCCTTCGCTGAGCTTCTCGAATTCTGATTTCTGGAGCTTTTCTAGTTCTTTGCGGGCTTCATATTCTTCAATTTCCTCTGCTAGGGGGAAAGGTGAACGAATGTAGGAGCAGAGGTTGTTGATAATAACCTGCCCTTCTTTGAATCGAGTTTCTTCGTCGATATTGTCGTCGTCCAGCCACTCATCTACAAGGCCTATAAGCGTGTAAATACCTCCCATTCGAATAGGACGGTTCGCGTCGGCAATTTGCTCAATAGCTGTGATGTAGCGGACACGACGTTCCGTATGTACTTGGCGAGTCCGGGGGGAGGAATGTTTATTTCGTGGGCTTCTATTTTTAAGATGAGTATCTATTAACGTAAACACGGCAAGAATGGCCCCAGTCATAAAAAAGATAAGTTGGCGGATCGTATCAACACTACGATTGTCATCTTGGGGGAGGGAGAATAGTAAGGGGGCTGAAAATGCCAGAATTGCCCCAATGAAAGCAGTACCAAAGAGAGTGGGATAGAACCAGCCTGCAGTTTGGTAAAAATTTTCCTTTTGGGGTTGTGTAGACCTGCTACGCTTCTCGGTCATGATTTGAAATTTCTCCTATCTTTGCTACGGGGAGTAGTTATCTTCCAGTATATCGGGAAGCATCCATGGTGAGGAGCCTCCAAAATGATGGATGGGTGTCTCAGAGACCCACTTACGTATTATGTGGTATATGAATTTAGCAATAATTCACGGAAACTTTGTTTAATTATTTATTAATAATTAAAGTAACATTCTATCCTAATGCTAGTTATTTTCTATATAATTGCACACTCCGGTTTCCTCGTTATATTTATGCTTTTCTTTATTGTATCTCTCGATATAGTAGTCTTTTTTGATTTCTAGATGGGATTCTGTTAACCCCTGGATAGAGTTGTTTTCAATGTTCTCGTATTTTTTGTCCTTTGAGTTAAAGGATGGGGTAAATATATGAATCGAAGATGCGTTGGCGGAAATAAGGATGCCAACTGCTTTTGGTTCGGGGTGTTGTCTATCTCCTGAAAAGACGCATGAATATGGATTGGCTAATTCAGTGTTGCTGTTTCCAGGGTCTGCTATCAGTCGCCCTACTCCCTGATAGACGGTGTTGATGTACATATTGCCCGTTGATGCAGCTATTAATGCAATTATTACAAGGGTAGCCCGTAAAAATCCTTTGTAATTGTTGGATATTTCGTGCAAGGGAATAGTCTTTTCTTCTCTAATTGTTTTTAGCATACTATACCCGATGGATAATTGACCGAGTAAAAATGAAAAGGTTATACTTCCTGTAAGGTATAAAACTTTCGATTCACTATCAAAGGCGTTGAATATGAAATTAAGTATCCATGTTGTTGGAAAAATTAAAATAGATAGCTGTAGGCATGTGTAAAAATATAGAATATCCCAATTCTTATGTCGGTGAATAGTTGTATTATTAAATATTAGATGAGTCCCAAATTTTGAGGATGGGAGAAGAGCGATACTTGGCAATGTGGTTAAGTAGATAATTGCCAGAAGTAGAAGGGATTCTGCAATCCATACCTGTTGATTTTGAGGCAGTTTGAGTGAGGTAATTTGTAATGCTATTTCTGTGTTGTTTCCTAGTGTATCTTTGTAATGCATTAATACTAAGATAAATGGTAAGGATATAACAATTGGTGACAGAGAGATTAGATATTTAATATGATCTAAAGGGGTGTATTTTGTTATGGTCGATTCTTGGGTTTTTGAACTATCTTGATTCTCTTCAGAATTTTCCTTATATGTTTCAATATTTTTTTTATTTAGAATTATCCATTTCATGGCAAGGGGGGAGATTACTAAGATTACCGCAAGCATTAGGAGTTGAGATAAAGATTTATTTGCTGTAATTGCGTCATTGAAGCAGAAGAATGCCCATATTGCTATAAATAAAATTGGGGTAGCAATAAGTGCTAGCGCGGTTTGGATTAGTGGATTTATACTCTCCCTTCGCTGTCTCTGTAGCTTGGGGAATATGTAGATGGTAAGTAATAGGCTATTCTTGATTTCGGTGCATTTTTTCTGGATGGCTTCACGCCGTGTGAATCTGGGGTTGATATTTGGCATGTTTTCTCCTGTCTACTTTGAGAGGATATGGTCGTAACCAGGATACGGTAGACGGGTAGCCTCAAGCCACAGGTGAAGGTTGGAGAATTGCGGGTTGGACCAGCAAGGATGCCTCCATAAAGTGAGCGATGGGGCTCATAAACAGGCCCTCCATATATAAGAGGAGTGAACCTCTGATGTCTCACTGCACCCCTAGCAACGCTGTTAGAGGACTAAATCCAGACCTAAAAATCACCTCGCACACCCTATATAAGGTGTCCCTGCGCCACCTTCCGGAACTCCTCCCACACCCCAATTTTCGGGTTTTCACCCCTTTTTAAAGATTTTTAAAAATTTTTTCGCCCAACCACCCCACCCATATCCGCCGTGAGCTGAATCGCCTCGCCGCCCCCGTACTTAGACTAAAACCCCGGAATTCCGCGGCAAAACCGCCCATTCGCGCCTCGCCACCACCCCGAAATTACCCGCAAAACGCCGCCCCAGAACCCTAAAAAACCCACCCCTCACGCCACTCAACACAAAAAAGTTGAGTAAAGTTCGCTCAACTCTATTGACACCCCAGCTAGGGGAGTGCATACTTGAGTACATGAGGCTCAAGGGAGCCGCGCAGACCGTCCCACACGGGGCGGCATGCGCAGCACCGACCGCCTCCACAATTTTCAAACTATCCCGCCTCGCATTAGAAGAAGCGGGGCGCTGATCACAAGGAGTGAATACATATGGCACGTGCAGTAGGTATTGACCTCGGTACCACCAACTCTGTCGTTTCGGTTCTCGAAGGCGGCGACCCCGTAGTTATCGCCAACGCAGAGGGCACCCGCACCACCCCCTCCGTCGTCGCATTCTCCAAGGACGGCGAGGTTCTGGTCGGTAGCGTCGCAAAGCGTCAGGCAGTGACCAACGTCGACCGCACCATCTCCTCAGTCAAGCGCCACATGGGCACCGACTGGACCACCGAGATTGACGGCAAGAAGTACACCCCCCAGGAAATCTCCGCACGAACCCTCATGAAGCTGAAGGGTGACGCAGAGGCATTCCTGAATGACACCGTCACTGACGCTGTCATCACCGTCCCGGCATACTTCAACGATGCTGAGCGTCAGGCAACCAAGGAAGCCGGCGAGATCGCAGGCCTGAACGTCCTGCGTATCGTCAACGAGCCCACCGCCGCAGCACTCGCATACGGCCTGGACAAGGGCAAGGAAGACGAGCTCATCCTGGTCTTCGACCTCGGTGGCGGTACCTTCGACGTCTCCCTGCTGGAAGTCGGCAAGGACGAAGACGGCTTCTCCACCATTCAGGTTCGCGCAACCAGCGGTGACAACCGCCTCGGTGGCGACGACTGGGACCACCGCGTAGTCGAGTGGCTGCTCGCACAGGTGAAGGCAAACACCGGCGCAGACCTGTCCAAGGACAAGATCGCGCTGCAGCGTCTGCAGGAAGCAGCTGAGCAGGCTAAGAAGGAACTGTCCAGCGCAACCAGCACCAACATCTCCCTGCAGTACCTGTCCGTCACCCCCGAAGGCCCCATCCACCTGGATGAGAAGCTGACCCGCGCAAAGTTCGAGGAACTGACCCGCGACCTGCTCGAGCGCACCAAGAAGCCCGTTCAGGACGTCATCAAGGAAGCCGGTGTGTCCGTCTCCGAGATCTCCGAGGTCGTTCTGGTCGGTGGCTCCACCCGTATGCCCGCCGTTGCTGAGCTCGTCAAGGAAGTAACCGGCCGCGAGCCCAACAAGGGCGTGAACCCCGACGAGGTCGTGGCAATGGGTGCAGCACTGCAGGCAGGCGTTCTGAAGGGCGACCGTAAGGACGTTCTGCTGATCGACGTCACCCCCCTCTCCCTCGGTATCGAGACCAAGGGTGGTGTGATGACCAAGCTGATCGAGCGCAACACCGCAATCCCGACCAAGCGTTCTGAGACCTTCACCACCGCAGAGGACAACCAGCCCTCCGTGACCATTCAGGTTTTCCAGGGTGAGCGTGAGTTCACTCGCGACAACAAGAACCTGGGTACCTTCGAGCTGACCGGCATCGCCCCCGCACCCCGCGGTGTGCCCCAGATTGAGGTCACCTTCGACATCGACGCAAACGGCATCGTGCACGTCTCCGCAAAGGACAAGGGCACCGGCGCTGAGCAGTCCATGACCATCACCGGCGGTTCCTCCCTCTCCAAGGACGACATCGACCGCATGGTCAAGGACGCAGAAGCACACGCAGAGCAGGACAAGGCACGCCGCGAGGCTGCTGACACCCGCAACGCAGCCGAGTCCGTCGCATACTCCGTCGAGAAGCTCCTGAAGGAGAACGGCGACAAGCTGCCCGAGGATGTTAAGACCGAGGTCCAGGGTGATGTCGACGAGCTGAAGAAGGCACTCGAAGGCGACGACGACGCAGCAGTGAAGTCCGCATTCGAGAAGCTGCAGGCATCCCAGTCCAAGCTGGGCGAGGCACTCTACGCAGCAGCACAGGCTGAGGCATCCGAGTCCAAGCCCGCCGCTGATGAGGACGTTGTCGACGCCGAGGTCATCGACGAAGACGAGAAGAAGTAATCATGGCTGAGCAGGAAAACGTCACCCCCGACCCGCTGGAGGAGGCATTCAACGCCCCCGCAGCGGAAGGCCACCCCGAAGCTGAATCGGCAGAAAACACCGACGACGCAGCGGAAGCCGTCGAGGCTGAGCTCCAGGACGCCGTAGAAGCAGAATCTGCGGATGCGGCACTCGCCGCAGAGCGCCTAGACTCCCTGCTTCGCCTGCAGGCTGAGTTCACCAACTACAAGAACCGCACTGCCCGCGAAAAGGAGCAGCTGCGAAGCTTCGTAATCGGTGACCTGGTCGGCGCACTGCTGCCGGTATTCGACGACATCGACGCCGCACGCAAGCACGGCGACCTGCAGGACGGCCCCTTCGCTTCCATCGCTGCGAAGCTCGAAGAGCTGCTCAGCAAGCAGGGTGTGGAGCGTTTCGGTGAAGTAGGCGATGCCTTCGACCCGAACATCCACGAAGCTGTACTGCAGCAGCCCACCGACGAGGTGGCCGAGGATCATGTCTCCATGGTTCTGCGTTACGGCTACCGCGTGAACGACCGCGTGGTTCGTACCGCTCAGGTGGCTGTGGCTGTCGCACCGTAAGGCGGTCGGCTAAGCATTGGCTGAATAACTAACGACGGGCGGGTGCTCTCCCTGATGGGGGAGTGCCCGCCCTGTTGTTTGCCTGAGCTGTTCTGCCTGAGCTATTTGCCCGGGCCGCCTGGCGCGTCTGTTCTGCCCGGTGCGCCTGTTTTGCCCGGGATGCTATGCCCGTGTTGGCGCGGGTTTCGGCGAGCTGTGGCGGTGGTTAAAAGGCTTGTAGGGGTGCTATTTTTTGGGCTAGCCCTTTCGAAATTGAGTCAAGTAGACTAAACTTTTATATAGAGCATTAAGACAAGAACGTGGTGCCCTGCTAGCCGTCCCGTAACCGAGGAGGGCGGCGCATCACCGCAGAAGGAGAAACGCAACATGGCAAGTGAAAACTGGCTAACCGACGACTTTTATAAGGCACTGGGTGTCAGCGAAGACGCAAGCGAAAGCGACATCAAGAAGGCGTACCGCAAGCTCTCCCGCAAGTACCACCCGGACCTGAACCCCGGCGACGCCGCAGCAGAGAAGAAATTCAAGGAAATCTCGGAAGCATACGATGTGCTCTCCGATAAGAAGCAGCGCGAAGAGTACGACCAGATCCGCCGCTACGGCGCATCTGGCATGGGGGGTTTCGGCGGTGGCGGTTACACCGGTTACCCCGGCGCGGACGCATTCGGTGGCTTCAGCAACGGCGGCGCAGGGATCAACATTGACGACCTGCTCGGCGGCCTCTTCGGTGGCAGTGCCGGCGGCTCCCGACGCTCCGCAGGCTTCACCAGCGCAGACTTCGGCGGCATGGGTGGTGGCGGCTTCGGCGGCGCACAGCACGCAGCACCCGAAGAAAGTACTACCAGCACCCGCATCAGCCTCGCCCAGGCATACACCGGCGCGACCGTGACTGTGTTCCTGCCGGACGGCTCCCACACCGAGGCACGCATCCCCGCAGGCATTAAGGACGGTCAGAAGGTCCGCCTGCGCGGCAAGGGTCTGCGCGGCGGCGACCTGAAGGTCACCGTGCGCGTCTCCGATGACTCCCTGTACTCCCGCGAGGGCAACAACCTGATTTTGCGCGCACCCGTCACCCTCGCCGAGGCTGTCGACGGCGCAGTGATTGAGGTGCCCCTGCCCGACGCATCCACCGTGAAGCTGCGCCTGGCACCCGGCCAGGTCGGCCGCCGACTGCGCGCTAAGGGCCGCGGCTTCAAAGCTAAGGGCGGCGACGGCGACCTGCTGGTCATCCCGGAGATTGTGCTGCCCGCCGAGCTGAGCGCAGAGGCGCAGGAAGCATTCGATAAATTCGTAAAACTGGCACCGCAGGAGAACCCGCGTAAGGATCTGTTGAAGAAGGCTAAGTAAACCATGGCATCTCGAGAATCATCATCTAAGTCCCGTAGCGGCAAGCCGTTGCACAGTGTGGACCGCCCGGTTTTCGTGATTTCTGTGGCGGCTGAACTGGCCGGCATGCACCCACAGACTCTGCGCCAGTACGACCGTATTGGCCTGGTCCAGCCTTCGCGTGCGCCGGGTAAGGCGCGCCGCTATTCGCAGCGTGATGTGAACCGTCTGCAGCAGATTCAGCAGCTCTCGCAGGAGGGTGTCTCCCTGGAAGGTATTCGCCGCATTATTGAGCTGGAATCCCTCGTGGAGCAGCAACAGGAGCAGATCGCGGCGTTGCAGCGTCAGGTTGAGGACGCGAAGGTGAAGCTGGGCATGGCGGAGCGCGTGTTCGCCGCCGGTACCAGTGGCGATGTGGTGCATATTGCCCGCGGTACCCGCCCGGCGCCTCGTCGGCGTTCTTCGGCGGTGGTTCTCTACCGTAAGCCGCGTTAACCTGTTAGGCTAGGATAAACGGCTCGGCTGTTCTGGCCCATCTGCGCTAGTCAGCCACCCATATAGGCTTGTGCGTCTTAGCGTTGTGCGAGCGAGGTAGGGTAGACCCCCGCCCGCATGCACTTAGACCCACACACAAGAAGGTGAGGCTCCCCGAATGATCGGGGAGCCTCACCTTCTTTAACGTATGCACTTTGCGCGGCGGCGGGAAATCACATGGCGGTAACTCTTGCTAGCGCTGCTCCGCTTACTTGCGGCGGTAAGTCAGATCGTGCGCGCGGCGGCCCGCCTCCTGAGCCTTACGCTCAAAGCTGGTGAGAGTACGACCCTCCCAACGCGGAGCCCAGCCACCCAGCGGATCCTCCTCGGTCGCACCGGCGCCTGGGTTCACGTTCTCAAAGTCGGGGTGCGCCTCCAGAACCTCACGCATGACCAGGGCGTACTCCTCCCAGTCAGTCGCCAGACGCCAAATGCCGCCGGGCTTGAGCACACGCGCAACCTTATCAGCAAACGCCGGGGACACCAGGCGGCGCTTGTGGTGGCGGGACTTGTGCCAGGGATCCGGGAAGAACACCCACAGCTCATCCACGGAGTTCTCCTCAAGCATGTTGTCGAGCAGCTCGGGTGCGTTCGCCTGAGCCACACGCACGTTCTCCACGCCGGCGTTACCCATCTTCAGCAGCAGGTCTGCGATGCCGGGGGTGTACACCTCAACGGCAAGGAAGTTTGCCTCGGGCACCTCAACTGCGCGGTGCACGATTGCCTCTCCCAGACCGGAACCAATCTCGACGACCTGGTACGCCTTACGGCCGTAAATCTTGACCGGGTCGAAAGTCGCCTCGGGGGCTACGGAAGTATCGGTGCGCAGGCGCGGGATGTCCAGCACATGGGTGGGGGAGTAGGTGTCCCACGCCTTCTGACGGCGCGCGGTGAGGCGATCGCCGCGGCGGACGAAGGAGTAGGGCTGGCGGAAGAATTCCTCGGGAACCGGCTTCTTGGCCTTTTCTTCGGTAGATTCGGGTGCCTGGGTAGGCTGTGTGTTCTCAGTAGACATACCTAAAAGAATAGCGTAGCGCCGCTACACCGTGCGGTTTCGTGGTGTGTGGGGCTGGCGTGACGCTGAACCAGCCGGGCGTGACGCTGAACTAGTCGGGCGTATGCCGGTCTGAGAAATACAGAAATTCAACGCGCAGACAAAAGTGCGGCGGGAACGATTATTGTTCCCGCCGCACTTTCGTGAGGTCGTCTGAGTGAGTTAGCGTGTGGGGCTTACTTCTTGGAGCCCAGCAGTGCTAGGCCTGCGCCGAGCAGCACGATGTTGTTTGCGAGCTGCTGGCCGTCCTGGGTGGGGCGGAAGGTTGCGTCGTGCATATCCGGGTTGCGGAAGTACATGGTCATCAGGTTTGCCGCGAATGCGGTCAGGCCTGCGCCCGCCAGGCGTGCGGGGACGAAGGGGGTCAGCAGGGTTGCGCCGAGTGCGGTTTCTGCGCCGGAGATGAGCTTACCGAAGGTTGCTGCATCCAGCTTGGAGACTGCGGGAACACCGGTTGCCGCCATCTGCTGCAGGAAGGCGTAGGTGCCTTCGTCTGCCTTGAGCTTCTTGACGCCTGCGTCGAGGATGAGTGCGCCGGCGGTGAGTCGAAGTGCTGCGTTGGAGAACTTGCCCATTATTGTGTCCTTCTGCTTGGTAGTTGGTTGGTTAGGTTTTTGTTGAACAGTTTCTACTCTAGACCCAGTTCCGTGCTTTGTAAAGTTTTACATGTAAATCTTCTAAATATTCTTTGGCACCACAAATTCCAACCGGGTATAGCACAAAATTCGCTCATAGAAATTTTTGGGCACTTGCACCCCTATCTTCTGTTGGATTCCTTGTGCTCATGTGGGTCTTAAGAGGTAAAATTTGAAATTATTCATTCTCTGCATAATTCTTTATCCGTGATGTAAGAAAACGGCAACCCCGTGAAATCGGAGTCCACAAGCTCAAGCGCTCTGCACAACCTGAGGAAATGCGAGGCTCCCCTCCTTCTTGCCACCAAGAAATATGCATGAATACCAACCACCCGGAACCGCCCAAACCAAACTAAGGCGAACCGACGCAGGAAAGAGAAATACGTGACACAGCAGCCAACGCCGCATAACTCCGTCACCGGCCTAGACTCCGAAGCAGAGCACTCCAAGCTCCAACGCGGACTCAGCTTCCGGCATATCCAGCTCATTGCTATTGGTGGTGCTATCGGCACCGGCCTCTTCCTCGGCTCGGCAAAGACTATTGCGCTAACCGGCCCCTCCATCGTCTTCGTCTACGCAATTATCGGTAGCGTCATCTACTTTGTGCTGCGCGCCATGGGCGAGATTCTACTCTCCAACCCCAACTACAAATCCTTCACCGACTTTATTACCGACATCCTTGGCCTTCGTGCCGGGTTCTTTGTCGGCTGGTCTTACTGGTTCTTCTGGGCGGTCACCGGCATTGCGGACGTCATTGCCATTACCGGCTACGTCAAATACTGGTGGCCGGACATCCCCGCCTTTGCCCCGGCGCTGACCGTGATCGTGGCTCTGCTTCTGCTGAATCTGCCCTCAGTGAAGAACTTCGGCGAAATCGAATTCTGGTTCGCCGTCATTAAAATCGTCGCCATTGTGCTGCTCATTGTTGTGGGTGCGCTCATGGTCGCCTTCAGCTTCACCAGCCCCGACGGTACCGTCGCCTCCGTAGCGAATCTCTGGGATCACCCCGGCCCCTCCGGTAGCGGTATCTTCACCCAGGGCCTGATGGGCTTCCTGGGCGCCTTCCAGATTGCACTCTTCGCCTTTGTGGGCGCTGAGCTGGTCGGCGCCGCCGTGGCGGAAACCGAACACCCCGAACGCACCCTGCCCAAGGCAATTAACGCGGTGCCCTTCCGCATTGGTCTCTTCTACGCCCTGCCGCTGCTGACCATCCTCGCCGTAACCCCTTGGGACAAGCTGGATAAGTCCATGAGCCCCTTCGTGGGTATGTTTTCCCTGGCTGGCATTGGTGTTGCCGCCTCCCTGGTGAATTTTGTGGTGCTGACCTCCGCGGCGTCCTCGGCGAACTCTGGTATTTTCTCAACCTCCCGCATGGTCTACGGTCTGGCGCACGACGGTGCCGCACCCTCCGCGTTGGGCAAGCTCACCAAGAATGGTGTGCCCGCCAATGCCCTGTACCTGACCACTGTGATGCTGCTGTTCAGCCTGGTTATGCTCTATGCCGGTAGTGGCATTATGGAGGCGTTCACTGTGGTGACCTCTGTGGCATCGATGATGGGTGTCTTCACCTGGAGCATGATTCTGATTGCGTATCTGGTGTACCGCAAGAAGTTCCCTGAACGCCACGAGGCGTCAGAGTATAAGATGCCCTGGGGTATCGGTATGAGTTGGTTTGGTCTGGTCTTCTTTGCCGTGATGGTATACGCCCTGAGCCTGTACCCGGATACCGCTGTCGCTTTGGCTCTGACCCCCGTCTGGTTCATTGCTCTGGCTATCGGCTACGAGATTCTGACTCGCCGCCATGCGGCGAAGCGTGCCCGCGCGTTGGCTTCTGAAAACAGCGATGACGAGGCTTCTCAGAAGTAATTCTGTTCTTGCGTTGGTACGTATTGGTATAGCGTTTAAGCCCCGTTTTCACATTCTTTTTGGATGTGGAGGCGGGGCTTGCGTATGTTTCTGTGTGCGATGAGGGGATAGTTCACACCGGGTAGTATGACCTAAATAATAGATATAAGTCACAATTTTTGCTGAAAATCCACTCCTGAACCCCCAATATCCTGTAGAATAACTATTCAAATAGCTGTGAGAGCACCCAGATAAACTCCGCGTTGGTCGATAGTGTGACACTTCCGAACACAGTGCGGTAACTGGTAGAGCCCCAGCCACGCCCCGAAATCCGGGGCCGCCCCGCAAAGCAACTAGCCGCATATTCATACAGAGATCCTATCTGCTGTGATATGACAGTTGTCATCTAGCAACGGCACATGCGGTACGGGGTACCAACCGCAGAAAAGAGGATGCTGTGACCGAGCAGAACAACGCAACCCTCAAACTAAAAGCTTCAGAACAGGGAGAACGACTGCACCGTGGCCTCAGTAACCGCCACATCCAGCTGATTGCCATCGGTGGCGCCATCGGCACAGGCCTATTCATGGGCTCTGGTCGCGCCATCTCCCTCGCAGGCCCCTCCGTGATTTTCGTTTACATGCTCATCGGCGCCTTCATCTTCCTGGTGCTGCGAGCTATGGGTGAAATCCTGCTCTCCAACCTGAAGTACAAGTCCTTCTCCGACTTCACCACCGACCTGGTCGGCCCCATGGCCGGGTTCTTCCTCGGCTGGTCCTACTGGTTCATGTGGGTGGTCACCGCCGTCGCGGATATTATCGCAATTGTTGGCTACCTGCGTATGTGGTGGCCCGACCTACAAGCCTGGATCCCGGCGCTCGCCGTCATCGGTGTTCTGCTGACCTTGAATCTGGTATCCGTGAAGAACTTTGGCGAAATCGAATTCTGGTTCTCCATGATCAAGATTGTCGCTATCGTTGCCCTGATTATCGTTGGCGGCGGCATGGTCGCTGTCGGCTTCACCTCACCCAGTGGCGCTCAGGCCTCTTTTGCAAACCTCTGGAATGACGGCGGCATGTTCCCGAACCACTTCATCGGCTTCCTTGGTGCATTCCAGATTGCCGTCTTTGCGTTCATGGGCTCCGAGCTGGTTGGTACCACTGCCGCAGAAACCCAGGACCCCGAAAAGACCCTGCCCAACGCAATCAATGCCGTACCGGTACGTATTATGGTCTTCTACGTGGGTGCACTCGTCACTATCCTGATGGTTACCCCCTGGCGCCTCATCAGTCCCGATAAGAGCCCCTTCGTGGCCATGTTCACTCTGGCGGGCTTGGGTATCGCTGCGCACATTATTAACTTTGTGGTGATTACCAGCGCAACCTCCTCAGCGAACTCCGGTATCTTCTCGACCTCGCGTATGGCATTCGGCCTGGCACGCGAGCGCAGCGCCCCCAAGTTTCTGGGTAAGATCTCTAAGAACGGTGTGCCGCGTAACGCGCTGTTCCTCTCCGCCGTGATGCTGCTGTCCTCAATCGTGCTGCTCTACGCGGGTGACTCAATTTCTCGTGCGTTTAACCTGGTTACTACCGTGGCTGCGGTGCTGGTGATTTTTGCCTGGACCATGATTATGGTCAGCTACCTGATGTACCGCAAGAAGTTCCCCTCGCGCCACGAGAAGTCGCACTTCCGCCTGCCCGGTGGCCGTTTCTCCGCGTGGCTGGCGCTGGCGTTCTTTGCCTTCACTATCGGTGTTCTCACCATGGATGAGGAAACCCTCATGGGTCTGCTTGCGATGCCCGTCTGGTTCGCGATTCTGGGCATCGGCTGGTTCTTCAAGCGCCGCGCTGATGCACGCCGCGAAGAGGCAATCTCAACCCGCACCGCACAGATTGCGATTGTGGAGGCGTCCGAAATTTTCTCGGCACGCTAAGCAACCATGCTAAGCCGCGCCGACTATCGGCCCGGCTACCAGCGCATGCGTAAAGCCCGCGCCGCTACTCTTTCAGGGTAGGTGCGCGGGCTTTTGCTATCTCTATCGATGAGCCTGAGAGGCGCACGGGAGTGTGTGCTTAGACGGAATCCGTCTCCACCTCTTCAGCCGGCGGGTCCTCATCATCGGTGCGGTAGAAATCCCAGCGTTCACAACCGCAACCGGAACGCATCGCCTCGATGACGGCGGCAGCAGCCTCCAGTGGGTCGAGCGCGTGCAGGTTCCACAGCGCATGCACCGGCACCGGGTGCCTCCAGCCGTGCTCCTGCAGGAACTCGGGGTCAAAGGCGGGTAGCGCCTCGGCGGTAGGTTCGAGCTCGCAGAGGAAACCGGTGGGGGAGCGGAAAACCGTCACCACGGGGGTTGGGTCGGCGTCTTCCAGGCAGGCGCCGTCAAAGAAGTAGTAGGTGCTCAGGCGGCGGTTCCAGGCAAGCTGAGCGAGGCGTTCGCCGAAGACTTTCACCGTCTGCTCCCACTGGGTGCGGTGGTACGCCGCCAGGTCGGTGTGGGCGGTTTGCACCACGCCGATGCCCTGCTCGGTGAGTTCGCGGGAGCTCAGACGCGCGGGCTCTGCGGGAGCGTCCGCGGGGGACTTCTCCGGGATATCCAGCTCTGCTAGTTCTGCTTCGGTCAGCTCAGCGTTACCCAGCTCAGCATTGAGGAGCTCACGCTCCTCCGGGGCACTTGACTCAGCGGCGCTCGCCTCAGCGGCAGCTTCGTTTGCTTCGTTCCTCCTCCACAGGCGCAGCTCGCGGGCAATCTGTACGCGTCCGCGATGCAGGGTCGCCTGCCAGGAGCCGAACTTGGCGCGTACCGCTCCCAGGGGCGGCACCTGCTCAATGAGTGTGGGAATGGTAGACCAGTAGCCGTAGTTTAGTGCCGTCGGTTCGCGGTCGTAGCGGGCACAATAGCTCAAAAAGAGGCTCAGGGTCTTCGGCGCAAAATCCTCGGGTACCGAGGTGGCGTCAATGTACCACTCGTTTTCGAGCGCCTCCGCCGGATAGATGCCGGTACGGAGCATACCCAGGGACCAGTCGCCGTCGCCGAGGTAATCGTTTACCGTCTGCGCGGGGGCAGGCCACGCCGATTCGCCCTCCATGCTGGAGGCAAGCAGGGTGTATAGGCTACCGCCCTCGGTGCCGATTTCTTTCACGCCGCGCTGCCGGATGTCCTCGAGGGTCTGCGCGTACGCCTCTTCCTCCAGCTGGGAGTAGGGGTGCGCGGCAAGGTACTTGAGCGTTGCGCCAATCTTCGCCAGGATGGTGGCGATGTCTTCGCTATTGAAGTGGCGCGCCTCCAGCGCGGGTGGCAGGTCATGGATAATATCGCAATCAAGAATTAACGCCGCGTACTCGGGCTCCGGGGGCAGATCGTAGGCTTCCGCGAAAACATACCAGAGGCCGCAGGCGAGCACCGTGTAGCTTGGGGCCTCTGCCGTGACCGGGCCAAACTGCCAGATGCCGGAGTTCAGCGCATAATTCAGGTGCTTCTTGTTGATGCGCGGGTACAGAAAATTGAGGCGGCGGAGAACCTGGGTAGGGGTTAACCCCAGTGCGGCGAGTTCAGCGATGAGTTCCGCGTACTCGTCGTGAAAATCTAAGTAGCCCTCCGGAGCGTTTGATAGCGCGGCTCGTTTGCGCATGGGTCCCTCTTTCATCTGCAGGATGTGGCAGCACCTTGTCGTACCGTGCCGCCGAACCCCTGAACGTATGCACGCAGATAAGGGTGTTTGCGTGATGTGAGGCCGCCACTTATCTGCACGAATGCGAGATATTTTTTTAAAAAATATGCTCTTTTATCTAAATTTATCGCTGAAACTTAGCACTATTCAAATATATGCACCCTTAAAACGGTTTCTTGCGGAAAGATGACAAAGTTGAGCGCACCCACAGGGCAAAATGTGGTAAAGACTCGTAATCTGCACTAGAAGATGCGGTGGAAAAATACGTTTACCCGCACCCGCAAAGACATGCAAAATACGCCCCGCGCTGACTCTACCCTCAGCATCACCGGTCAACCCATGACCCGCGGCGAAATATGCGAAACTGGAGGGATGAGCGAACACCCCCTCCCGAGTAGCATCCGCCCACGCGCTGGCCAAGATACCGACCACGCCGTAGGCCGAACCGCGCACCGCAAAAAACACGAAACCGGCGGCACAGCTGAGCAGCCTGCCGAGCACCTTATGAACGTGCTCGCCGTAGAAACCGGCATTGCGCCGCACCGCATCCGCGCAGCCGTGGTGCTACTCGACGCCGACAACTCCGTACCTTTTATCGCCCGCTACCGCAAAGAAGCAACGGGCGCACTCACCGACACCCAGCTGCGCACCATCCAGTCGCGCCTGGGCCAGCTCCGCGCCCTCGAAGAGCGCCGTAACCGCGTGCTCGAAGCGCTCACCGAACGGGCCGACGAAGGCCTCATCGACCCGCTCACCCTGCTACAGCTGCGTTCCTCGCTCATGAACGCCGCCACCATCGCAGACGTAAACGCCATCTACGCCCCCTACCGTAGTGAGCGCGTGACCCGCGCCCAGATGGCGCGTGCCGCCGGGCTTGATTCCCTCGTCGAAGACCTGCTGGAGGTGCCCCTCGCCGAGGCGCATGCCATTGCCGCCGCCTACATTACCGACGGCACCGAGTCTGAGGACGAGGACGAGGGTATTGAGGTTGCAGAGGCAGACGAAGCCCTGCAGATTCACAGCGCCGAAGAGGCCCTCGACGGTGCCCGCGCGATCCTGATTGACCGCGCTATCACCGACCCGGTGCTGAGCGAAAAGCTCCTCAAGCGTTTGCGTGAAGGCGGTGTGATCGAGTCCCGCGTAATTGCCGGTCAGGAAAACATTGGTGCGAAGTTCTCCGACTATTTTGCCTTCTCGGACCGTATTCGTTCCATTCCGCCCCACCGCGTGCTGGCGCTGCACCGCGCCAAAGACGCCGGCGTGGTACGTCTCAAGGTGGATGTGGCACCAGCCCCCGTGGCGCTCAGCCGCCTGCGTGGTGCCGCCCGCGCCGAAGCTGAGGCCGCTGCCGAAAATTACGAGAACGTCCGTTCTGCATACGAGCGTGAAGTTGCCGCCGCGCTACGCATCCCCGTGCAGGTGCTCAATACCGTCGATGACGAAGACCGCGTACTCGGCTGGCTCGCCGCCACCGTCCGCACCGCATGGCGCAACCACCTGCGCCCGCGCCTTGCCGAACGCATCCGCCACCAGTTACTCGATACCGCCGCGCAGAACGCCACCGAGGTGTTCGCCTCCAACCTGCGCGATATCCTGCTTGCCGCACCCGCCGGCCACAAAACCACCCTTGGCCTGGACCCGGGTCTGCGCCACGGCGTGAAATACGCTGTGGTCGACGGCACCGGTGAGCCGCTGTGCGTGGGCACCGTCTACCCGCACGCCCCGCGCAACCAGTGGGCAGAAGCCCTGCGTGAGCTTGCCGCCGCCTGCCGCGAGCACGGCGTGGAACTCATCGCCATCGGCAACGGCACCGCAAGCCGCGAAACCGACAAGCTCGCCAGTGAACTAATCCGCATCCTGCGTGAGGAAGGCGCAGAAGCACCCCAGAAGGTGACCGTCTCTGAGGCGGGCGCTTCCGTCTACTCCGCCTCCGCCCTCGCAGCCGCCGAGCTGCCCGACTACGACGTGACCGTACGCGGTGCCGTCTCCATTGCCCGTCGCCTACAGGACCCGCTCGCCGAGCTCGTCAAAATCGACCCGCAGTCCATCGGCGTGGGCCAGTACCAGCACGACGTGCCGCCCGCCGCCCTGCGCCGCGCCCTCAACGACACCGTCGAAGACTGCGTGAACGCCGTGGGTGTGAACCTCAACAGTGCCTCCGTGCAGCTGCTTGCGCACGTGGCGGGCGTGGGTACCGCAACCGCCGAACGCATTGTCGCCTACCGCACCGAACACGGTCCCTTCGCGAACCGTCAGCAGCTGCTGAATGTGCCGCGACTGGGCGCGAAAACCTTCCGTCAGGCGGCAGGATTCATCCGCATCCGCGGTGGTGAGGAGCCGCTGGACGCCTCCGCGGTGCACCCGGAAGCTTACCCGCTCGCTCGCCGCATTATTGCCGACGCGCAGGCATGCAATGGCGCCCACTGGGTTGCTGGCGCCCTGGGTACTTCGGGTGGTAGCGGCCCGCTTGCCGGGCTGAATCCCGCCGACTACGTGCAGGACGGTCACGAACAGGACAGCCACGTGCCGGAGAGCGCGGAAGCCACCGCCGGCGTGTACACGGTCGAGGACATCTTCACCGAGCTACGCCGCCCCGGCCTGGACCCGCGCGGTAGCTTCCGCACCGCTCGATTCTCCGAGTCTGTCTCGCGTTTCGAGGACGTGCGCCCCGGCATGGTGCTCGAAGGTACCGTCTCGAATGTGGCGGCATTCGGCGCGTTCGTGGATATTGGTGTGCACCAGGACGGCCTCGTGCACATCTCGCAGATGAGCCGCGGCTACGTGGCGAACCCGCACGATATTGTGCGCAGCGGCGACATCGTGCAGGTGCGCGTGGTGGAGGTTGACTCGGCACGCCGCCGTATCTCCCTCTCCCTGCTGGTGGAGGACGAGGACTAGCGGCGAAAAATAAACTGCCGGGCGCTCGCTAAGGAGAGCTGTAGAAAAGCTATCCAAGCCGAGAACT
The DNA here is from genome assembly GCF_054263775.1 of Rothia sp. 110740021-2. Classification (NCBI taxonomy): domain Bacteria; kingdom Bacillati; phylum Actinomycetota; class Actinomycetes; order Micrococcales; family Micrococcaceae; genus Rothia; species Rothia sp. 110740021-2. Next base: position 283,187 of record NZ_JBSZFE010000002.1, on the reverse strand, counting down.
CCAATCCGAGAACGAGCGTTCGCTAAAACTTAATCCTGAGAACGCATTAAAGCCCCGACAAGCACTATCTGTGCCTGTCGGGGCTTTAATGACGTGAATTTTAAACTCTAGGCCGGGGCTATATCTTAGAAATCAATGTTCGCCGGGTCAGCGCCAATACGACCCTCGGGGCTGGAAAGCGCATCCACAGCCGCGATGTCCTCGGCAGTCAGCTTCACGTTCACCGACGCCAGGTTCTCCTCAATACGGGAGGGGGTCACGGACTTCGGGATAGCCACGGTGCCCTTAGCCAGGTGCCACGCCAGCACGACCTGCGCGGGGGTTGCGCCGTGACGCTCCGCAATCTCAGCCAGCACGGGGTTCTGCAGCAGGTCGCTACCATTGCCCAGCGGGCTCCACGCCTGAGTTGCGATGCCGTATTCAGCGTGAACGGCGCGCAGCGCCTCCTGCGAGAAGTAGGGGTGCAGCTCAACCTGGTGGATGACCGGAACCACGCCGGTCTCCTCGATAATCTCGCGCAGCTGCTCCTCGGGGAAGTTCGAAACACCAATGGAACGGACCTTACCCTGCTTCTGTAGCTCAATCAGCGCACGCCAGGAATCCAGGTACAGGCTCTGCTGCGGCTTAGCCCAGTGAATCAGGTATAGGTCAACGTAGTCGGTGCCCAGCTTCTCCAAGGAAGCCTCGAACGCCTCGAAAGCGCTCTCGTAACCCTGGTCAGAGTTCCACAGCTTGGTGGTGAGGAAGATATCTTCGCGAGCCACGTCGGAGTTAGCGATAGCGCGGCCCACCCCCGCCTCGTTGCCGTAGATAGCGGCGGTGTCGATATGGCGGTAGCCGGTTTCCAGGGCGGTGCCTACAACCTTCTCGGCGACCTCGTCCTCAACCTGCCACACGCCGTAGCCCAGCTGCGGAATGGTTCGGCCGTCGTTGAACTTTACGTTGGGTACGTTGTAGCTCATGGTGCTCCTTTGGAATCTATGGGGGAGGCGGTGCCTCCGTAAGTAGTCCTACAAGGCTACGCTTCAGAGCCTCCGGTTGAGAAGGGCCGCAGCAGAATCGGGTGTGAATCTAGCCCGAGGCGTAACCAAGTGACGAAAAATGACGGGTATCAGACATATCGTCAGGATCGAGGGCTACCGCTCAGGCTGGGGGCGGCTACCGCTCGACACCCGGCGCAAAGAGCTCACGCACATCCTCAGCCGTCACCGCCGCGGAGGCGAACTCGCCCTCACCGACCACCGCATCGAAGAGCGCAGCCTTCGAGTCCTTGAGCTGCATGACCTTCTCCTCAATCGTGCCCTCGGCGACCAGACGGTAGATATGCACCTCCTTGTCCTGGCCGATGCGGTGAATACGGTCCACCGCCTGCTGCTCGGCGGCGGGGTTCCACCACGGATCCATGATGAACACGTGGTCCGCCTCGGTCAGGTTCAGGCCGAAACCGCCAGCCTTAAGCGAAATGAGGAACACTGGCTCCTGACCGCTCGTGAACGCCTCGATGACCTCGGCGCGGTTGCGGGTCGAACCGTCCAGGTACAGGTGACCGATGCCCTCCTCCGCCAGGCGTGCCGAAATGCTCTTCAGATAGCCGGTGAACTGGCTGAACACCAGCACACGGTGGCCCTTCTCGAGCAGGTTGGGTAGCTGCTGCACCAGGTAGTCGCGCTTGACCGACGACACCCCGGCGTAGGCTTCTGGGTCAATCAGCGCGGCATCAAGCGCCAGGCGGCGAAGCAGGGTCAGCGACTGGAAGATCGTGAACCGGTTCTTGTCCATATCCTCCAGCAGACCCAGCACCTTCTGACGTTCACGCTGCAGATGTGTGTCATAGATGCGGCGGTGGCCGGGAGCCAGGGGCAGGTTCACGCGCGTATCGTTCTTCGCCGGCAGCTCTGCTGCCACCAGCTCCTTGGTGCGGCGTAGCATGAGCGGGCGGATGCGCCGGCGCAGACGAGCAGCCGTCGCCGCGGCGTGCGCCGGGTCCTCACCGGACTCCGCCGGGCGAGCGTACAGGTCACGGAACGCACGGGCGGAGGGGAACAGGCCGTCCGCCACAATTGCCAGCAGCGCCCACAGCTCCATGAGGTTGTTCTCAATGGGCGTGCCGGTCATCGCAATCTTGGTGCGGGCGGGCATCGCGCGGGCGATGGACCAGGCGCGGGTGCCGGTGTTTTTGACGAATTGCGCCTCGTCCAGCAGGAGCGCACCCCAGCCCTCGGGTGCGGACTGCTCGCCCGTGAATTCGTCAACGGCGCCGCCCAGCGTGCGGGCGTAGCCGGTGTATGCGTCCTCGTCCATGCGTAGCAGCGTGTAACTGGTCAGCACCAGGTGCGCCCCTGCGATGCGCTCAGCCAGCGGGGTCTTACCGGCGGTGGTTTCGGTAATAGTCACGACCTTCGCCTCGGGCAGGAAGCGTGTCGCCTCCGCCGCCCAATTGGTGATGACGGAGGTCGGCGCAACCACGAGGAAAGGCATAAACGGCTCGATGCTCTCGCCGCGCTTTGTGGCACGTTCGGAGACTGCACGATGCTCCTTAATTGCGTGGGCGAGCAGGGCGAGAGCCTGCACGGTCTTACCCAGACCCATATCGTCGGCGAGAATACCGCCCAGACGCTGCTCGTACAGGAACGACAGCCACTGGAAACCCTCCACCTGGTAGGGGCGTAGGGTCGCCTGCAGACCGGTGGGTACCGGGCGGTGAGCAATAACCCAGCCGGAAGCCTTCTGGGATGCGGGGGAATCCTGAGTTCCCTTGTCAGAGGGTTTTTCAGTGCTCTCTTTGGCATCCTCCAGGCCCTCAACCAGCTTCAGTAGCGAACGTACCTGGGCATCCCACCGCGCGGTCGTATGTACGCTCGCCGCCAGTGACTCCAGTTCAGAGAACAACCCTGCCTGGTGGCGGTTAATGCGTAGCTCACCGCCCGCGTCGTCGAGTTCGTGAGCCTCCGCAATGAGGGTGCGCAGGGTCTTAAACTCGGGTCGACGCAGCGAGAAGTATGTGCCGTTGCCGAGCAGGATACGGTCCGCCCCGCGATCTAGCGCCTCAAAAATCTGTGCGAATGGCACGGTCCAATGATTGACCTTTACCGCAATGCCCAGGCCGAACCAGTCGCGAGAATTGCCCTCGCTCACGATGATTTCAATGAGCGCGTCAGTTGCCTCCACGAACTGTGGCGGGGTGCCGTTAAAACGTACCTGAACAGCGGAAACACGGCGAAGCTTCGGCAGAATTGCGCTGAGTAACTCGCGGGTTTCCCACCCTTCGATGCGGCGCTCCTCCAGCCCGGAAAGTGCTGGGTGGGCGGCAAGAATGGCGCGCACCGAACGCAGTACGCGCGCCTCAAAACGCTCATCGCGAACCTCGCCACCCTCTTCACCGGGGTAACCGAAAACGGGCAGGGACTGCACATCGGAACCGGCCGCAGGATTCTGCGCGCTTGCCTCCTCGGTGCTGTCCTCAACGAAGGGGTTCAACGGGTATTCCCAATGCCAGCTCAGCTGTGCGTCGTGGCGTACCTGCTTGTCAAAGCTGATGTCAAGCACCAGATGCGGCGGCTTCACGCGCGGCAGCCCCAGCGCTGGATCGGGGGTTAGCGAGGGAATAGAACGGCTGAGCGCGGGCAGGTATTCCTTCTGGAACGTGGCGCGTTCCGCGGCGGGAATATGCACGGTTCCGGCGCTAATGAGCGATTCGGAGGCGGCATCGAGTGGCTCGACCAAGGGGATAAGCGCCAGCTCCATACCCTCGGGCAGTTCCGGTACGGCGGGGGAGGAACGCACCCGTTCACCCTGTGCCGGGTTAATCTGTGCGTGGTGATTCTGCGCCGGGTTGATGGTCGGGGCAGAGAGCTCAGCAGATACCTCCCGCGCGTCCTTTTGCACGAAAGATTCGCGGCCCACTTCATCCAGCGCGCCGGGGCGGGTGGTTTTCCAGTGCACCGCCTTTGCCGCCTGCTCGTACTCCTGCTGAGCGAGCCCGCCCAGGGCAAAGAAACCGGTACGTGGGGTGCCGATGGGGTGGCAGTGTGCGGCGGGTAGCCAGAGCTGGCGCAGCAATTCGCCTTCGCGTCCTTCCCAGCTGAGCGCCGCTTGAAGTTGCAGGCCGGCGCCTTCTGCGTGCTTCTCAGCGCTGGCGTGCAGGCGCACCTGTGCCGGGCTCAGTACGGCGTAGTTCACTTCGCGACCTTTGATCAGCAGGGGTAGACCAATATCCTCCGCGCGGGCGAGTACGTCCCAGAGTAGAGTGGATGCAGATGCGCTCATCGAGATCCAGTCGCGGTGTGAGGAATACATGTTCTGCCAGGGGCGGGCAATCGAGTAGAGCTCAGCGAAGAATCGTTCGTGTTCGGGGTAGATTTCGTGCCGTCCGACGGGTCCGCCCACGCTGGAGGCGAAGGTTTCCCAGCTGAGTCCGCCCTTGATCCAGCGCCCGGTCTTGGACGCCATGAGCGGGCGGGCGAGCAGGTTAATGCTGGGGGTTGCGCCGGGCATATTGCGGCCGCGCGCGTAGGATCCGGAGACGCTCAGCGAGAAATCCAGGGCGCCGCTCACGCGCATGGAGTCAATGCCCGCAAGGTCCTGACGTGCGGAAAGAACGGAGGAAAGGTCACGGCGCCAGGCAGAAATCTTGGAGATGGAACTATTGAGCACGGTAGGGGAAGATCCCAGTTCGTTGAGCGCAAAGCTTCCCTGAGGGTTTTCGGGCTCGGTAGTTTCCACCTCAGGTGCGGGTAGCTTCGCCGCGGTGGTGAGTGCACCGGAGGCGCGCAGTGCCGCGAGCGGATCGGCGGACTTCTTTGCCTCTACCACGTCCTTAGCGTTGGTCGCGGGCACGCCGACTGGTCCGGGGTGTTCGCTGAGTGCCTTTTTCGCTACGGAGGCGCGGTCGAGCGTGGTGAGCATGAGTGCTACGGCGTGCTTGCAATCGGTGAGCACGGGGCAGGTGCAACGGGCGGTGAAGGTTGCGGACCCGCTGACGGCGGGGAAGAAGTGAATGGTCACTTCGTAGGGGATGATGGTACTTCCGTTGACGAGCCCGGTGAGGGTGTGCTCATCTTCGTCGTAGCTGTAGCGGATGACTTCTCGGTTGCGCTGGTAGGTGACACCGCGCTGGTAGGTGCGGTGCCCAGCCTGGCGAATGATTTGCGGTACGGTGACGGGAATTTCGGGGAAGGGGTTGTTGGCGCTCACCAGCTCATTATCGCGTATCGTGTGGGTTTGTGCCTTGTCGCCGGTCATTTGCTGGCGGCTGCTGGGCTGGTTGCTGGGGCGACTATTGAGCGGTGGTTTGGGGCGTATTTCGTATTTTTGGTGGGGAGTTTTTAATGCATAAAAACACCGGTATTCGCATAAGACATTCCGCGTAGTATCAAAATTTTCTCCATTTAAAACGTTCTCACAAGCCAAAATGCTAATACTCTAAATCTCTTTCAAAAAACGCTTTACTTAACTTGAGAAGATGCTGTAAGCTAAACCCAGCTTCAAGAGTTTCGACTGATAAGCTCCGACTATGGTCGAACGCCAACCCCATGTTCACGGGTGGCTCGGATGACGAAGCGGTTTGTATTCACCACCGGAATAACCGGAGGTAATTGGTACAGACAAGAGCAACGCGAAAGGATCGCGCCACTCACGGCGCAGGTTGTCATATGTACAACGGCTCTGCAACCGAAGCAGCAATCTCTCTGAACCCCTCCCGCTCCTACCAGGAAAGCCTGCGTGCCGCAGCTGTCCCCGCGCGAGGCGGATACACCGCAGTCAGCATTGACGATTACTCCCGCATTTCTTCTAAGCGCGACGAGTTCCTGAACTTCCTTCTTCTGCCGAACCCCGAGGGTATCCCCGCTATTGAGTACGCCGGTCTGCGTGTAGCGTAGCATTAGGAGTATGAATTTCTCCGGTATGCTCCTGGACTCCGACGTTTTGGCAGAGATCCGTAAGGCGGATCCTGACCCCGCCGTGGTCGCTTTTCTACGCCGCCGCTCGTTCCGACATATGTACATTTCTGTGCTGAGTATTGGCGAGCTGAAAGGTCTGTACCCCTACCCGGAAACTGATCGTTGGATTACCGAACTTCTTGAGCGATTTGGCGACCACGTTATTAATGTGGATGCGCGTGTGAGCCTCGAGTGGGCTGGTCGTCAGGCGTCGCTCGGCGTGCATGCCGTGGGTCGTGATGATGCCGGTCCGTTGCCTACCGCCGCCCTGGAGGGTCTGATGGCGGCGAGCGCGAGTGCTTATGATTTGGAGCTGATTTCTTCTAAAGCTCAGGTGTACCGCGCCTGGGGTGTTCAGGCTTCCAACCCGTGGACTGAGGAGTAAAACTTTGCCGGATACGCGTCCTTGCGTGCATCCCTGTGCGAATAGTTGTGAGAACCCGCTTTTGAGTGTTATTTCGAAGGCGGGTTTCGTTGTTAATTCGTGGCATGATTGAAGGACGATGAAAAGCACCTCACCTATCTCGCGTTATTCCATGCCCATGCCTCTGTGGCTTCAGGGTGTTGTTGAGCTAATTGTTACTGCCCTGTGCTCTGCTGTTGCAGTGTTTGCGGCGATGTCTGCCGTGTGGGCGACCAAGGGTTTTGGCGACATGGAGTTCTCCTCCGTGGCCGCCATGTCGGCGCACCTGTGGCTTCTGATTCACGGTGTTCCTTTAGACCTTACGGCAGCTTTTGGTGCTTCTACCGGCACGATGACGCTGGTGCCTCTGGGTTTGAGTATTCTGCCTCTGATGCTCTGTTATCGTTCGGGTCGTCGCCTGGCGCGCGCCTCGTATGAGGGCGAGTTTTTGATTCCGGTGCTGTCTGGTTCGGTCACCTATGCGCTGATTAGTTCGGTGATGTACGGTTGGGCGAGCCCGCATCCGCAGCCTCTTCATGCGTTGAATGCTGCCCTGGTGCCTTTGGGTATTGTGGTGGCTGGTCTGATGTGGGGCGGCTACCGTGAGGCGCGTTCGCTCTCGCGCATGGTGGGGGTTGATACCGCGGAGCAGATTTCGCAGATGAGTCAGTATTCGCGTTGGGCGGGTTCGTACGCCTGGGCTGTGGTGCGTGCTGCGGTGGTTGCTTTTGTTGCGCTGATTGGTCTGGGTGCGGTGCTTTTGGGCATCGGTATTTTGGCGGGCTGGTCGCAGATTATTGCCACCTACCAGGAGCTGCACGCGGGTGCTGTGGGTGATACTGCGGTGACTCTGCTGCAGCTGGGTTTCTTGCCAAACCTGGTGATTTATGCGATGGCATGGTCGACCGGTGCCGGTTTCTCTTTTGGTGCGGGCACCTCGGTTGGTTTGACCAGTAGTGATGCTGGTACTTTGCCGATCCTTCCGATTTTGGGTGCTGTGCCCGAGTCGATGGGTGCGTTCGGTCTGGTGGGTCTGCTGGTGCCGCTGGGTGCCGGTACGATTGCTGGCTGGTGGTTCTTGCGTGAGGGTGAGGATCACCTGGATGAGTGGGTTGCTCTGAAGGTTCCGTTCCGCCCGCTGTCTGCGCTGATTTCTGCCGTGGTGCTGGGCGTGATGACCGGTATTCTGACCTCGTTTGGTGCCCTATGGTTGGGCTGGATTTCGTACGGTTCTCTGGGTATTGGCCGTTTTACGGAGGTTGGTGCTGAGCCGCTGACCTTTGCGGTGCATACCGCGTTGACTGTGGGTGCAGGCGTGACTTTCGGTATGTTGCTGAGCCGCGCCCTGGTGCCGGATAGCAGTCGTGAGCTGCCTCGTTTTGCGGATGAGAGCCCGAACCTGGGTGAGCGTCTGATGAGTTTTACTGCCTCGACCCGTGAGCATTTTGCACGGGGTCGTGAGCGTTTTGCGCAGCGTCGTGAGCAGCGTGCCCAGGAGCGCGCGGAGCGTGCGCAGCGTGAGGCTGAGGAAGCCGCCGAACGTGAAGCTGCAGAGCGTGAAGCTGAGAAGGTGGCACGTGTGCAGACTTCTGAGAACGTTGTTGAGGCCGAGCTGTCTATGGTATCTGAGCAGTCTGTTGTATCTGAGGTGGCGACCGGTCATGTTCCGGTGCATCCGCAGGAGCCTGTGGTTGCCGTCCCGGTGGAGGCAACTGAGCAGCTAGCGCAGCGTGCGGCGGCGGACGCTTTCGCTGAGATTATTGCAGAGCGCGAAGAGGCGGCTGAAGAGCCTGTAGAAGCAGAATCCACTGCGAACGCTGCACAGGATTCTGTCTCCGAAGAAGCTACTACTGAAGAGAGCTCCGCTGAGGAGTACGAGCCTATTGAGGCCGTTCAGCAGGTCGGTGACCTGGACTCTGCGCATGCTGAGGATTACGAGAGTATCGAAGCATCTGTTGAGCCTGCCTCTAGCGAGCACGCTACTTATGAACACACTGCCTATGATTCCGCTCTGTACGCTCATGACCCCTCCGATGAGGAGACCCGCGAGCTGATTCAGGAGCCCGTCTACGAGGCTACTGAACCTGTAGTAGTTGAGCGTGAGGGCGCTGTCGAAGAGCCCGCAGAGCAGGCGCCGCGTTCGAAGGGTCGCGCGAGCCGCATCATGGCGTACTTCGGCTTTGGTCTTGAGCAGCCCGCCGCAGCGCAGGATTCTGCTCGGGATCGTGCCGGCGACCACCGTGCGTATGAGCGTGAGCAGAAGCGCGAGGCGAAGAAGGCAGCTAAGGCGGCACGCAAGAAGCAGAAGAATGATTCAGAGCGCGACTTTGTGGATCGCGAGCTGGATGTTCTCTCTGCTGATCAGGCGATGAAGCGCATCTTTGGGGTCCGTAGCCAGACCGGCGTGCTTCCGCTGGTGACCGATGAGGCGTCTACCGTGGAGCTGTCCCCGCTGGATGTCAGCTCCTCGAAGTCCCAGGACTCTAGCGGCCATGGTTCTAACGCGCGCGAGAAGAACTAGCGCACTGCATTCTTAGCGCGCGGAATAAGGACTGGACGCGCCGGTGAGCTTGTCCATCGTGCCCTGGAACTTCTCATCGCAGGTGTACCTGTCGGTTTGGGTTAGTGCGGAGGCTCGGCACTCACGGTATTCCTGCGCGCCGGGTATGAAGGCGAGGCCCATGCCGCCGAGCAGAGTCATGGCGCCGTAGATGATACTGACGCCCGCGGCAATGTAGAAGAACCAGGGGCCGCGGTAGACTGCGGTGCGCACGATCGCAATAATGCTCAAGGTGATGCCGGCGAGCGCGAAGAGGAAGAGCGCCAAGAAAAGCGGCATCGTGGAGAGCACGAAGGAAGACGCCGCAAAAATCACCAGCGCGGCAACAATGAGCATGAACGCGGTGCGAATATTTGCTCTCTGCTGTTCACCCGGGTCGATGGGCTTGCGCGGCTTCTTGCCCTGAGGTCCCCGAGGCTGCGGCATCATGTTCTGCGGTGCCTGCTGAGGCGCTCGCGGCGGAACATGTTGGTTCTGGGGTGCACCGTTGTTCGGGGTGGGCTGCTGCGGGGTGTCGTTCGGAGTGTTCTGCGGGGGAGTAGACATACCTATAAGGGTACCGCCCTGTCTGCCCGTGACCTATTGAGTTAGCGACCTGTTGAGTTTGCGCCCGGTGAACCCCTGTGAGGATTTGTCCCGCCGGGGGTTTCTTTATGCTCGCCTTTGGGCTTTGGGTGTGTTGTGAACCTCTTACTCCCTTTGGATAAGAGTGTGAGACGGGTTATACTAGTGGGGTGCGAATTGTGGTTATGGTATCCGGATCCGGAACGAATCTTCAGTCCATCCTCGACGCTGTAGCAGCGGGCGAGCTTCCCCTCGACATTGCGGCAGTGGGTGCCGACAAGCCCTGTCTGGGCATTGAACGTGCCCAGGCGGCGGGTGTACCCACCTTCCTGGTGCAACCCGGCAACTACGCCGACCGCCCCTCCTGGAACCGCGCGCTGGAAGAAAAGATCGCTTCCTACACCCCCGATTACATTGTGTTCGCTGGCTTCATGCGCATTGTTGACGCGCAGCTGGTCGAGCGTTTTAGCAACCGCATTATTAACACCCACCCCGCTCTGCTACCCTCCTTCCCGGGTGCGCACGGCGTGCGTGATGCCTTGGCGCACGGTGTGAAGATTACCGGCCTGACCGTCCACTTTGTGGATGCGGGCGTTGACACCGGCCCCATCCTCGCCCAGGCGGCAGTGCCCGTTCTGGATGACGACACCGAAGAGACCCTGCACGAACGCATTAAGGTGCAGGAGCGCCGCCTGCTTGTGCAGACCATCGCATCCCTGGCTGAATCCCATAGCGCTGGATCCGACAGCTAAATCCGCCTACTCAATAATCCGCGGCGGAATGAGCCGAGCTCAAACCCCGCTGCCCACATACGTTCCGTTGTGGCACCCGAGTACCCATGAGGGGAAGGTGCACAACGGCGGGGAATACCCCCACACATATCCTGTCTATCCTGGCAGGCTACGTCCATCCACCAGCTGTGCCGCCGAGATCCGGCGTGCACGTCTAAAGCATCGGAGTATTTGTGTCTCTCATTGAGCTCAATCGCGTGCCCCTGCGCCGCGCCCTCATTTCCGTCTACGACAAGACCGGTCTGGAGGAGTTCGCCCGCGGCCTGCACGAGGCTGGCGTCGCGCTGGTCTCCACCGGCTCCACGGCATCCACTATCGCGGCAGCAGGCGTACCCGTCACCGAGGTCACCGAAGTCACCGGTTTCCCCGAGTGCCTCGAAGGCCGCGTGAAGACCCTGCACCCGCGCATCCACGCCGGTATTCTGGCTGACCGCCGCAAGCAGGAGCACATTGACACCCTCGACGAGCTGGATGTTGAGGCATTCGACCTGGTGGTCGTGAACCTGTACCCCTTCGTTGAGACAGTTGCTTCAGGTGCCGGTCAGGACGCCATCATTGAGAAGATCGATATTGGTGGCCCTTCGATGGTTCGCGCTGCGGCGAAGAACCACGACGCTGTGGCCATTGTGGTGGACCCCGCCGACTACGCGCGCACCGTTGAGGCTGCTAAGAACGGTGGCTTCTGCCTGGATGAGCGCCGCCGCCTTGCTGCTGGCGCATTCGCCCACACCGCCGCATACGATACCGCTGTGGCTACCTGGACTGCATCCCAGTTCCTGCAGGATGAGGACGCTAACTTCTGGCCCCCGTACGCCGGCCTGGGCTTCGAGCGCAGCGAGACCCTGCGTTACGGCGAGAACCCGCACCAGCGTGCTGCCCTGTACTCTGACCCCGCTGCTGCCCCCGGCATTGCTCAGGCAGAGCAGCTGCACGGTAAGGCGATGAGCTACAACAACTACGTTGATGCTGACGCTGCTCTGCGTGCCGCTTACGACTTCGACGAGCCTGCTGTTGCCGTTATCAAGCACAATAACCCCTGCGGTATTGCCGTGGCAACCCCCGGTGCGGCTGACCCGATTGCGGACGCTCACGCGAAGGCGCATGCTTGCGACCCGCTGTCCGCATACGGCGGCGTGATTGCTGCTAACCGCCCGGTGACTGCCGCTATGGCTCAGACCGTCAAGGGCATCTTCACCGAGGTGATTGTGGCTCCCGGTTTTGAGCCCGAGGCGCTGGAGATTCTGCGCGAGAAGAAGAACCTGCGCCTGCTGGTTCTGCCCGAGAACTTTGCCCGCGAGACCATCGAGTACCGCCCCATTTCCGGTGGCGCACTCTTCCAGGAAGCTGACTGCCTGCAGGCTGAGGGCGACGACCCGAAGAACTGGACCCTGGTTGCCGGTGAGGCAGCTGATGAGGCAACCCTGCGCGACCTCGAGTTCGCGTGGCGTGCACTGCGTTCGCCCAAGTCCAACGCTATTCTGCTTGCCGATAACGGTGCCGCTGTGGGCATCGGCATGGGCCAGGTGAACCGCGTGGATTCCTGCAAGCTCTCGGTGGAGCGTGCGAACACTCTTGGCGGTGAAGGTAACGAGCGTGCCCGCGGTGCGGTTGCCGCATCCGATGCGTTCTTCCCCTTCGCTGACGGCCTGCAGGTGCTGCTGGACGCTGGCGTGCGTGCCGTTGTGCACCCGGGCGGTTCGATCCGCGACGAGGAAGTTATCGAAGCGGCTAAGGATGCTGGCGTGACCATGTACCTGACCGGTACCCGCCACTTCTTCCACTAAAAATGTGTAGCGGGCTCAGCATGCGCTGAGCTACCCGCTGTGAGCGGGGTATTCTGGGGTGAACCTTCGGGGAGCCTGGGATGCCCCGCTTTTTCGTGCTCTCCACCTGGGATATTCGTGTTGGGGCATCCGCGATGGTGCATCCGTATTATGGGCAACCGTATTTATAGAATTTTTGCTCTATTTTGCACGGGATTTGCGCATAAGAGTGCGTCAATGGTGACCATGATACGTACGGATTGGCCAAAAGTTCGCTAGGATTAGGGTGTGCCTAAAGTCAGCGAAGAATACAAAAAGAACAGGCGTTCTCAGATTGTAGAGACCGCCCGCGAATGCTTCATCAAGCACGGTTATCAGAAGGCTTCGATGAGCGACATTATTGCGGCCACCGGCCTGTCTGCTGGAGCGATTTATAACCACTTCTCCTCCAAGGATGAGATTATCCTGGCGGCAGCCCGCATGGACATGGCGCCTTTCGACCGCATCCGCGCCGAACAACCCTGGGACTACGTGTTCGGGTGCCTGAAGGTGCTGGACACCCCCAAGATTCGCCGTCACCTGCTCGTCACCTGGGGCGAGGCTGTGGCAATGCCGCAGCTGGCGACCGTGGTGTCTGAACAGCTGAGCTACCTGCGCGATCAGTCCCTGGAACGCTACCGCGCCTGGGGTGCCGCTGAGCTGGACTTCGCCGAAGAGGAACTTGAAGAGTGGCTGACCGTTATCGGTGCCGCGGTGCTGTCCGTGCTGACCGGTTACGTGGTGCAGACCCAGCTGGTGGCTGGCGGTAAGAAGGAGAGCGCTCGTGAGGCGTACCTGGAGTATGCTTCTGCTATCCTGCGTCAGGCGTAGGGTGTGTAGGCCCTCTTAGCTGTCGCCGATAAGCCTAAAGGGCGGTTTATATGCCCTGCTGTGGCGGCGTAAAAACTTCATCGTGATGCTTTGTAAAGCCCGTTTTCCTTCTCGAAGGAAAGCGGGCTTTACGGTATTATGAGGTGTAGCTCATATTTTTTCATTCAGGGTTTTCAACTGGAGGCGCCCGACGCCTCCTGAAGACCGCCCGGCGTACGCCGCGGCAGCCTCAATGATGAGCGACCAAAGATAACGCAAAAACACTCCCAGGAGCGTAATGTCCGAGCAGAAGATCCTCGAGATGCCCCTCGCCGACCTCGACCACGAGGTTGCAGAAGCCATTGAGCTGGAGCGCAAGCGCCAGCAGAACACCCTCGAGATGATTGCATCCGAGAACTTCGTCCCCCGTGCCGTCCTCGAAAGCCAGGGCTCGGTACTGACCAACAAGTACGCTGAGGGTTACCCAGGCCGCCGCTACTACGGTGGTTGTGAATACGTCGATATTGTTGAGTCTCTCGCTATTTCCCGCGTGAAGGAACTCTTCGGCGCCGAGCACGCCAACGTTCAGCCCCATTCCGGTGCGCAGGCGAACAACGCCGTCATGCACGCACTGCTGACTCCCGGCGACACCATCATGGGTCTGTCCCTGGCACACGGTGGCCACCTGACCCACGGAATGAAGCTGAACGTCTCCGGCAAGCTGTACAACGTTGTGGCGTACGGTGTGGATGAGTCCGGCCGCGTTGACATGGAGCAGGTGCGTGAACTGGCTCTGGCTGAGCGCCCCAAGGTCATTATTGCCGGCTGGTCCGCATACCCCCGTCAGCTGGACTTCGCTGCGTTCCGCGCGATTGCTGACGAAATCGGCGCGTACCTGTGGGTGGACATGGCTCACTTTGCCGGCCTGGTGGCTGCGGGGCTGCACCCGAACCCCGTCCCGCACGCACACGTGGTCTCCTCCACCGTGCACAAGACCCTGGGCGGTCCCCGCTCCGGCTTCATCCTCTGCACCGAGGAGCTGAAGAAGAAGATTGACTCCGCAGTGTTCCCCGGTCAGCAGGGCGGCCCGCTCATGCACGTGATCGCTGCGAAGGCTACCGCGTTCAAGGTTGCCGCATCTGACGCGTTCAAGGACCGTCAGAAGCGTACCGTTGAGGGCGCACAGATCCTGGCGAACCGCCTGCTACAGCAGGACATGAAGGACGCAGGCGTTGCGATCGCCTCCGGCGGTACCGACGTTCACCTGGTGCTCGTTGACCTGCGCGACCATGCCCTCAATGGCAAGGAAGCAGAAGATCTGCTGCATGATGCCGGTATTACCGTTAACCGTAACGCTGTGCCGAACGACCCGCGCCCGCCGATGGTGACCTCCGGTCTGCGTATCGGTACCCCCGCGCTGGCAACCCGCGGCTTTGATGCTGAGGGCTTCACCGAGGTAGCTGACATTATCGCTTCGGTGCTGTTGCCGAACCCGGATATTGCCGCTCTGCGTGCCCGTGTTGATGCACTCTGCGCTAAGTACCCCCTCTACCAGGGCAGCGAGAACTGGTAGACCCATGAATGACCCCGTTCGCTTAATATTCCCAATGGATGCTGAGCGGACGGGTTTATTTCGCCCTCTTACTTTTGCCGCTCTACCTGCTACATCCATTGAAGGATGTAGCAGGGGAGCGGTACCTGCTAGGTACACACCCTAGAACCCAACACATAGATCGTCCGTTTCGGCGAACCCGCCACAACCTATGGAAGGAAAACAATGCCTCAGATTCTAGACGGTAACACAACCGCCGCAGCCATTAAGGCGGAGCTGAAGGAGCGCGTCGAGGCGCTCAAGGCTAAGGGTATTACTCCCGGCCTGGGTACCGTCCTGGTCGGTGACGACCCGGCATCTCGCTCGTACGTGGGCGCTAAGCACCGCGACTGTGCAGAGATCGGTATTAACTCCATCCGCCTGGACCTGCCCGGTGACATCACCCAGGAGGAGCTCGACGCAGAAATCGATAAGCTCAATAATGACCCGGCGTGCACCAGCTACATTGTGCAGCTGCCCTTGCCCAAGCACCTGGACACGAACCGCGTGCTGGAGCGTATCGCCCCTGAGAAGGACGCTGACGGCCTGCACCCGACCAACCTCGGCAAGCTTGTGCTGAACGTTTCTGAGCCGCTCGATTCCCCGCTACCCTGCACCCCTAACGGTGTCATTGAGCTGGTCAAGCGCCACGGTATCGACTGGAACGGTAAGAACGTTGTGGTGCTCGGCCGCGGCATTACCGTGGGCCGCCCGCTGGGTCTGCTACTGACCCGCCGCGAGGTGAATGCGACCGCAACCCTGGCGCATACCGGTACCGAGAACCTGGACGAGGTACTGCGCGAGGCTGACGTCATTGTCGCTGCTGTGGGTGTTCCGCACGTGCTGAAGGCTCACCAGGTCAAGGACGGCGCAATCCTGCTGGACGTTGGTGTTTCCCGCGCTGAGGACCCGGAGACCGGCAAAAAGAAGCTCTTCGGCGACGTCTCCCCGGAGGCTGCGCAGAAGGCATCCTGGGTTTCTCCGAACCCCGGCGGTGTGGGTCCGATGACCCGCGCGGAGCTGCTGGTGAACGTGGTTGAGACTGCGGAGCGTCAGGCGGCATAAGGCTCGCAGTATTTCAGAGCTGATATCTCAAAAGGGCGGTGCCCCGGTAGAACAATCTACTGGGGCACCGCCCTTCACACTATCATCACAAGAGAAAAAGGCAGATGCTAGAGAATCATCTCGTAGAAGTAGGCATCGGCAAGATACAGGGTCTCTGAGTACTCGACTGGGCTACCTTCTTCGGCGTAGCCGGTCGTGCAGACCTTGAACGCCGCCTCGCCCACGGGAACCTGGTGGTTGAACGCCTCGGCGTCGGCGTCGGTGAAGAGTGCTGCACTGATGCGTACGCGGGCGTGCTTAATGGCGTTGGGGATGTCAGCAAGCTGGTCGAAGGAGCTTGAAGCGCCGGACATTTCCGCCATCATAGTGTCCAGGGTGCTGCTTGCAGCGGCCTTCACAAAGTAGGAACGCTCAAAGCCAATGACTTCGCGGTCGGCAAGACGCAGACGGCACACGAACAGCACCTGCTCGCCCACCGGCACGGACAGATGGGTGGAGATTTCTTCGGTGGCGTCCATCCAGCGGGTCGCAATCATGCGGGTGGAGCCCCCAAAACCGCGGCGGCGCATATCATCAACGAAGGTGCCCACGCGCGGAATGTAGGTGGCGTCGGTGCGCTCGGCAACATAGGTGCCGGAGCCCTGCAGGTTGTAGAGCAGGCCGCGTTCAATCAGAACCTTTAGAGCGCTACGAACCGTCTGGCGGCTCACCCCAAAGTTCTGCTGAATCATGCGCTCGGTGGGCAGCTTATCGCCGGGCTTGCCGGGAATAATATAGCGCTGCTCAATGTAGTGGATAACCTGCTCGTACTTAGGGCCGGGAATCGGGGGTAGCTCGTAGCGGCTCTCAGCGTTGTGAGCAGTACTTTCGGATGAGGTGGTGCCTGCAGAATGTGAGGGGGCACCGTGGTCGGTGGTCTGTGAAGAGTGTGAATTCATCACCCAATAGTTTACTGTTCAGCCAGATAAAAAACGCGTACAAGTGAAAAATTCTCTTCCCTCAAACTGGCATAATTAAGACTATGCATTTTTCTAACACCCCTGCACCACGCCCGAGCGGTCTGCTTCGCGTGGCAAGCGTGAATGTGAACGGTATCCGAGCCGCCTATAAGAAGGACATGGCGGCGTGGTTGGCGAGCCGTGACATCGATATCCTCTGTCTGCAGGAGGTGCGCGCCCCCGACGCTATCGTGCGTGAGCTGCTGGACGAATCCCAGTGGCATATTCTGCACGCGGAGGCTGCTGCGAAGGGCCGTGCCGGCGTGCTGGTGGCGACCCGCCGCACCCCGAACTCAGCCGGTGAAGTCCTAGAGAACCAGCCGGTAGCAACCCGCTCGAATATTGGCGAAGAGTACTTTGATGATTCGGGCCGCTGGGTTGAGGCAGACTATGTTCTACCCAACGGTAAGACCCTGACGGTGGTCAGCGCCTACGTTCACTCCGGTGAGGTCGGCACCCAGAAGCAGGACGATAAGTACCGCTTCCTGGAGCGCATGCTGGTGCGCATGCCTGAGCTGGCAAAGCACTCGGACCACGTGCTCATCGTGGGCGATTTGAATGTGGGCCACACTGAGCTGGACATTAAGAACTGGAAGGCTAACCAGAAGCGTGCCGGCTTCCTGCCGGAGGAACGCGCTTACTTTGACCGTTTCTTCGGTGATATCGGCTACCGCGATGTGGCTCGTGAGCTGGCGGGTCAGGTGCCCGGTCCCTACACCTGGTGGTCTTACCGCGGTAAGGCGTTCGATAATGACGCAGGCTGGCGTATTGACTACCATATGGCGACCCCGGCGCTTGCCGAAAGCGCCGTGGAAGCGGTCGTGGATCGCGCGGCAAGCTACGATGAGCGTTTCAGCGACCACGCGCCGCTGGTGGTTGACTACCGTATCGGTGAGTAAGACGTGTACCCACGTACAGATAAGTTTTTGAAGATGTGCTGCACCGTCCGTAGCACCGCACAGGAAGAACTGCACAGGAAATAACTATGGCAGACGAAAAGAAGCCGGATAAATCCCTCATCCCTAATGCCTCTCAGCAGAAGGCGCGTATCTACTCGGGTGCGCAGCCGTCGGCTGATTCGATGCACCTGGGTAACTACATTGGTGCTGTGAACAACTGGGTGGCGTTGCAGGACGACCCGAATAACGAATGTCTGTTCTTCATCCCGGATATGCACGCCATCACCGTTCCTCAGAACCCCGAGGAGCTACGTGAGCGTACCCGCCTGACCGCGGCGCAGTATATCGCCTCTGGCATTGACCCGACCCGCACCCCGCTGTTCGTACAGTCGCACGTGCCCGAGCACGCCCAGTTGGCATGGGTTCTGAACTGCTTCACCGGCTTTGGTGAGGCGTCCCGAATGACCCAGTTCAAGGACAAGTCCCAGAAGCAGGGTGCTGAGAATGCCTCCGTGGGTCTGTTCACCTACCCGATTCTGATGGCTGCCGACATTCTGCTCTACCAGGTGGACGGCGTGCCCGTGGGCGAGGACCAGCGTCAGCACCTGGAGCTGACCCGTAACCTGGCTCAGCGCTTTAACTCCCGTTTCGGTGAGACCTTCGTGGTGCCCGAGCCGGTGATTCTGAAGGAAACCGCTAAGATTTATGACCTGCAGGACCCGACCTCGAAGATGTCCAAGTCTGCAGCCACGGACAAGGGCCTAATCAAGCTTCTGGACACTCCCAAGGCAACCCAGAAGAAGATTAAGTCCGCCGTGACCGATGACGGCTCCGTCATCGCCTACGACCGCGAGGCTAAGCCCGGCGTCTCCAACCTGCTCTCCATCTACTCGGCAATGACCGGCGAGAGAATCGACGAAATCGTGGCACGCTACGAAGGCAAGATGTACGGCCACCTGAAGGTTGACCTTGCCGATATCGTGGTGGAGCGCCTCACCCCGGTGCGTGAGCGTACCCTCGAGCTGATGGACGACCCCGCCGAGCTGGATCGCCTGCTGGCTGTGGGCGCATCCGCTGCCCGTGAGATCGCTACGGTCACCATTGAGAACGTGTACAAGAAGGTTGGCTTCTTGCCTGCCGCCGCAATCTAGCGCGCTGTTCAGCCAGTTTGGCTGAGGCGCTGCATGACCTGCACGATTGAGATGACAGCACAAGAGAACTCTTCGAGCCCCACGACGGCTCCTGTATCCCCGACCCTGAAACCTGGCCGCCGCTACCTGAGCGTTATTGCGCACGTGAGCGGTGAGAATGTTCAGCGCCTGGAAGAGTGGAAGCGCGCGGTAGCCGGTGGTGCGGTGGCGCCTATCAGCACCCACGTGACCGTGTACCTGACGGAGCTGAACGAGTCTCTACTGGTTGCGGTGCAGTCCCCGCAGTTCCGCGAGGCGCTGGACATGCCGCGTTTTGAGGCACGCTGGGGTTCGGTACACTCCTTCCGGCCGGTAACCGAGGTGGAGTACCTGAACCTGGAGGCGGGTAAGGCCGAGTTCGAGCAGATTCACCAGAAGCTGGTTGAGCTATTCGGTACCGGTGCGGCGTCATTTCCCTATGTGCCGCACGTGACCTTAGGCCACGGGCTCACGCAGGAGCAGGTGGCGAACGCCCTTGAGGTGTTTGACGCTCTGCCCGCTGAGCAGCGTACTTTCACTGTGGATCACCTGCACTGCTACTCCTACGACGGGCAGGACTGGGAAGAGATGAGGGTCCTGCCGCTGCGTTAGTAGCTGGCGTATAAACCTGATATACATTAAGAGAGATGCGACCGATAAGTTATCGGTCGCATCTCTCTTAATATTTTCGCTAGGTTTATCTCAGCGTGAGAGCCCTAGTGGGAGTGGCCCTCGTGAGCCTCGCCGGACTCGTGCGTGTCAGCTGAAGCCGAGGAGGAAGCAGCGCCGTGCGCCTCAGACTCAACCGGTGCAGCGTGCGAGGAAGAGACACCCAGAATCTCGTTCGGGGTCTTCGGAAGCTCCACGCTCATCAGCT
This sequence comes from Rothia sp. 110740021-2, assembly GCF_054263775.1. Lineage (NCBI taxonomy): Bacteria > Bacillati > Actinomycetota > Actinomycetes > Micrococcales > Micrococcaceae > Rothia > Rothia sp. 110740021-2. The sequence continues at coordinate 263,719 of NZ_JBSZFE010000002.1, read as the reverse complement.
CCTTTGGCGCTACTGGGTTCGACAGGGATACCGCAATGAGCTTCTTGGCCGCCGGGTCGGTCACGTAGGCGGTCTTACCGTCCACCCACAGAGCCGGACGCTCGTCCTGCCATGTCTCAGACTCGGTCCACGCCTCCATGAGCTGTACAGAGCCCAGTTCAGCGCCGGTTGCCGGATCGAAGATACGCAGCTTGCCGTCAGTGGTCAGCAACAGAGCCTCACCCTGAGGGCCGCGAGCCAGCGAACGGAAGGTGTAGCTCACACCAGAAGGCAGGGCATAGACGGTACGGGTTGCCGCAACAGTGTCAATAATGGAGAACTTCTCGGGGCGCTCCAGCTTAGCGTCCTTGTCGGTCTTGTAGTCCGCCAGAACGTACTGGGAGTCAGCCTTGCCAGACTGGTTGCCGGAACGCGAGTACGGGTCCTCGGGGTTAGTGATCTTGGTGAACTTGCCATCCTTATAAATGAGCGCGCCGTCGGAGCAGCCGATGGAGAATGCGCCGTCCTTGGCGATGGCTTCACCGTGAACGCCGGGGCAAGCGGGGCTCTCGGTGACGGTCTTGCCCTGAGCGTCCACAACAGCGGCACCAGTGCGGGTCTTCGAGTCGCCAACCGCTACCAGGTACTGGTCGTTGGGTAGCGGGATTGCGAAGCCGTGGTGCGGCTGCGGCAGGGTGACGGTGGTGGTCTCCAGCGAGGAAACTGTGCGCTTATCATGGGTCAGCTTTGCCGGGTCGTATACCGCGAAGGAACCGGTGCCGTCAGCGAATGCCGTGACCTTGCCGTTGTCCTTGATGACGTGACTGGTATGGTCAGCCACAAGAGACAGTGAAGACAGGGATGGGGACGTGGTGTAGTAGTGTGAATGGTCGCCGTGCGCTACGGACCATACGCCGGTGTCCAGGAAGGTGTAGCTGTTACCGTCTGCAACGACGAGGTGGCGATTATTGCCAGCATCGGAGAGGCGCAGAAAGCCTTCCTTAGGGATGTCTGCGAGCAGCTTCATGTCCTTGGCGTCGTAGACGAACACGCCGCCGTCGTAGGTGATAGCGACGCGGCTTGCCGCCCCCTTGCCTTCGGTGATGGGTGCGGGGGTAGTACTCGTGGAGGTGGAGGCGCTGGGGCTGGTCTGTGCGTTCTGGGTGGTTTGGGCACCGCATGCGGTCAGGGTGAGTGCAGCTACTGCGCCGAATGTGCCGGCGCGGGTGAGGAAAAACTTACGGGTCATGTGCATCTACCAAGAGTAACATGAGAATGATTCTCTATATGGGGTGGTTCTTGGTGTGTCAGAGTCTGGAAGTGTAGTCTATGCGGGATGCGTAAGGCATTCTGTTGCTCCCACCCGGTTACAGAGAGCGTTCTTTCGTGCCCCACTAGGTAAATGCCTTGAACCCACCTGCGAAATGACCCAACGGGGCATAGTCATCGAGGCATAAGAAAACCGGCTCCCCTCCGAAAAGAAGAGAGCCGGTTTCTTAGAGGTATCTTTTGCTCGAGCAGGGTTTAAGTATCTGCGCGGGGGCAAAAATTTAGAGGAGATTGTTCAGGCCTCGCGCCTTGACCTCACCCACTGCATCCTTGACAGCCTGTGCCTTGGAGCGGGGAGCGACCAACAGCGCGTCGGGGGTATCCACCACAACGATATCGTCGAGGCCAATGATAGAGATCTTGCGGTCGGTGTTCGCGACAATAATTCCGGAGCAACCGTGGTTGATAACGTTATCCTTCTCGCCGAGAATGGTCAGCTCTTCGCCGCTCTTCTCGGTGTTCAGGCGTGCCACAGCATCGAAGTCTCCCACATCATCCCAGCTGAAGGAGCCGGGAACCATTGCAACGTCGCCTGCTGCTGCTGCGGGCTCAGCCACGGCGTAGTCGATAGCGGTCTTGGGCAGGGTCTCCCAGACGCGGTCCATAATAGCCTCACGCTCGGGGGTGTCCCAAGCGTTAGCAATTTCCATGATGCCCGCGTACAGCTCGGGCTCGTTCGCCTCGAGGTGCTTGAGCATCAGGGCCGCCGGTGCTACGAACATGCCTGCGTTCCAGGTATACTCACCGGAATCCAGGTACTTCTGTGCGGTAGCGGCATCGGGCTTCTCCACGAAGGTGTCCACAGCCTGAGCATTGGGGGCGTCCTCAATGCCCAGGGACTCGCTGGCGTGGATGTAGCCAAACGCGCTGGAGGGCTCGGTGGGAGTAATGCCGATGGTAACAATCTTGCCGGTTGCTGCGGTGATGACAGCTTCGGTCACCACACGGTGGAATTCATCCACGGGGCTGATCACATGGTCAGCGGCGAAGGAGCCGATGATGGCGTCCGGTTCGCGGCGATGGATGATAGCGCAAGCCAGGCCGATAGCGGCGGCCGAATCCTTGGGGGAGGGCTCCAGTACCAGGTCAGCGGCACGCAGTTCAGGAATCTGCTGGGTGACCGCATTGGTGTGCGAAGTGCCGGTAACTACCATGACGGAGCCGTTGCTGAGATTGGTGAGACGGTCGTAGGTATCACGCAGCAGGGAATTGCCCGACGAAGTGAGGTCGAGCAGGAATTTCGGGGCATGTGCGCGGGATAGAGGCCACAAACGGGAGCCAACACCGCCAGCGGGAATGAGCGGGCGGAATCGAGTGAGTGCAGTATTCATCGATTCAAGAATAGCTTGTGAATTTGTCATATATCGAATTCTTTTACGTTTTGGCAGAAAGTGTCAGGGGACTCTCAGTGTTGTGATGTTTGAGGTTAGGATAAGGTAAGTTCCGCACAAACAGAGGGGAGTAGACGGTATCGCAAGAAAAATATGCCCTAATTCACTTTTAGAAGCTGTAAAAAAACCCCGAACAGGGTGTCAATAAGCTGTGAATTTACCTGATATCTTGGAAGTAACAGACGAACAAAAGCAGTCGGTGAGCACACAGCTGTGCCTGGAAGCTGGGGTCTAAAATTGCGGCACCAGAACCCAGACGCTCACCGTCGCAGCAGGAGGTTATTCAGTGTTGAATGGTTCTAAAGGAACCCTTTACCGCGGCCGCTGGGGCATGTGGTCCTGGGTTGCTCATCGCATTACCGGTATCGCGATTTTCTTCTTCCTTCTTGTACATATCCTGGATACTGCCGTCGTGCGTATCTCTCCGGAGGCCTACAATGGCGTACTGAGCCTGTACAAGAACCCCATCATGGGTCTGGGTGAAACCGCCCTTGTCGCCGCCATCGTCTACCACGCGTTCAACGGTATTCGTATTATCCTCATTGACTTCTGGAGTAAGGCAACCAACTCGCACGTGGAGCACATTCAGGCGAAGAACAAGGACGGCAACGTCGAAATCAGCCAGAAGGCAACCTACACGCACATCAAGATTCTTTGGGTTGTGCTTTTCCTCTGGGCAATTACCGTTGCTGGCTTCGCCGCACGCCACCTGCCGATCGTTTTCTCGCACATGGGAGGTCACTAAACAATGGCTACTCCGCTCAAGCCCCGCACCTATGTACCCCGTCTGCGTGATAACCGCATCGACGGCGTAAAATACAACCGCTCCTCCTCCAAGCGCAATAACTTTGAGATGTTCGCTTGGCTCGGTATGCGCCTGTCCGGCATCGTACTCGTCGTGCTAATTTTCGGCCACCTCTTCTCCAACCTCATGGTCGGTGACGGCATCCACGCCATCGACTTCGGCTTCGTGGGCGGTAAGTGGGCTAACCCCTTCTGGCAGGTCTGGGATCTGTTGCTGCTCTGGCTGGCTATGCTGCACGGTGCAAACGGCATCCGAGTCATCATTGATGACTACGCTGAGAAGGACCGCCTGCGCGTTTGGCTGAAGGTTATCCTTTTCGCAGCATGCGCATTCGTCCTGCTGGTTGGTACCCTCACCATCTTCGCGTTCGATCCCTGCCCCTCCGGCGCAGCGGCTGAACTGCTCCCCAGCTTCTGCTCGGCACGCTAACGGCGACGTATTCGAGACAAACGAAAACATCTAAAACACAGAAAGAACATCATGCAGGTACATAAGTACGATGTAGTGATCGTCGGTGCCGGTGGCGCAGGTATGCGTGCCGCCATTGAGGCCGGCCAGCGAGTTCGCACCGCGGTACTGACCAAGCTATACCCCACCCGCTCCCACACCGGCGCAGCACAGGGTGGCATGTGCGCAGCTCTGGCTAACGTTGAAGAGGACAACTGGGAGTGGCACACCTTTGACACCGTTAAGGGCGGCGACTACCTGGTTGACCAGGACGCAGCAGAAATCATGGCTAAGGAAGCTATTGACGCTGTGCTCGACCTGGAAAAGATGGGTCTTCCCTTCAACCGAACCCCCGAAGGCCGCATTGACCAGCGCCGCTTCGGCGGTCACACCCGTGACCACGGTAAGGCTGCTGTGCGCCGCGCGTGCTACGCAGCTGACCGTACCGGCCACATGATTCTGCAGACCCTCTACCAGAACTGCGTTCGCCACAATGTGGAGTTCTACAACGAGTTCTACGTTCTCGACCTAATCCTGGTCAAGGACGAAGAGGGTAAGCCCCGCCCTGCTGGCGTCGTCTCCTACGACCTGGCAACCGGCGAGGTCCACGTCTTCCAGGCTAAGTCCGTAATTTTCGCATCCGGCGGCTGTGGCAAGATTTTCAAGACCACCTCCAACGCACACACCCTCACCGGTGACGGCATGGCTATCGCACTGCGTGCAGGCCTGCCCCTGGAGGACATGGAATTCGTTCAGTTCCACCCGACCGGCCTGGCTGGCCTGGGCATTCTCGTCACCGAGGGTGCTCGTGGTGAAGGCGGTATTCTCCGTAACGCTGACGGTGAGCGCTTCATGGAGCGCTACGCACCCACCATTAAGGACCTCGCACCCCGCGATATCGTGGCACGTGCAATGGCAAACGAGGTGCGTGAAGGCCGCGGCTGCGGTCCTCACAAGGACTACGTGCTGCTGGATCTGACCCACCTGGAGCCTTCGCACATCGATGAGAAGTTACCGGACATCACCGAGTTCGCTCGTACCTACCTGGCAGTGGAACCGCACCACCAGCCCATCCCGGTGTTCCCCACCGCGCACTACGCAATGGGCGGTATCCCCACCAACAACGAGACCGAGGTCTACCGCAACAGCGAAGAGACCATCCCCGGTCTCTACGCAGCTGGTGAGGTTGCTTGTGTGTCCGTCCACGGTGCAAACCGTCTGGGTACCAACTCCTTGCTGGACATCAACGTGTTCGGTAAGCGTGCAGGTCGCAAGGCAGCAGAGTACGCAGCATCCGCTGAGTTTGTACCCGTTCCGGACGATGCAGCAGATCGCGTTCTCAATATGCTCAACGGCATCCTCGAGGGCAAGGGCACCGAGAAGGTCGGCGCTATCCGTGCAGACCTGCAGAAGGCTATGGAAGCTGACATGCAGGTGTTCCGTACCGATGAGACCATCCGCGCAGCACTGGCAACCATCGCTGAACTGGAAGAGCGTTACCAGAACATCTCCATCCAGGACAAGGGTAAGCGCTTCAACCTCGACCTGCTCGAGGCTGTTGAGCTCGGCTTCCTGATTGAGCTGGCAAAGGTCATGTCCGTTGGCGCACTGCACCGTAAGGAATCCCGTGGTGGTCACTACCGCGAGGACTTCCCTAAGCGTGACGACGTCAACTTCATGAAGCACTCGATGGTCTACCTCGACCCCGAATCCGAGTTTGAGGGTGTCAAGGGCCTGCGATTCGAAACCAAGCCCGTTGTCTACACCCGCTACGAGCCGAAGGAGCGTAAGTACTAAAATGGCTGAAAACGAACTCCCCGAACCGGAATCCGTCAAGCTGTTTGAGGGTATGGCCGGCGGCGACTCCGATTCCATCCCCACGTACGATGTGGTCATCAAGATTCGTCGCTACAATCCGGAAGTTTCCTCCGAGGCGTACTGGGATGAATTCCCGCTGACCATGTACCGCACCGACCGCGTGCTGGATGCTCTGCACAAGATCAAGTGGGAGGTAGACGGCTCCGTCTCCTTCCGCCGCTCCTGTGCACACGGTATCTGTGGCTCAGACGCGATGCGCATCAACGGCCGTAACCGCCTGGCTTGCAAGACCCTGCTGAAGGACCTTGACCTGTCCAAGCCGATTACCGTTGAGCCTATCAAGGGTCTGCCCTGCGAAAAGGACCTCATCGTTGACATGGAGCCCTTCTTCCAGGCATACCGCGAAATCATGCCGTTCTTCATCAACGACTCGAATGAGCCTGAGCGTGAGCGCCTGCAGACCATTGAGGACCGTGCACGTTTCGATGACACCACCAAGTGCATCCTCTGTGCAGCATGTACCTCGTCCTGCCCGGTCTTCTGGACTGACGGTCAGTACTTCGGCCCCTCCGCTATCGTGAACGCACACCGCTTCATCTTCGACTCGCGCGATGATGCAGGCGACCTGCGTCTGGAGATCCTCAACGACAAGGAAGGCGTATGGCGTTGCCGTACCACCTTCAACTGCACCGAGGCTTGCCCCCGTGGCATCCAGATCACCAAGGCTATTGCCGAGGTGAAGCAGGCAATCCTGAGCCGCTCGCTCTAATCTGAGTACGCGGTATCAGCTGATACAGCATTGACGATTCAAGCCGTCACCCACACCGGGTGGCGGCTTGAATATTTTTAACAGAAAAGGACCTGCTTCAAATCGTGGGGCAGAGCATTGAACGGTGCTTCGGCGGGCAGGAGCACTCTTCACAATCTGTCATAAAGTCATAGATATTCTCGAGAGCTGTCAGAAAGAGGCAGCGGGTAGGTAAACCTTGGCGGGCGGCGTTATTCTACTGTGTATGGTTTTCGCTAATTCTCGCTACGATTTGTCCACCCCCGTCTTCGACGACTGGGTGGGGCGCATGATGGGTACCCTCGTGCAGTTCCGCCGCGAAGTGCACGCCAACCCGGAACTTTCCTTCCGCGAAATTGCAACCACTGAGCGCCTCATGAACCGACTGCGAGAAGCCGGCATGAACCCCGTCGCCTGCGAAGGCAACGGCTGCTACGTCGATATTGGAAGCGGCCCCTTCGCTGTGGCTCTGCGCGCCGATATTGATGCTCTGCCCATTGTTGAGCAGACCGGTCTGCCCTACGCTTCCACCGTCCCCGGCGTGATGCATGCCTGCGGTCACGATATTCACCAGACCGTTATGCTCGGTGTGGCGCTGGCACTGCACGAGCTGAACGAGAAGACCCCGCTGGGCCGTAGCGTCCGCATTCTCTTCCAGCCCGCTGAGGAGCAGCTTCCCGGCGGTGCCGTACAGATGATCGCTCAGGGTCTGCTCAAGGACATTCCGCGTGCTTTTGCTCTGCACTGCGATCCGAAGGTGGACCTGGGGCAGATTGGTACCCGCATCGGCGCGATTACCAGCGCATCTGACACCATCAAGATTCATCTGAGCGGTCACGGTGGCCATACTTCCCGCCCGCACCTGACAGAGGACCTCATCTACGCCATGAGCCAGATTGCTGTGCAGGTTCCCGCAGTCTTGACCCGCCGTACCGACGTGCGTTCGGGCGTGCTGGTCGCCTGGGGTCAGGTCAGTGCTGGTGTTGCTCCCAACGCTATCCCCGCCGAGGGCTACCTCGCAGGCACCATGCGTTGCCTAGATGTTGAGGTTTGGCGTCAGGCAGGCAACATGCTGGATGAAGTCATCGAACAGGTTGCTGTACCCTTCGGCGTGAAGGCGCGAGTGGAGCACATCCGCGGTGTGCCCCCGGTCGTCAATACCGACCTGGAAACCACTATGCTGGAGAACGCGGCTCGCGCCGAGCTGGGCGAAGACTCCATTGTGCTGGTTGAACAGTCCATGGGCGGCGAAGACTTCGCCTGGATGCTGCAGGAAGTTCCCGGCTCCATGTTCCGTCTGGGTACCCGTGCCCCCGGTGACCCCACCTATGATCTGCATCAGGGCGATTACGCCCCGAGTGAGCAGGCAATCGGTATCGGTGTGCGTGTTATGGCGGCAACCGCACTGCGCGCTGTCCGTTTTGAGTTGGCGAAGGCGGCGAAGGCGGCAAACCCCATCCGCGATGAGGCACGCTAAAGAGCTTTTGAAAGCTTATGCTGCAGTCTTGAAAGCGCAGCTCTATAACCGCGTTATGCCTTGAAAACTGTACAAGTTTCACCCCGTTACCTCTCACCGAGTAGCGGGGTGAAACTCTATGTACGCGATAGAATTAAAAGGATTATGAGGACATCTGCGTCATGTTCCCGCCCCCGTGCCCACACACCTGCGGAGGTTGAAGGAAATGGCGCATCATCACACGGCGCACGCCGGAGGAGGACACCCAATGAGCTTCTTTGGAATCGGCAAGAAGAAGTTGGATGAACAGTCGCGCGAAGAACAGAGCGCCGAAACTGCTAAGGTCCAGAAGGAACAGGCAAGCGAAGATGCTCCCAAGAACGCGCGACTGAGCCAGAAGATTATGGAACAGCAGCAGTGGGAGGACTCCCTGCGCCGCTTCGTGAAGTCTGAAAGCGCACGCCACCAGAACCACGACGAAGAGCAGAACGAAGAGCACCGCGTTGTTGAGGACCTCAAGCGTGCCCTCTTGCACGGCGATGAGAAGGTTGAAGAATCTTCCGCTGCTGATGAGCTGACTGAGGAACAGGAACGTCGTAGCATGTTGGCTGCGCTTGGTACTTTCCCCCAGGAATCTGAGGAGCCTGTTGAAGCTGAGCAGGTAGCTGAGGGCCAGGATGTTGAAGAAGACGCCGCCCCGGTTGCTGAGGCTGCTCAGCCCGCTACCCCCGCGTTCCTGCGCGATGACGAAGAAACCGAAGCTGAGGGCGCATCTGTCGAGGCTAAGGAATCATCATCGGCCGATGTCGAGGAACCGAAGGACGCAGCAGAGAACGCCCGTTCCCAGTTTGAGGAGCATCTGCGTGCTCTGCGTGCACAGAACACCGAAGTTACTGCTGCTGAGGTCGCTGAAGCGACTGCAAGTGAGGCAGAGGGAGGCGAAGAGCTTGAGGTTGTTGAGGCTGTTGGAGAGGCTGCCGACAACAAGTCCAAGAGCGATTATTCTGCATCTGAATCTGTAGCTGAGGACTCCTTGACCGTAGAAGACCTGAAGACTGCCCGCACCCGCGCAGCTGTCACCGAGGCGCAGAACGCCGGTTTGGATGATTTGGCTGCCGCCTACGCTGCTCGACTGGGCATTACCCTCGACAGCGATGAGGAGACTTTCGGCGAGGTCGCTTCCGATGAGGTAATCGCTGAAGAAGCTACTGCTGATACACCCGAAATTTTTGAGGTTGCTGAAACTGAAGAAACCGTTGACCTCACCGCTGCTTTAGCAGAAGATACAGAGCCTGTTACCGCCGCTGAGGAAGAGCAGATTGAGGCCGTCGTTGAGGCGCCCGAGTTGCTGGCATCTGAACTTACTGAGGAAGAAAACAGCGCTGAGGAGCCCGTTGAGAGTGCTGTAACCCTGCCCGTTCCACCCAAGGAACGCGCTCTCTACAGCCTGACGGAGCTCATGCACACCCGCGGTTCGGGCACCATGAGCCTGGAACTGCGCCATGTTGATGAGGATATGCACTACCGTCTGCTGCACCGCGGCCGTGAAGTTGAAACCGGCATTGTCGTGCCCGGCGTTGACTGGTTCGCACCCGTTGCCGCGCTGTACACCGAGGCTCAGCAGGCAGGCGCAACCTGGAACCGCGCGGCTGTTTCTCTGAAGCCTCATCTGGGCGACGGCCTGGAGGTTCACGCATCCTACCTGAGCGCTGCGGACGGTCAGACTATCAGTGAAAGCTTCCTGCTGGAAGGCTCCGCTGTCGAGGCTAAATCCGTTGCGACCGCTGAGGCTACCTCGCAGGATGAGCCTCAGGAAGCTGCTGTTCAGAGCGTTGACTCGGTTGAGGCTGAACGTGAAGCTATTGAGCGTAAGCTTGAGGCGGAGCGCGCCGAGAAGCAGGCTGCGAACGAGGCTGAGGCTACTGTTGAAGTCGCTGAAGAGCCTGTAATTGAGGCTGCTGAAGAGGATATCTCTTCGGGTCTGCTGACCGCCGCTGGTCTTGCTGCTGCGGCTGGTTCTGCCGTCGCTGCTTCTGTGCAGGAGAAGGAAGACGCAGAGGAAGCTGTTGAAGCTTCTGACGAGCCTGCCCAGACTGAGTTTGCGCCGGTTGAAGCTGACTTTGAGTATGACTACGAGAATGACCCTGTCATTGGCGCGGCTACCGTAGAATCCGAAACTGAGCAGGCTGAAGAGCTCACCGCCGAACCATCTGAGATTTCTGAGGCCTCTGTCCACGAGTCTGATGAGTCTGGTGAAGATATGGAAGCTGCTCTGGCCGCCATCGTTGCCAACGCTCAGAAGAAGCTGAACACTGAGGATGCAGCAGCCCCCGCAGTTGCTGAGGAAACACCCGCTGAGGATGTTTCGGCTGAGGACGTTTCGGCTGTCGCCCCCCTGGCCGCAGAGTCCTTCACCGTGGACCGTACCCAGCCCGTTGAAGAAGCTGCAGAAGAACCGGCCGTAGAGCAGACCGAAGAGCCCGCCCTGCCCGCGTTCCTGGACGATTCTGAACTGCTGCCTGAGCCCGAGGCCTCCGTTGCATCTGCTGAAGCGTACGCTGAGGAACCTGCCCTCGAAAATGTTGAGTCTGCCGCTGAGAGTGCATCTGTGGCTCCCGGCTTGGCTGGTGCTCTTGCTGCAGCTGCCGCAGTGGGTACCGCCGGTGCTGCTGCGAAGGCTACCGAGGCAAAGGCTGCTGGCGTTCAGGAAGAGCCCGCTGAGAAGGTTGCTGAGCTCAAGACCGTTGAGGTGACCCCCGCAGCCAAGATTGCTGAGGCTCCCGCAACGGTTGCATCCGCCTCCGAGGCCACCGCTCAGGCTACCCCTGCAGCACCGGTTGCAGATGCGGCACCCGCTGTGGGGACCATCCCGGTTGCCCTGCAGGAGAGCACCCCGGCAGGTATCTCCTCCAGCATCTCGGCATCCGCGCTAAGCGAGCACAACCAGTTGCCCACCATCGTGGCTGAGCCGGACACCCCCTCCGTGGCGGTACAGAGCCCGCTGGCTCCCTCGGAGACTCAGCTGGCATCCGGCAATCTGGTGCTGACTCAGACTCAGGTCGCTCAGCGTCTGGCACCGGTCGTCGAGCATCTCTTCGGTGAGAACGGCACCGCAAAGGATGCCACCACCGTGCTGATTCGTGTGCGTGCTCTCGGCTCCTATTACGATGCCCTAACCCACGTGCGCCGCAACGGCTTCTGGGAGCAAGTCCGTACTTTCGAGCTGATTCCTGAGACGCTGCTGGATATCCCGGCACTAAAGACTGACTCGTACAGCGAGGGTGAGGGCTCGCCGCTAGCTATGAGCCTGACCTTCACCCCGGGTGTGCCAGTTCAGGCGGCATTCGATTATGCGAATGAGCAGGCGTTTGTTACCTACCCGCGTCCGCTGGATGCTGAGCGTTATGTCGAGGAGCTGCGTATGTTCCCGCGTCTGGGTTCGAAGATCCCGGCTCATATGACGAGTGCGCTTTCGCACTGGAACCTCTAACCCCGTGTAAAGTGCGGCGCGCCGGCTCTCCGTGTGGGGGTCGGCGCGGCGTGCTATGTTTGTCTTTTTTCGATGAGGAAGGTTGTTATGGCTGAGATTCCTGGTACTCCTAATCCTGAGACTTCTGCGGCGCAGAATATTCATGACACTGCTGCCCGTGCCGCTGAGGTCTTCGGTGCCCTGGTGGAAACTATGGCGCTGCTGCGCGCCCCGGGTGGTTGCCCGTGGGACGCTGAGCAGACTCACGTCTCCCTCATCCGCTACCTGGTGGAGGAAACCTACGAGGTTGTTGAGGCCGTAGAAACCGGTGGTGAGCCTAATATGCCGTTGCTGTGCGAAGAGCTGGGTGACGTGCTGCTGCAGGTGGTGTTCCACTCCGATATTGCTGCGGCGAACCCGCAGGGCTTCGATATTGTGCAGGTCGTTGAAGGTCTGGTGCAGAAGCTTCGTTCGCGCCACCCGGATGTGTTCGAGGCTGGGTCTGGGGGTTCTTCGGAGGCGCCCCGTACCGCGGCTGAACAGCAGGCGGCCTGGGACGCGTTGAAGAAGAAGGAAAAGAGCGAGCGCGGCGCGTTGGATGGTGTGCCGCCGCATCTGCCGGCGCTTGCTATGGCGGAGAAGACTGCGTCGAAGGCACGTAAGGCAGGTATTATTTTGCCGCCGGAGCCGACGAGCATGGATGATGACCTGCGCTATATGCACACTGAGGAGGAGTTCGGTGAGTTGCTGTTTGCGTTGGTGAGCCGTGCTCAGCGTAACGGCCTGGATGCTGAGCGCGCCCTGCGTTCGTACACTCGCCGCTATATTGCTCAGCATACTCATGATGAGCCGAGCTACTAGACACGCTGGTCGAGTTCTTCTCGAGGTGCTTTGAAACCTGTCCTCTGAGGGAATAAGAGGTTTCAAAGCACCTTCTATTTGTTTGGGCTCATGTTGTGCTTTGAGCGGGTACCCACACTCTCTTTCTGTGGGGAAGCGTAGGTCTTGTTCCGCTTTGTAGCGCACGACTAATGGTTATTGAGACCTTCATTAAGGCAGCAAAAAAGCGGTGGCAACTAGTGTGTTTGTGTGGGACTTTTGCTAAAATTTAGGGGACGCGACTTGTCCACTACCGGGTGAGCCGTTCACATCCTTGACATCCCAAAAGGAGAACAATTCATGGCTGTTATTACCGCAGTTCACGCACGCCAGATCCTGGATTCCCGTGGCAACCCGACCGTTGAGGTTGAGGTTCTGCTCGAAGACGGTGCTTTCGCACGCGCAGCTGTGCCCTCGGGCGCATCCACCGGTGAGTGGGAAGCTGTTGAGCGCCGCGATGGCGACAAGTCCGTATACCTGGGCAAGGGTGTTCTGGGCGCAGTGAAGTCTGTTATCGAAGAAATCGCTGAAGAGGTCATCGGCATTGAGGCTTCTGACCAGCGCGCTGTTGACGCAGTCATGATTGCTCTGGATGCAACCAACAACAAGGGCAAGCTGGGCGCAAACGCAATCCTGGGTGTCTCTCTGGCTGTTGCTAAGGCCGCTGCTGAGTCTGCTGACCTGCCCCTGTACAAGTACCTCGGCGGCCCGAACGCTCACGTTCTGCCCGTCCCCATGATGAACATCCTCAACGGTGGTTCTCACGCAGACTCCAACGTTGACATTCAGGAGTTCATGATTGCTCCCATCGGCTTCGACAACTACTCTGACGCTCTGCGCGCAGGTGTTGAGGTTTACCACTCCCTGAGGTCCGTGCTGCACGACCGCGGTCTGGCAACCGGCCTGGGCGACGAGGGTGGCTTCGCACCCAACCTGGAGTCCAACGCAGCCGCACTGGACCTGATTGTTGAGGCAATCGAGAAGGCTGGCTACAAGCCGGGCGAGCAGGTTGCACTGGCACTGGACGTTGCATCTTCCGAGTTCTACAACGACGGCGCATACGAGTTCGAGGGCCAGAAGAAGTCCGCAGCTGAGATGAGCGCATACTACGCTGACCTCGTTGCAAAGTACCCCCTGGTTTCCATCGAGGATCCCCTGGATGAGAACGACTGGGAGGGCTACAAGACCCTGACCGAGCAGATTGGTGATAAGGTCCAGATCGTTGGCGACGACCTGTTCGTGACCAACCCCGAGCGCCTGGCTCGCGGTATCGAAGAGGGCGCAGCTAACGCTCTGCTCGTGAAGGTGAACCAGATTGGTTCGCTGACCGAGACCCTCGACGCAATGGAGCTAGCACAGCGCCACGAGTACCGTTGCATGGTTTCTCACCGCTCCGGTGAGACCGAGGACGTCACCATCGCTGACCTGGCTGTTGCAACCAACGCTGGCCAGATCAAGACCGGTGCTCCCGCACGTTCCGAGCGCGTTGCTAAGTACAACCAGCTGCTGCGCATTGAGGAAGAGCTGGGCGAGGCAGCTGTTTACGCTGGCAAGTCAGCATTCCCCCGTTTCAAGGCATAATGACGCTTGAAAGCTTATAAGGGGATGCTCTGCTGAACTTCCCTGAACAGGCCGGGTCGATTCCGATACATCATGAGCTAATTCATCACGTCATGTATTGTGGGTCGGCCCGGTTTTTCCTTGTCAGCGCCATATAATCAGCCATATACGTTCACTCACGCATCACATAGGAAAATCATGACTGTCTGCTATCTCATCCTCGCCCATAAGTACCCGGAGCAGTTTAAGAAAATTGCTCGACATATTCTGAATTCTGGTGGGGTATGCGTTGCCCACATTGATAAGAAGGCCAATCTTGACGACTTCTACGTCGAGGGTGTGTCTTACGTTCGTGAGCGTGAGAACGTGCGTTGGGCCGGTTACTCTGCGGTGAAGGCAACTCAAAAAATGCTTGCCCAGGCTTTAAAGGAGTATCCGGAGGCAACTCATTACGCATCTATTACGGGGCAGTGCTATCCTGTGCGTCCTCTTCGCGAATACGCTGATTTTCTTGCCCGGCCCGAAAATCTGGAGCGCTCCTGGGTAAGCTTCTACGCTCTGGCTCCCGGTATGCGAAACTACAAGCTGGTTCAGTACCGCGAATACAAAGACTTTGAAGGCCTGCTGCCTGAAGGGATTATCCGCAGGGGCGTACGCAAAGTGTATTACAAGATTTCGAAGATGTTCCCCCGCAAGAATTTGCCCGTCCAGTTTTATCAGGGCTCGGCCTATTGGACGATTTCTCGTTCGGCTGCACTTCAGGTGATGGACTTTTTGAAAACTCCGAAGGGCCGAGAGGTTACCAAGATTTTCCGTTCTGCCCCTATGCCTGACGAGATGTGGATGCAGAGTGTACTCCTCAATACGCCCGCTCGTGAGAGTGTTGAGGCATGGGCAACCGATGGTCAGCTGGCACCGGGCACAAAGCATTCGGAGAACCACGCAAATCACCATTACATCGACTGGAGCGGGATGGGAGCTCACCCTGAGGTGCTCACCGAGAAAGATCTCCCTGTCATCCTAGAATCAGGAAAGTGGTTTACGCGTAAGGTTGAGCCCCAGGCATCTGCCCAGCTCATTGATGCTCTGGATGCCATCCAGCGCGGATAATGATGGGTTCTCCCCTTCAATTCAGGGGTGCTTTTAACGAGGGGCGACGCTATCTCCGTTGGGGGTAGCGTCGCTTTTTGCTCTACCTGGGTGGATGTCAGCACCCCACCCGAACACATAGCGAAAAAGCCCGAAGGTCTTTCAAAACGGCCCCGGAAGTAGCTCCAGAGGGAACGCTCAGGTGAGTGTACAAACCCGGGTAGAATATGAAGGAAGCGTTTAGCGGTACAGAACGGAACGAAGGATAGAGCAATGAGCCAGCGAGCAAACCAGCAGCCCCGGTCGCACTCAAAGAGTTCCACCGGACCCGCTCAGGGCACTGTCTCCTCCAATGCGCCCCGTGGTGCCGCGAAGCAAGCCCGCCCCTCCCTGGTGAAGAAGGTAAGCGCTCTTTTCTTCGGTGTGGGTTTGAACAGGCGTCACCCTGAGCGTGAACGTCAGGCTCAAGCTCGTCGTGAGGAGCGTGCCCGCCGCCGCGCCGCTGAGCAGCAGGGCCATGAAGAAGACGGATACGACGCCCCCGTGGCAGCTCACATGTTCTCTGGACGTAGCTTCCTCACTACTGTTGTGGTGGGTGTGATTGCGCTCGGTACCGCATACCCGGTGGTTACATACATTGAGCAGGACCGGGAAATCAAGCAGATCAACGCGCACATTTCTCAGCTACAGCAGGAGAACGCTCAGCTGAAGGCAGAACAGACCTGGTGGAATGACGAGAACTATGTTCGCCAGCAGGCACGCAGTCGTCTCTACTATGTGAACCCTGGCGATACCCCGTACGTTGTCACCGGCATTACCGAGGATTCTTCGAAGGCGGACGGTACTTCTGCGAACGCGAAGGACGCCCCTGAGGAAGCCTGGACCACGAAGGTTTGGAATTCTCTCGAGAAGAACTAGCCCCAGTCACCGGCAGGAACCCTGCCCCTGGAAAACACCCAGTATAAGCGGACGAGGCGACCCCTCGTTCCAGAAACTTAGGAATATGAGCACCGAAAACACTATTGAAGAGCTGAAAGCACGCACCCCCCGCGGCTTCGGCGTAACTGTTGAAACCCTGACCCCCACCGGGCAGGACATCCGTGTTCTCTCAGCACAACTGGGCCGCAGGGTCCGCGACGTGGTTGAGATCCCGGCACGTTGCGTGTGCGGTAACCCGCTCGTGGCTGCGACCGCGCCGCGCCTGAGTAACGGCACCCCCTTCCCGACCGTGTTCTACCTCGCGCATCCGGTGATTACCGCTGCGGCTTCCCGTCTGGAAGCGGGCGGCCTGATGTACGAGATGACCGACTCGCTGGCTGAGGACGCAGACCTAGCGGCACAGTACGCTGCCGCGCACGAAAACTACCTGGCTGAGCGTGAGCGAATCCGCCTGATCAGCGGTACCGAAGAGGTCCCGGAGATTGACGGTATCTCTGCCGGCGGTATGCCGACCCGTGTGAAGTGCCTGCACGCCGTTATCGGCCACACCCTGTCGGTGGGTTGCGGCGTGAACCCGATGGGTGACCGCGGCTTGGATGCTATCGCCGCGTGGTGGACCCCTGAGGTCTGCTCCTGTGACCCCGCATGGCGTGAAGAAGCCTAAATACTGATTCTGGTGCGCCCGCATCGTCTTGAGGACGGTGCGGGCGCATAATAGATAGAAGAAAGAGCGCCGAAAAGCGAAAATTTTTCGCCTGCGGCGCTCGCTGTGCCTTTGGCGCTGAATGTTTATTGAAGACCTGAAAGGAACACACCGTGCGCGTTGGTGCCATTGACTGCGGTACGAACTCTATTCGCCTGCTGATTGCTGATTCCATTACTGAGGTAGTGGACGGGGTTGAGAAGACCGTCCTGAAGGATGTTGTGCGTGAGATGCGCATTGTGCGTCTGGGTCAGGGTGTGGACGCGACCGGCTGGCTGGCGCAGGAAGCGCTGGACCGTACTTTCGGTGCGGCTCGTGAGTACGCGCAGTTGCTGAAGGAGCACGGCGCTGATTCGGTGCGTTTCGTGGCGACCAGCGCGACTCGCGATGCGGGTAACCGCCAGGTGTTCGTGGACGGTATCCGCGAGATTTTGGGTACTGAGCCTGAGGTCATTAGCGGTGATGAGGAAGCTGCACTGTCCTTTGCGGGTGCGGTGCGTGCTGTCGGTTACGGTGATGGCGACACTCTGGTGTTCGATCTGGGCGGCGGTTCGACTGAGTTCGTGCTCGGTGACGACGAGTCGGGCGTGAAGGCTTCCCGTAGTGTCAATATTGGTTGTGTGCGCTTGACTGAGCGTCACATGCTCAGCGCCCCGGCGACCGAGTCTCAGATTGCTCGCGTTGAGGCTGATACTGACGAGGCTCTCGATGTTGCGCGTAAGACGGTTCCCCTGCAGAATGCGCGCCGCGTGGTGGCAGTGGCTGGCACCGCGACCACTGTGGCTGCCGCTGCGCTGGGTCTGGACCGCTACGATTCTGAGGCTATTAACGCTCAGAGCTTCTCAGTAGAGACCGTTCAGAAGACTGCCCGCTGGTTGGCTTCGCTGAACCGTACCGAGCGTGAGGAGCTCGGTTACATGCACCCCGGTCGGGTGGATGTGATTGGTGCCGGCGCGACGATTTACGCCCGCATCCTGACCCGTCTGAACGAGATGACTGATGGCGCCGTGGATTCGGTGACCGTCAGTGAGCACGACATTCTGGACGGTATTGCTCTGTCCCAGCTGTAGGCGTGAGCGCTCGCGCCGTGAACCGATGGTGGTTCACGGCGCAGCTCAGCTTGAGGAGTTTTAATGTTTCATTCTGAGCGTCGGCGAGGTATGCCCCTGACTGGCTGGTCTCTTGTGCTGTTTTTCGCCTGTGTGTCTCGTGTATTTGGTGTGTGCGTCTCGGTTGGTTCTGACCGAGGCGCTACTCGCTGCATCCGTAAGGATGCAGCTTTGGGTGCCAGTGCCGCGTTGACTCTTCTGCCGTTGTGGATCCCGCTGGCGCCTGCCGCCTGGGCTACGGACCCGACTCCTTCCGCTTCTGCGTCGCCGAGCCCGAAGAGGGAGGTGACGGCGACTCCTTCGCCGTCGGGTACTGCGGTGCTGAAGACTTCTGCGACTCCGAGTCAGGGCACGTCGACTAAGAATGGTGATGATGTTCGTCAGCGTGAGTATTGGCTGAATGAGTACGGTATTACGTCCTTGTGGTCGCAGGCTACGGGTAAGGGTGTAACGGTTGCTGTGATTGATACGGGCGTGGACGGTACTCACCCGGATCTTGAGGGTAATGTTCTGCGCGGTTATGACGCTTCGGGCGTCGGTAGCGAGGACGGCTGGAAGGGCCTGGGCGCTGAGCCGATGCACGGCACGGAGGTCGCTTCTCTGATTGCCGGTCACGGTCACGATACGCAGGGTTATTCTGCGATTGCGGGTCAGCCGGGGAAGCCGACCGGTGTGATTGGTGTAGCTCCCGATGCGAAAATTCTGCCGATTTCGCTGAATATGGGTACGACCGGCGGTAAGAGCATTGATGAGCAGATCCCGGCGGCGGTGCGTTATGCGGTCGATAATGGGGCTCAGATTATTAACATGTCCATCGGCTCGAATAAGACGAGTTGGCCGCAGAGCTGGGATGAGGCGTTTGCCTACGCTGAGCAGAAAGGCGTGCTGATTGTCGCGGCTGCAGGTAACCGCGGTAGCGGCTTGACGCAGGTTGGTGCTCCGGCGACGATTCCTGGCGTGCTGACCGTGGGTGGTATTGACCGGAATAAGCAGGTTTCTGAGGGGTCGTCTACTCAGGGTATTTCGATTGCCGTGGTTGCTCCGAGTACCGATATGATTGCGGCTGCCCCGGGTAACGGGTACATGATTTGGTCTGGTTCTTCGGCTGCTGCCCCGCTGGTGACGGGTGTTGCAGCGTTGTTGAAGCAGAAGTATCCGAAAGAGTCGGCGGCTCAGTTGGCTCAGCGGTTAATTGCTTCGGCTGATGATGCTGGTGCGACGGGTCGTGACCCTTTGTATGGTTACGGTATTTTCAATCCGCAGGATGCGATGGCTCTAGCGTCACCTGCGGTGACGGCTAATCCCTTGGGTTCGATTTCTGAGTGGATTGCTGTGCACCGCAAGCAGCAGGTGAGCGTTCCGACTCCTAACGATGCTGCGCCAGTCCATGAGGAGGGTGAGAGCATTGTGAAGGCGGCTGCGCCGGATGCGCGTCGCCCTCCGGAGGATCGTGGCTGGTTGCCGCCGGTGATTTTGGCGGCGCTGGTGTTGTGGCTGACGATTATTACGGCTGGTTCGGTGCATCGTTTGCACAGGATGCATGTGAGCGCGGGGCAGGTTGCGCAGATGGCTCGTGCGGCGGCGCATCATCAGGGGTCTCACCGGGGTACTCGCCGGGGTACTCGCCGTGTGTCGAAGAAGTCTTAAGAAACTGCACGGAAGAGTGCTCGCCGGACCCCTCGTTAGCACTGTTTGATGACGTTTTTCTGTTGTACAGGGGCTTTTCTGTTCGCCTGGGGCTGACTTTTGAGTTGGCCCCAGGTTTTATTGTTTGGGATGGGATTTCTGGCGGGACAGGCAGTAGTAAACGAAAATATCGAACACACCGCACAAAAATTAGAAAGGGTATTTTTGACCGTAACCAGCATCAAGGGGTGAACCCAGTTCAGATGCGCAAAACTTTTAACTTAGGGTCAGCCCAAAAGGGGCCATAGGTGCGAAATTACCTAAACAAAGGCGTAAAATAGAAGACAACAGGTATGTGATAGACAGGCTCGTGCTGCTAGCCACTTCGCGTTGCGTAAGGACTTCCAGAGCGGGCCGCTTTGTTCGTCAGGGGAGCTTTCGGAACGAGCCGAAAGTTGCACATACCACCCTACCGGGGCTACCGAACCTCGGTACCTAAAGACTAGGAAGTAACAAAATGGCATTCACTAAGGTGGTACAGGACCGTCCTCGCGTCCTGATTGTCGGTGGCGGCTACGTCGGCTTCACCGTTGCTAAGAAGATCCAGAAGGCTATCAAGGAGACCGGTGGCGTTGTCACCATCGTTGAGCCGAACCCCTACATGACTTACCAGCCCTTCCTCCCCGAGGTTGCAGCAGGTTCAATGGAAGGCCGTAACGCAACTGTGCCGCTGCGCCAGCACCTGCGCGACACCGAGCTGATTCCGGGCCGTATTACCTCCGTCAACCATGCAAACCGCACCGCTATCGTGGAGCCCACCGACAACGGTGAGCCCTTCGAGCTGAAGTACGATGAGATTGTTCTGGGTGCAGGTGCTGTGACCCGTGCATTCCCGATTCCGGGTCTGGCAGAGGTTGCTATCGGTCTGAAGACTATTGAAGAGGCAGTTTCTGTTCGTAACTGGGTTCTGGATCGCATCGAGGTTGCATCCATGCTCAATGATGCTGAAGCACGTCGTCGT
This sequence comes from Rothia sp. 110740021-2, assembly GCF_054263775.1. NCBI lineage: Bacteria > Bacillati > Actinomycetota > Actinomycetes > Micrococcales > Micrococcaceae > Rothia > Rothia sp. 110740021-2. The sequence goes on along the minus strand of NZ_JBSZFE010000002.1, from coordinate 243,312 downwards.
GCCCTGACCTTCGTCATTGTTGGTGGTGGCTTCGCTGGCGTTGAGACTATCTCCGAGCTCGAGGACATGGCACGCGTTGCTGTTGAGCGCAATGAGCGTCTCTCTGTTTCTGACCTGCACTTCGTCATGGTTGAGGCTGCACCGCGCATCATGCCCGAGGTTCCCGCAGACCGTGCAGAGAAGGTTGTTGCAGAGCTGCGTGCACGCGGCATCGAGATCCTGCTGAACACCTCCCTCTCCGACGCAACCGACGGTAACCTGCAGTTGATCAACATGGCTGACAAGTCCCCCGCAGGCGAGGTCAAGACCGACACCCTGATCTGGACCGCAGGCGTGGCAGCATCCCCGATGCTGAAGAACACCGACTTCCCGATCGACGAGCGTGGCCGCGTTCGCGTGAGCGCAGACCTGCGTGTTACCGGTGATGATGGCGTGCTCGAGGGTGCTTGGGCTGCAGGCGACAACGCGGCTGTTCCGGATCTTTCCGGTGGCGGCGTGGGCGGCTTCTGCGTTCCCAACGCTCAGCACGCTTCCCGCCAGGCTGTTGTTCTGGCTAAGAACCTGCTGGCTGCTCGCCGCGGCGAGCCCCTGACCGACTACTACCACGAGACTATTGGTGTTGTGGCAGGTCTGGGCCTGTGGAAGGGTGTTGCAAACTTCAAGGGTAAGACCATTGGCGGTCCGCTGGCGTGGATTATGCACCGCGGCTACCACGGCTCTGCAATCCCCACCACCGAGCGTACCGTTCGCGTGATGACCACCTGGGCTCTGAACCAGATTTTCGGTCGCGACACCTCCTCGATTCGCCACCAGCGTTCCCCGCGTCTGGCATTCCAGGAGGCAACCGGTACTGCACCGGCACGCCAGAAGGCAAAGCTCTAAAATAGCCTGACTTAGGGGTATTCCCCTGGGATAGCGCACTTGAGATAAAAAGCAATGGGTGGTGTGGAAGACTTTGGTCTTCCGCACCGCCCATTTTTGTGCCCGGGGGGGGGGGGAGGGGGAGTATCTGCTGTGTGCAGTCGCTCACCGGTATGTGCTGTTGCGATTTCTTGTAGTTAGAGCGTGGGGAACTCATTGAAATATGCTTCCGCTTAGGTGTGGGTGCGTTTTCGTGGAATAATAGGTATTCGTACCCCTAACTATGCGGGGTGCGCCCTCATAGTCCAATTGGCAGAGACAGAGGACTTAAAATCCTTGTGTTCTGGGTTCGAGTCCCAGTGGGGGCACTGCATAGAGACGCGTAGATGCGCGGTATAGAGATAAGCGGCGGCTCTTCCCGTAGGGGAGGAGCCGCCGCTTGCGTGTCTGGGGTTTTGTGGGGTTCAAAAAGGCGATGCCCCCGGACCAATGCTATCGGGGCATCGTGGAGTGGCGGTGCGGGCTGTCGCATTCCGCGCTCTCTCTTCACTGCGGGTAGATGCAGTCGTCCTCTGCCGGAATCAGGGCGGCCGGTGGTGAAGCCTGAGTGAACCTATCGGCAATTATCTGCCTTCGGGAATTGTGTGTGGAGGCAAGAAACGGTTCAAAGCTTACTTGCGGTGCGCGGTAATCAGTGCATCGATGGAGAACTTGCCTGCGCCGGTGAGAGTGAGGGCTGCTGCCACTGCGGCGAGGGTAAGGACGTATTCGTAACCGCCCTTAGATGCGGAGAAACCTGCTGGGAGGTGGACGAAGAAGAGTGCGCCGCTCATGGATATGACGGATGCGGCTGCCGCGATGCGGGTGCCTGCACCTAGGATAATCATGATGCCGCCGACTAGTTCGGTTACCATAGCGAAGTATGCTGCTGCGGCTGCCATGGGGATACTCATCTGCTCGAAGGAGGCGATGGTACCCGCGGGAGTCCATTCGAATGCTTTCTGGGTTCCGTGCATGATCATGACAAAGCCGAAGACGAGTCGGAGGATGAGCAGACCAGTGGATTTCGTGGTGTTGTTGTTCATGCCTTTAAGCTTGACAGGTAAAGTTTTACACTTCAAGTGAATTTAGCTCGTGGAGGGAAAAGGGTGCAAAAAGCAGTGAAAATGGGGCTAAAAAGTGACTTGCGCCCTAAAAATGGGGGTTTAGATGACGTTTTGTGACGGCGCTCAACTCTCAAGAACGCCCGCATACCATCTTTCGGAGCTGAAAAACATGAGACCCTAGAAGAGACACAGCCACAGATGCACCCCCGCCTGAATGGGGTAGCAGGGGCAGAAAGGCATCGCATGCAGACTAAACCCTCCATTATTGCTGTCGATATGGACGGCACATTCCTCACCGACTCCAAAACCTTTGACACCGAACGTTTCTCACGCATCCTGTCCCGCCTGCAGGCGCTGGGAATCCATTTTGTCGTGGCGAGCGGAAACACCTACGCCAAGCTACAGGACTATATGCGCGGCTTTGAGAACCAGGGCCTCATCTACATTGCAGAGAATGGTGCGTACCTGGCCGATGAGAGCGGTCAGCTTGCCGTGCATCCCTTTGAGGAAGAGGATGTACCGCGCATCATTGAAGTAGTCCAGGGGCTGAACCACATCGGTCTGCTGGTCTGCACCACCGAAGGTATCTACCTTCCCAAGGACCGTTGTGACCAGATTGTGCACATGATTCGCGGCTATTTTGAAGATACCGGTCAGGATCTTCCCGAAACCCTCACTCTGGAGGACTTTGCGGCGTTCTTCTTCCCTGGCTCGGTCATGGTTGACTCTATTGAAGATTTTGAGGGTGCACCCATTAAGTTCCCGCTGCTGACCCCGCCGAAGCAGACGCAGCAGCTGAGCATCTACCTGCGTGAGGCTCTTCCGCAGACCGTCACCCCGATGGTGAGTGGCTTCGGCGCCATTGACCTAGTGCGTACCGGTGTCAATAAGGCGACCGGTCTGAAGGACCTATGCGAGCGTCTGGATGCTGATCCGGCGGGCATTCTTGCCTTCGGTGACGGTGAGAACGACATGGAGATGCTCAGCTACGCAGGCTGGGGTGTTGCTATGTCTAACGCCCCGGAGATTGTGCGAGATGTTGCTGACGAGGTGATTGGTTCGAACGAGGAACAGGCCGTTCTGGAGTACCTGGAGCAACTCCTTGATTGTTTGGAAGCTTCGCAATAGACGCTTCACAAAGAGACGCGCAGAAGTGTTTGTCTGCGGGGCGGTGCGGACCTGGGTGAACCTCAGGTAAACACCGCCCTGAAATATTCTGGCAAGGTTGCTAGAAACCCTTGCTGGTAACGAACAGCACCCGTGAGCGCAGAATCTATCCGATAGAATTAACAGAATTAGTTTTGTACCCGTTTAAGGAGAGTATGATGGCAGGAAACCCGCTTCTGAATTCAATGACGAAGAATGTCACTCAGGGTGACTCTCGTTTCGGTCGCTTTGGTGCACAGCCTCAGCAGGCCAGCCAGCAGGCGCAGTACGGTCAGCAGCCCTATAATCAGCAGTATGGCCAGCCCCAGTACGGCCAGCAGGCACAGTACGGCCAGCCGTACGGTGAGGTTGAATACGGCGTAGCAGCCCCCACCTACTCGGAGCCCATCCCTGCTGGTGAGCGTCTGACTATGAACGATGTCATGGTGAAGACCGGCATCAACCTGGGCCTGGTCGCTGTCGGTGCCGCTGTTGCATGGTTCATGCCGGTGTTGCTGCTCCTGGGCATGATTGGCGGTCTAGTCCTGGGTCTGGTGAACTCCTTCAAGAAGAAGGTTTCCCCGATTCTGGTCATGACCTACGCGTTCATGGAAGGTCTGTTGCTCGGCGGCCTGTCCGCTGTTGTGGATATGCGCTACCCCGGCGTGGCTGTCCAGGCTGTTCTGGCAACCCTAGTGGTCGCAGGTACCACCCTGGCGCTGTTTGCGAACGGGAAGTTGCGCGCAACTCCTAAGCTCAACAAGATCTTCATGATCGGCGCTATTGGTTACCTTGTGTACGGCCTCATCTCGATCCTGGGTGCGGGTATCTTCGGTTCCGCACTGGGTAGTGTGAGCCTCTTCGGTATTCCCCTGGGTCTGATTGTTGGCCTGTTTGCTGTTGCGTTGGCAACCTACTCTCTGCTGCTGGACTTCACCACCACCTCTGAGGCTGTGGAGGCTGGCCTGCCCGAGCGTGAGTCCTGGCGTCTTGCATTCGGCCTGACCGCTTCTCTCGTCTGGTTGTACGTCGAGATTCTGCGTGTTCTCATGTACCTGGCAAGCATCTTTAGCAACGACTAAAGCTCGTTATGAGGCGGCGGTACCGTGATGGTGCCGCCGCCTTTGCCGCTTTACTTCCCCGATGTATCGAGGCGCAGGGGAGGGGCAACAACATCACCACATACTACCTCCGCTGGGGTAGCCGAAGCTGCCCCGCGCGGGCGCGATACCGATAACGATTTGGAGACACCGTGAAAATTACACCTATTGCAGAAGAACAAGTAGCCGAGGAGGAGCGCGGCTACCGGGTGCCTTTTGCTATGGAAGTTGCCGGTGCTTGGGCGTGGCGCATCATTATGATTGCCGGTGCCGGTTGGGTCCTTTGGAAAAGCCTGGGACACGTCTCCCTGCTGGTTATTTCTCTTCTGGTGGCTCTGCTGTTGGCGGCTCTGCTGAGCCCCGCCGTGATGCTTCTGCGTAAGAAGGGTGTTCGTGCCGGTGGCGCGGCGGCTATTGCCGAAATCGGTATGATTCTGGTGCTCGCCGGTATTATTTCGCTGACCGGTCAGCAGATTCTACGCGGTTTTGTGTCCATGGCGGATAATGCAATGCAGGGCTACCAGCGGCTGATTGGTTGGCTGAAGAACCTCGGCTACGAGTTCGGTGCAGACCAGCTGAACCAGCTGTTGAATCAGGCAGAAAATGCCGTCAGCAATAATCCCAGTTCTGTGTTGCACGGTGTATCCCAGGTGGGCTCGACCGCCGCTGAGGTTGCGACCGGTACCCTGCTGACCCTGTTTACCCTGGTCTTCTTCCTGATGGAGGGCGAGCGTATCTGGCTGTTCGTGACCCGCCTCTTCCCGAAGGATGCGCGTGCCGCTGTCAACGGTGCGGGTCGTGCGGGTTGGAAGTCCCTGGGTGCCTACGTGCGCGTTCAGATTCTGGTGGCGGCTATCGACGCTATCGGCATCGGTGTTGGTGCCGCAATCCTGGGTGTTCCGCTGGCTATCCCGCTGGGTGTACTGGTCTTCCTCGGCTCCTTCGTTCCGGTGATTGGTGCTCTCATTTCCGGTGCTGTGGCTGTGCTGCTGGCGCTGGTTGCTCTGGGCCCGGTGCAGGCGCTGATTATGCTCGGTATTGTTCTGCTGGTTCAGCAGCTCGAATCCCACATTCTGCAGCCGCTCATTATGGGCAAGGCTGTCTCCTTGCACCCGCTGGCGGTTATTTTCTCGGTGGCTGGTGGCTCCATTATTTTTGGTGCGGTGGGTGCTCTGTTCGCTGTGCCGACTCTGTCTGTGGTCAACACGGTGGTGCGTTACCTGGCGAATCGTGACTGGGAGAAGGAGGCACCTCGTGAGGAGGAGTTCCTCTTCCCGCATGAGCTAGAGCGCCGTAAAAAGGCTGAAGAGTCTGAAAAGGAGATAGAAGCTAAAGAGTCTGAAAGCTCTGAAGAATCTAAGGAATCTGAGAAGGCTTAGAACTCAGTTCATTGTGACTAACCGCGGGCTAGATGCTCGCACATAACCTAGAACGGGGGTCGTTCTTGCACTATCTGCTGAGAGTGCGGGGACGGCCCCTGATTTATGCCGGTTCATCCTCTAGAATGGAATGTGCACTGTGCCACCGCGCACCTTTAAACGTATGGGGCTAGGTGCCGCCCAGAATACGTACCCCCAGAATGGAAACCTCGTGAGCGTAGATCTCGACTCCCTGCCCGTGACCATCACCGACATTGAACGTGCCGCAGAGCTACTCGAAGGCGTTATTGAACGCACCCCTGTCGCTCATTCGCGTGCGCTGAGCCAGCGGCTCGGTTCCGAGGTTTTCTTCAAGTGCGAGAACCTGCAGCGTGCCGGTTCCTTCAAGGTGCGCGGTGCGTACGTGCGTATGGCGAAGCTTTCCGAGGAGGAGAAGAAACGCGGCGTCGTGGCGGCGAGCGCGGGTAACCACGCTCAGGGTGTGGCTCTGGCGGCTGATCGTTTGGGCATTAAGGCTCGTATTTACATGCCGCTGGGTGCGGCACTGCCGAAGATTACCGCGACCCGTGATCACGGCGCTGAGGTTGAGCTGCACGGTGTGACTGTGGACGAGGCTCTGGCGGAGGCGAAGCGCTACGCCGAAGAGACCGGCGCGGTGTTTGTGCACCCCTTCGACAATGAAGACATTATTGCCGGTCAGGGCACTATCGGTCTGGAAATCCTGGAGCAGGTTCCGGACGTTGACACCGTGATTGTGGGTGTTGGCGGCGGCGGTCTGCTCGCTGGTCTGTCCGCTGCTATCCGCGCGAAGGAGCAGAAGCTCGGTAAGAAGATCAATATTATTGGTGTTCAGGCAGAGCACGCGGCGGCGTACCCGCTGTCGCTCGCCGCGGATGCTCTGGTGCCGCTGAAGAAGGTTTCCACCATTGCGGATGGTATTGCGGTGGGTCGCCCCGGCCAGATGCCCTTCTCCATCATCAAGGAGCTGGTGAACGATGTGGCGACTGTGAGCGAAGATGATATCGCTCGGGCTTTGATCTTCCTGATGGAACGTAACAAGCTTGTGGTGGAGCCTGCCGGTTCGGTACCCGTGGCGGCGCTGATGAACGGCAAGTTGAAGGAAGAGTACGGCGACCTGGGTACGGTCGTGTGTGTGCTCTCCGGCGGCAATATTGATCCGATGCTGATGCTGAAGGTGATTCAGCGTGGTCTGTCTGCGGCTGGCCGCTATATGACTGTGAAGATGATGCTGTCTGATCGTCCGGGTGAGCTGGCGACCATTTCCCGCATTATTTCTGAGAACGACGCGAACGTGACCGGTGTGGATCATACCCGTGTGGGTGGTTCGCTGTCCATGGGCGATGTGTCGATTACCATCGACATGGAAACCAAGGGTGTGGAGCATTGCCGCCAGGTGATTTCTGCCCTGGAGGATGAGGGTTTCAAGCCCATCATCGTCTACTAAGCAGATATATTTATTAGCCGACGAGCTATAGCGTTGCCTCAAATCAGATGATTGGAAGCAACCAGATAGACGCAAGCAAGCAGAAAAAACAGTGTGGGGTCCTGAACTTAAACGGTCAGCACCCCACACTGTTTGTTTTAAGTCTAGCGTTGTCTCTTAGCTCTAACTTCTCAGCCCAGGTAGGGGGTTGCGGAGATAATCTTGGCGCTCAGTTCCTTACCGTTCGGAGCGGTGTAGGTGACTTCGTCACCCTGCTTAGCGCCCATAATTGCTGCGCCGAGGGGGGACTTCTCAGAGAAGACCTTCAGGTCGCTACCTGCAGGCAGAGTGTCCTCAATTTCGCGGGAGCCGAGTAGGAACTTCAGGGTGCGGCCGGCAACCTCAGCTTCGATAACCATGCCGTGTTCTACCACGCCGTCGTCAGCGGGAGTATCGCCGATGTGTGCAGTTTCCAGCAGATGCTTGAGCTGCTTGATGCGTGCCTCGTTCTTAGCCTGCTCGTCACGTGCAGCGTGGTAGCCGCCGTTCTCGCGGAGGTCACCCTCATCGCGTGCCTGCGCGATGCGGTCAACAATTTCCTGGCGGTACGGGCCGGAGAGGTGCTCCAGCTCCTCGGTGAGGCGGTCGAAGGCGTCCTGAGTGAGCCATGCACCGGTGTTTTCAGCCATGTGTGTCCTTTGCTTATGCGCCGGCTCTGCCGGTGCGAAACGAATAAACCCGCTACCGTGCGCCATAGAAAAAGGCGGGGAGGCGGTAACGGAATGAATCAACAGACCTATTCTAGAGCACTGGAGGATTTTCGGCTGTTACGCCGGTCGTATCTTCCCCTCTGAGCGCATCTTCATCGGTACGCATGCCGGTAGCTGAACGTTCTGCCAGCATCAGCCTGTTTCTTGCCCGTGAATCTGCTGATAAGGTGGGGTATTTCAGGATGTCACACGGTGTCATCTGCGCTAGTGCACTGGCGCTATCCTTGGGTATCATACGAGAAGCTACAGCCGTAAAATTTCTGCCGCGTAGCGCTCGCATTTGCGAGTCACAGACATATTATCCGCATTCTGGCGCATCACATAAAGGAGACCACCGTGAGCGAAGCCATTGAACAGCTGAAGGCAAACCTGCCGACTCACCCTCCCGTGGACTCCCTCAAACCCCTGGATGAGAACTACACTGGTCTGCGCATCCTCGCGGTGCACGCGCACCCGGATGACGAGTCCTCCAAGGGCGCAGGTACTGCTTCGGCGTATATTGCCCGTGGTGCCCGCTTCATGGTGGCGACGATGACCGGCGGCGAGCGTGGTGACATCCTGAATGAGGAGATTGCTAAGAGCCCGCGTGCGCACCGTGACCTGCCGGGTCTGCGCCGCGCTGAGATGGCGGTTGCCCGCGAGATTATGGGTATTGAACACCGTTGGATTGGCTTCTTCGACTCTGGTCTGCCCGAGGGTGACCCCATGCCGCCTCTGCCCTTCGGTAGCTTTGGTACCATGCCCCTGGACCGTGCCGCTGCGCCGCTTGTGCGTTTAGTGCGTGAGTACCGCCCGCACATCATCATCACCTATGACGAGATTGGCGGCTACCCGCACCCCGACCACATCATGACCCACAAGGTTGCCGTGGAAGCATTCGAGAAGGCGGGCGACCCCGAGGCGTATGTGGGTGAGGGCGAGCCCTGGACCCCGATGAAGCTCTACTATGACCGCGCGTTCAACCCCGAACGCACCCTCATCCTGCACGAGCATCTGCTCGATACGCACGGTGAGAGCCTGCTGAGCGGCTGGATTGAGAACATCGCGTACCATGCAACGTCGGGGGCGCCTCGCCATGAGACTACGACCCGCATTCTGGTTCACGAGCACTTTGAGCAGCGCGATCAGGCGCTGCTGGCGCACGCCTCGCAGGTGGATCCGAACGGCGTGTTCTTCGCCGTTCCTAGCGAACAACTGAAGGATATCTGGCCTTGGGAGGACTACACGCTGGCTGCCTCACATGCTGAAGTTCAGCTACCCGAATCTAGCCTGGATGAGGGCCTGAGCGACTACTACGTTATCTAGCGTGGGATGCATCGCCCCACGTTAGCCAATGATGCCTTTCACTCACGATACGAGTCGTGGGTGAAGGGCATCAACCATTCTTAGGTACGCGATGTGCGCAACCCCTTCACACACCCCCGCATGCCACCACTAGCCACCACAAATTTTGAGCCGATTCTCAGCCCAACCGTGATGCCGATTGCCGCGAAGGTACGGCGCGGCGGAGTAGAATAGGAGCTTGGGCTCTTTCGTTATGAGCCTGCTGAATTATCGCCACGACAGCCGAATGAGGTATGAGCTATGAGCGCCAATGCCCTGCCTGTGATTACTGTGCACGGCCACGCCAGCAACCCCGGCACTGTCACTGAGCCTACCGTCTATGAGCAGGCTCTGGCGCGCTCGCTGAGCCCCGAATCCCTGCCTGCACATATTGGAGTGCTGGTGGACGGTAACCGCCGCTGGGCGGCTCAGCGCGGTTTGAGCACCCGTGAGGGCCACGCCGCCGGTGCGGAGCGAATTATTGATTTTCTGGCGTGGTGTACTGAGCTGTCGATTCCGCAGGTGAGCCTGTACATGCTCTCCACCGAGAACCTGAAGCGCCCTGAGAAGGAGCTGACCGGTCTGGTCGCGGTGATTGATACCTTCCTGGTGCGTCTAGTGGACTCCGCCTGCGGTCCGGTGCGCGCCATCGGCAATATTGACCTGATTCCTCGCCAACTGCACGAGCGCTTAGATTGGGCGATTGAGCAGACGGCGCACCTGCCCGGTGTTCGTGTGAACATTGCGGTCGGCTACGGCGGTCGCCATGAGATTGTGGACGCGGTCCGTTCGGTTCTGCGTGAGGCCGCCGCCGAGGGTGCATCCTTGGAATTGCTTGCTGAACAGCTGAGCGTAGAGGATATTTCTTCGCATCTGTACACCGCCGATATGCCCGACCCGGACCTGCTGATTCGCACTTCGGGCGAGCAACGCCTGTCTGGTTTCATGACCTGGCAGAGCGCGTATTCTGAGTTTTATTTCTGCCCCGCTTTATGGCCGGATTTTACTCGCGTTGATTTTCTGCGTGCCTTGCGGGATTACGCGAACCGTTCCCGCCGCTTCGGTTCCTAGAACTTAGATGCTCTAGCGCCTATGCGCTCTAGCACCGCTGGCTCGTATTTCTTGGCTAGCAGGTTTCGGTAGTACCGCCTCCAGCAATACAGAATGGACGTTCTATGCTCGCTGAGCTTTCCCGCCTCTACAACGCAGGCGGCGCCTCCGTTATTGCCGCTCTGGTGCTCGGCAGCTACCTGCTGTATTTTTTGTGGTGCGCCCTGCGGCTGTGGCGTATTGACGTGCGGGAGCACCGTCTGCCCCACCGCATCCTGATCCCTCTGGCTATTGCCACCTATACGGCGTTGCCTGTGTCTTTGCTTTTTGCCGGTCGCCCCGCCGATATTTGGCGCGTGATGGGTGCCGGTCTGGCGCTGTGGTTCTGCTACGGGCTTCTGCGTATTCTGTCTTTTGGCGCGCTGGGCCGCGGGGATGTGAAGCTTGCCGGCATTCTGGGCGGCGCGCTCGGGTACCTGTCCTGGGCAAATCTGGGGTGGGCGTCGCTGGTGACGTTCCTTGCCGGTGGTCTGGTGTCTTTGGCTCTGGTGCTGTTCACGAAGGCGCGCGGTAGCACCCGCATTGCCTTCGGTCCGTTTATGCTTCTGGGCGCGCTGGTGGCGTTGGCGGCTCCGGCATATTTTCTGTGGTAGATTCCGAAGTGGGGTGACCGTCCGGCTAAGTGACGGGCTCATTATTCGTGCGGCTCGTAGCTGTTTGCTCTGCTCTCTAGCACCTATTTCTCGACAGAACTGCCGGGACTTTTGAAAGGTTGATGTTATGCCTACTCCTCCCTATATTCGTAAGCTGCGTGAGCGGATTGGTTCGGATTACCTGTGGCTCTCCGGTGCGACGGCTGTGGTGTACCGTGAGCAGGATTCTAAGGTGCTGCTGGTGCGCCGTAGCGATAACGGGGCGTGGACCCCGATCACGGGCATTGTAGACCCGGGGGAGAGTCCCGCACTGACCTGCCTGCGTGAGGCGCAGGAGGAAGCGAACGTGCAGATTGAGGTGCTGGAGCTGGCTCAGGTGAAGGCTGACCCGCCGATGCAGTTCGGTAATGGTGACCGCTGCCAGTTCTTGGACCATACGTTCTTGTGCCGCTGGGTTTCTGGTGAGGCGAAGGTGAACGACGAGGAATCTTCGCAGGTGCGTTGGGTGGATGTGTCTGACCCGGAGGAGCGTGCGTTGCTTTCGGAGCGGATGCTGGACCGTATTGATGCGGCGCTGAACTATGACGGCCACTGCCGTTTTGGGCTGGAATCGGTGCCGCCGGAAGAACTTTAGACCGGCTACTAGACTCCGTAAAAGCTACCGAGTGAGGCGTGTAGATACAGAAGGAGGGGCGACCCGCCGTCATGGCGAGTCGCCCCTCCCAGCATTTTTACAACAGTTTGTTACATGTTATTGGGTGGTTCTTCCTGCTTTTCTGTGGGAGTGAGGGGCTGGAGGCCTAAAATTTGCCGTGGCTTTATTTTGTTTTTGTCTTTTTTACTTTAAGTTGTGCCTGTGTGTCGAGTTATGAGTGGTACACATGAGATGCTTTATATATGACACAGGTTACATCGGGAGTGGTGACCCCATATCAGTCACCCGAGAAAATTCGTTCACGTGATGTTCAGATGACTGCAGTTGCTTTCCTTGAGACTCGAACAATTCTTGTCTCTGGAACTCTGGAAACCAGTGACCGGGCGGTCATGGTTACCTATGATTTGCCTTCAGAAGGTGAGTGGACCTTCATTAAGGTGGAGACAAACCTGTCTAATCAATCATGGAGCAGCTGGATTATGAGCGTGGACGATGATGGTGAATTTGTGGAGGATGCTGCTCGCCCAGCTATCTCGCAACAGTTCTCACAGGTCGTCTATAGCGCTGATCATCGGAGGCTAGGATTCTTTGATGGAGAGGTTCGACCGGGAGAGGCAGTCCTGAAGCAGTTTACCGTTCGAGCTCCGTCGCGTCGGTTTTACATGAGCCACGGACGCAGGCATCGCCCTCAGGGAACTCCTGTTGATGAGATTTTCTCTGAAATTCTAGAGGGGTACACTCTGGATTCTTCTTACGAAATTTTTGTTCCAGTTGAAATTCGCTATTAGTAAAATGCCTACCTATTTGTAATAGGTAGGCATTTTAGGAGGTAAGTATGGGTAACTATAAAAATTACTTTTTTGTGCCACCTGGATATTTGTTGGATAGTCCCAGGGGGAGGCAGGAAATTTTAAAAAATGTAGTTGATTTGCAGGAGATGCCCTCATTTCATGACTATATCGATTCTGAAGGTTATTTGGATGTGGTTATAGTCGGGGGAGGTTTGTCTGGAATCAATCTTGCCTCATCTATCTTTCATGTTGATGGATTAAAGTATGTAATTGTTGATCCACATAAAAGGTTGGGCGACAAATTTTTGTCCATGTGTAATTCAATTGGTCAAAATGTAATGAGGTCTCCATATGAACATCATCCAGGTTGCCAATTTGTTCACGATTGTGAATTAGTGGATTTTGCTCGAATTAAATACAGTTTCCTTACTGTGACGGAAAGGGAACAAGTTAAAATGTCAATCATGGGGCATCGATCCATAGTTCCTATGGATGTTTTTGAAGGGTTCGTGCGTCATGTGATTGAATTGCATGAACTCGAAAAAAGGCACATTGAGGATGAAGTGAAAAATATTTCCAAGATGGGTGGATATTATACTGTTTCGCTTAAATCTGGAATTATGCTTAAATCTCGCAATGTTGTTTTTTGCACTGGTCAAGAATCTATTGAAGTACCAGATGGGTATAGTACCCCCTGGGACTTGAATACTCTCCAGGAGGCAAAGCCAGGAGATAAGTTTGCGGTATTTGGAGGTGGGCAAACAGCTGCTACTTTGACTTATGCGCTCTTGAAATTAGGTGCTAACGTTGATTTATATCATAGAGGCGAGTCTATTACTTTTCGTTGCGCAGATGTTCCTGCTGAGTTTTTCAGGCCTGAAGGGCGAGAAAAATACAGAAAAAGTTCATCTTTAGGATTTAAAAAATCTTCAGTTATGCATGAGTATTTAGATATATTTAATGCTTATAGGGCTAAGGGATTCCTAAATATTTATCCAATGGCTCACCTGAAAGACCGTTCTATCTATGTGGATGGAATTAGGGTTGATGGTGAAGGAATGGGTTATAAAAAAATTATTCTCTGTTTTGGTTTGGTGCCGAAGAGTTTTCGTTGCCTTATTGATGAGAGTATAGATATCTGGGATGTGGATTATTGGTGTGCTATTCATGATGGATTGTATGTATTGGGGGCAGGGGCTGAGGCCGCCTTGGGTCCTGCGGCTAAGAATATTGATGGGCATAGAGTTGGCGTGATTAGAATTTTGGATTCTATTACAAGGAAGAGCGAAAAACTAAAATGAAATATTTTGATTTAGTTAAGAGTTTGCCTGATGACTATCCAGGTATTTCTCAATGTGAAATTGTTATGATGTCTTTGGGAAATGAAGTTTTGTATGCTTCTCTTCAAGATTCATTAAACTCCTGCAGGGATACAATGTGTTTGGGGGAGCATATTTTAAGAGGCGAAATCCTATCTCATAGGAATTGGCCTGTATGTAAGGAGGTGGAGGATACTGTCAATATTGTCTCTAGCAAAGTTCAGATTCCTAGGACAACATTTCATTATTCTGCCTATAAATCTTTAAGGCATGCCATTTTTTGTGAACTAGGATCATCGTGTTCATCACAATTGTTAGCAGCTATTTTGATGCGTGCTGGAAGGAATAAAGCATGACAACACATAAAATACCGTGGAGAATCTACGTAGCCCTTATCGGCTCTCTGGTAGGTACAGGAATATATTCCTTCGCCCTACCCATCGCGATTCTCGCTAGTACAGGCGAAATTGGGTTAGCTGGCGTGATGGCAGTAGCCATGCAAATCCCCAATATCGCCTTGGCATATCCACTAGCAACCCTATCTGATAGTCTGCCTCGAAAACCTATGATCGTGATTGCCGGGGCAGTAAACATCCTCAGCATCCTTACCTTGGCGTTGATGATTGAGCAGCATATGCTGTCATGGTTCACCATCGCCGCACTAGGATTTGTGAGCGGTGTCTTCTCCGAACTGGCTGCTGCCTCAGAAGCGGGATATATTCCGCAGCTTCTCGGACGAGAAAACCTTCTTTCGTACAACGCACGTCGTGAAATTTGCGAGGGAATATCCGCAATCATTGCGCCCCCTACAGCAGGATTTATTGTTCTTGTCGCGGGTGCAACGGTCGGTCTTATCGTCCCGGTGCTCCTTTTCGGAGCGGCAACTATTTCATACGCAACGTTGCCATCTGTAGAGATGGAAACTAAAACTGAGCAACGCGAAACCGCACAACATGGGTTTATCCACCGGATGTTTGACGGTATCCAATACATGTTCTCCGGTGCCCCGCAGAGACTTATCCTTGTCTACACGTTCTTCTTGGCGGCAGCTACGGCATCGTATTCACTCATCATTATTTACCGCCTGTACGAGGAACTCACCTTTGAAGCCTCAGTGGTAGGCATGATTATGGCCTGCAGCGGTATCGGTGGTATCGTCGCGGCGCTCATCATCGATCGTTTCCTCTCTTTCGAGAACACACGAGGAATGCTGCTGGTCGCCAACGTCGTATCCCTGCTCGGAATACCGCTCGTCACCATCAGCAATAACCCCGTAGTGCTCGGAGCCTTGCTCTTCATCCTGGACGTAGGATGGGCATCAGCTTTCATCTTCTCCAACAATCTGCGTGACTGCATTACACCGAATGAGCTACTGGGGCGTGCCAGCTCTCTTGACGGTGCCGTGTTTGGGCTAGGAACGCTGTACTCCATGGGTGCGGTAGCACTGATGCTTGACCATCTAGGCTCCTTCAACGCTGCACTCGTCGTCAGTATCCCGGCTGTACTCTGCCTCATCTACACGCTGGTCCACTATAAACAGTTCAAAGTGTTCAACATCGTTGAACAATAGTGAGAACCCGCTACCCACTTAATGACGGGGCGGAGAACATACACAGAAGGAGGGGCGACCCGCCGTCATGGCGAGTCGCCCCTCCCTCTATGGTTAAGCCGCGAACCTCAGAGGAGGTTCAGGCGGGTGAGATTAGAAGTTGCCCAGCATCTTGGTGACGTCCAGAGCCGCATCCAGCTGCTCCTCAGTCACTTCGCCGCGCTCCACATAACCCAGAGCCACAACTGCCTCACGGACAGTCACCTTGTGAGCCACCGAGTACTTAGCAATCTTCGCAGCAGCCTCGTAACCAATCAGCTTGTTCAGCGGGGTCACGGTCGACGGCGAAGCCTCAGCCAGGAAGCGGCAACGGTCAACGTTAGCGGTCAGACCGTCAATCATCTTCTCAGCCGAAACGCGAGAAACATTAGCGAGCAGGCGGATCGACTGCAGCAGGTTAGCAGCCATCACCGGGATACCCACGTTCAGCTCAAACGCGCCGTTAGTGGATGACAGAGCAATGGTTGCGTCGTTACCGATAACCTGAGCGGCAACCATGATGGTAGCCTCACAAATCACGGGGTTGACCTTACCGGGCATAATCGAGGAGCCGGGCTGCAAATCGGGGATATGTAGCTCGCCCAGACCGGTGTTCGGGCCCGAACCCATCCAGCGGATGTCGTTGCTGATCTTCATCAGACCGTACGCCAGGGTGCGCAGCTGACCGGAAACCTCAATCAGACCGTCACGGTTAGCCTGAGCCTCGAAGTGGTTACGAGCCTCGGTCAGGGGCAGGCCGGTCTCCTCAGCGAGTAGCTCAATCACGCGAGCGGAGAAGCCGTCCGGGGTATTAATGCCGGTACCCACAGCGGTACCGCCGAGGGGAACCTCAGCTACGCGGGGCAGGGAAGCGTTCACACGCTCAATGCCGTAACGTACGGTTGCGGCGTAACCGGAGAACTCCTGGCCCAGGGTGATGGGGGTTGCGTCCATCAGGTGGGTACGACCGGACTTCACAACGTCCCTGAACTCTGCGGACTTGCGCTCCAGGGACTCAGCGAGCACCTCGAGAGCAGGAATCAGGTCCTTTACCAGAGCCTCGGTCACAGCAACGTGCACGGAGGTGGGGAAGACGTCGTTAGAGGACTGGGATGCGTTCACGTGGTCGTTGGGGTGAACCTCAATGCCCTTGGACTCCAGGGAACGGGTTGCCAGGGTTGCCAGGACCTCGTTCGCGTTCATATTCGAGGAGGTACCGGAACCGGTCTGGAAGACGTCAATGGGGAAGTGGGCGTCGTAGTCACCGGTTGCTACCAGATCCGCTGCGTCGCGGATAGCCTGGGCGCGCTCAGCGTCGAGCACCTTGAGTTCCTCATTGGCGGTCGCGGCTGCCTTCTTCACGAGGGCAAGCGCACGAATATGGGCGGATTCGAGGGTCTGACCCGAAATCGGGAAGTTCTCGACTGCGCGCTGGGTCTGTGCACGGTAAAGTGCATCAGCCGGAACGCGAACTTCGCCCATGGTGTCATGTTCAATGCGGTATTCAATGTTTTCAGCCATACCTCTAGGATAGGCGTTCAAAGTGGCTTACGTCGCCTCGAAAAGGTGTCAAATGAGGAAAAACGCTTATAAATTTTGCGGCGTGAGAAGGCGTGTAAAACCCCCCGCCCCGGCAGATGTGTGAACACTCTACCGTGGCGGGGGTATCCCATAGAAAAATCTGTTCTTCAGTGTGAGTATGTGGGTTCTCGCTCTACGGCTCGTAACGAGTGAAGAAGAAATCTAGTCCAGGTTCTCAGCAACCACAACGCGCGGGGGGGTCTTCACGACCACCGGAAGCGCCTGAGTCAGCGGGTTCTGCGCGCCGTTCTTCTCCTCAGGCAAGGTTAGGTCCTGTGAAGTGAACACCAGCTCCGCCTTACCCTCCTTCAGATGGTAGAAGACACCAATCACGGCGACCTTGCCCTCAACCACTGCATCCGAAATGATGTGGGACTGCTCAATAATGCGGATAGCGGTCTGGCGGGTATGTTCACGCACCATGTCGTTGACGGTCGGGTTCTCCGGCAGCTTCGGAGACATTGCCGAAGGCAGGATGTGCTGCACCAGGTTACGGATGAAGCCGTGTGGCATCCTACCGGAGTCTAGGGCATTGCTAGCAGCAGTGACCGCACCACAGGAGTCGTGGCCAAGAACCATCACGACAGGGGTCTCAAACTCATCGACCGCATACTCGAGCGAACCAAGAGCAGCATTCTCCAGCACATGGCCGGCGGTACGCACCACGAATGCGTCGCCCAGACCCAGATCAAAAATAATCTCCGCGGCCAGACGAGAGTCACCGCAACCAAAAATTGAGGCAAATGGGAACTGCCCCGACGCCAAATCGGTACGGCGAATCGTGTCCTGGTTGGGGTGCTCGTTACTGCCCTCAATAAAACGACGGTTGCCGTCTCGAAGACGCCTCCACGCCTCAGCGGGAGTCGGTTGAATGCCAGCCATGTGATGCTCCTTAGCGGACAGGGATAGGAACTCGTATATGCTCACCCGCTCGTTTCTGTGAGCGGTAGTGGGGAAGCTTCAATCGCTCATACTGAAGCTCAGGTTGGTTCCGGGGTCCCGTGAAATAACCTATCTCAAATATGCCTTAAAAATGCAAAAAATAGCTAGTTCGGCACACCTTCCCGTGCCCAAGAGTACAAAAAGATGCATAAAGAGAGATGAAGCCCTCACAGATTTGCCGCATCTGCTCACGATAAAGTCAACACGCACGCAAACTCGTTCAGAACAAGAAAAACGAAGCGCCCGCGCGCTATCCTGAAAGGAGCACTACTGCGTCGGCGACTTCGTGCTGGAAAGAACCAGCCAGCCGACGGATGTACTCAGAATCCTCGAAGGTGAGTCTATGACTACGAATAATAACCACGGCGACCGCAACCTCGCAATGGAACTGGTTCGCGCGACTGAAGCAGCAGCAATTGCTGCAGGCCCCTGGGTCGGCGCAGGCGAAAAGAACCTCGCAGATGGTGCAGCCGTAGATGCAATGCGTTACCGCCTCTCCACCGTCAACTTCAACGGCACCGTTGTTATCGGTGAAGGTGAAAAAGACAAAGCCCCCATGCTGTACAACGGTGAGAATGTCGGCGACGGCTCCGGCCCCTCCCTCGACGTGGCAGTGGATCCCATCGACGGCACCCGCCTGACCGCACTAGGTATGGACAACGCTCTTTCCGTGATTGCTGTGGCAGACGGCGGTACCATGTTCGATCCCTCCGCAGTGTTCTACATGGAGAAGCTGGTCACCGGCCCTGACGCCGCAGAATTCGTGGATTTGCGTCTGCCCGTCAAGCAGAACCTGCACCTGGTTGCTAAGGCTAAGGGCAAGAAGGTCAGCGAGCTAACCGTTTGCGTGCTGGACCGCCCCCGCCACGCTAAGCTGATTCAGGAAATCCGTGAGGCAGGCGCTCGTACCCGCATCATCCTCGACGGTGACGTTGCAGGTGCTATCGCAGCCTGCCGCGAGAACACTGGTGTGGACCTGATGCTCGGCACCGGCGGCACCCCCGAAGGCGTTGTCGCAGCCTGCGCTATCAAGGCAACCGGCGGCGTCATCCAGGGCCGCCTGGCACCGACCGACGAGGCAGAGCGCGAAAAGGCACTGGAAGCCGGCCACGACCTCGACCGCGTGCTGACCACCAACGACCTGGTCACCAGCGACAACTGCTTCTTCGCCGCAACCGGTATCACCGACGGTAAGCTGCTGCGCGGCGTTCGCTACAGCAAGAACGTTGTGACCACCCAGTCGCTGGTTATGCGTTCCTCCTCGGGCACCGTGCGTACCGTCGAGGCTGAGCACCGCCTCTCCCGCCTGCGCGAGATCCTCTCACACACCAAGAGCCCCGAAGAGCAGTAATCTTCGAAGAGCAGTAATCTTCGCCCCCGCAAGGGCTGAGGAGCCGCGTCAAGACTCCTCAAACATTGCGCATAACATACACAGGGAGCCGCCCCCACCGAAGAACTCGGTGAGGGCGGCTCCCTCATGTATTTAGCTTTTAGTTCTCAGGATACGCCCCAGTAACGGTGCGCCTGAACCCGTTAGCGAGAGCGGAAAGACTGAACCTTCGCCTTCGCCTTCGACACAGCATCACGAACTGCCGGACGAGCCTTGTACGCCAGCGTGTAGGCGCGGTAACCCAGCGAGGACACCGGAACATCCCAGGTACCCGGGTACTCCACAGACTCGCCACCGAAGGACTTCTTGAACTTCGTGAAACCAGCCCACTCGTGGTCCGGCTGATCCTCCGGCGCAATACCGAACAGGTCAACGTACTTCAGACCCTTGCGCTTAGCGTCCAGGATGAAGTTCGTCACTACTACAACACCTGCACTAAGGTTGCGGTGCTCAAAAGAAGCCGCAGCGTGCGCGTAGGTGCGGGTGTCATCCGAATCGTACACAAATGCCGCCGCAATCGGGATGCTCTCACCGTTCTCATCGGTCAACTTCGCAATGTACAGGGACGCCGCACCGGCGGGCATCAGCACCCGAGCAACCTGCATCAGATACTCATCCTGCTGACGGTTAAAACCGTTGCGGTCCGCGGTTTCCTCGAGGAAGCCGAAGAGAATCGTCATATCCGAGGGATTGGTCGACACCTCAATGGTCACGCCCTTCTTGTGGAGATTACGATGACGATTACGGTAACTGGAGCTCATTCCCTTGAGGATTTCGTCCTCGGTGCCCGAGAGATCAATAATCTGCGTATGCGAGGGCTGCACCTGGCGAGGAGCCAGAACCGCACCGCGACGAGCCAAGAAAGCAGCCGCATCCTGATCGCCCCAAATAGCGGATTCAGTCGGCTCAATGCGCACAAACAGGCAACGATGCTTCGCGGCTTCTTCCTTCAACGACGCGAGAGCCTCATCAAAAGCCACAGCGCTGGAGGCGACCGGTCCGTACGGGCTGTACAGGTAGCGGCCGGTAGCGCTCCCCTCAACGGTTGCAAGGTACGACCAGCCGTTACCGCTCTTGCGGATTACGGTGTGACCATTAGATTCCTGAAAACGCGCCCAAATATCGGACTGAAGAATATTGCTCATCCTTCTAGTGTATCTGAGCTTAGGGGACGTAAGCCTGGGGCTCCGACGACGCTTCGGAATCGGGAGTGGGCCGGGGTGCAGAGGAGCTCTCCTCCGCCTCGCGCTCAGCTACTGCCTTAGCCTTAGCCTCAGCAAGGCGGGCGCGCAGAGCGGCTCCCTTGTCCATAGCGGTCTGGCGCAGATTCTGAGAGAACTGACGCAAATCAGTATGAACCTGCTGAGCGAATGCATCAGTACCCGAACCCAGAATACGCAGAGCCAGCAGACCCGCATTGCGAGCACCGTTAATGGAGACGGTAGCTACCGGAACACCGGCGGGCATCTGAACGATCGACAGCAGCGAGTCCATGCCCTCGAGGTTCTTCAGGCGCACCGGAACACCAATCACGGGTAGTGCGGTGACGGAAGCGAGCATACCGGGCAGGTGAGCGGCACCGCCTGCACCGGCAATAATCACGCGAATACCGCGGCTGTGAGCCTTCTTGCCGTACTCAATCATGTCCTCGGGCATGCGGTGTGCAGAAACAACATCAGCCTCGTAAGGGATGCCGAACTCGTCCAGAACCTCGGCTGCGGCCTCCATGACCGACCAATCCGAATCCGAACCCATCACAATGCCAACAATGGGCTGGGAAGAATCATAGGGAGACTGAGACATAATCCTCATATCCTTTCAGGATGCGGTGGCGAACCACCATCAATAGGGTGCGTCGGATACGCAGGATGCTCTCACCCCACGCACCGGCTAAAACAGGGGCTACAGGGGGCGGCCGTCACGCAAAATGGAGGCGGCATTCGCGGCGCTATGGCGCAGCGCCTCAAGCTCAGCCACCGTACCGGTAATGTTTACGTGACCAATCTTGCGGCCCGGACGAGTCTCCTTGCCGTAGAAGTGGATCTTTGCGCGCGGTTCAGCCGAAAGCGCCAGCGGGTAGACGCCAAAGATATCTTCGTTCTCGCCGCCCAGGTAGTTCTTCATCACGGCAACACCCTCCAGCACGGAGGTATCACCCAGCGGAAGGTCGAGTACCGCACGCAGGTGCTGCTCGAACTGGCTGGTCACCGAGCCGTCCTGAGTCCAGTGGCCGGTGTTGTGCGGGCGCATCGCCAGCTCGTTGATGTAGAAGCCGGCGGGGGAGCCGGGAACCTCGAAAAGCTCAGCTGCCATTACACCGGTCACGCCCAGCTCGGAGGCAATGGTCACCGCAGCGGCTGCGGCAGCCTCAGCGATATCGGGGTCCAGGTCCTGTGCGGGTGCAATAACCTCGTCACAGATGGAGTTCACCTGAATCGTCTCAACAACCGGCCAGGGGCGCACCTCGCCGCTTTCACGGCGAGCCACCAATGCGGAGAGTTCACGGGTGAAGGGTACCTTCTCCTCGGCAAGCAGAGCGGAGAAATCGGTGCGGGAAGGTAACTGCTCAAACCATGCAGCACTGCGCTCGCGAGCCTCCTCTGGGGAATCCAGAACGAGTACACCCTTGCCGTCGTAGCCGCCGCGCGGGGTCTTCAGCACAACGGGCCAGCCAATCTCATCACCGAAAGCAAGCAGCTCATCCAAAGTGCTCACTTGAGCCCAGCGAGGGTTCGGCAAACCCAGACGCTCGACAGCCTGGCGCATGAGGAGTTTATCCTGTGCGTACTGCAGAGCCTCCGGGTGGGGTTGTACATTTACGCCTTCTGCCATGAGGGTGCGCAGAAATTCGGTGGGCACATGCTCATGGTCGAAAGTGATGACATCCTTGCCGCGAGCAAATTCGCGGAGGGTGTCCAAATCCTTGTAGTCCCCGACGGGTGCGGTACGTACCGCTGCCACGGCGCCAACGGTGGGCGCCTCCGCGAGAATCTGCAGGTTCAGGCCAAGGTTAGTTGCTGCGGGAGCCATCATGCGGGCCAGCTGGCCTCCGCCGATGACGCCAATTACGGGTCCAGTCACAGGGTAAGTCACAGCACCTAAGTGTACCGGTTTCAGAGTGCTTATGGGAGCAAGACCACATTAAGGTCACAGAATGGGTTTAACTGGGCGGTAGAGCCCAATATTTGGGCGTAAAAGCCGGAAGAAATCGTAAAAACCTGCCTTCTGCACGGTCAGGCAGAGACGAAACTATCAGCGCATGATGAAAAGAGTCACTCGGTGGCTGAGAGATCTATGGAAAAACTCCCCGAGGGACAAACAACGCACCGGAACTGTATTAACATGGAAGAGCTTGTAAAAGAGACCGAAGCACCATGCAGTGACAACGTAACCAACGCTCACCGTTGCAGCATCGGCACCTTTTTCTTTGATAAAATCCCGCTAGATAGGCCACGCATGAGTGCACAGACGAAACTGACCATTACCGAACGCTTGAAATCCCTCTGGGACAGCTACGGTATTGAGGTACTCAAATTCGGTACCGTGGGCGGTGCCGCCTTCATCGTCAACTCTGTGACGGTGTGGGTGCTGATGATGACCATCATGTCGGAGTCCCACACCAAGGCGAAAATTGTAGCGAGTGTTGTCGCAACCATCTTCTCCTGGCTCATGAACCGCCTGTGGACCTTCCGCGACTCCCGCTCCGAAAACTGGAAGCGCGAAGCACTCGAATTTGGTCTGGTGAACCTGCTCGGTATTCTCGTCGAAGCCGGCTGTGTGGCATTCAGTACCTACGTGCTGAACCTTCGTACCCCCGAGGCGTCCTTCATCTCCGGTACGATTATCGGTACCATCCTGGGTACCATTCTTCGCTACTTCCTCTACCGATTCTGGGTGTACGGATCGCACCGCAAGCAGGTTGAAAAGGGCGAAGGCACCGATCACGAAGAGCTCGGCCGCATGTTTGATGAGGCTGCTGCCATTCTCGAAGGCGAAGAACCCACCAAGCAGAAGGCACGCTTTGAGACGTCTGCATCCGAGGCGCAGCCGAAGCCCGGCTTGCAGAACTACTAAGCTCCTCGGAATGTAGAAACAGCATAGTTAGAACGTTACATAACAATCCATCCCCCGATACGAACGGTATCGGGGGATGGATCATTTAAAGTCCTATGTGCATGTTGGTGATCCGGGCGGTCGTTAGCCATCCGTGCGATTTTTCGGGTAACAGTGGAGGAGTACTACGCGCGGGGAAGCTCGACCGCACGCTCAGCAACCATCAGAGACGCCAGCTGCCCATCCTGCCAGTTGACGCTCGGATCAGCCACAAACACCGCATGCCCCGAAACCAAAATAGCTAGCACCTCCAGCAGAGCGCTCAGAGCCGCCTCTGAAGCATCAAAACCGTAGTCGGGGCTCAACTCCAGTGCGAGCGCCCGCTGCCCCGAAGGTAGCATGTATCCCGCCGTGCGATAGGTCTGTGCCTGCGTAAGAACCTGCTCGTAGGCTTCCGCGTAGCTGAAACCCTCAATGATTTCTGCCGAATCATTGGGAAGCAGACCCGAGTACTGGTCGCTAAAGCTGCGCACCAGGGCGCAGTAATCGAGCACCTCCTCGGCGTGCGGAGCCAGTGCCTGCAGATTGTCGGTGTAGGAAAGAGCCAGCGGTGCACGGTCGACCGCCAGAAGGTACGCGGGGTCATTCGTGTAGCCCGCCTCCTGCTCGGTGCAGACCGCAGCAACCAGCGGCTCGTCCTGATCAAGGATCGCGCCCACGCGTAGTGCCGCCAGACCCAGAACAATAGTGCGCCAGTGCAGGGGAGCCTGCAGGTCAAAACCTTCATCGGGCGCC
Source organism: Rothia sp. 110740021-2 (assembly GCF_054263775.1). NCBI lineage: Bacteria > Bacillati > Actinomycetota > Actinomycetes > Micrococcales > Micrococcaceae > Rothia > Rothia sp. 110740021-2. Next base: position 219,366 of record NZ_JBSZFE010000002.1, on the reverse strand, counting down.
AGTTCACATTCTTCAACCAGCAGGTTTGCGCTCTTGTCTACCCAGTTCATGAGGACCCTGCCGGAGAGCTCAATGCGCTCGCCTGCCGCCGAATACCAGATCAGGGCGGGGGTCTGCTGAGCACTGAGTTTCTCGAAGAAACGGTTCAGAGTCGTGGGTGCGGAAGCGCTGGTGGGGGAGAGAATAACCATGGGTTTCACTCTACCTCACGGTTCAGAGGGAGCGGAGGTAAAGGGGTGGTTCTGCGGGGAGGGGAGTAACCGTTACCGGGCTAGAAAAGTACAGAAGTAAAGTAAAAACTTCTAAGGGGTGCTTGAAAAACCTAATGATGAAAAACCTTTGGACCACCTAAGGTCCTATTTTGAAATATGGCATGCAGATAAATTGGAAATATAAATGTTTCGCAATAAGCCTGGAAAAAATATGCAGAGCATGGGTATCGAAAAGATAAACTTTTCTTTTTGAATGTCCTGAAAATTTCTGGGAGTGGGGTTTGGGGGATTCCTGCAGGGGTAACTTTCCTTATATTTGGAGTCAAGATACTGAATTTGCATGCAGTGGCAACTGGTCCTAAAAAGGGGAAACTTGAGGCTGACTCAAGATGTGACTGGGGGCAAGTGAAGGGGTGAAAAATATATAAAGGTCAAATTCACATTAAATATGAAGATTGTAACAAGTACATCTAAACATTGATTAAGTCTAGTTTGACGAAGCGGCGTGTCGCACGTCTAATAGATATATAAGCGTGTTTGCTCCGGAAGGGACCGTAGAGGCCAGAGCAAACCATGCCACACCATACACATGAAGATTCCGTCTACGACGGATCCGCAGACTCATTATGCTCACAATGAGAACACGGAAGGAAAACCCATGGGCTCCTACATTGCATCCGACCGCTCCGTCGCGGCCGCGCGCGCATCAGGCGCTCAGCACCGTAGCATGAATCCCACTCCACCCCTCGAAAAAATCGCCGATGTCTTTCTCTCAGAAGCAGAACGAGCCAAGCAGCTCAACCCCCCTCCCTGCGCCGACGTGTGGACCGCCGCGGCAGGGCTCTACGGAACCGAAGGCGAAGACGGAGAACTCGCCTGGCAAGCTGAAGCGCTCTGCGCCCAAACTGACCCCGAGGCCTTCTTCCCTGAGAAAGGAGGCTCCACCCGAGACGCCAAAAGGGTATGCGGCGTATGCCCCGTGCGCGAAGAATGTCTACAATATGCAATGGACAATGACGAGCGCTTCGGAATCTGGGGCGGGCTGTCAGAACGTGAACGCCGCCGACTGCGCAAGCAGACGAGCTAAGCCAGGAAGGTACCACCTACATGCAGACTGCACGACTATGCTCCCGCCAGACCTGCCAACGAGAGGCGACTGTTACTCTCCACTACTCCTATGCAGACTCCACGGCACTTATCGATGCACTCTCTGAATTCCGCGAACCCCACGCCTATGACCTCTGCGACCATCACGCTGCACGGCTGACTGCACCCCAGGGTTGGCGAGTGGTCTACAAGGTACCCGTTCAAGACACCACCGAATCCTAGAATTCAAAACCAAGAATTAAACACCCGAATGTAAAGAACCTTCCGCGAATTCATGCGGAAGGTTCTTTGCATATGAGAAACTGGCAGATAGCATAGACACCCGCAACTCACCCAAACACCGACCACTCGAAAAGAACGCGAGATCCATGACCAAAGAAACACACCGAGGGATGTGGGGCGCACTGCGCCCGGCCATCCGTCGCACCAGTGCCGAAGAACTACTCCACGCCCGACGCGCTGAAATTAAAGCCAGCGAACCGGCTCCGTACACCGGCGCCTTCGGACGCATTGCAGCAGACGTACCCACCGTCGCCGAAGAACTCGACCTGCCCACCGGGAGCGTACCCGTCGTCCCTGCACGCAGCAAACTACGCGAACAGGGCGTCGGCACCCGCGTGCGCACCCGCACGAACGTCTCCACCGGTTTCGTGCCCCTCGTACGAGACTCGAAGACCACCCCCAAAAACCCGACGCTCAGCGACCTCAATCGCGAAACCATGCAGAAGGCCGCTGAAGCAGAAGCCAAAAATGCGGTCGAAGCACAAACCATCGATACCGCGGAGGCGGCAAGCGCCTCCACCGCCGGACGTAAGTACCGCACCGAAACCACCCGTACAGGTCACACCCAAACGGTCGCAGACCCCAACGCGCCGCTGTCCTCCCTGGCGGCCTCACCCGAGGCAGCAGAACGCGCCGCAGCCCGCGAAGATGCCGTGGAAGACACCCCGCGCTTCCTCAAGCTCCGCGCAACCCTCATCGCGCTCACAGTACCGCTGACCGTACTCATGATTGCGATCCGCACCGTAGCCTCCGCCCCCTTCCTCTGGTTTGAATACCACCGCCCCGGATTCCCCGAAGACAGCTACGGCTACTACCTCATCGAGAGGATGCGCCTGGGCTCCTACGGCGTGGACTACATCAACAACTTCGCGCCGCGAGAATACCTCGCCCGCGTCACCACCGGTGCCGACAATACCCTCGCCTTCACCGAAGCAGAAGTGAACCACATGCACGACGTGAAGTGGGTACTGCTTGTCGCCATCATAGCTGTTGCCGCGCTCTTCCTACTGACGCTCTTTAGTAGCATCTCCCTGCGTGAACGCTCCCCCGGAACCATCCGCCGTAGCCTCTTCTCTGGCGCTTGGATTACCCTGGGACTCATCGCGGTGCTCGGCGTTATGGGCTTCTTCAATTGGGAATGGCTGTTCACCACCTTCCATCAGGTGTTTTTCCCGCAGGGCAACTGGGAGTTTTCCGTACGAAGCTCGCTCATCCGCCTCTACCCGCCGCAATTCTGGATCGATACAGCAATCGCTGTAGCGGTCCTCATGGCAGCGCAGATTACCCTCCTGCTCGTGGCCACCTGGCCCACCAAATACCGCAAGCTCAAGGCAGAACGCCGCCGCCAGGAACGCCAGGAGCTGCGCGTCAAGCTTGCTTCCGCACGAGTCGGTGACAACTAGAAATCATCAGCCACTTCACCATGCAAGCCAGCGCGGAAAGGGCATGACAGGGGGGCTGGGCTCTACCACACGGTAGAACCCAGCCTCCTTCGTTATACCTAAGCTCGCATCGCTCGCGCTGCGACCCAGGTCTAAAACCAGGACTAAAACCTCAGCCTAGACCCCCAGCCTAAAACCCAAGCCCAAAAGCCGAGCTATCCTAAATCCAGGACTTAAACCACATATGCGAATACCACTGCTCATACGGAATCACCTGAGCAGTCCACAACGGTATAAAGTACGCGCTCAACACCAGCACACCCACCAGGTAAATCGCCACCAGCGTCACGCCCAAACGAGCACGCAACACCGAACCGCGAGAACCCGACAGAGCCAGACCCAAAACACCCGCCAACAGTAGAATCAGGAACGGCTCAAAGGACAGCGCATAGAAATAGAACATCGTGCGAGTCGGGTACATAAACCACGGGAAATAGCCCGCACCGAATACAACCAGCAGCGCACCAAAACGCCAATCCCGCTTCAGCAGCAGAATCAGAAGCGCCACAATAATCGCCGGAATAAAAGCCCACCAAATCGCCGGGTTACCGATATTCAAAATAGCCTCGGAACACGACTTCACGGTACAACCCGAAGAACCCAACTGCGGCGACTCATAGTAGTACGAGGTTGGGCGACCCAAAACCAGCCACTGCCACGCCTGCGAAGAATATGTATGCGGGCTGCTCAAACCAGAATGGAACTTAAACGCCGAGACATGGTACTCCCACAGGGAACGCAAATCCTCAGGAAGCCACATGACACCCTTACCCGGGTTCTCAACCGCCCAGCGACGGAAATACGCATTCGACGACTGGAACCAGCCCGCCCAAGTGCTCAGATACACCAGCAGACCCACACCAATCATCTGGAAGAATGCGGGGATGCCATCACGCACCAGCGCCGTCAAACCCCACTTGTTCAGACCCACAATACGGCGAGCATTAATATCCCAGAACACCGTCAGCAGACCCATCGCCGCAATAAAGAACAACGAATTCCACTTCACGCCCACCGCAGCGCCGGCACATACACCGGCAGCGAAACGCCACAGACGCAGACCCATACTCGGGCCCCATGGCGTCGGTGGAAGCACACCGCTATTTTGGCGTGCTGCTTCCGCAATATGGTGCGCCAACACACCCCGCGCCTGAATACGGTCAAGCACCAGACACACAAAAGTCGCCAAAATCCAGAACATCTGGAAAATATCCAGCAGAGCCAGACGAGACTCCACCAGCATCAGACCATCAACAGCAGCCAGTAGCGCCGCAATAGTCGCCACAGTCATCGAACGGAACAGCAACCAGCCAGAATAGGCAATCAACGCCACCGACAGGGTGCCAACCACCGCAGCAGAAACACGCCAACCAAAGGGATTATTATCACCAAAAATCGCCATGCCCGCAGCAATCATCCACTTACCCAACGGCGGATGCACCACATACTCCGGCGAATCCGTCAACAGACCCGACGGGTGACCGGCAGCGAAGGAAGCATTAGCCTCCTTTGACCAGCTCAGCTCATAGCCGTAATGCACATACGAATAGGCATCCTTGGCGTAGTAGGTCTCATCAAAAACAATGGCATTCGGATGCGCCAAATTATAAAAACGCAGAATGCCGGCAACCAGCACAATCAATGCAGGCGCCAACCAACCCCAACGCGGGGCACGAATATAGGCAACAGCGAGCGCATCCAGCAGAGAATCGAGGCTGTAACGACCATGTTCAGACGAAGAACGGGTCGAATCAGCCGGAGCGGCAGATGCGGGAGAAAGTAGCTTAGGTATCTTCACCCCATCAATCCTAAAGGGTCAGAAGGTACGATGCACCATTTCAGCACGTGAACGGCATATATGACGCACTCGGACCCCCCCACTCGCACTAGCTACTTCTATCCTCTACCTCGCCTAGTAAGCCCACCCGGCATCCGACAGAGCGCGGGCGTTACACTTAGTGGGTACACGAAGACCAGACACAGACACGAGGCCTGCCATGACTGCATCCGCAGAATACACTGAAGCAACCACCGACCCCTTAGAAACGGTCCAGGGACCCCAGACTGACATCGCTGATACCGCTGACACCGCCGTCACTTCCGAAGAAGGCGGCGTGCTCATCCTCGGCGGTACCCCCATCGGCAACCTTGCCGATGCCTCCGACCGACTGCGCTCAGCCCTCGCCACCGCAGACCTCATCGCCGTTGAAGACACCCGTAAGCTACGAACCCTCGCCTCCGGGCTTGGCGTGCGCACGCGCGGCCGCATCATCGTCAACCACGACCATAATGAAGCCGAACGCAGTGAAACCATTGTGCAGGCGGTACAGGACGGCCAGCGTGTGCTGCTGCTCTCGGATGCGGGCATGCCCACAATCTCCGACCCCGGCTATATTGCCGCCGCAGCCGTCGCAGAAGCCGACCTACCCGTCACCGTGGTGCCCGGCCCCTCCGCGGCGTTGACCGCGCTCGCGCTCTCCGGCCTGCCGACGGGACGATTCACCTTCGAAGGTTTCCTCGCCCGCAAGGGCTCCGAGCGCACCCGCCGCCTCGCATCGCTGGCGGGGGAGGAGCGTACCATGGTCTTCTACGAATCCCCGCATCGCACCGCCGCAACCCTGGCAGACTTCGTGCAGACCTTCGGCGCCGCCCGCCGCGGAACGGTCAGCCGTGAGCTAACCAAGCTCCACGAAGAAGTCCGACGCGGTACCCTGGCTGAGCTTGCCGAATGGGCCGAACGAGAACGCGTCCGTGGCGAAATCGTTATTATTGTCGAGGGTGCACAAGCCCCCGAAACCCCCGAAGCGCAGGACGTAGTGCAACTGGTCCTCGACCGTGTGGCGGGCGGCGAGCGGCTCAAGAGCGCCTGCGCCGCGGTCGCCGCTGAGACCGGCACCTCCAAGCGTGACTTGTACGAGGCGGCACTGGCTGCTCGCTCTGAATAACATAGAATCACCGCGCAGCTTTACCCCCCAGTTTTACCCTGCAGTTTTATCCCGAGGATTTATCAATGTGTCAGAGCCATCCCGGTCCTGAAATCACCCAGGAGTACCTGAACTCCCTCGCTGCCCTGGCGAACTACACCCTGCCTACCCCCGCGGCACTCCAGGCAACCGCCCTGCCTAACGGCTGGGCGCCTGTCCCCGGTGAAGTACCCGCACCCTATAAGGCGGAACTCTACACCGGCATCAGCGACGCCGAAGGAGGAGAAGGAACCCGCCGCCGCTCCACCACCGGCGAGAACGGCCGTAGCCGCAATCTGGTCTTCCCGCCTGCCCCCGAGCCGCTGCCGTACCCCATCGTGGATAACCACACCCACATGGACCTGCTCGACGGCGAAGTAGAAATCAGCGCCCGCGACGCACTCGACGCCGGTGAGAAGCTCGGCATTGCCGCCATCGTGCAGGTTGGATGCGATATCCACTCCTCCCTATATGCGGTCGCCGCCGCGCAGGCTGATGAGCGTGTCCTCGCCGCTATTGCGATTCACCCCAACACCGCCCCCGAGCTGGCTGCAACAGGACAGCTGGAGGTGGCGCTGGCCACCCTCGACGAGCTCGCTACCGCCGACCGTGTGCGCGCTATTGGCGAGACCGGCCTGGACTATTTCCGCACCGGCGAAGAAGGCATGGAGGCGCAGCACTACAGCTTCCGCGAGCATATTCGCATTGCGAAGAAGCACAACCTGGCGCTGCAGATTCACGACCGTGATGCGCATGAGGACGTTGTGCGGATCCTGGATGAAGAGGGTGCGCCGGAACGTACCGTGTTCCACTGCTATTCGGGTGGCCCGGAGCTTGCGGCGATCTGCAATGAGCGCGGCTGGTATATGAGCTTTGCCGGCACGGTGACCTTCAAGAACTCGAAGGGTATTCAGGAGTCGTTGGCGATGGCTCGCCCGGAGCTGATTCTTGCTGAGACGGATGCGCCGTTCTTGACCCCGCATCCGTTCCGTGGTCGCCCGAATGCGTCTTATATGACAAATTACACAGTGCGTTTTATGGCGGCTCACCGCGGTGAGGATCTGGAGGTGCTCTGCCGCCGTATTCGTGAGAATTCGGAGCGGGTTTACGGTCAATGGTAGGCGCGTACAGCTTATAGCGGATAGCTACTCTGAGTCGCCTCGCGGTGCGTGGCTGCGTGCTAGACTGTAGCGACTACAAACAACTCACTCAAACAGCTATGCCATGATCTGGTCTGCAGTATTTAGGTACGTATAGTGCCTCAATGACGTGTTCAAAATTTGGTGTTGCAAACGTCCCTACGAGATTTTATGTTTAGCACCCGGCAACTGGTGCTTTTAGAGAGGACACTATGGCGAAGATTCTGAAGTATGTTCTGGGCATGGATGGCGCGAACCGTTTTGAATCGTTCTATTCGGTGGGCGTACCCGCGAAGGATTTTGTGCCTTATTCAGCGGTGGATAACCGCGATAATCATGTGACCGATGACGAATTTGATGTTGAACTTTTCCGCAACCGCTGGCATCGTGACCCCACCCCGGCTGAGCGCGGTTGCATGCTCAGCCACGTAAAGATGTGGGAGGACTTTGTTGCGTCGGATGCTGACTGGGCTCTGATTGCTGAGGATGACGTCCTTATTTCTCCGGATGCTGAGGCGGTGGTGAATGCAATCATCACCAAGTATTCGCAGGTTCAGCTGGTGAACCTGTGCGATGCGTGCTCGTTCAAGGCGGGCACCATGAACCCGCGTGTGGAGTATATTCGCTTGTCTCTGCTGTCTCCTTTTGTGCATGGTAAGTACCGTATGGGCAAGCTGTACGGTTCGACTCGCCTGGGTTGCACCGGTCTGTACTTGATTTCCCGTTCGGGCGCTGAGCTGCTGCTCAAGCAGTTTGAGAATAAGGCCCCGGGTACCGTGGCTGATGATTACAAACTGTACCAGCAGTGGGGTGTGGATGTGCGTTTCGTGCAGCCCGGTCTGTGCGATTGGGAGGGTAGCAGCGTCATTCTGGATTCCGGTAAGAACCACCTGGAGATGCTGGCTGAGAATCAGAAGGGTTCGAGCGCCCTGGATCGAGTGCGTATTGCGTTGGCTCCGAAGATGCGTTTGGTGAATGCAAAGAACGCCCTGGATGCTACTCTTGATGAGGTGAAGCAGCGCCTGGGTAAACCGAAGTAAGCAAGCTCTATATGAAGTCCCTCTTCGTCACATGTGTGGTGGAGAGAGTTTTTTTGACGGGTATTTTCAGATTTTGTGTGTGAGATTGTGCACAAAGTGTGAGACATAACAGGAAACTGTGTACCAGTTGCTGGACTATCTTAGGCTGGGTGATAGGCTATTTTATACATATCATTTCATTCACTCATTGACTAGGCATTATGCCATAATACGCGTGCGCTTTCGGCGTGCCCCGTATATGTTGTTGTCGAGTCAATACTTTGGTAACTCATGCAGGGCTCATGTCGTTTCACGCTAAGGCTGTATGGGCGTGCCACAGAAAAGGGAACATCATGGCAAAAGTCCTAAAATACGTCCTTGGCATGGACAATAAGAATCGCTTTGAATCTTTCTATTCGGCGGGTGCGCCTGCCCAAGATTTTGTGCGCTACTCTGCCGTAGATAACCTTGACGGCCACGTCACTGATGAAGAATTTGATGTCGAATTTTTTCGATCCCGTTGGCATCGTGACCCGAAGAACGCCGAACGAGGATGTATGCTCAGCCACCTGAATATGTGGCGTGATTTTCTGGCAAGCGATGCTGACTGGGCCCTCATTGCTGAGGACGACATTATTATCTCCGCAGATGCTGAGCCCGTAGTGCAGAATATTATTGCTAAGTATCCGCATGTCCAGATGGTTGTCCTCTGTGATGCACTCGCGCTCGAAGCGGGTAAGATGAACCCGCGGGTGAAATATCCTCGTATCTCTTTGCTCTCCCCGTTCGTATACGGTAAATACCGTATGGGAGGGAAATACAGCCTGACCCGCTTGACCGGTACTGGTCTATACCTAATTTCGCGTTCCGGTGCTGAACTTCTTCTGAAGAATTTTGATAAGGGAATGCCGGGTACTGTGGCTGATGATTACCCCCTGTACGAGGAATGGGGCATGGACGTGCGCTACGTACAGCCCGGCCTATGCGATTGGGAAGGCTCTAGCCTCATCGAAGACCTTGGCATTCGCCACGTTGAAACGCTGTATAGGGGTCTGCAAGCTAATAACATTATTGGTCGCTTGCGTGTTTTGCTAGCGCCGAAGGCACGTTTGGCCAACGCTAAGAACGCCTTGCTGTCTACCGTTGAAGATGTGAAGCGTCGCCTGGCACGGTAACCTGGAGTGTAGAAACCTACACCTACCGAAGGAACACCGTGAACGATCTGCCCCTGCTCGGCCCCGCTGAGATTCGTGAGCTTGCCGAGATGCTGGGTATTCGCCCGACGAAGACTCTTGGGCAGAACTTTGTGATTGACCCCAATACGATTCGTCGTATTGTCAGCGCGGCAGAGATTTCACCGGAGGAGACGGTGCTGGAGGTTGGCCCGGGCCTGGGTTCGTTGACCCTCGGCATCCTGGATGCTGCGAAGGACATGGTGGCGGTTGAGATTGACCCGCCGCTGGCTCAGCAGCTTCCGCACACGATTGAGAAGTTCCGCCCCGAGAAGGCGGGCGATATTGATGTGGTGCTCATGGATGCTCTGAAGGTCACCGAGCTGCCCCGCACCCCGGACGCCCTGGTGGCGAACCTGCCCTATAACGTGGCGGTTCCGGTGCTTCTGCACCTATTTGCGCAGTTCTCGAGCATTCGTCACGCCATGGTGATGGTTCAGGACGAGGTCGCCGACCGTCTTTCGGCGACCCCGGGTTCGAAGATCTACGGTGTGCCCTCGGTGAAGGCTAATTGGTATGCCGAGGTGTATAAGGCGGGCGTGATTGGCAAGAACGTGTTCTGGCCTGCACCAAAGATTAACTCGGGCCTGGTGGGTTTCCGTATGCGCGAGGAGCCTCTCTCCACCGTTGACCGCGACCTGGTGTTCACGATTGTGGACGCCGCTTTCGCTCAGCGCCGTAAGACTCTGCGCGCTGCGTTGAGCTCCTGGGCGGGCTCGGGTGCGCGTGCGGAGCAGATTTTAATGGCTGCCGGTATCGCTCCGACGGAGCGCGGTGAGAAGCTGGATATTCACGGTTTTATCCGCATTGCGGAGGCTTCGCTGACTGTCCCGGCTGAGCCTGTAACGGAGTAGCTTCTTCCCGCTCTGAATTTTTCACTAACGTTCTCACGCGAGTTCCCGCGCGAAAGGTGTATACGCTGATGAGTACCGCCTCCCAGGTCGCTATTTCGGTTGATGCTCCAGGTAAGGTCAACCTGTATCTTGCCGTGGGGGATGTTCGTCCGGACGGCTACCACCCGTTGACTACGCTTTTTGCGGCGGTCTCTTTGATGGAGACCATCACGGTCTCTGAGAGGCAGATACCGGGGCTGAGCTTGAGCATGGATATTGTGCCCGGCTCCCTGGTGGATCAGCAGATGCAGGCGGGGCAGTTCGACTCTGCCGCTGTGCCGATGGATGAGCGGAATCTCGTGTATCGTGCCGCTGCGCTGATTCTTGCGGAGCACGGTATCGAATCTGCCCCGGCGCTGCACCTGCATATTGCGAAGGCTGTACCCGTGGCAGGCGGTATGGCAGGCGGCTCAGCGGATGCAGCTGCCGCCCTCATTGCTACAGACCGCTACCTGCACGCAACCGGCCGCACCGGGGCGCTCCTGACCCAGACAGATTATGAACGTCTTGCCGCGCAACTGGGCGCCGATATTCCCTTTAGCGTGCGTGCCGCGCTCGGGCAGACCCTCGCACTGGGGCAGGGGACCGGTACCGAGCTGCAGAACGTTGCGGCTCCTCGGAAACCCCTGCATCTGGTGATTGTTGCCGCGCAGTTTGGCCTCTCAACCCCCAGTGTCTTCAAACAGTTGGACGCCGGCCGCGCCTCGGCGCTGTACCCCGCCTCCGGTGAGCTGCTAGAACCCGCAGAGCTTCTCGAAGCACTGAACTCTTACGACGGTTCAGAGGCGGCGCTCGCCTCCTTGACACCGCTGCTACATAACGATCTGCAGGCTCCCGCACTTTCCTGCGCCCCGCAGCTGGAACAGACCCTGAACCTGTGTGATAGCGAGGGCGTGTACGCGTCCCTGGTGTCCGGTTCCGGTCCGACGGTGCTTCTGCTGGTTTCTTCGCAGGCTCGGGCGGAGGCTCTGGCTGCCTCTCTCCGCGCTGCGGGCAACCATGCTGTAGCTACCGAAGTAACTAGTGCATAGCTTTTTTATCTGTCACACTAGATAACGATTTATCACTCACTGACTTCTACCGTTCTCTGATTGAAAGGGAGGATACGATGAAGGTTAAAAATATTGTTGTCGCCCAGGACCGTTTTAGCCTTCTTGGCGGTATTACGACAGTTAACAGGATTTTGGGTAGGGCTTTCGAAGAAGCAGGGTACAACGTTAGCTACCTGGCTCTCTACGACAATATGGGAGATAACCCTGACGCAGTCACTCCTGATTTTATTGTTCGATCTGGTTCGCTTGTTTCGAAGACCACTCATAACAATCTGGTGTACAACAACCCCGGCCCCCTGGACGCTGTGCTGACTGCCAAAAAGGGATTTACCGCGCTGTGGGACCGTTACAACGCGGTGCGTACCCGTCGTTACCTGCAGTCTTTGGGCGAGGAGACTGTCATTTTGACGACGATGACCAGTATCGCCACGTACCTGGTGGATTATGCGCGCTCTGCTCAGAAACAGGGGATTGGCTACCTATACGAGTTCCATAGTAGCTATGACAGCTCATACCGTCTGGACGCAGAGAAAGAGTTGCGTCAGATTTCCGATACCTTTGATTCTTTCGTTGCGCTTTCTGAAGGTGACGCGCAGCTTTTCGCCCAGTGGCTGAACCGCCCGGTGGATGCCGTATCGAACCTGAACGCATCGTTGGACCCTGCCGTTGAGCGGAAGGTTCTGGCGTTGGCTGAGCAGAAGAAACCGGTGGTGCAGTATATCGGCCGCTACTCTGAGGAGAAGGGCCTGATGCGTATCCTAGAGAGCTTTATCGCGTGTGCGACGGAGTTTCCCGAGTGGATTTTGAAGCTTAACGGTAGCGGTGGTGAAGCGATTGAGCGTCAGCTGAAGGAGCGTATTGCTTCTCTGGATTCTGTGCTAGCTGAGCGTATCGTGGTGGATGGGCCGTTGAACTCTGAGCAGGTACTTGAGGCGTATGCCGAAGCGTCGTTGACCATTGGTGCTTCAGACTTTGAGGGTGCACCGATGGCACTGCAGGAGGCGATGCGTGTGGGTACTCCTATGGTGTCGTACCCCTCATGCTGGGTTTTGCGTGATGTGCTTCCCCAGGTGGGTTACTTGGCTCAGGAGCGTAGCATAGAAGCGCTGACCGAACAGTTGCGTGTTGCGATGGGCGATGATGCGCAACGTAAGGAGAAGTCCGAGCGTTGCCTCCAGAAGGCTCAGGAATACACCCCGGAGCATATTGTTCGCCGTTGGGAAGAAGTTTTCGCCTCGATTCAGCGCTAGTCTAGGGCGCGAATATAAACCTGAATATAAGAGAATGCCGGTTCTAGATTCACTCTAGAACCGGCATTCTCTATATCTACATATTTTTAGCTATCCATCAGCTGACGCTCGGGAACCGTGCGGAAGCGGTACTGGAACATGCCCTCAAGCGCACCCAGGTTCGCGCCTGCTTCTCGTGCACCCACCAGACGAGTGGCTGGGGAAAGCAACAGCGGTAGGGACTTTGCCAGAGCGATGACGGAATACTTGATGCTGGGGCCATTCATACCCTGATCCTTGAAGCGCATCCACAGGAGCATACGGTAGTGCTGGTAGTTGCGCTGCTGACGGAAAATCTTCTTCGGAGTAGAACGAAGACGGTAGTGTACCAGCGCTGCATAGGTCTTGTAGAAGGGGATACCGCTCTGGCTAACACGCCAGGAAAAATCGGTTTCTTCAGAACCTGCGATGTAGCTGCAGTCCATGCCGTTGTTGCGCAGGTACACATCGCGCGGGACGGAGAAATTACAACCAGTAATTGAGGGCAGGAAACCGGCGAAAGGCGGGATTTCTTCCTCAGCCTCTACCAGAGAGGGATTCGCTAGGACCTTCTCATCAGAGTCGAGGGGAACACCGTAGGCGTTGAGCACCTCAACAGGATTGTTATTGTGCAAGTTAGCACCCGAAACGAGTGCGGGACCGTGCTCATCCTGGACCGCCAAGTGACCGTCCAACCACCCGGTTTCTACATAGTCGTCGGAGTCGCAGAAGACGAGAATCTTGCCGCGTGCCTCACATGCGCCGACATTACGAGCGTTGGCGGGGCCCTTAATATTGCTGGAATCCACCCATCGGAGGGGATAGGGGGCGTCGAAGGCTTCGATCAGGGCGATGGTGTTATCGGTACTGCCGTTATCGCTGACGACCACCTCAAAAGAGCGGGTGGTGGTTTGCTTAGCTAGAGCCTCCAGCTGCGTTGTGATGAAGCGGGCTGCGTTGTATGCGGGGATGACGACGGATGCCTCGTACTCGTACTTTTCGCTCATATTATTCACCGAGTTTCTTGATACGGCGGGCAGGGACACCAGCATAAAGGCCATTCGGCTCGCAGTCGGAGACTACTACGGCACCCGCTGCAATCATGCATCCGGCGCCAATGGTCACGCCGGCAATGACAGATACATTCTGTCCAAGCCAGGAACCGTCACCAATCACGATGGGAGCCTCAATATTTTTGCCTGCACGCTGGCGTGAGGGGCCCATCTCGTGGCTTGCGGTGCACAGGGTAACGCGCGGTCCCAGGTAGACGCGGTCGCCGATCTGCGCGGCACGGTCGATAAAGATATCGCGGTTGACCCAGCAACCGGCGCCAATCTGGGCACCGGGAAGAATTTCGGAGCTGGGATGCACGTAGGTGCCGTCACCAATGGAGACGCCAGCAGCGCGGAGTTTTTCAATGCGTGCCGCGCGACGCTTGGTTTTCTGCTTCAGAAAATGCTGATGCTTGAGCTGTTTGAGAGTGTTGAGCATAGATACCTTCATAAGGGCGAGCGGGAAAATTACTCCCTAAAAGTGTTAAAAGCTAATACCTATAGTAACGGGATATCGTCCCGAAACGAGGCGGTATCCTGCAGAAGCAGATGAGAAATCCGCTGTTACATATGGCATATGAAGTTGGCGTTAGCCCAGCAGTTCGGAGAGTTCGAGCCAGCGCATTTCTAGCTCGTCAATCTCATCCTGAAGTGCCTGTTGCTGCTCGCCGAGCGCCGCCAAACCGGCGTAGTCAGCGGCATTGTGCGCGCTCATCTGCTCGGATAGCTTCTCCTGCTCTGTAGAGAGTTTGGCGAGGCGACGCTCAATCGCACCGGACTCCTTCTGTGCCGCACGCAGCTCGGCACCGGAGACCTTCGGGGTATCCGGCTCAGCAGAAGCCTGCGCCGAGGAGACGGCACGTGCCTGCGCGCTACCGGCAGCAGAACCGCCAGTACCGGCTGCCGAGAGCGCCAAATACTCGTCCACACCACCGGGCAGGTGACGGAACAAACCGTCAATCACGGCGTACTGCTGATCGGTCACGCGTTCCATGAGGTAGCGGTCGTGGCTGACCACCAGCAGGGTACCCGGCCAGGTATCCAGCAGATCCTCCATGGCCGCGAGCATATCGGTGTCCAGGTCGTTGGACGGCTCGTCGAGAATCAGCACGTTCGGCTCATCCAGCAGAATCAGCATGAGCTGCAGGCGACGCTTCTGACCACCCGACAGGTCCTTGACCGGGGTAGACAGCTGCGCGCTCGTAAAGCCCAGACGCTCCAGCATCTGTGAGGGGGACAGCTCCTTACCATCGGCAATGTAGCTGCGCTTCTTGCGGCCAATCACATCTGAGACGCGATCGTTAGCGACCTCGTTGAGCTCATCGAGCTGCTGGGTCAGGGTCGCAATCTTCACGGTCTTACCGTGCTTGACACGGCCCTCGGTCGGCTTCAAATCGCCGGTCACCAGAGAGAGCAGAGTAGACTTACCCGCGCCGTTCACGCCCAGGATGCCGGTGCGCTCGCCGGGGGCAATACGCCAGGTGACCTTCTTCAGCACGGGACGCTTGCCGCCGGGCATTGAGGGGTCGTCGTAGACGACGGAAACATTCTCGAGGTCGACCACGTCCTTGCCGAGGCGGGAGACTGCCATCTTCTTCAGTTCCACGGTGTCACGCACCGGCGGAACGTCCGCAATGAGGGCGTTGGCGGCATCAATGCGGAACTTCGGCTTGGAGGTACGCGCGGGCGCACCGCGGCGCAGCCAAGCGAGCTCCTTGCGCATCAGGTTCTGACGCTTCGCCTCCGCTGCGGCTGCCTGACGGTCACGCTCCACACGCTGCAGGATGTACGCCGCGTAGCCGCCCTCGAAGGGCTCGACGATGCGGTCGTGCACTTCCCATGTGTCGGTACAGATTTCGTCTAGGAACCAGCGGTCGTGGGTGACGACCATGAGGCCGCCCGCGTTCTTGGACCAGCGGGACTTCAGGTGGTTAGCGAGCCAGGTGATGGCTTCAACATCCAAGTGGTTGGTGGGCTCATCGAGCATGAGCACGTCCCACTCCTGCGCGAGCAGGGAGGCGAGAGCTACGCGTCGACGCTGACCGCCAGAGAGCGAATAGACAGGTGTATCCCAGGGCAGATCGGAGACCAGGCCCGAGATGACATCGCGGATACGGGACTGCGAGGCCCACTCGTATTCGGGGGTGTCGCCCACAATCGCGTAGCCAACCGTGTGGTCGTCGTCGAGGACGTCTGACTGGTCAAGGTAGCCGATGCGGGTACCGCCGCGCACGGTGACCCGGCCGAAGTCCGGTTCGAGCCGGCCGGCAAGGATTTTCATGAGGGTGGACTTGCCGTCGCCATTGCGACCAACAATGCCGATGCGGTCGCCTTCGTTCAGACCGACCGTGATGCCCTCAAAGATGGTTCGGGTAGGGAATTCGAGGTGCAGCGATTCGCCGCCAAGTAGATGTGCCACGCCTTCTAGGGTACAGGGTGAGTCTTCAGTTCAAGTATCGCTCCAAGCTTTGATGAGGGGGTACTTGGCGGTGCTGAGAAAAGCTGTGGGGATTGCGGGGTGCGCGGCTAAGCTGAGCACAGATATTTGATAAACTGAGGAAAGCATTTCCTGCATTGCGCTGTTCTGTCCCCAAAATGGCGGTCAATGACGATGAGCACCCGCTAGCGGGGACTTGTCGTGAATGTAAGGATAATCCGCCATGGTGTAATGGCAGCACAGCGGCCTTTGGAGCCGTTTGTCTAGGTTCGAGTCCTAGTGGCGGAGCGTAAGCACTCACCGGCACCGTTGATAGAGAGTTAGCGGTCCGCGCCCACTCCTCACTCTTACAACCTCGTCTAAGGAGTCTTCCCAGTGAATACTGAACTGGCACCCTCTGCAGTGATTGTTCTCGCTGCAGGCGCTGGTACGCGCATGAAGTCCTCTACTCCCAAGGTCATGCACGGCATTGGTGGTCGTTCCATGGTTGAGCATGCTGTCGCTGCTGCACGTGATCTGAACCCTGAGCGCCTCGCTGTTGTGGTACGCCACCAGCGCGATAAGGTCGCTGAGCATGTGCTTACATTTGACCCTGAGGTAACCATCGTTGATCAGGACGAGACTCCGGGTACCGGCCGCGCTGTTGAGGTCGGTTTGAACGCTCTGGATGCGCAGGCATCCGTCTCCGGCACCGTCTTGGTGACCTACGGCGATGTTCCTCTGCTGCGCCCCGAGACTCTGCGCGAACTGATTGCTTTCCACGAGGAAGACAAGAACTCTGTAACCGTCCTGACCACCCACATCGATGAGCCCGGCGCCTACGGTCGTATTGTCCGTAACCAGGCTGGCGAAGTGACCGCCATTGTTGAGGCGAAGGACGCTGCCCCCGAAGAGCTCGAAATTACCGAAATTAACTCCGGTATTTACGCTTTTGACGCCGCTGTTCTGCGTGAGGCACTGCTCGAAGTGACCACCAACAACGCGCAGGGTGAGAAGTACATTACTGACGTTTTGTCCATCGCTCGTTCTAAGGGTTACCGTACCTCCGCTCTGGCTATTGAGGACCGCTGGGAGGTTGAGGGCGCTAACGACCGCGTGCAGCTGGCTCAGCTGGGTCGTATGCTCAACAACCGCATCCTTGAGGCTCACATGCGTAACGGCGTGACCATCGTTGATCCTGAGAACACTTGGGTTGACGTCACCGTCAGCATTGAGAACGACGTAACCCTGTTGCCCGGTGTGCAGCTGCACGGTTCTACCACCGTCGCTACCGGTGCCACTATTGGTCCGGACACCACCCTGACCGATATGACCGTTGAGGCTGACGCTACCGTCATCCGCGCGCACGGTCACGGCGCTGTCATTGGTGAAGGCGCAAATGTTGGTCCCTTCGCATACCTGCGCCCCGGTACCACCCTGGGCAAGGACGCTAAGCTTGGCACCTTCTGCGAGGCTAAGAATTCGCAGATCGGCGATGGCGCAAAGATTCCGCATCTGTCCTACGTTGGCGACGCCACCATCGGTGAGGGTGCCAACATTGGCGCTGGCTCGATTTTCGCGAACTACAACGGCCTGGTGAAGAGCCGCTCCGTTATTGGCGCGCACGCCCGTATGGGTGCTGCAGGCATTTACGTTGCACCTGTTACCGTCGGTGATGGTGCCTACTCCGGCGCGGGCGCGCTGATCCGTAAGGATGTTCCTGCGGGCGCCCTCGCCTACTCTGAGACCTCCCAGCGTACTATCGATGGCTGGGTTCTGAAGAACCGTGCTGGTACCGAACCCGCCGAGGCTGCTAAGGCTGCTGGCGCTCAGGATCCGGCAGAATTCTAATTCGAGGAAAGAACAACACCATGAGTAGCGAGATTACCAATCCCGGTGAGCGTAAGCTTGTAGTGGTCTCCGGTCGAGCACACCCTAAGCTTGCCGAGGAGATTGCACAGGCGCTTGATCACGACCTGCTGCCCACCTCCGCATACACCTTCGCCAACGGCGAGACCTACGTTCGCTTTGAGGAGTCGGTGCGCGGTGCAGACGCTTTCGTGATTCAGTCCCACCCGGCACCCATCAACGAATGGCTCATGGAGCAGATCATTATGATCGATGCGCTCAAGCGTGCATCCGCTCGTTCCATTACCGTGGTGTCTCCCTTCTACCCCTACGCTCGTCAGGACAAGAAGCACAAGGGTCGCGAGCCCATCTCGGCACGTCTAATTTCGGACCTGTATAAGACCGCGGGTGCTGACCGCCTGATGTGCGTGGATCTGCACACTTCGCAGATTCAGGGCTTCTTCGATGGCCCGGTTGACCACCTCTTCGCGATTCCGGTGCTGGCTAAGCACATCCGTGAGCGCGTTGCAGATCTGTCGAACGTGACCGTCGTATCCCCGGACACCGGTCGTGTGCGTGTAGCGGAGCACTGGGCTGATCTGCTGGACGGCGCACCACTGGCATTCGTACACAAGACCCGCGATATCAACGTCCCTAACCAGGCTGTTTCTAAGACTGTTGTGGGTGACATTGAAGGCCGTACCTGCGTGCTGATTGACGACATGATTGACACTGGCGGCACCATTGCTGGCGCTGTGAAGGTCCTCATGGACAAGGGCGCAAAGGAAGTTATCATCGCAGCAACCCACCCGGTTCTGTCCGATCCGGCTGCTGAGCGCCTGTCTCAGTGCGGTGCTGTGGAGGTCGTCGTGACCAATACCCTGCCCGTGCCGGAAGAGAAGCAGTTCGATAACCTGACTATTCTCTCCATCGCTCCATTGATTGCTCGTGCTATTCGCGAGGTCTTCGATGAGGGTTCTGTAACCGAGATTTTCGAGCACTAAGCTTTCTTAAAGCGTGCGGAAAGTCCCCCGCTGACCGTTAGGTCGGCGGGGGACTTTCTGTTGTAGGGGGCTAAAGCTAACCCGGCAGGAATAGAGATCTGTTTCAGTCGGGTTAGTACTGTATTTAGAGTCGTACGCTTAGCGGTGTGCCTGTGCGAGCCAGGGCAGAATCACACGCAGGGACTGCTCCACCTCGTCCACTGCGACCTTCGCTGCTGCGGGGCCGCGGCGGTAGGGGTCTTCCAGCTTGTCGCTATCAAGTGGGCGGGCGCCGTAGGCGTAGAGGTAAGAGAGCGGCTCGGCGCGGCGTGCATCCTCGCGAATACGAGCAGCCTGCTTGAGTAGCTTGATCTTGGCGTGGTGCTGGGGCCACTCGCGAACGATCCAGTCGGCGTGTACCTTCTCAGCGACCAGGATGACGGTGGCGTTCTCGATAATCTGATCGTTGAGCTGGCGGGAGGTGAAACCTTCGGGGTTGTAGCCGCGCTCAATAAGTTCGTTGGCTACATGCTCGTAGACACCGTGACCGACGAGTGCGCCGGTGCCCGCGCTGGTGAAAATCCATTTGTCTTCCAGACCGTATTCTGAAGCGAGGTGCTTGGAAATCACTTCACCGGATGCGCTACGGGCAATGTTGCCGGTGCACACGAAGAGTGCTTCGAAGGGGCCGTCTTTGCCGGTGCTGTCGGTACGGTTGAGAGTCTTGGGGGAGAACTTGAAGAGCGGGGTGCGTTCGCCGCGGGAGTTAGTAGCGGGGGAGGACTGTGCGTTTCCTGCGCTCTGGCTGTTGGCTTCTTCAGGGTTGGCGAGTTCTTCGGCATCAACGGTGGGCGCGTTGTGCTGGGCCACGCGGATGATACCGGAGCTTGCGGGCTTGCAGTCTACGTCGAGAATGTCATCGGGGGTAGCCTTGATATCGGTGTGTGTGAGGGGCTGTGCGGAGACGGTTGCAGTGCCGCCGGCACTGAGCTCTTCTTCGGGAGTGACTCCCTGAGCGGCTACCTCGGAGGGGGAATAGACTTCGTAATCTCCGATAGCTTCGCGGAGTGAGTCGTCGGGGGTGATGGTACGGCCGGCAACCCCGCGGCGGTTCTTATCCGCAAGTTCGGGGTTGCTCTTAACGAGGGAACGGCCTCCATCAGCAATATTTGCGGAGGAAGAAACAACGGTCGCCGAATGTTCCTCGGTGGTTTCTGCGGAGTTGGTTTTATCCTCGGAGGAGCCCCATGCGTACTTGTCCTTGAGGGACTTAATGTTGAAGATGCCCATCAAAAAGCCTTTTCTAATTGACGTACCCAACAGTGAACAGGGAAGCCGGAAGTGTCGGGTTGGTTGAATGAATAGTATCTATCATACCGAGTTACTTGCACCTTCAACGGTTCCTTTTCCTGTGTGTGGCGAATACCCATAAATGTCTTGTGTTTTAGCTACGAATTAGAGGTGCTTCTTTCCGCTAAAGATGACCAAAAGTACAAGCTTGATGCTGAAAATGTTTAGAGGGTGCGTGCTAGAATTGGCGTGAAATGCTGGTCTTCTTCTCGCTCAGGGGCCAGCGAGTACACTCACCAACGAGGACCAATGAAGAGCATTTATACTAAGCTTCGCCTGTTTTTTCCCGGACGGAGCTTTACGCTACTTGTCTTTAACCTGATCGGCCTGTTCGTTCTGTCTTTGATGGAGATGGTCGGTGTTGCTGCTGTTCTTCCCATCGTGAATATTGCGATGGGCGCGGAAATTACCGGCTATCTGGCTGTTCTCTCGGATGCTTTTGGTAATCCTCAGCGATCTGAGCTGGCGCTCTATCTGGGCAGTGTTCTGGTG
Organism: Rothia sp. 110740021-2; assembly: GCF_054263775.1. Lineage (NCBI taxonomy): Bacteria > Bacillati > Actinomycetota > Actinomycetes > Micrococcales > Micrococcaceae > Rothia > Rothia sp. 110740021-2. Next base: position 198,616 of record NZ_JBSZFE010000002.1, on the reverse strand, counting down.
CTCGTCTTTGTCATTAAAGGCATTGCATCGCTCATCTTTAAGCGCTGGAGCCTGAAATTCACCGGTTACCAGCAGTTGGCAACTTCTTCGACTATCCTTAACCACTACATGAAGGATAGCTACTTCAATCATAGGAAGTCCCAACCTGAAGATACTGTGTATCTGATTGGTACTTATGCGGTTTTTGCCTACCGCGGTTACGTCGGCTCAATTATTAACTTCATCGGTGACCTACTGTCGGTTCTTGTGTTGCTGGTGATGATTCTCTGCGTTATGCCGATTCCGGCTTTGATTGCCTTTGCTTATTTCGGTATCACTATCTCTGTGATGCAGTTCTTCCTGCGTCAAGGAAACGCTAAGTACGGTGAGATTTCTGCTCGTGCCGGTCGTGACGCTCTCCGCTCGCTTTTCGACAACATCAAGGGTTTTCGCGAGATTCGTATTTCTAATTCGCGTGAATTGACCGTTGAAGAGTACCGCCAGTACGCGCTGCGTAGCGTGAATAGCGATGTGAATATTTCCTTCTTCGCTGATTTCCCCAAGTACGCTCTAGAAATTATCTTCATTGTCGGTATTGCAGGTCTTTTGGGCCTGATGACATCGACCCAGGGAGCCGATAGTCTGCCAGCTCTGATGCTTTTCGCAACCGCATGCATCCGTATTCTGCCGAATGCCACCCGTATGGTTGCTTCTCTGGGCAGCATTCGTGCGAACGAGTTCGCTAGTGAAGAGGTTGCTAAGGTTATCCGCTCAATGAGCCCCGAAGAGCAGCGTCTGCAGATGGTTAAAGCCAAGAGTGAAGTTGACCCGGCAACCATTATCAACTCGGGTATTGAACTCGTGGATGTTCAGATCGATAACTTGGTCTACCGTTACCCGGATGGTGATAAGGATGTTCTCAAGGACATTCAGCTGGATGTTCCGGCTGGTACCTCGGTTGCTTTCGTGGGTGGTTCCGGCTCGGGTAAGACTACTCTGGTTGACTTGATTCTTGGTCTGCTGATCCCGGCGAGCGGTACGATTTCTAGCCAGGGTAAGGATATCCATACTGATTTGCCTTCCTGGTACCAGAAGATTGGTTATGTCCCTCAGGATCCCTACCTGGGTAATGGCACCCTGCGTGAGGCAGTTGCCTTCGGTATCCCCGACAAACACATTGACGATGACCGTGTGCTCTACTGCCTTGAGCTGGCGGAGCTGATGCCCGTTGTCGAGACTCTGGAAGAAGGCATTAACACTCCGATTGGCGAGAACGGTAACCGTCTTTCCGGTGGTCAGCGTCAGCGTGTGGGTATTGCGCGTGCGATGTACCGTAACCCGAGTGTGTTGATTCTGGATGAAGCAACCAGCGCATTGGACAACGAGACCGAGCACAAGATCACGAAGACAATCGAGCGTATTTCTAAGGACATTACGGTCATTATCGTGGCTCACCGTCTTTCCACGGTGCGCAACGTTGATCAGCTGGTATACCTCTCCCAGGGCCGCATTGCCAATAAGGGAACTTTTAAGGAAGTTCAGGCGGCAAACCAAGAATTCGCGAACCTCGTTCGCCTGGGCCAGCTGCCCGACTAATTGAAACTAAGGGGGTGATCGTATACAGATATAGATACGGTCGCCCCCATATTTAGACTTCTATAGCTTGTGAATTTCCGGCACATCACTCAAAGGACATATTGTGACTCATACTCCCCGTGTTTCTGCGGTTATTCCTTTCTACGGCGAACCGGAACCGGTTCTTGCCATTATTGACACTCTGCGTGCTCAGCAGGGCATTGACCCTACCGATATCGAGATTATTGTCTCTGATGATGTTTCTCCCACCCCCTTCCCCGAAGTTGAGGGCGTGACCATGGTTCGCCGCCCTGTTAATGGTGGTTTCGGTAAGGCTGTGAACTCTGGTGTTGCTGCCGCTACCGGTGAGTGGGTTTTCATCCTCAACAGCGACCTGGAGCTGGATAACAGCTTCGTCTCGCGCATGCTCGCAGCCGTGGAACGCCACGGCGAGATCCTGGCTAGCCCGCAGATCATTGGCCACGACGGCAAGCAGCAGTGGGTGGCACGTAAGTTCCCCACCGCAGCGCATGTGGCGTGGGAGTGGTTCACTCCGTTGGCTCGTTTCAAGCCGACCAACTGGTGGCACCGCGGTGTTGGCCACGATGTTGAGGCATGCACCGGCACCTCCGATGCGAAGGTCGACTGGGTTATGGGTGCGTGCATGGTCGTTCCTCGTGCGACCTTCAACCGCATTGGTGGCATGGATGAGCGTTTCTACATGAACAGTGAAGAGGTGGACTTCCAGTACCGCCTCCGGAACGCTGGCGTGGACCGTTACCTGATTCCTTCGGTGACTGTAACCCACGAGGGTGGCGGATCTTCGCCCTCCGAACGTCGTGTACAGTGGCTGACCACTGCTCGTTTCATTTATGCGGACAAATGGGGCTGGGAGAAGAAACTGACCAACCTACTGCGTGTGACCAGCTACGCGAACTTCCTGGTGAACTCGGTACGCGGCCTGCGCAATAAGGATGTGGATGCTCGTGGCTTCCTCGCCACCGAGTTGGAGCGTATCTCCAAGGCAGAGCACCGCGAGAACTAGACGCGGAACGTGCGGAATCTACCGCGGTAGTTCCGCAAGATTTCTATTGCTCTTCATTAGAAGGCTCACGCAGAACGTAGGAGGCGACACAACGCACTCGCGTGTGTCGTCTCCTGCTTTCGTTGTAAAATTTTAATAGATATGTTTTGCCTCAAATTGCAGGTGAAACTTTCCGTTCCTCTTCACTCCAACACATAGCACCGTACGGTTTTACCCTGCGGGTTCGTATAGCAAACGCCGACAGGATTCAATCCTCAATATGACTCAGACCAAACTTCTACTGCTCTCGCCCGCATTCCACGGGTACTGGAAGGCAATTCAGGCATCTCTGGAAGTGCACGGATACGAAGTGCGCACCCACATCTACGATGCGCCGGGTACTCTGCCCGAGCGTATCCTCAACAAGCTTGCCCACGAGCTGCCTGAGAAGTACCGCCCTGAAAGTTTCGCAGCGCAGGCAACCCGTAAGGCTATTGACGCTTTCAATGAGTTCCGCCCCGATATTGTGCTGATCATTAAGGGCGATATGCTCTCCCGCGAATGGTGGGATCTGCTGGAGACTTCCGGTGTTCGCTACGGTACCTGGCTCTACGACGAAATACGCCGCATGAGCTACACCGAAGAGGACCTGCACCACCTGGGCGCGTTGGCAAGCTACAGCCCGCTGGATGCGCAGCACCTGCGTGAGCAGGGCTTCGAGGTGCTCGACATGCCTAACGCCTACGACACCCACTGCCCGGTTGTCCCCATGCGCGAGGACTCCATCAACTTCGTGGGCGCTAAGTACCCTAACCGTGAGGAGACCCTGCAGGCGCTGGTCGCAGCCGGTCTGCCGGTGCGTGCTTATGGTCGTGCTTGGTCGCGTCACCCCTACGACATTATGCGCACTAAGCAGTTCAATGATTCCGGTGTGCCCGCAGGTCGCGATATTGACCGCTCTGAGGCGTACGGTATTATGGCGTCCTCCCCGGCAACGCTGAACATCCACAATAATCAGGATGGTTTCACTATGCGTACCTTTGAGGCTCCAGGCGTGGGCGCTCTGCAGGTGATCGACCGTGCTGATGTGGATCGCTACTACATTCCCGGTGAAGAGGTCCTGGTCTACCAGAGCATTGATGAGCTCATTGAGATTTGTACCCGTATTTTCCGTGAGCCGAAGTGGGCTCGTCAGATTCGTGAAGCCGGTCAGAAGCGCACTTTGGCCGAGCACACCTTCGATCAGCGTGTAAAGATTTTGGAGCAGCTATGGGCCTAACCTATCCCATTGATATTGATGCATGGGCTGCCTGGCAGAAGCGCCAGAACACCCTGCGTTGGGCTAAGACCGAGGCTCGTAGCCTTATCGGCCGTCTGCGTGGAGGAGGTAGCGTTGAGCAGGAAGGCCCCGTCGGAGGCGTGCTATACACCCGCGGTGCTGTACCCCGTGTGCTCATCGTGCTCGATTCTTTCTCCCCGACAAGTCGCAACTCCCTGCTGGAGCCGCTCAAGCATCTTGAGAATGTGGGTGTGGCCCTGTGGGTCCCTGAGGACGCCTCGGAGTACCTTAACGGTCAGTACGCCACCGAGCGCTACAGCCGTGATGCCTGGACCGAACAGGAAGTGACGGGTAACCAGTTGCAGGAGCTACTACCCGGTGTGCGCGTGGTTCTATCCCTAGGCCACTACCTGGCCCGCGGTGCAGTAGCTTATGAGTTCTCTCGCGCGATTGGTGCTGAGTACTGGGTGGTTCAGCACGGTCTGCTGGTGCCTCAGGCACCGCCGCTACCGGTAGGATGCACCCTGCTGGCTTTCAGCGAGGCAGACGCCGAGTTCTGGGCATCGGGCCGACGCGACGTGACCACCCACACGGTGGGTTCACAGCTGCTCTACCTGGCAGCGCAGAAGGCTGCCGGTGCTGAGGCGCAGCAGCAGGACCACCTGGAGCCGATCTTCCTGGGGCAGATGCACGGTGCGGAACTGCCGCGCGCATCCTTCGCGTACGCATCCCACTCTTTCTTGAAGAAGTTCGGTGGAAGCTACCGTCCGCACCCGAGCGAGAAGGACAAGCTTTCAGTACTGACCCATAAATTGTGGGAGAAGGAAGGCATCCGCATTGACCGTTCCGGCACCCCGCTGAACGAGGTGCCGAACCCGGTGGTATCCATCTTCTCCACAGGTGTTCTGGAGGCTGCAATACGCGGAATCCCGGCGTGGGTTTACCATCCGGCACCGCCGGCATGGCTGGTGGAATTCTGGGACCGCTACGGCATGAACCAGTGGGGTCAGGAACCGACCCCGGCACCGGTTCAGCCGAATAAGGAGCCCGCGCGTCGCATTGCCGAGCTCATGATTGAAACTTTGGAGGCATAATGCGTATTCTCTGCGTCATCCCCGTGCGGGGTGGCTCAAAGGGCATTCCGCGTAAGAACCTGCGCCCCATCGCGGGTAAGCCGCTGGTCGCATGGACCATCGAGCAGGCACTGTCTGCTAAGGAAGAAGTATTCGACGAGCACGAGCTACGTGTTGTTGTCTCCACTGATGATGTTGAGCTGGCTGATATCGCCCGCGAGTACGGGGCAGAGGTGCCGTTCATGCGCCCGGTACATCTGGCTGAAGACACCACCGCAACCGAGCCGGTTATCGAGCACGCTATCGAGTTTTACACTGAAAACGGTTGGGAACCTGAGGCAGTCATGCTGCTGCAGGCAACCAGCCCCGTGCGTCTGCCCGGCACTCTGGCTCGTGCGGTTCGCCAGTTCGCGGAGAACGGTAAGGAATCCATGGTCGGTGTGATTCCGATTGGTCCGTTCATCTGGACCTGGCACGCTGACGGTGAGCCCACTGCGGCGTTCGAGATTATGGCTCGTCCGCGCCGCCAGGAACTGACCAAGGAAACCTTCCGCTACCGCGAGAACGGGTCGATGTACATCACCAAGACTCACGTGTACATGGACCACCACAACCGCCTGGCGGGCTACCCCGGCGGTACCATTGACTTGTTCATGCTGGACGAGGTCGAGGGCGTCGACATCGACGCGCCGATTGACTTCTCCGTGGCAGAGCACCAGCTCACTCAGATCCTGGCCGAAGGCAAGTAACCTTCACCCGCGGCAGTACCTCGTCTGCCGCTCCCGGCTTGGCCGGCACTCAGGCATTCAACTAAACGCTCAAACGAAAAGGTCAAAATCGTGATTATTGAACGCAATATTGCCCCCTACGTGGTCTTCGCTGAAGACCCGATTCTCAACGCTCTGCAGAAGATTTCTGCTAACGGCCAGCGCATTATCTTCCTGGTGAACGAGTCCGGTATTCTGCGCGGTTCGCTCTCTGACGGCGACTTCCGTCGTTGGCTGATTGCTAACCCTACCGCATCCCTGGAGACCAGCGCGCTGGAGGCAGCAAACACCAACCCGCAGACCGCACCGGCTAACGCTGAACCCGAGACCCTGCGCGCATACTTCGCGAAGGGTATTAACCACGTGCCGCTGACTGACGAGCGCGGTCACCTCGTAGCACTGGCAATGGACGAGCAGGATGTCCTGCGCATCGGTAAGCACACCATCAGCGAGGATTCCCCCTCCTTCATCATTGCTGAGATCGGTAACAACCACCAGGGTAGCGTTGACTTCGCTAAGGAACTGGTGGACCTCGCTGTTGAGTCCGGCGCTGATGCTGTGAAGTTCCAGCTGCGCGATATGGACGCTCTGTACCGCCAGCGCGGTGCAGCAACCGCAGGTGAGGATCTGGGCGTTCAGTACACCCTGGACCTGCTGTCTCGCTTCTCCCTGACCGTTGACCAGATGTACGAGGTCTTCGACCACGTCAAGCAGCACGACATGGACATCATGTGCACCCCCTGGGACGCACCCTCCGTTCAGGCGCTGGTTGATTACGGTATCCAGGGCATGAAGATTGCTTCTGCTGACCTGACCAACCACGAGCTGCTGCGCGACGTTGCTTCCCGGGGCCTGCCCATGTTGATTTCTACCGGCATGAGCCGTGAAGAGGAAATCCTCGAGTCCGTGGCTCTGCTGCGTAACGCTGGGGCATCCTATGCTCTGCTGCAGTGCCAGTCCGCATACCCGGCACCCTTCAAGGACGTCAACCTGGCATACATGGACCGCCTGGCTGAGATTGGTCAGTGCCTGGTTGGTTACTCCGGCCACGAACGTGGCTACCACGTGCCGATCGCTGCTGTTGCTCGCGGTGCGAAGATCATTGAGAAGCACTTCACCACTGACAAGACCCTTGAGGGTAACGACCACACGGTCTCCCTGCTGCCTGAGGAATTCAAGGCAATGGTTCAGCAGATCCGTGAGGTTGAGGCCGCTATTGGCTCCGCTGCTCCTCGCGAGGTGTCCACCGGTGAGCTGATGAACCGCGTGAACCTGGCGAAGTCCCTGGTCGCTACCCGCCACATTGCCAAGGGTGAGGTTGTTACCGAGGCTGACGTTGCTGTGAAGTCCCCCGGCCGCGGTCTGCAGCCGAACTACCTGCCGAAGTTGCTGGGCCGTACCATGCAGCGCGACGTTGAAGAAGGCTCGTTCTTCTTCGAGGGCGACCTGAAGGACGATCTGGTGACCCGCCGCGACTTCAAGTTCGACCGCCCCTGGGGTCTGCCGGTTCGTTACCACGACTACAAGCCGCTGATCGAAGAGGCAAAGCCGGACTTCCTGGAGTTCCATTTCTCCTACAAGGACCTCGAGATCAACATCGACGACGTCTTTGACTCTAAGCTGGACATGGGCTTCACCACCCACCTGCCCGACCTGTTCGCAGGCGACTTCCTGGTGGACCTCGCGTCGAAGGACCCCGAGGTGTGGGAGCGCTCCATCGCTGAGGTTCAGCGCACCATTGACATCACCCGTGATTTGACCCGCTACTTCACCGTAGATGAGGACCCGGTCATGGTCGTGACCATGGGTGGCTTCACCAAGGACAAGCACATCCCCGCATCGGCACGTGCTGAGAAGTATGAGCGCATCGGTGAGGCACTGAAGCGTCTGGACGCATCCGGCGTTCGCCTGGCTGCTCAGACTCTGCCTCCGTACCCCTGGCTGATGGGCGGTCAGCAGTACCACAACCTGTTCCTGGACCCGAAGGACACCGCAGAGTTCTCGCGTGCGTTCGAAACCGCGCTCTGCTTGGACATCTCCCACACCATGCTTGCTTGCAACTTCCTGAACATTCCGCTGTCGGAGGCTGTTGAGCAGCTGGCACCGCTGTCCATCCACCTGCACCTGGTGGACGGCACCGGCGTCGACGGTGAGGGCGTTCAGGTCGGCGAAGGCGATGTCGACTGGGCATCCCTGGGCAAGCAGCTGCGTGAGCTGGCACCGAAGGCATCCTTCATTCCCGAAATCTGGCAGGGCCACATCAACAACGGTGAAGGCTTCTTCACTGCACTGGACCGCCTCGAGAAGTGGCTGTAGAAAGTAGACACTCACTCATGAATTCAAACGGATTTCCCACTGCCCTGTGGGTCGTTCCGGTTCCCGAGTTTGGTGGAGTAGCTCGGCACGTTGTCGATATGGTACGTGCCGGGCTCCCCGGCTTTAACCTGGTGGTTCTCGCACCCGAGGGTAAGCTCACAAGCCGTCTTGAGGAACTGGGCGTCACCGTCATCAAGGCTGAGTTCGGTCCCGACTACGGTTTTAAGACTTCTTTTGCTTCTTTGCAGAATGCTATTGAGCAGCTCCGCCCGGATATTGTCCACAGCCACCTGGCGTATGCAGACGTTGTCGCTACCGCTGTGGTCAACGCACTACGCATCCGTAGGGTCATCAAGCGCGGCACCTGCGTGCCGAAGCGTCTGACCACTGAACACGGTATTGCCGGTAATGACTCGGTGTACCACGGTAGCTCCTGGCGTTCTAAGCTCATGGAGACCGTGCACCGTGTGCGCCTGTGGGGTACCGACCAAGCGATTGCTGTTTCTCGTTCCACCGCTGATCAGATGCGTGCCAAGTGGGGCGCTCGTGGCGTGGAACTGGTGTACAACGGCGTGGATATCCCCGAGGTGCACGCGGCTGTTGAGCAGCAGCGTGCACCCGCTGAGGGCGGCCCTCGTATTCTTTCGCTGTCTCGTCTGTCTCCTGAGAAGGGTATTGACGTGCTGTTGGACGCTTTTGCACAGCTTCGTGTTGATTACCCGCAGGCTCATCTTGAGATTGCGGGCTCTGGTGATTTGGCGTCCGAGTTGCAGGCTCAGGCTCAGCGTCTGAACCTGGGTGATTCGGTGACCTTCAGCGGCTTTGTTAACCCGATTGAGGCGATGGGCCGTAGCGACATGATTGTTCAGCTGTCGGTGTGGGAGAACTGTTCCTACACTCTGCTGGATGCTAAGGCTGCTGGCCTGAAGACGGTCGCTACCGCTGTGGGCGGCAACCCGGAGATTTTGGGTGCCGACGAGCTGGTGGACCGCCAGAGCGCAACCCTAACTCAGGATGTTCTGCAGGCTATGCGCCAGCAGCTGCAGAAGGGTGAGGCTGAGTCTTTCACCTGGATTTCGAATGAGCAGATGGCCGCTCAGACGGTTGATGTATACGCACGTGTACTTCGAGGAGGCAGCTCATGAGCCAGACTTCGCAGGTTTACGCGCACTTGAACGAGCCCGCTGAGAAGCCGGAAGCTTCACGTTTCTCTGAAGCGGTGTCTCGCAGTAGCGATTATGTCCGCCATCAGACTAGCCAGATTCGTATGCCCGAGTTCATTATGGCGTTCCTTCTGCTTTTTGGTGATGCTGTGCCTGGCCTCGGTTTGCCCTTTAACCAGGTGGTCATTCTTGTTTTGGCAGCGTACGGTCTGACCCGTAAGCCGACCTTTGACGTCAGCCATTTTTCCGGTTTGCACGCCATCATGTTCGTTGCGATGGGTTACCTGGCAATCGTTTCAATCAACGGTGTGCATTCAGAGGATGCATCGGATTGGACACGACGCTTACTTCGTCTGGTGGCAGCAACAGTGCTGGTTTGGGCTATTGCAGCCGGACGCCTGCATATTCGCTCTATTGTTCTGGGATACTCAGCAGCGATTCTTTTCAACGCGGTAGCTTACTTTGCTGGTTTTGCTCCGGTGACGGGATACTACGGTTACCTGACTGGTTGGCTGGGTGACAAGAACTTCTCGGGTCTGGTGTACTGTCTGTTTGGTCTGTTGATTCTGAGCTTTGCCCGTAACAAGTTTGAAGTTATCGGCGCCATTGTTGTTTTCTCCGGTCTGCTATGGGCTACGGGTTCTCGTACCTCTATTGCGGCGTATGTTGCAGGCCTGATTTGGATTGTCATCGCGAACCGTCTGAAGACTTTCGGTCGCATCGCCTTGGGTGTGGCCCTGTACTGGCTGATTGATATTTTGACCAGTGACTACGCACAGTCCGGTGTCTTCGCAGATCGTACCGGTACGGATGCGCTTCGTTCGCTGATTGACCAGGCATCTGAGATTAAGGTTCAGGCTTCTGGCTTCTTCGGTCAGGGTTTGGGTGAGGCATACGTTTATCTAGCCCATACTGGTTCGAAGACCTGGTTTTTCCATAACTCGTACTGGTCTGCTCTGGTTGAGGGCGGCTGGCCGTGGATGATTCTGGTTGTCACCATCACGCTGCTCTTTATCGTGAATGTGTTTAGCGGCCAGAAGACACTACCTACAAAGTTCTATGTTGTACAGGGCGCTGGTGTTGCCATCATGATTTGTGCTTCTCGTCTGGGTGAGGTGTTCTACACCTGGCCGTGGGCCGTCACCTGTGGTTTGGCTCTGCGTGTGTTGTTGATTGAACGCGAACAGCGTTTGGGCACTGGCCACGATGAGGCAAGTATCGAAGGCTTCGACGAGCGAATTGAGATTCGTGATGCTGAAGAAGCCGATAACCACGTGTAGCGACCCAGAACATCCATAAGGCGTAGAGGATATTCATATTGTGTCGTCTGCCTCGGCAGGTAGTTTCTCTAAGTCTCCAGCATAGCGTGCTACATATTTGTTGAAACGCTTATTGGAGCGCCTTGTTTTGGCGTATCTGGGGGGTACTAATGATTCCCTAGAAGAACTATTCCCCTCGTCATTTGCTCTAGGAGTAGAACGTTGAAGAAAGAACTGTACATCGCTACTAATAACGGTGATATTGGCGGCGGCGAGGTTATGCTTCTGAACATCGCCCGCGCAGCCCGTAGCCTTGGCTACAAGGTCACTATTGTGGGTCCTTCCGAGCCGAAGCAGCTTGTAGAAGCCGCTGCGGATGAGGGGTTCCCCCGCATTGTCTTGCCGGCTAAGAACCGTGCACAGTACATGGTGGCTCTGCGTAGTTGGCACGCCCGCCACAAGGATGTTTTGCTGTGGTGTAACGGTCTGGTTCCTGCAGCGGCTACCGGCGGTCGTAAGAACCGCATCGTGCACCTGCACCAGCTGCCTACCGGCGTGAACGCTAAGCTCGTACCCTTTGCCCGCCGTAAAGCGTCTGTCACCCTGGTCCCGAGCCGCTATGTGGCACGTGCCTGCCCCGGCAGCGAGCTGTTTGCGAACTGGGTCAACGGCGTATCCACCGAGCTGGATCACCGCGTGGGGGAGCGCCGACTCCGCGTCGGTTACCTGGGGCGTTTGACTCCGTCTAAGGGCATCGCAACCCTGTGCCAGGCGATGAGCTCCTTGAACTCTAACGGCATCGAATACGACTTGGTGATTGGTGGCGAGCCTGTCTTCGCATCTGACGAAGAACGCGCTGAGGTTGAGGACGCGCTAGCCCGTGTTGCTGCGTTCAGCACTCGCTTGGGCTGGACTACCCTGGACCGTCTTTTCGGTGACATCGACATGCTCGTTGTGCCTTCGATTGCCCCCGAGTCCTTTGGCTTGGTGGTCGCTGAAGCGATGAGCGCACGCGTCCCTGTGATTGTCAGTGACGCGGGTGCTCTGTCGGAGGTGCTGGGCGGCGCCTCGTACCCGTACGTCATGCCTGCTGATCAGCCGGTAGCTCTTGAGCAGGCCATTAAGAGCCTGGGTACTGAGCTTCGAGAAGATACGGATGCCCTGGCGGAGCGAACCTCCGAGCTGTTCTGGCGTTGGCAGGAGAATTACTCGCCTGAAGCAGGTAAGGTCCGTGTTGGTGAGGTTCTGGAGCGTTTTATCCGCTAAGGTGCTTCTAACCCTATAGATCATTCCCAACGGATATCCTCTCACTCAAACCCGAAGGAAAATTATGACGACTACCCACCGTTACAAGGCTGCGGTTATCATCCCCTCTCGCGGTGGTGCAGATATTCTGCACTACCCGCTGGATGCGCTTGCTGCCCAGACCGAGAAGGACTTCCAGGTTATCGTGGTCCTCGACGGCGATATTGATAACAGCGAAGCTGTGCTTGACCGCTACATTGCGGAAGGCAAGCTGAACCTGACCAAGATTGTTTTCGAGGAGAACCGCGGTCGTGTGGCAGCGCTGAACGCTGGTCACCGTGCGGCTGACGCGGATATCCTCATCCGTTGCGATGACGATCTTGAGCCTGCTGCTGACTATGTCGAGGCGCAGATTCGCCTGCACCGTGATTATGGCGGTGTGATTGGTACCTTGAAGAACGTGTACCCGGACACTCCCTATTCTCGTGTGTACGGTAATTTCCGCGATGCCCGCTTCAAAGAGGGAGCCCTCAGCGTAGCTGAAGAAGGCCGTTGGCTGTACTGGAACGGCAACTCTTCTATCTCTGCGGAGTACTTTGACCGTACTGGCGGATACGACCCTGCGTACCGCCTCTACGGGTGGGAAGACGTAGACATGGGCAAAATGGTCCATGACGCTGGTGGTCGCATCATCATCTCTGATGAGGTTGAGGTCAAGCACTATGCTGAGGCTACCACCACTGCGGTGCGTGCCCTGCGTGCCCTGCACTCGGGTTCTGCCCGCACCATCTTCGTGCGTAAGCACGGCGATGCGGCGCACCCTGCCCCGAACCCGACCGGTCCCTGGGGCTTCTTGGTCAAGACCCTCGCTCATTTCACCACCGAGAAGACCATCAAGGCTCTGGGGGATGCGAGCGATAAGATTCTGCTCAAGCTGCCCGCTAAGGCGGCTGAGAAGCTTGTGGCTTTGCAGGTTGAGGCTGCATCTTACGCCGGTATTCACTATCCTGAGCGAGCTCAGAAAGTTTTCTAGGAGGAAAAGAAAATGTCACTCACTCAGCTCTTGACCTCCGCTCCGTTTACCGGGCCAAAGAACCCCGACGCGGTGCTCGCGGATATCCCGAAGAGCCTCAAGAAGCTTGGCCGCCTGGCGCGCCGTTACGCGCCGATGGTCAAGCCTGAGGCTACTGAAGAGATTGCGATTGCCCATGATTACCTGACTCAGCGCGGCGGCGCGGAGCGTGTTGTCCTGGCAATGCACCGTGCGTTCCCGGACGCACCGATTTACACGACTCTGTACGACCCGGAGGGTACCTTTCCCGAGTTCAAGGACGCGAAGATTATCACGAGTCCTTTGAATAAGATTGGTTATCTGCGTCGTAACCACCGCATGGCTTTGCCGATTCTGCCGTTTGCTTCTTCTTTCTTGAAGGTGCCGGCTGAGCGTGCTGTAGTGTCGACGACCGGTTGGGCGCACGGCTTCAACTTCGCCGGCCGTAAGTTCATCTACTGCCATTCGCCGGCGCGTTGGCTATACCTGAGCGATCAGTACTTGGGCGAGAAGAGCACCGGCCCCGTACCTCTGCTGCTGAAGACCCTGCGTCCTGCACTGATGCTGTGGGATCACTGGGCGGCTCACCGCTCGGCGGTATACGTGGCGAACGCGAGCGTAATTAAGAAGCGCATCGAGAACGTGTACGGCAAGAAGGATGTTCCGATTTTCTTCCCGCCACACTCGGTAGACACCACCGCACCGGTTGAGCCTATTCCGGGTCTGGAAGAGTTCACCGAATCGGACGATTATTTCTTGATCGTTTCTCGCCTGCTGCCCTACAAGAATGTTGACAAGGCTGTTGAAGCCTGCAATGAGTTGGGTAAGAAGCTGCTGGTGATTGGCCGCGGTCCGGAGAAGGAACGTCTGGAAGCGCTTGCGGGCCCGACTGTTCGTATTGCTTCGGGTGTTTCGGACGCGCAGCTTCGTTATGCGTACCGTCACTGCCTGGCACTGCTGGCTATCTCGTATGAGGACTTCGGTATTACTCCGCTGGAAGCGGGTGCTAGCGGCAAGGCCGTGATTGCCTACCGTGCGGGCGGCTTCTTGGATACTATTCAGGAAGGCAAGACCGGTATGTTCATCAACCAGCCGACCGTGGAGCAACTGGTGGATTTCAACCCGGACGACTGGGATGCCGACTACATCCGTGAGCACGTTGACGGTTTTTCGGAGGCTCGTTTTATCAGCCGCTTGAAGACTTACGTGCAGGCCCTGCCCGAAGACTAAAAGAGCTAGACGGCTCATAGAAGAAGGCGGGGCGGTAGAACTATAAAAGTTCTACCGCCCCGCCTTCTTTATTCGTTCTGAGAGCCTTAGCGGGCCTCTAGGAGTCCCTTGGAGAGCAGCTCGGGAATGAAACCCTCAATCTGCGGTCCCATGGTCTCTATGGGCTGTTCATACATTTCGCAGAGCGCATCGATAGCATCCTGCAGAGACATCGGATCTTCAAAAATACTCCAAATAATGGAGGCTGAATCCTGAAGAACAGACAGCTCACCGTTGGCAAGATTCGCGAGATAAGTTGCCGTGGGGGAGTACTTAGCGAACTCTTCAGAATGAACGTACGCGATGTTCTCGGGGATGCCGTACACGGTCTGACGGGAATCTACCGGATTGCTCATTTATTCACCTTGATTCCGAAACGTTCAAAGAACTTTGCACGTATCTCTGCCTTAGTGGGGGTGCGTCCCAGCTGCATCGCCAGGTGGTCCTTATTTACGAGGAAAATGTTCTTGAGGGTGCGTAGCTTATCGTGCAGGGTGGTCGCTGACTGCAGGCGCCCAATCCACTGAATATAGTGGGGCACATCCTGGGAGACTGAGAGCCACAGCAGATAGTCGCGGTCGTCACGGTACTGCTCCAGACCACCCATAGCCGCGCTATATGCGAGGGATGAGTCAAGCTCCTCGGCACGGGCTCGCAGGCGCTGCCAATCGCTATAGGAGAGTAGAGAAACCAGATAGTTAATATCCGCGCTGTAGCGTGATGCCGCACGGGCGCGGTGAAGCACCACGAGAAGACGTGCGTCCAGATCGCTGGGAACAGCGCAGGGATGGTGAGCAATCATACGGGTCTTACGTGCCGCCCAGACACGGTCAAACGCCTTCTCATAATCGCCGTGGCGTCCAAGACCGGGGAAGAAACGATGAATATCGGTTAGGCCCCATGAAGCGTGGTAGAGCGTCATTGCGTGCTCGAACACTGAGCCTGTCTCGAAGTGCGCTTGAATACGCCATCCATCTGCCAGAAGAATCTCTACAAAACGGTCCACATGAGAGGGACGGACCAGCAGGTCAGCGTCGGAGCTGTACCTACCCTTGCGGTAAATTTCCTGAGAGAAAGCGTAGCCTTTGACATGCAGAATATCGATGGAGTGCATGTCAGCAATCCGCTGGAAGTAGGCGTGCGCAAGCCGAATTCGTGCCGCGAGCGGAGTAGTCTGCGGCTTCGGGGTATTGGGTGAGTGAGTGGTCACAATAGCCTTTCGGTGCACATGTATACCAGATAAGTATAAGGCGGGACGGGCAGAAAAACTGCCCATCCCGCCCTAAGTCGCTCCCTATGGTTTAGGGCGCTTATTATGTTGTTACTTACTTCTTGTCGAGGACTTCTTTGACGACTTCTTGTCGCCTTCCTTGCCGTAACCGTAGTAGGTCGCATAACCAACGTAGGCGCTTGCGTAACCGAAGCCGTAGTAGGAGTTACCCAGGCCCTTACGGGGTGCACGGTTCAGAACCATACCGAGGAGGTTCGCATTGACCTTCTTCAGGATGTTGGAAGCTTCAGTCATCTGCTCACGGTGGCTTCGGCCGATAGAACCAACGAGAATCACGCCATCCACGGAGCGGGAGAGCAGCGAAGCGTCGGTCACGGGCAGCAGCGGCGGAACGTCGATGACCACGATGAACTCTTCGGAGAGCTCGTTAATTAGCTGGCGCATCTTATCCGAGCCCAGAAGTTCGGAGGGGTTCGGGGGGATACGGCCCGCAGGTAGGACGAAGAGGTTAGATTCGTCTAACTGGTGGACGGCGTTAGCAATCTCAACCTGACCAGCCAGAACCTGGGTCAGACCGACCTTAGCGTCAAGTTTCAGCTTCTTAGCCACGGTCGGGCGGCGCAGGTCGGCGTCAATGAGGAGGACGGGCGAACCCGCATCAGCCATTGCGCGAGCCAGAGACAGCGACACGGTCGACTTACCTTCACCGGGCACTGCGGAGGTGACGATGAACGAACGCGGGGGGGTATCAACATTCACGAAGCGTAGGTTGGTGCGCAGCTGACGGATGGATTCCTGTGCAATGTGGTCGTCAGTGTTGCCGTTAACGATGTTTTCTTCGTTCAGGTCGTCACTAACAGGCAGAACGCCCAGGACGCTTGCGCCGGTTGCCTTGGTAGCGTCGTCACGGGTACGGATGCGCTGATCCAGTGCACGGCGCAGGAAGATTGCCGCGTAGACCAGAACCAAACCGGCACCAGCACCCATGAGCACGTTCTGCTGGTAGTTCGGAGCTATCAGCGGAGGGTTTACGCTTGCGTTATTCAACGGAATCACGCGAATGGTGTTGCCTCCAGCAGGTGAAGCAGCAGTATCGTCGCCATTTACCAGAGCCTCAGCGTTACCGGGGTTCTGCTCAATTTGCTTGATATAGTCCGCAGTAGCCTGCAAAGCACTGTTAGCGAGCAACTGTGCGTTTTTTGGCGAAGAAGCTTGCGCGTTCACGGTAATCAGTGCAGTATTTTCACCTGCAGCTGCAGTGAGGCTTGCGCGAATCTGGCCGGTAGTCAGGGACAGCTCAGGGGTGTTCTGCTTAATCTTCTGTGCCACAGCCTCAGAGGAGACGATAGCTGCGTAGGCGCGAGCGCGATCCTTAGCGGCCGAAGAGCCTGAGAGAACATCCACCGTACCGGATTCACCCACGGTCACGTAGCCCGAGGCCGATGCGGCGTAGACCTTCGGCTGGAGAGAAGCATAGCCGAAGCCCGCTGCGGCACCGACAACGATGCCAATGATCAGCAACCAGAGGTTAGCCCTCGTGGTGCGGAAAAATTCCAAAATGGTCATGGTAGTGAGAATACTCCAGAAAGTTTGAGTTAGTGTACCTGCGACGTGGAGTGTTGTTGCAGACGGTGAAGGGATAGGAAAATCCCCTGGTGTTTATTAGCGGAACAATCCGAGCAGGTAGCTACCGTAACCGCTCTTGACGAGGGGGGTAGCAATGTCGCGCAACTGCTCATCGGAAAGCCAACCGTGGCGCCACGCAATTTCCTCCGGGCAACCAACTGACAGGCCCTGACGGCTCTGAACAGTGCGGATGAAGTTACTGGCGTCAGCTAGTGAATCAAAGGTTCCGGTGTCCAGCCACGCGGTACCGCGAGGTAGAACCTCTACCTTCAGTTTACCCTGTTCCAGGTAGACGCGGTTGAGGTCAGTGATTTCCAACTCACCGCGCGGGGAAGGCTTGATCTGACGTGCATACTCTACAACCTTTGAGTCGTAGAAGTACAGACCCGGAATAGCGTAGTCGCTCTTGGGGTTTTCAGGTTTCTCCTCAATGGATAGCGCGTTGAAGTCCTCATCGAACTCCACCACACCGTAGGCGCGAGGGTCAGCAACCTGGTAAGCGAAGACAGTCGCGCCGTCCTTCTGCTCGTAGGTGGCAAGCTGAGTGCCCAGACCGGGACCGTAGAAGATATTGTCACCGAGCACGAGCGCTACAGGGTCATTGCCAATAAAGTCGGCACCCAGAATGAATGCCTGTGCCAGGCCATCCGGAGAAGGCTGCACCTTATATTCGAGATTAATACCGAAACGGGAACCGTCACCGAGCAGTCGCTGGAACTGCTCCTGGTCGGCAGGAGTGGTAATAATCAAAATATCGCGGATACCCGCCAACATGAGAGTGGACAGCGGGTAGTAAATCATCGGCTTGTCATAGACCGGAGTGAGCTGCTTGCTAATACCCTGAGTGATAGGGTGCAAACGGCTTCCGGTACCGCCGGCAAGAATAATTCCCTTCATAACTTCTTATTGTGTCATGTTTATCTCTTTGTTGAGGCATAAAAATCACTGTTTAGCCAGGTAAAATCTACCGTATGACTCACATTCTTGTTACCGGCGGTGCCGGTTTTATCGGTTCGAACTTTGTTCACCACCTCATCGATAACACTGATCACACTATTACTGTGCTAGATAAGATGACCTACGCCGCAAACGCCGCGTCTTTGGAAGGTCTTCCTGAATCCCGCTTCAAGCTCGTCGTAGGCGACATCGCCGACCGAGAGCTGGCTGATGAACTGGTCGGCAAGGCGGACGCTGTTGTCCACTACGCTGCGGAATCGCACAACGACAATTCTCTGTCCAACCCCGAACCGTTCATCCACACTAACCTCATCGGTACTTTCAGCCTCCTGGAAGCAGTCCGTAAGCACGGCACTCGCTACCACCATATCTCCACCGACGAGGTCTTCGGTGACCTTGAGTTGGACGATCCGGCAAAGTTCACCGAAACCACCCCCTATAACCCCTCTTCCCCTTACTCCTCCACTAAGGCAGGCTCCGACCTGCTCGTGCGTGCATGGGTCCGCTCCTTCGGTATTGAAGCAACCATCTCTAACTGCTCCAATAACTACGGCCCCTACCAGCACATCGAGAAGTTTATCCCCCGCCAGATCACTAACATCCTCTCGGGTCTGACCCCGAAGCTGTACGGCGAGGGCCTGAACGTTCGTGACTGGATTCACGCATCCGATCACTCTTCTGCTGTGCTGCGCATCCTGGAGCAGGGAAAGATTGGCGAAACCTACCTCATCGGTGCAGACGGTGAAGAGAATAACATCACCGTTCTGCGCACCATCCTGCGCCTGATGGGCAAGGATGAGAACGATTTCGAGCACGTGGTTGACCGCCCCGGTCACGACCTGCGCTACGCAATCGACGGTAGCCGCCTGCGTGCAGAGCTCGGTTGGGAGCCGAAGTTCACCGACTTCGAGTCCGGTCTTGCCGACACCATTAAGTGGTACACCGAGAACCGTGGCTGGTGGGAGCCCCTGAAGGCTGAAGTCGAGGCTAAGTACGCAAAGGCAGGTCAGTAATGACCAAGGAACTAAAGGTTACTGAAACCGAGATTCCGGGTCTGCTCATTATTGACCTGCCGGTTCACGGCGATAACCGCGGCTGGTTCAAGGAAAACTGGCAGCGCGAGAAGATGCTCGCAGCTGGTCTGCCCGACTTCAACCCCGTCCAGAACAACATCTCGTTCAACGCTTCGGTAGGTACCACTCGCGGTATCCACGCCGAGCCGTGGGATAAGTACGTTTCTGTTGCGACCGGCCGTATCTTTGGCGCGTGGGTTGACCTGCGTGCCGGCGAGTCCTTCGGCAAGCTCGTCACCGTGGAGCTGGGCCCGGACACCGCAATCTTCGTGCCCCGCGGCGTGGGTAACTCCTTCCAGACCCTGGAAGAGAACACTGCCTACACCTACCTGGTGAACGACCACTGGTCGGCGGACGCAGTATCCGGCTATAGCTTTCTGAACCTTGCCGATGAGACCGTTGCAATCGACTGGCCCATCGACCTGACGAAGGCAGAGCTCTCCGAGAAGGACCGTAACCACCCACGTCTGAACGAGATCGAGCCCCTGGAGGCCGATCCGATCCTGATCATTGGCGCGGGCGGTCAGCTCGGTACCGAGCTGGTTCGCCAGCTCACCGAGCAGAACGTACCCTTCCTGACTGTGGATCGCGACCGCCTCGACCTGGGCAAGCCCGAGCAGTGGCGCGATGCATTCCGTTGGCGCTCCTTCCGTGCGGTCATCAATGCTGCAGCGTACACCGCAGTGGATCAGGCTGAAACCCCCGAGGGTCGCCGCGACGCATGGGCAGCTAACGCCCTGGGCGTGAGCGCTCTTGCCTCCATCTGTGAAGAAGCTAACCTGCCGCTGGTTCACGTATCCACCGACTACGTCTTTGACGGCTCCCTGCCCCTGGGTGAGGAATACCCGGAGAATTATCCCCTGGCGCCGCTGAGCGTCTACGGCGCGTCCAAGGCTGCTGGTGAGGTTGCCGCTGCCGCATGGCGTAAACACTACATCCTGCGCACCAGCTGGGTTGTTGGTGCCGGCAAGAACTTCGTTGGCACCATGGCGTCCCTGGCTGAGCGCGGTATCGACCCGTCCGTGGTTGCCGACCAGTGGGGTCGTCCGACCTTCACACAGGATCTGGCAGCAGTTGCCCTGTACCTGCTCTTCTCCGGCGCTGAATACGGCACCTACAACGTGTCGAACACCGGTGAAGTCATCAACTGGGCACAGTTCGCTCGTGCAGTGTACGAAGGCACCGGCCACGACCCGGCACGAGTCAGCGACACCACCACCGAGGAATACTTTGCCAACGCTGAGCTCTTCGCTCACCGTCCGGCGAACTCGGCAATGGACCTGTCCAAGCTGATTGCTGCAGGCTTCATCCCGCGCGATCACCGCGAGGCGCTCGCCGCTTACCTTGCGGAAATGGGTTCCTAATCCTCGAGGATTTGGTCCTATATCTGCTGATAACAGCATAAAAGGCGTGAAAAGCGCCATATCACAGGTTCCCGGCCCTTGAAGATAGAGCCGGGCACCTGTACAATACTGTCTTGGCCAAGGCGGTGGAATACACGAAACGTGTAGGTCCGTAACTGACGGTGGCTGGTTGGAAAGAGATTTCTGGCGCCAGTCCCTATTCCACTTGGCGCATCACTTCTAACCAAGAAAGGGTGGACAACTCATGTCAGATACCATCAAAATTTCAGCTACCGTACGTAGCGACTTCGGCAAGGGCTACGCGCGCCGCATCCGCATGGCAGGCGACATCCCCGCCGTCATCTACGGCCACGGCGAAGAGCCCAAGCACGTAGTACTCCCCGGCCACGCAACCACCCTGGCTGCCCGCGTCCCCAACGCTATCCTCGACCTCGACATCGAAGGTGAATCACACCTCGCAATGATCAAGGACATCCAGCGTCACGCAATCCGCCCCGAACTGCAGCACATCGACCTGCTGACCGTTAAGCGCGGCGAGCGCGTTGAGATTGAGGTTCCTGTACACGTTGAAGGCGAGCCCGCTGTTGGCGCCGTTGCTAACCAGGAAGAAACCGTTCTTCTGGTTGAAGCTGACGCACTGAAGGCACCCGAAGCTTTGACCGTGAGCATCGAAGGCCGCGAAGCTGGCGCTCACGTTCTGGCATCAGACGTTGAACTGCCCTCAGGCGTAACCCTGGTTGCAGACGCTGAACTGCTGATCGTTAACGTTTCTGAGCCCGAGGAACTCGACGTTCCCGAGCCCGGTGAAGAAGGCGAAAACGCACCCGAGGGTGACATCGTTGAAGCTTCCGAGGAATCAGATCAGGCTGGCGAAGCTCACGACTCAGATAACTCAAAGCACTAGACCGCGCCCTGCGCCTAGCACAACAGTGATTTGTGGATGGCCCGCCGCTACCTCTCTTCTGAGGTGGTAGCGGGCCATACTCATAGAATGGTGTAGTCCATGAATTTTCTAAAAACCTTTTACAGCGCCGTGGAAAGGGCGAAGATATGTCTGATGCGTGGCTCATTGTTGGTCTGGGGAACCCGGGCCCGGAGTACGAGAAAACCCGCCATAACATCGGCCAGATGGTGGTTGATGAACTGGCGCGTGAAGTAGGCGGTGGCTTCAAGAAGCACGGACGCGCGCGCGCCCAGGTGCTGGAAGGACGTTTGGGTATAGGCGGGCCCAAGGTAGTGCTGGCCAAGCCCCTGACCTATATGAATACCTCGGGCGGCCCGGTATCGGCTCTAGCCCAGTTCTACGATATTAACCCCGACCGTATCATCGCGGTGCACGATGAACTGGATATCCCCTTCGACACCATTAAGCTCAAGATTGGTGGGGGAGAGGGCGGTCATAACGGTCTGCGCGATATCACCAAGGCGCTGGGTACCAAGGACTACTACCGTGTTCGCACCGGCATCGGTCGTCCTCCCGGACGCATGGACACCGCAGACTTCGTGCTCAAGCCTTTCAGCAGCACCGAAGCGAAGGACCTGCCCTTCCTCATCTCAAACGCAGCGGATGCAACCATGATGCTCGTGAAGGAAGGCCTGCTGGCAACCCAGCAGCGCTACCACGGAGCAGGCTCCTAGCCGTATGACCCGTACCGAGTAAATGCTGAACTGAGGTAACGCATGATGCGGGCCGATGCGTGAACTAGGCTCTACCTAACTATGCAAGAGCCAGATGAGGGAATAAGCTAGAAAAGAATGACGTTATACGCTCCACGACGGGAAAATACCCGACCCGTGGAGCGTATGAGCGAGAGAAGAAGGTACCCGTGGCTGAATACTCCACCCCCGCCAATACCCCGCTGAGCGACGACATCGTACGCCAGCTTCGCCAGGACTTCCCGATCCTCAACACTGAGGTTAACGGGCACCCTTTGATTTACCTGGATTCGGGGGCGACCAGCCAGAAACCCCTTCAGGTTCTCGACGCAGAACGCGACTTCTACCTGCACGCCAACTCTGCCGTACACCGCGGCGCCCACACTCTCGCGGTCGAAGCAACCGACCTGTTTGAGGATGCGCGCATCACCGTCGCGAACTTCGTCGGTGCCGCTGAGGAAGAAATCGTGTGGACCTCCAACGCAACCGAGGCGCTAAACCTGGTTGCCTACTCCATCGGCAATGCCTCCCAGGGCATCGGCGGTTCCGCCGCTGAGCGCTTCGTGCTGAAGCCCGGCGATGAAATCGTCACCACGGAGATTGAGCACCACGCGAACCTCATCCCCTGGCAGATTCTTGCACAGCGTACCGGCGCGACTCTGCGCCACATCCCCTCCACCGAGGACGGCCAGCTCGACTACGAGGCAGCCGAGAGCATCATCAACGAGAAGACCCGCATCGTGGCCTTCACCCACGTCTCGAACGTGACCGGCGCGATTACCGATGTGCCCCGCATGGTCGCCATGGCACGCAAGTATGGCGCGCTCGTCGTACTGGACGCCTGCCAATCCGTACCGCATATGCCCGTAGACTTCCACGCCCTGGATGTTGACTTCGCGGCGTTCTCCGGCCACAAGATGCTGGCACCCACCGGTATCGGTGCCCTCTACGGCCGTGCTGAACTGCTCGAAGCTCTGCCGCCCTTCCTGACCGGTGGCTCCATGATTACCCGCGTGGGTCTGCAGGATGCCGAGTACATGCCCGCCCCCATCAAGTTTGAGGCAGGTACCCAGCGTGTCTCGCAGGCAGTCGCTTTTGCTGCTGCTGTGTGCTACCTGCAGCACCTGGGCATGGAGAATGTTGAGGCGTGGGAACACGAACTGGGTGCCCGCCTGGTTGAGGGAGTTCAGAAGATTGAGGGTGTGCGCCTGCTCGGGCCCACCGACCCCACCAAACGTGCCGGCCTGGTATCCCTCGCTATTGAGGGTGTGCACCCGCATGATGTGGGTCAGCTGCTCGACACCCAGGGCATCGCCGTGCGCGTGGGTCACCACTGCGCCCAGCCGCTGCACCGCTGCGCAGGCGTGACCGCCTCGACCCGCGCCTCCACCTACATCTACAACACCACTGAAGATGTGGATGCTTTTCTGAAAGCACTTGCCAAGGTGCGCCCCTACTTCGGCTTTTGAAGCAGATGCGTTAGAAGCTAACGTCCCAATTTTTCAGACAGACCAACTGACGGAAGAAGATCACCGTGTCTCTTGAATCCCTGTACCAGGAAATTATTTTGGAGCATTCTAAGCAGCGCAGCGGCGAGCACCTCGTAGAGGTACCCGTCGGCCATGCAAGCGCCGATAACCACCAGTACAACCCCACTTGCGGCGACGAAATCAACCTGCGCGTGGTGCTCTCTGACGAGCTGAAGGACGGCGAGAAGACCATTGAGTCGATCTCCTGGGAAGGTGATGGTTGCTCCATCTCCATGGCTGCCGCCTCTGTGCTTTCTGAAATGGCTCCCGGTATGACCACCTCTGAGCTGCAGAGTCACGTGGATGCGTTCCGCGAGATGCTGCGCTCGCGCGGTAAGGTGACCCTGGACGAAGAGGAGTACGGCGATATGGCGGCTTTCTCCGGCGTTTCGAAGTTCATGGCACGTGTGAAGTGCGCGATGCTTTCGTGGGTTGCGGTTGAGGAAGCTACTAAGGAAGCAGCCGCAAAGAGCTAATTCTTTGCCGAGAGGGTAGGCTGGATTGTTCGGTAAGTGACCAATATTTGAACACCAATCGAAAATATCGAATGGAGCCATCGACAATATATTGCATGGATATGTAATGCTTTTCGATGAACTTTTAGCGGTGAGCGCCGAACAAGACTCGGGTCGAGAATCTACACCCTACTCTTTCTTGATATAAGATTTCTTTATAAATCAATATGATGAAAATATGAGGTGGATACTACTCTGTATCCGCCTCATATTTATATCTTTTCCTTTTTCCTTCAAAAAGGTGACTGGTAAAATAAAAGGACGAAGGGCACCCAACCAGCACCCTCGAGAAACTCTTTTCGGACCCGCATATTCTCATGTGATAGCGAGAAGAAAAACAGCTTAGAGAGAGTATTTTCTCAGTGGTAAACATTCTTCGCTAATTCTCGTGTTTTCACTACAGATATCGGTTATATTTCTCACCCCTCCGATACTTCAACCACACCGGAATAACTATCGCCGCTACCAACCACAAGGAAGCCCCATGATTATTGGCTACGCCGCTGGCGCCTACGACCTTTTCCACTACGGCCACCTCGAGATTCTCCGCAAGGCTAAGGAAAACTGCGACTACCTCATTGCAGGCGTCGTGCACGATGACGTTCTGGAAATGACCAAGGGCCGTCGCCCCGTCATCCCCATCGAAGAGCGTGCCGCCATCGTCAGCCACATCGACTACGTGGACGAAGTGCACATTGAAACCACCCCCGACAAGCTCAAAACCTGGAAGCAGAAGCCCTTCAATATCTTCTTCAAGGGCGACGACTGGAAGGGTACCGAAAAAGGCAACGCCCTGGAAGCATGCTTCGCAGAGGTCGGTGTGGAAGTACACTATTTCCCCTACACCGAGCACACCTCCAGTACCAAGCTGTGCAAGGTCGTTGATTTGCTCGAAGCAGAACACGATCTGCGCGTAGAGATGCGCCGCTTCGCTGAGCTGCTTGGCGAGCGCGAATACTCCGAAGCGATTGTCGCCCCCTAACACCCCTACCCCTTCATCGGTGCGTTAGAGCTCATAAGACTCATGAAGAGACACAAAGAAGATCCCCGCCGTAAGTACTTACAGCGGAGATCCTCTGCATATTCGCGGTATATCAGCTACACCTCAAAGGTGAGCGTCTCATAAGCTTTAGCGCTGTGCCAGCCACTTCTCAGCGGAGGACCCCAGAACCTTCAGCACACGGCCAACCTGCGGCTCAGCAGCGACTGCAATCTTCTTGCCCACCAGCGGGATGGAGCAGGAAACTTCACCGTTGACGTCCAGGCGGGTCTGCTCACCCTCGGGGGTCAGCTTCTGAGTAGCCTGAGCGGACACGGGCATGCCGTTGACCTTGACCTCGGTAGAAACAGTGCGGGAGCCGTCAGCAGCCGGTGCGCTTACGGTGTCCACCTGGGTCATAGCAACGCCGTTGCCGACGAACTTACGAGCGATGTCCGGCACGCGCTCGGCGGGCACGGTACGCTCGGTGGTTGCGGTGAACTCAGCGGAGGTGTCACCGGAAACGGAGAAGCTACCGAATTCCACGCCAATCTCGGAGCATACGAAGCGTGCGAAATCCTCGTTAGAGAATGCCTCGATAACCTGCTCAACGCTTGCGTTGATAATGGTTGATTCCTGAACTGCCATAATTATTCCTTTCGTAGTGCGCGAAAAGCCCGCGCATTATTCCTTCTAAGGATACGGTGCGCGGGGTTTCGCAACCAATGTAAAGACGCGAATCCACCTGAGAATATGCCGTGAACAAGGGAAAATGTCCGCAGCCTCTCCCAGAGTGGTTGGAGGATTTGCATGCCGGCCTAAAAATGCGGGAAACACCTCCGAGTAGCTCCCACCTCGTATCACTAAGGATGCTAGGGTTTAGAAAGCTAAAGCTTTTAGACGCTGGTTAGGTGCTGGGAGCCATCGCGTCAATGCGAGCCATCTCAGCCTTACCCGCACGGTGTGTGTGAGCAGCCTGCTTCAAGCGAGCCCAGAAGGAATCCTTACGGTGGGTCTTGCCAGCGAGCAGATTCTGCAGTTCCTTGCCCAGTTGCGCTGCAGAAATCTCCGGGGTGGAGATGTAGGGCTCAGCGGTGCGGAACAGGGAAGGGTTTGCCAGAGCAAGATCCAGCTTGCCGAAGAGGTCTTCGCGGCTTTTAACAACAACAGCGTGACCGCGCTTCTCCATCAGAGTGGTGAAGGGGACCTGGTGGTTGTCAACGACTTCGTCGAACTCTGCGCGGCGCGGAACAGCCAGGGGCAGAGCGCCGGTACGGCGTGCATCATGGATGGAGCCGGGTCCGCCCTGAACCAGTACTACGCGTGCTGTTGCGTAGTATCCAGCAGTTCGGAGGCGGGAAGAAGCTTAAGGTTGTCTGCGTGCTTAACGGGAGCAGTGTGGCCATGCTGCACGAGGCAGGTGACCTCGGGGTGAGCCTCAAGATAAGCCTCAACCCAACACAGGAGACGATCAAAAGTGTGAACGTCGGTGCCGAGGGACACCACCAAATCGTATGTCTTAGTAGGAATATGAACGGGCGCGACGGCAGGGGTAAATACGGGCAGGTCGAACTTGGAAGTATCAACGCTGACGTGGGGGAAGTTCTGAATAGACATAGCCTATTCCTCTCTACGTATTTATCGGTAGTAACCCCGTATACTTGACGCAAAAATCCGGAGGGCATCATTGGTATATGCGGCGGTGTCGTGCCGGAGAAAATGGTGAGTAATCTCCGCATACGCTTCTCTGGCGAGTGGTTAGTTCGCTTGGATGGTGAGTCCATAGCGGAGTGTGCGACTTATGCGTATCTGTATGTATTAATTAAATACCATACCCTGAAAATAAGGCCCTCAGTACACGCGAGGATGCTATTTTCAGGATAAATTCATCACTCTTAGAAAATGGGATGAATTACACGAGAATCAGGGAAATTCTCCTGCTGTTCCTCGCTCTGAACAATCATTCGATCAGCAAAGGTGTATAATATCTTGCCAGTCATCGTCGGTAGAGTCGGGCGGTCAAAACACTCAATATAAAGAGTCTTTACGCCAAAGAGTCTAGCCGCCACAAAGAAAGGAACGGCAACACCGGCGCCGGCAGAAACAACCGCATCCGGATGTTCCTTCGGAAAAATATGAAATGCCAAGAACAGATTACGAATAGCGTTCTTAATATTTCGAGTGGTTGGGTAATAAGCCCAATAGGTCTTCTCATCAGCCAGAGAAGATTCAACATCGGGCTGCTTAAAGCTAACCCACACGCGGTCATAATCCTGCCACGCAGCAGAAGTAGCCGTCAGATGCTTCAAGTGTCCGCCACTGCTAGAAACCAGCAGAAGCTTCTTCTTCGGTGCCTGAGAGGAAGCTGCCTCAGTCATAGTGTTCTCCTAAAGCCCGAATACAAGAGAAAAATAAGAAGAGAAGATAAAGGTGAGTTGACGGGTTTGGCAACGCCTGGATCAACAGACCTGCTACAACAGATTCGCCTCAACAGGAGTTACCGACCCCACGCTTAAGGACGAAGAATGAACCCGCACAGAGGCGAGGTATCCATCAACAGACCCCGATTACGCGCGGTCCAGTTATTCCCGGCCTAGTTATTCGCGGTCCAGGAAAACAGCTAGAGCGTTCACGCCCTCAAGCTGATCCAGCTGAGTGAAAAGCTCACGAACCTGCTGCAGAGAAGTAGCAACAGTAACCGGAACCAGAGCCAGGCCGGCAGCCTGAACGAAACGCAGCTGGGTCGACAGGGGAGTAACGGTGCTCAGGCTAATCACCAGAGGAGTCTCGCTCTTCTCAACCAGTGACTCGGGAGTGTGACGGGTCAAAATGTTACGAACCGAAGCGTAATCGGTGAAACGGGCGTACTCGGTGGGCATAACGCGCTGCAGCATCTGGTACAGGTGCTCAACGCCGCGGTCAGTACCGGGTAGAATGACAATGCCGGATGCGCCAGCACTCTTCAGATCGCCATCAGGAGCGCCAATAGTGCGCAGCAGCATGAATGGGTCATTCGATTCAGAAGAGGAGCCCAGCTCGTGAACCGGGATACCAGCATCTTCCAGACGGTCAGCGTAACCAACGTGACGCATGGTGCGGTCACGACCGTAAGCCAGTACAGCACCAATCAGCAGACCGGCAACAGCACCAACAATAGCCATCTTTACCGGGCCAAGAGCCGAGGAAGAAACCGGAATCTGAGCCTCGCTCATCACGCGGCCACCGGTGGTGGAAGTCAGCTGGATCTGGACGCGACGCTCCTGTAGCTGAGAAAGCAGACCTACACGGCCGTTATCACCCTCGAGAGCAGAAATCTGCTCATCAATCTGGTGCACAGCAGAATCAACGCTGCTCTTTAGAGACTCGGAACGAACCTGCAGGTACGCGTTAGCCATAGCGTTAGCGTAATGTGCAGCATCCGTGCCGTTGGGGCGGGTTACCTCAATATCCAGCACGGCAGTCTGGGAGGTACCGGTCACCTTGACGGAGCTCATCAGGCGGCTGGTCAGCTGAGCCTCAGAGAGGGTATCGCCGTTAGCAATCAGAGACTTCGCGGCGTTCTGCGCAACCTCACGAGAGGAAGCAACGCGAGACTCAGTAGCAATATCCACCTTCGTAGAGTTAGCACTACCGGTACCGGCGGGATCAACCACCAGCGGGTAAACAACCAACGAAGCCTTAGAAGTGTACTTGCTATTGGTCATGTAGCCGTAAGCGGCACCCGCTACAGCGAAAACCACGACCGACAGCAGAATTAGCAGACGGTGTCGAAAAATGCGACGTACCTGGCTGCCAAGGGTAACTGAGGAGGTATGAGAGGTGTTATCCATAAGGACATCCTAGAGGAAGAGAAATGTAGAAGAAGTCGAAGGCTTAAGACTTCGCGCGGCGGGCGGAGAAGAAGCGCTCAATACCGAGAGCCTTGCGGAAACGGTATAGCACCGCACCGTATACCGGAACGAGCAGCACCAGGTACACGATGATGCCCTGAACGCTCTGACCCAAGAAGGCCAAAGACACCAGAGCATACGCTGTCGGGACAGCCGCACCCACGAAGAGTGAAGGAGCCATCTCACGGAGCGAAGCACGAATACCTACGAGGCGGAACACCTGGTAGCTCGCCAGGAAGGTGTCAACCAGCAGAGCAGAAGCCCAAGCCGTCACCGCACCGTAGAGGCCCCAGACCGGCACCAAGGTGAAGTTCAAGGTCACAGCCACCACCAGCGAGGAGAGCTTGTTCAACAGCTGCCAGCGACTCTTACCGCTCATCAGCAGAACAGACTGCACCCCACCGGCACTTATCGACAGCATCGCCGCCGGGCAAATCACCCAGAGAATACCGGCGCCAGCCTCAAAGCCCTTACCGAAGAAGCCCAGAAGAACCGGACCAAAGAACGCCAGAGAGAGGTAGAACGGCCAAGACAACGCAGTCAACACGCGAGTGGTCGAAATGAAAATCTCTCGAGCACGATCCAGCTGACGAGTAGCCAACGCCGCACTAATCGATGGGCCGGTCACCACGCGGCCGGTGTGCTCAATCATGGCGCCCACACGAACACAACGGTTCACAGCACCATAGACACCACCGGCAACGGCACCTGAGAATGCCGTCACCACCAGCACGTCAATCCATTCCAAGATAGTCTCCATAACGGTAGCGACACCCCGTGCAGAGCTGAAACCCCAGAACGAACGGAATGTCTCGGTCGGAGAATCTTCAGAAGGAAGAACCTCCACATGCTCCTCAGAAGGGAACGCACGCTCCAAAAGCCACAGGGCAACCACCGCAGTAATCGCAACCGGAATAGTCCAGGCGTACACCAAATCCATGAGCTGACCCGAGAAAAGAACCACCAAACCCACTGCCGCAAGACGCAGAGTAGGAAGCAGAACATTCTGTAGGAGCGTAAAAGTCACCACACGCTGCAGACCGCGTAGCGCGCCGAAGAACACCGTCATCAACGCCGCTAGCAGCACAAAAGCTGAGCTGACGCGCATTGCCGCCTGATACGCAGGAGCCATCGGCACAAGCTTGGTGTACATGTACACACCCGCCACCAGAAGTACCGAAGTCACCAGTGAAGGAATCAGACCGTAACGGATCAGCTGCGGAAGCACACCGTAACGACCCAGCGCACGCTGAGCACTCATCGTACGAACCAAGCCAGTATCCGCGCCGAAGGTCACCAGCGAAATCGAAATCGCGAATAACGCCATCAGACGGAAAAACTCGCCCGAGCCCTCAGCACCGATACCGTTCGACACCACCATCGTGGTCACAAAGGCGATACCCGCACCGTACATCACACATAGAGAAGCAAGAGAGCCGCTCTTTGTGAGGCTGGGCTGCTTATCCCTTCCGGGAGTTTTCTTAACCGGCGCGCTCTTCGCGGACGCGGTATCAGCCTGAGTACCTGATACGGAAGGCTTAACCTTCTCATTCAGAGTCTTTTCTTCCTGCGCCTTTTCTACAGCCCCAGCAGTAGCCGGGACAACCCGCCGGGAACCGGACAGATGAGCACCCGCTACAGCGGTAGCTTTCGCTGCTGAGGAACCTACAGCCGAAGTACCTGACTCCGAAGAACCCGCCTCCAAAGAATCGGGCAACGATCTCTCGGAAGCAAAGCCTCGAGCCGGAGGCACAACCGACAGTGCCATAGTCGCAGGAAAACGACCGGAACGGATATCATCTACCGTCAGAGCGAACTCATCGGCAGAAGACTCTGCCAGCGAGTCAGTCTGCTCAACATACTCGCCGCTCTCATGCAGGTGTGCACAGCGGCTAGGATGGCCACCCGTCGAGTAGGCATCATCGAAAGGTGAAACCGCGGTGGTCTCTAAACCAAGGGGGGACTGGTTCTTCGTCATAACCGCTCACCACCCCGGATGGAACGGATGCAGGCCATCGACGCCAGCATCAGAATGGTTAGCTGAGCAATATCGAAACTGTAGAAGATGAAAACAACACAGCACGTGACCGGCACGCTATGTAGCCAGTACCCGGAGGTGGTCTTCACTCGCGCGCCGCTTGCCACAGTGCACGCCATGAAGAGCACGAATAGCGCCAGACCCACGAAGCCGAAGCAGAACATCAGAGTCCACAGATACCCCTGGGTACCCATTGACACACCAATGCTCGGTTCCATACGCGGAGCGCCGTAACCAATAATCGGGGACTCCAAGGTTGCCTTCCAGGTGGCGCGGTAGAGCGCCGCACGGCCACCGGTGGAGTCCGAGTAGTCCTGACGACCCAGAATATTGTCCACAGTGCCCGACGCAAAGAGTGTCACAACCACAGCTACGATTGCCGCAACACCCATACCCACCGCACGCCAATGAGCCGCCAGGAACTGACGCAACAGTACGTATGCTGCGCTGATGCCAAGACCAATGAACATACCGCGGTTACTGGTCGCAATTGCTGGCACGGTAGAAAGTGCCATACCGATCAGCAACGCAATACGCAGCCAGATGGAACGCAGACGAAGTAAACACGCCAGCATCACCGGGGTGAGCAGGGTGTACGCCAGACCCCAACTATTTGTATAAGGGAACGGTGCGGAGGGTCGAATATACGCCTTGGGTGCACCCCAAGGATGCTGAACCTCAGCCAGGGGAGGAAGCATGTAGTCGCGAACCAGCGGGTTCTGCATAAAACCAGCAGGCATGATGAAGCTCATTGGAGTATGCAGACGGAACTCGGGGAAGAGAACACCACCGTAACCCAGAACAATCAGGGTCACCCACAGAGTCGCTAGACCACTCAGCAGCCTATTGATGCTAATAGAGGATCGTGCGTTGTAGTAGTACAGGGAGTAAATGCCGGCACTGAGAATATTTATAAAGCGCAGACCCCAACCAATAATGTCGGTGGAGCGGGTCAGTGCAAGGGCTGCAACAATAACCCACACGCAGAATGCGCCCCACACCCACAGGGAACCGGGCACATGCACATTACCTCGAATAATGAGGTAAAAAAGCATGATCGCTGCCAGTACCAGCGGTGCAATCTGAAGCACACCCAAAGCCCACAGCGCCGGGAAGCTGTACAGCAACGCCAACAGAGGCCAGGCGGGGAGCTTCTTCTGCGCCGTAGATACCGGGTGGTTGCGCGCGCGGGCACGTAGAATACCGCTGGGCGGTGTGGCCACCGACCCGGTGGAATCCTTGAGGGTCACAGGCGAAGTACCCGGAGGGGAAAGAACGGAAGAAGAAACCATATCTGTGCGATACCTGGTTAGAGACCTCGACCGGTCTTCTGGACGAGATCAAGAAGAGTAGCGGGCTTAATAATGCCGGTGGACACAATATATGCCGCCCAAGCACGAAGCTGCTTGGGGTCGCGGCGCAGAGCAGCGCGAGTGTAGGCACGCGCCTGCTTGTTGTTACCCAGGGACGCCTGAGCGTATGCAATCTGACCGGCGATACGTGCCAAGCCTTTGGGATCCTGCTCGAATTCGGGGAACTTACGCAGAATGTAGCTGAGGCCGTCAACCATGGATTGCCACTTGCCGGAGAAGAAGGAAGGGCGGTCCCAGAGCACCAGAATCAGCGGCTCGGGTACGCTCAGTACATCGCCGTGGCGGGTTGCGCGTAGCAACAGGTCGTAGTCTTCACCATAGGCGGCGGGCAGCTCCTCATCGACCAGACCGATGCGGGCGGGCTTACCGTCAACGCCGAGTAGATCCTCGCGGGAGTACAGCATGGCGGAGGGGTGAATTTCGGTAATGCGCGAACGCAGGAAGTCAGCGAAGGTTGCGTGCTCGGGTGC
This sequence comes from Rothia sp. 110740021-2, assembly GCF_054263775.1. NCBI lineage: Bacteria > Bacillati > Actinomycetota > Actinomycetes > Micrococcales > Micrococcaceae > Rothia > Rothia sp. 110740021-2. Next base: position 165,915 of record NZ_JBSZFE010000002.1, on the reverse strand, counting down.
CCGGCGCACGATGTCCTGACCGCCGGAACGGACGGTAATACCCGAAGAGATAGCGGCTGCTTCGGGGTTTTCGCGCCAGAGAGCGACCTGCTGGGTGAGCTTGGAAGGCATCCAGTAGTCGTCATCATCGCAGAAGCCAATCATCTCACCGATGGAGGCGATGATGCCGCTGTTGCGGCCGCCAGCCAGACCACCGGAGCGGGTGTTGGAGACAATCTTCAGGGCACGGTTTTCACCGACCTCAATGTCCTCAAGGCGGTCGGGGTCGACTCGGTCAAAGACGACAACAACTTCAACGTAACCGCGGTAGCTCTGCTCAAGGATGGAACGTACAGCCACGCGTAGCAGTTCGGGACGCTTGCCGTTGGTTGTGATAACAGCGGAAACAGCAGGGTTGCGAGAGGTGAAGCGCATCATTGGGGTTCTCCTGACTCAGCGGGGGTCGCGAGGCTAACGTACTTGCGACGCATGGACAGAAGGGCGGTTGCTGCATTAGCCAGTAGAAGCAGTGCGTAGATGATGACGAATACGGGGCCGAAGCCAACAAAAATGTAAATCCAGCAGAGGGCGCCGGCGTCCATGTGCAGGTTGATGAAGGAGCGCAGGGGACCACCGCTCGGGGGAGCAGCGGTCTTGCGGTTGTTGCGTAGCTGCTCAGCCAGAGTCTGGCTCATGAAGTGACCGGCGGTCAGCGCGGTGAAAATCATGGGCATCGCAATGATCCAGCTGTTGAATGTGCTGGATCCGGTGAAGGAGTAGTGCGCCGGGTACAGCAGGAAGGAGAGCAAAGTCGCCATGTGCACGGAGGGCACACGGATGGAGTCGACTACATGGTCGAGCCACTCACCGGCGGGGGAGGATGCGCCGGTCACGCGAGCAACCTGGCCATCAGCGGAGTCCAGGCCGTAACCGAGGGCGAAGAGTAGTGCAACGCAGACACCCATACCAACGCTAGGTGGGTAGGTAATCAGAACGATGAGCCCTGCTGCGGAACATGCGGCGGAAATTGCGGTGACGCGGTTGGGGGTGATGCCCAGCGCGACAGCAGTCGCGGCGAAGTAGCGTGCTACTCGGCGGTTGACCCAGCGGGTGTAGGCGGGAACGCCAATGCTAGGCTTCTGCGCTGCTTCAAGAGAGCGCAGGGTGTGAGAAAACTTCGCAGAAAATCCCGATGTGGGCGTGGAATTTGGGGTGTGAGGTGCCTCAGAGGTGGACATGTATATTCCTTTTTAACCGGTGAGAGAAGTGAAGGAGAGTGAATTACTCCCTTTCGAGATGGTTGCGAGAAAGTCCGGAAGTCTCACACACGAAAAAGAGGCGGTTAATCCCTTTTTTCACATACACCACTATATAGATATTTTACAACGAGATAAAGTGCAACAGGGGGCGTATGGTCAGGGCCAATAATTGTATTGTAAAAAGCTGGTGAAAATGCGCTTTAGTGCAAATGTACGGGTCTATGTGAAGGGTCTGCGACTGCTTCTCGCTCGGCATGTCAGTGCTTTCCTCCCGCACACTGCGGCTGTAGAAAACATTTCTGGACATTGTACAGAGATGCACATAACAGGAACACAATAACCGGAATAAATAATGCAAAAAACACAGAAAAGCGAGTGGAACACGCAAATGGGGTTTGATTTCCTGAAATATCAGAAAATCAAACCCCATTTATCGAGATTGTCTAGAAGGTATTAGTTCCTTCGGGACTGAATCGGAACACGAGTTCCAATTCCGTTGTTGAGAGCGCGTTGCTCACCCTGCTCAGCGGTAGCGTTATTCGCCTTCTCAACCACGGCTGCTCAGCCTCGTTGGCTACGGGTGCCTTCGCTCCCTTGTCTTGGCGGGCTGCTCAGCAACCGGTGCCTTAGCAGTTGCCTGCATGTCGAAGCTTATATTCGGGCGAACGTTACGTCGAGTAATGCCCGCATGAACCTCAATCGCGATGAGGTTCTCGCCAACCTTCAGCTTGGAAGAAGGAACGGTGAAGGTCACCGGAGTCTTCTGAGCATCAGCAGTATCAATCGAGCTTGATGCCAGCGAGCTAGCCCACAGCTTTCCATGGGTGTCGAAGTTGGTACGACCAACTTCTTCACCGTTGACACCGACCGCAATAGCATCGTCTGCGTAAGTAGTTAGCACGAGATCACGGCTGGCCTGCTCACGGGTGAGATGGACGGTGGCGTAGGCGTAGATGTTATTGCGGGTCTGCATCGGCGGGGTCTCAGCAATGGTGTTGAGTTTGTTGCTGCCCAAGCCAATCGGAGTCTTGCCGGTCTTCCATGCCTCCTGGGCGATATCCTCCAGGGAGAAGTGGAAGCCGTACTTCCAGCCGTACTTACGGTTGGGAGCATTGGAAGCAACCATGTACTTCCACTCGGATGCATAGGGTAGAACAATCTGGTCCTTAGTGGCCTCGTCCTTCTGCTCGTCCTTAGGAGTTTCTTCCTTCGGCGCCTCAGTAGTTGCTTCTGCACTCGGGGTAATGCTTGCGGTCAGGTCTGCAGTTGCAGTTGGGTCTGCTATAGGCGTTTCGGTTGTTGTATCCGTAGGAGTCGGGTGAACCGGTGCTACCTGAACCGGAGTAGAGGCAGAGTAGTTATCCGAGCTGTCCACAGCACGCACAAAGTAATGTGTGTTATCGGTGTGATCAATCTCGAACTTCGTACCCGAAGTGCTAGCGATGACTCGGTCATCACGCAGAATCTGGTAACGAACACTACCGGTATCCTGCACAGCGTCCCAGGTCAGAACGTCCTTATCGTCCTTCAACTCTACCTGCAGGTTCTGCGGGGTAGGCGGAGGAGTCACATCACGAGCCTCAAAGCGTGCAAAACCAATGGTCTCCTGAGTGCCGTGAACACCCAGCGAACGGTGGATATCGCCGCCAACCCACAGGGTACCCTTCGAATCCACGAAGGACTCCCAGATACCGAAGCCGTTATTACCCTTAATAGAAGGGGAGAACTCCGGCAGCATCTTACCGCTGTCCTTATCGAATGCAGCAACCAGCTTGACCGAGTGGACCACACTCGAACCGCCCAGAGGGCGCTGTTTATTACGAGAACCCTGGTAGAGGAAGTCACCACAGTGGCAGGCACCGTAAATATTGTTACCATTCAGGTGCAGATCCTGGAAGTCGCCACCTTCGCGAGTAATCGCGGTGTAGGTGGGGGTCAAAGACGCCTTGTCGTAACGAGAAATGAGGTGTTCAGTACCGCCCACCCATATGCCGGTACCGGCATCCTGGACGTCGAACTGGAAACCCCAAATCTTAGTTTCATTACGCAGGTCAGAGACATGAGCACGGGCAGGAATCTCAGACTGCTGGTACACCCACGGGCTACCCTTCTGCATGTGCTGAGTAATATCGGCCACGCGGTAGGCAAGACCGCCGTTGAGCCAGGTGAAGTAACCGGCGACGTAAACGTGAGAGTTATCAGCGGAGGCACTAATACCGTTGACGGTACCGTTGAACACCTGGCGCCAATTACGGTCCACGCTCACAGTACCGGGTACGCTGTTAGAAGGCTCACCCAACTTAAAACGGGCAATATTGCGTGAATACGCAACACCCGCTTTTTTACTTTCGTAAATGTGGGTAAAGGTGCCACCAATATACACATAGTCACCCTGACGGTGGATGGTCTTCACCTTCATGACCTCAGTAGAAATACGATCTTCGATTCTAACCTGGGCCCATTCGGGGGCAATTTCACCGGTCGTAGCGTCAACGACAACGAAGCTCTCATGCTTCTCACCGTTCACCATGGTAAAGAAGCCACCAACAGCCAGGCGGTTATTTGGCAGAGCTTCAACAGCCTTCACCTGACCATTAACAGTCAGCTTGAAACCGCGGCGCAATTCGCCAGTTTCAGGGTCAAAGGCAGCAATATTAGCCTGCTTAACCACCTCTCCGGAGGAGGACTCAACATGCTTGAAGTCGCCGGCAAGGAACACGCTGGAGGTGCCGTTACCGTGATCAACCTCGGTAATAGCCTCAACGAAGGTGTTCATTTCGGTGGTTTTACCTGAGGCCGTGCTATTGCTGGTACGCCAACGCCAAGTAGCCGAACGGCTACTGGGCAGGGCACGACGAGCGCTCGCCGGAGTACCGGAATCCGGGATAGTATCCAGGTTCAAATTATTCTGAGTCAGCTTGGGGCGCAGGAACATCTGGGTGTAACCGAAAGAGGTTTCACCGTTGCCTTCCTTGCCGTAAATATAGGAGTTCCGCGCGTCGGTCAACGCCGGCTCAGAACCATCCTGCGAAATGGGGGAGTTTGCACCGTAGCGGAAACCCATGCGGTAATCCTGTGAAGCTAACTCATCAAAAATCAAGGCCTTGAAGCCGTTGTTCTGGCCACGCAGAATGTGGTCCTGCCACGTGCCGTCAGCCCAGTACTTGCGGCCCTCTTCGTTATAGGAAGAGAACTCGTCAGGGTTGGTGATGGTCGCATTCGACCAGACAGCGCTCGCACGCAGAGCCCAGGTCCACTCGGAGGTTTGACGGCGGTCAACCGTAGTTTCCTGCCACTTGGTGCCCGAAGTGTTTAGAGCGCGGCGGAAACGGTAACCGTCGGGCAGCTGATCGGGGCGAGTGCCGTTGAGCAGCTGAGAAATAGTGGTGCCCGAAAGCTGAATCGGGGTCTTCGCAGCGGGCAAGGAGCTCAGCGCCTTGCCCTGTTCAAGAGTCATACCCGAAGATGCGGGCGCGGCATCGCTGTAGAGCTGCGAAGTGTCACCCTGACCTTCGTAGTTTTCGGTCCAGCCGTCGCGGCCCTCACCAATCTTGACCCAACCGCCACCATCGGTTTCCTGATCGCAGTAGAACTGAGTCGGCTGGCTCATCGAAGGAGTGTATAGCCAATAGGCGCCGCTCTTTGCCTCGGGGTCAGCCTGCTTGGCTTCCCAGCAGCTGGCGGCAGCACGCTCAGAGGTCGTGCCATTGTAGAAAGCAGAGTTCCTTTTTTCCGCAGTCTGTTCGACAGCGGTACTCGGCGTAATAGTGGGGATAGCTACAGGCAAAGCCAAAGCCGTAGCAATGCTCAAGCAAAGAGCTGAGCGAGTTATAGCAGAACGTGAAAAGCCGGAGCCCGTCATGCCAAGGTGGGCTTTCATAATATCTCCAAATGAATGCCAAGAAATGTTATCGAGTGCGCATCAACATTAATGCGCTATGGAGGATAATGCACGGTTCCCAGCGAATCATAGCTGGAAACCGGTATTTTTATTAAACCCTAGCAGTCGGCGTTGTTCGGGAAATCATGGGTTGCAATCTTCCACTGACCGTCAACCTGGACAAGGGTATAAATATTGAGCGAACGCTTCGGAGAATTGTCATCCTTAACAGGATGATTATTCTCGTCATAGATCTTCACCGAAGAAGAGTCCATGCATACTTCCAGCATGTGTGCGGGCTGACCCTTGTACTGGGTTTCAGCCATACGGGGAGTACCCACCACAGTGGAAGAACCATCATAATGCCAGCCAGCCAGAGCGTACTCGGAAGCCTGCACGGCAAACTCAGCCGCAGCGGAATCTACGGCTACTGCCTCGATAGAACGAATCGTCTCATCGTCGAGAACAGCACGAGCCTGCTTAACGTTCTGTCGCTCAACTTCCTCATTGCTGGTCGGTTCAGCAGCGTTCTCAGGGGAAGGAACAGCAGAAGGAGCTGCCTTGACCTTATTCAGAATATTTTCATAGGAGTTGACCAGCTCGGTAATCTTCTTAACCTCTTCGCTGTCAACGGCCGCAGAAGAAGCATTCTTCATCTCTTCAGAACCGATGTAAACCTCTTCAAGCTTCTGAGCATCAGAGGAAGTCGCCTCATTCTTTGCTTCAGCTGAAGCCTCGGTGGAGGCGTTGGAGGAAGTCTTAGCAGTGCCCTGATCGGAAACACGGGGAGAAGAGCTAGAAGACTGCGCAGAAGAAGCGTGAGCAGAAGCGCTCGCAGATGCAGAAGCAGAAGAAGAGCTATCGGATTTCGGGTTCTCGGTGGCGCAACCGCTCAGAATTAGAGCAGATACACCAACGGTGCCCAGGGTACCCAAAAGGAGGGAGTGGGAGGACTGCTTGAAAAATGCTGACATAGGAAGCCTCTTTAGTGGTTGGACTGAGAATGACTATATTCAGGAAAATATTACCCCGCGGTGACAAAACACCTAAGGCTAACACGTAAAGCTGGGAGAATACTTAGACTTGTAAAAAATAATGTTTTTATAACTTATGAGAATAGAACCTAAAAAAATGCCTATTAGTACCTAACTTGAAGGTAAATGTATATCGCCGAATGAAAGAAATTTCAAGGAAATGAATAAAATAGATTCACTTTGTGCAAAAATATCCCTGGCGATTATAAAACCAGCCCGGGATAATAGGGTGAATATCACTAAAAATCTTTGTTATAAAAGTGGGTATCGCCCTTATGAGGGGGTTATACCGCCTGAACAGCCTTGGTACTTGCTGAATAGTTGTCCGTAGTATCTACCGCACGCACATAATAGTGGGCGCCATCGTGGTAATCCACCGAATAGCTCGTACCCTTAACCGTCGCAATAGGACGATCATCACGCAGAACCTGGTAGCGAGCGCTGCTCTCGCGAACGCCAGGCCAGGATAGCTTATCGGTCGAACCATAACGCTGAACCGACAGCTTAGGCGGAGCCGACGGGGCAGTCACAGTGCGAGGAGCAAAGGGAGTGAAACCAACCGTATGCTGCTTACCGTGAGAGTCCAGCGAACGGTTGTTGTCGCCACCAACCCACAGGTTGCTACGAGAATCCACGAAGGACTCCCGGATGCCGAAAAGGAACGAACCGGCTCACCCGAATCCACGTTGTAGTCAGCCAAGTATGGCTGATCAACGCGCTCGCCGCCAGCGGACTCCATATACTTGAAGTCGCCACCGGCGAAGACAATATCGCTCACCTGAGTAATAGCCTGACCGTAGGTGTTCATCTCGTTCTTTTGCTCGGTGCCAGTCTGCTAACTGGTACGCGAACGAACGGGTATTGTGTAGCTATTGGGCAGATCACAACGGTTGCTAGTGGCAGAGTCAGAACCAATCTGCGAGAAATTCAAGTCACGCTGAGTTAGCTTTGGGCGCAGGAACACCTGAGCGAACGGAATAAAATAACCGGTAGAACTGCGCCTCGTTAAATGTTAAGAATCGGCACGATCATTACCGAAGTTCACCAGCGAACTGTATGTAAAACGATCTGGTAGCCCTGGTTTGTGTGAGTGAATAAACGCACTGAGCTGGTGGTAATACCGGGAGCCATCTCCGAGGTGGAACCGACCATATGGGGGTGCGGTTAATGTCGGCATCGGTGAACTTCACGTTGCCCCAACGCTGACCGTAGCTCAACGCCCAGGTCCACTGCTCAATTTGAGGACGCTGAACATAAACATTCTGACACTGGGGCCCCTCGCATTGTGAGCACGGTGCAGGCGCATGCCGTCGGAAAGGTTCTGAGGCTTAATGCCGTTCAGTAACACATAGACAGTGTTTTCCGGAAGCTGGATCGGAGTATAAAAGCGGAAGGGTCGGTGAGGTTCTGGTGCAGCTGATTCGGGTCGCCGGGGCCATTGTAGGACTGGATCTAACCCTCATGACCGCCGCCAATCATGACCCAGCCGCCGCCATCAGGTTCCTGATCGCAGTAGAACTGCGCCGGGTCGCTCATCTGCGGGGTGTACGGCCAATAAGTGCCAGAGGAGGCTGAAGGGTTGACTTGCTTGACCTTGTAGCAGGAAGCAGCCGCCTGATCGCTGCTGGAACCATCATGGGTGCCGGTAGAGCAGCCGAAGCTGGGGTAGTAGGAGTAAGAGGTGCCGCGCTGAGAGCGGTAACAAAAGCGAGTGCGAAAGCGGCATACTTCTTAGCGGACCATGAAAGGGTTATGGGCTTTTTCAGCGGGATTGTTCGTGTATATGGTTGTCATATGCGTCTTTCTGATGCGACGTTCCGGGAGGAAGACGCGGTGCGGTTTTTCTATAAGTGTTATTGAATGGGTTACATGATTAAGCTATGAAAATAATAGTGCACAAAGTGCAAAGATGCGGATGAGGGTGTGATTTGTATCCTATAAAATCGACTTTGTCGTCAAGAAATGACGCAGAAGAAAACCATACTCATATATCGCCATTGAAAGTGACAATCGGGTACAAAAAGCTATATCTACAGCCAAAGAAGCCCACGAAAGAAAAATGCCATAAAAAGCAGAGTAGACCTACAATAGAAAAGCCGCACACATCACCAAAAGTGCACATAAAATTCCTCAAAATAAAACACTCGGGCACCCCACCCGACACCACCTCACACCAGCCACCCATCGACACCCTCAACCAGCCAAACCGCCGGAACCGAGGACAGCAGATTCAGGAGAACCCGTGAGCACCACCCGAAAAGCTACCGCACAGCCCCTCGAAGCGCCCCTGCACCCCCTCCTGAAAACCCTCAACCAACTCAGCAGCTGGGCCGCAATCCGCACCGCCGCCTCCGTGCACCCCACAGAACGTAGCGCACACACCCTCATCGGCGCCGTCGGAGGAACACACGCCGCACTCATTGCCGAGATCTCCGCCGCCGTACGCGCAACCACCCCCGAAGCTCTCAGCCTCATTATCACCCCCACCGATCGCCAAGCAGAAGACCTCGCTGCAGCCCTGCGCTCCTACCTGCCCGCCGCCGACATTGCGCTCTTCCCCGCCTGGGAAACCCTGCCCCACGAACGTCTCTCACCGCGTTCCGACACCGTAGGCCGCCGGCTACAGGTACTGCGCGCCATGACCGGGGAAGCAGCCAAACGCCCCCAAATCGTTATTGCACCCGTACGCGCCGTGATCCAGCCCATCGTCACCGGCATCGAAAAACTTGAACCTGTACACCTGGTTCGCGGCGAAGAATACCCCTTCAAAGACGTAGTACGAGGCCTCAACGACGCCGCATACTCCCGCGTAGACCTTGTCGCCAAGCGCGGCGAATACGCCGTACGAGGCGGCATTATCGACGTCTTCCCGCCCACAGCAACCACCCCCGTCCGCCTCGAATTCTTCGGTGACGAACTCGATGAAATACGCCACTTCTCCGCTGCTGACCAGCGCACTCTCAGCGAGGGAGAAGAGCTCGCTGAACTCACCCTGCTGCCCTGCCGTGAATTGCTCATCACCCCCGAGGTTATGAGCCGCGCCGCCCGCCTGAAAGCCGACTATCCGGCAGCTGCAGCCATGCTCGAAAAGATTGCCGGCGGAATCTACGTCGAAGGCATGGAGTCGCTCATCCCGCTGCTCATCGAATCCATGAACACCCTCACCGAGCTGCTGCCGGCAGGGTCCATGATCATTAACGTCGAACCCGAGCGCGTGCGTGCCCGCGCCGAAGACCTCGTCGCCACCAACGAAGAATTCCTCGCCGCCGCATGGGATACCTCCGCAGAAGCCGACGCAGTAGCACCCATCGACCTCGGCCAGCTACGCATGAGCGACAGCGGATTCCGCACCATCGACCAAACCGCCGCACAGGCGCTCGAAGCCAAGCTCAGTTGGTGGGAAATCACCGAACTCGTCACTGACGCAGACCTACTCGAAGACGCCGCCGGGGCACTCCAGCACCAGAGTATTGCCGACGCCATCGAAGACGGAATCGACACCTACTCCGTCAACGCCACCCCCGCAACCGCCTTCAACGGTTCCGTCGAACGCATGCTCAGCCAGGTTGGCGACCTCATCCGCCAACAGTGGACCGTCCTCGCCCTCACCAATGGCCGTGGATCCACCGACCGCATCATCGACCTCTTCCACTCCGGCCAAGGGGCACCTGCCGTACCCGCAGCCCGCCGAACCAGTCTAGAAACTGACCCCGCTGGCAAGCTCGACCACGGCATTGTCGAGGTGTGCGAGGCGCCCGCCTCCGCAGGCTTCCTCATCGAGGAGGTGAAGCTAGCCGTCTTCACCGAAGCTGAACTGCTCGGCCGCCGCGGCACCTACTCGCCCCGAGGCGCTGCCGGACAAAAATTCAAGACACGCCGCCGCCGCAACGCTGTCGACCCGCTCGCCCTGAACCCCGGCGACTACGTGGTGCACGAACGCCACGGTATCGGCAGGTTCGTCGAGATGACCTCCCGCCCGGTGGCTGGCGTATCCCCGGTCAATGGCGTACAGCCCATGAAGGAATACCTGGTCATCGAGTACGCCCCCGCCAAGCGCGGCGGCGCACCTGACCGCCTCTTTGTTCCTTCCGACCAGCTGGACCTCATTTCTAACTACGTGGGTGGCGAGAACCCGAGCCTGTCGAAGATGGGCGGTAGTGACTGGGCTAAGACCAAGTCCCGCGCTCGCAAGGCTGTCAAGGAAATCGCCGCCGACCTGGTGAAACTCTATTCGGCTCGCCAGGCATCGCGCGGTCACGCCTTTGCGGCAGATACTCCCTGGCAGCGAGAGCTGGAAGAATCCTTCCCCTACAACGAGACTCCCGACCAGCTCACCGCCATCCACGAGGTGAAGGAAGACATGGAGAGAGAAATCCCCATGGATCGCCTCATCTCCGGTGACGTGGGATTCGGCAAAACTGAGGTTGCTGTGCGTGCCGCATTCAAGGCGGTACAGGACGGCAAACAGGTCGCCGTGCTCGTACCCACGACCCTGCTCGCACAGCAACACTACGAGACGTTTAGCGAACGCTTCTCTGGCTTCCCCGTGAAGATTCGCGTGCTCTCCCGCTTCCAGAAGGCGAAAGAAACCCGCCAGATTACCGAAGAAATTGCATCCGGCGCGGTGGACGTGGTGATTGGCACCCACCGGATTCTCTCGGACAGCGTGGTGTTCAAGGACCTGGGCCTGGTCATCATTGACGAGGAACAGCGCTTCGGTGTGGAGCACAAGGAAAAGCTCAAGCAGATGCGCACGAATGTGGACGTGCTCGCCATGAGTGCTACCCCGATTCCGCGCACCCTGGAAATGTCGCTAACCGGTATTCGCGAGACCTCTACCCTTGCCACCGCGCCGGATGAACGCCACCCCGTGTTGACATTCGTCGGTCCGCGAACCGACAGCCAGATTACCGCCGCAATCCGTCGCGAGCTCATGCGTGAAGGACAGGTGTTCTTCGTGCACAACCGCGTGGCTGACATCGACGATGTCGCCGCGGAAATCGGCAAGCTCGTGCCGGAGGCACGCATCGCCACCGCCCACGGCCGCATGAGTGAATCGCGCCTGGAGCAGATTATTGTGGACTTCTGGGAACGCCGCTTTGACGTGCTGGTCTGCACCACCATCGTTGAGACGGGCCTGGATATTTCGAACGCGAACACCCTTATTGTTGACCATGCCCAGAACTACGGTCTGAGCCAGCTACACCAGCTGCGTGGACGCGTGGGCCGTGGCCGCGAGCGCGCCTACGCGTACTTCCTGTACCCGGTGGATAAGACCCTCGGCGAGATTGCGCATGAGCGTCTGAAGGCTGTGGCGACCCATAACGAGCTGGGTGCAGGTCTGCAGCTCGCCATGAAAGACCTGGAGATTCGCGGTGCCGGCAATCTGCTCGGCGGCGAACAGTCCGGCCATATTGCCGGTGTCGGTTTTGACCTGTACCTGCGTCTGGTCGGCGAGGCGGTGGCGAACTATCGCGGCGAGAAGGAAGAGCGAGAGGTCGAAACGAAGATTGACCTGCCCGTCAACGCGCATATTCCTCACAACTACATTGATTCTGAGCGTCTGCGCTTGCAGGCGTACCGTCAGATTGCAGCCGCGGACACTGAAGAAAAAATTGCTGAGGCTCGTGAAGAGCTCACCGATCGTTACGGTGAGCTGCCGGAGGCGGTAGAAAACCTGCTGGCCGTCGCGACGGTGCGTATGCATGCCCGTGCCGCCGGTATTCACGAGTTGGTGGTTTTGGGCCCGAAGGTGCGTGTGGTGACCGCTACGCCGCTGCCGGAGTCACGCCAGATACGTCTGAAGCGCGTGTACCCGGGCTCTACCCATGCCCAGCCGAAGGGCATGGACACCTGGCTGACTCTGGTGCCGCGCCCGAAGACCATGCCGGTTGGCGGTAAGGACCTGGTGGACGGTGCGATGCTGCAGTGGGCTGAGAAGTTCATCAACTCGATTTATTCGGAGAAGCCGCAGGCTCTCGAGGACTAGAAGTCAGAAGAATAGGGTAGAGGTTAGAAGAACATGGGAGCGCCCCGTCTAACCGGCATGCCCCAAGTAAATGCTCGCCGTGCAGGTTGCCATAATATGGCATATCTGCACGGCGAGTGCGTTTGCCCCGTAGGGGCGGCATAGCTCACAATTAAGGTATGACTTCAACGGTGAACTATGCATCTCAGCGAATTGTAATTATTGGTGGTGGCCCCGGTGGCTACGAGGCAGCGATGGTGGCTGCCGCATCCAATGCGGACGTGACTCTCATCGAGCGTAATGCCATTGGTGGCTCCGCCGTTCTGACTGACGTTGTACCCTCTAAAACCCTGATTGCTACGGCGGATATGATGACCCGCTTCTCCGAGGCGGGTAGCTTGGGCATTGAAAATACCAAGGGTAAGGCTCCGCAGCTTCGTGTTGATATGGACCGTGTGAACCGCCGAGTCCGCGACCTGGCTCAGCAGCAGTCTGCCGATATCAAACGTGCTCTGGCTTCTGCGGGCGTGAAGATTATTCACGGTACCGGTAAGCTCCTGGACCGCCACACCGTTCAGGTGACCGATGAGGCGGGTCTGGTCTACCCCCTGCAGGCGGACTTTGTGTTGCTGTCGGTGGGTACGCATCCGCGTGAAATGGCGACCGGTATGCCTGATGGAGAGCGCATCCTGACCTGGACTCAGCTGTACAACCTGTGCGAGGTTCCTGAGGAGCTCATCGTGATTGGTTCGGGTGTGACTGGTGCGGAGTTCGCCTCTGCATATAACGGTCTGGGTTCTAAGGTGACCCTGGTGTCTTCGCGTGACCGCGTGCTTCCCGGTGAGGACGAGGACGCAGCCCGCGTGCTGGAGGACGTCTTTGAACGTCGCGGGGTGCAAGTGATGCCGCGTTCTCGCGCGTCTGCTGTTGAGCGTACTGAGGACGGCTCCGGTGTCATCGTGACCCTGTCCGATGGCCGTAAGGTCTCTGGCACTCACTGCCTGGTGGCTATTGGTTCGATTCCGAACACTGAAGATTTGGGCCTGGAAAATGCTGGTGTTGAACAGACTCCGAGTGGCCATATTAAGGTGGACGGCGTGTCCCGCACGAGCGTGAACAGCATTTACGCCGCTGGCGACTGCACGGGCGTGTACCCGCTGGCTTCCGTGGCTGCAATGCAGGGACGTATCGCTATGGCACACATCCTCGGTGACGCGGTGCGCCCGCTGCGCACTGATAAGGTTGCCGCAAACATCTTCACCTCTCCGGAGATTGCGACCGTAGGTGTGGGCGAGAAGGACCTTGCCGAGGGGGCGTACCGTGGCGATGCAGTGACCCTGCAGCTGAGCACCAACCCGCGTGCGAAGATGATGGCGATGCGCGATGGATTCGTGAAAATTTTTGCTCGCCGCCACTCCGGCACCGTCATCGGTGGCGTGGTGGTTGGTCAGCGCGCCTCCGAGCTGATTTACCCCATTGCCTTGGCTGTGGAGAAGAAACTCGCGGTGGATGATTTGGCGGATACCTTCACAGTCTACCCCTCGCTCTCCGGCTCTATTGCTGAGGCGGCACGCAAGCTGCACACTCGCGGTCTGTAATCTGTGCAGATGAGGCACTGAGCCGGACTTAGCATCTCTGAAGGTCCAGTATCTCTGCGCGTATAAAAGCGGTGGGTGCCGCCTCCTGAAGTTCTAAGATTCAGGAGGCGGCCCCCACCGCTTTGCTGTAGAGACGCGTTAGCTCCGCGAAGTTTTACTTCGTGGTGCTGACAGCGTTCATGTCCACATCACGGGTTTCGTGAGTGAGCAGGATGAAGACAACGCTCAGGATCGAAGCGAACGCCAGGTAACCGCCTACGGCAGCCACACCGTAGGAGGTGTTCAGCCACACTGCCACGAACGGGGTCAGCGCCGCACCGAGGATGGACGCCACGTTGTAGGCGATACCGCTGGCGGTGTATCGCACGTTGGTGGGGTACAACTCCGGCAGGTATGCGGACATGGAACCAAAGGACAGACCCATCAGGCACATACCGATGAAGATGAAGAAGGTGACCACTGCGACGTTCGCATTCTGGCCGGTGCCGACAACGGAGGGGGAGATGAACAGGCCGAAGCACAGACCGAAGACTGCCATCGCGATGGTGGTCCACAGCTGCTGGGTGCGGCGGCCGTACTTATCGGCCAGCCAACCCGAGATCGGGATGAAGATTGCGAAGCCGATGATGGAAATCAGCTGAATCACAAGGAACTCTCGGTAGGGGATAGCCAGACCGCCCTTTTCAACCTTGCCGATACCGTAGGAAAGAACCCACGCTGTCATCAGGTAGAACAGCACGTAGCATGCAACCATGATGAAGGTACCCTGAATCATGGGCCACCAAGCGACCTTGAACGCCTCAACGAGGGGGGTCTTAACCTTCTCGTTGTTAGCGGCAGCCTTGGCGAAGACGGGGGTCTCCTCCAGCTTAAAACGCACGTACAGGCCGACAGCGACCATCACGATGGACATCAGGAACGGAATACGCCAACCCCAGACGAGGAAGGGATGATCAAGGGTCTTACCGTCGGTCGCGGAGTTGAAGGAAATCCAGCTGGTCAGCAGCAGCATGAAGCCGTTTGCAAGCACAAAGCCGATGGGTGCGCCCAGCTGAGGCCACATAGCGGCGCGGGCACGCTTGCCTTCCTCAGCATATTCGCTGGCGAGTAGTGCTGCACCGGACCATTCACCACCCAGGCCCAGGCCCTGGCAGAAACGCATAATGGTTAGCATAGTCGGTGCCCACAGACCAATCTGGTGGTAGGTGGGCAGCAGACCGATGATGAAGGTTGCCAGACCCATAGTGAGCAGCGCACCGACGAGGGTTGCCTTACGGCCAATCTTGTCGCCGAAGTGGCCGAAGATTATTGAACCGAGAGGGCGCGCGATGAAGGCAACGCCGAAAGTAGCGAAGGACGCCAGAAGTTCAGTGGTTGCGTCCTTCGAGGGGAAGAACAGCACAGGGAGCACAGCCACGGCTGCGGTGGCGTAAATGTAGAAATCGTAGAACTCGATGGTGGTACCAACGAGCGAGGCAAGAATAACTCGACTACGAGGAGTCGTATTCTTCACCGATGCAGCAGACGCTTTCGTGTCAGGTGCAGAGGCGCTCATGAGGAAAACTCCCAGATGGTGAATTTGTGTGTACACAAGGAGCCTGAGGTAGGTGTTCCATGACCGTTCAGCGCGGGATGCGGGTGTGCTGTAGACGCGTACCGGGGGCCGTAACTGCACCGGGTGGGGTGCGGTGGGCGCTGGATTCTGAAAGGCTCCTCTAAAGTGCAACATTATAACTCTGTTCAGAAAAAGCCCAACAAATGCAGTCACTATCTGGACGTAATCACAGGGGTTAGTCGCGTAAATCCCATAGAAACAGAAGAGAGCACATATGGAGAATCCCCCGAAAGGGTACGAGGTAATACCTCAACCCTTCCGGGGGATTTGTATAGCCTGGAGCGCTCGCGAGGGTGCTGAAAGGTCTTACTTGATGGTCGCCAGCACCGTACCGGAGGTGACGGTATCGCCAGCCTTAGCCGACAGACCCGAAACCTTACCCGCCTTGTGCGCGATAATGGGCTGCTCCATCTTCATGGCCTCCAACACCAGAATCAGGTCGCCTTCAGCGACGGTGTCACCGTCAGAAGCGGCAACCTTCACAATGGTGCCCTGCATGGGGCTGGTCAGCTCGTCACCGCCACCCTTCGCGGCGCCGCGCGCCGAACGGGACTTGCGGGTTTTGGACGCGGACTTAGCGGCAGGCTTCGCGTTACCGCTCAAATCGGGCAGAGATACCTCCATGCGCTTGCCGTTCACCTCAACGACCACGGTGGTGCGTTCATCCTCATCGGAGCCCACGCTACCGGGTGCACCAGAGTACATGGGGATGGTGTTGTTGAACTCGGTCTCAATCCAGCGGGTGTGCACCTTGAAATCGCCGCCCTCAGCCGGCGCGAAAGCGGGATCATTCAACACAACGCGGTGGAACGGAATGACGGTGGGCATACCCTCAATAGTCAGCTCAGCCAAGGCACGGCGGGCACGCTGCAGAGCCTGCTCGCGATCCGCTCCGGTGACAATGAGCTTAGCCAGCATGGAGTCGAAGTTACCGCCGATAACGTCGCCAGCCACGAAGCCGGAATCCCAGCGAACACCGGGTCCGGTGGGTACGGTCATCTTCTCTATGGTACCGGGGGCAGGCATGAAGGAACGGCCCGCATCCTCACCGTTAATACGGAACTCGAAGGAGTGACCGCGCAGAACCGGGTCCTTATCCTCAATCTTCTCGCCGCGGGCAATGCGGAACTGCTCACGAACCAAATCCAGGCCGGAAATCTCTTCAGAGACGGGGTGCTCCACCTGCAGTCGAGTGTTCACCTCCAGGAAGGAGATGGTGCCGTCGGTACCGACCAGGAACTCACAGGTGCCAGCACCCTGGTAGCCAGCCTCACGCAGAATTGCGCGGGATGCCTCGTAGAGGCGCTTGTTCTGCTCATCACTCAGGTAGGGGGCGGGTGCCTCCTCGACAAGCTTCTGGTTACGGCGCTGCAGGGAGCAGTCACGGGTGGATACCACCACAACGTTGCCGTGCGCATCCGCCAGGCACTGGGTCTCAACGTGGCGGGGCGAGTCCAGGAAGCGTTCAATGAAGCATTCGCCACGGCCGAATGCTGCGGTGGCTTCACGAACAGCGGATTCGTACATCTCGACGATGCTTTCACGGTCACGGGCAACCTTAATGCCGCGGCCACCGCCACCGAATGCGGCCTTCACCGCGATGGGCAGACCGTGCTCATCTGCGAAAGCAACAACCTCATCGGCGGACTTGACAGGGTCCTTAGTACCGGGCACCAGGGGAGCGCCCACCTTCTGCGCGATGTGGCGGGCAGCCACCTTATCACCCAGCTGGGTGATGGACTCGGGGGAGGGGCCAATCCAGGTCAGACCAGCGTCAATGCACTTCTGCGCGAACTGTGCGTTCTCAGAAAGGAAACCGTAGCCGGGGTGTACAGCGTCAGCACCGGAGCGGCGAGCGATTTCAATGAGCTTGTCCATCACCAGGTAGGACTGTGCCGCGGTGGCTCCGCCGAGAGCGTAGGCTTCATCGGCAAGCTTTACATGCTGGGCGTCGCGGTCGGGGTCAGCGTAGACGGCGACGGTCTGCAGGCCCTCATCACGGGCCGCACGAATCACGCGGACAGCAATTTCGCCGCGGTTAGCAATCAGAATCTTGCTGACCGGGCCAGTATGGCGGCCGGGGACTGCAGTAAATTTCTTGGGGGTTTCTGCCTGGTGCTGAGTCACTTAAAGCTCTCCTTTAATCTCCTGCTCCAAGGATACATTGGCAGGATTGGCGAATATAACGCGCATCATACTGTTCTATCTTATCGATTGGTGTTCAATAATGTGTATTTCAGGGCGCGCTTTGAGACAGATTTATATGATTACGCTGGATCTAATTCCTCGTCTTGGGCTGCTATCCACAACTCGGTTACCGCAACTTCGCGGCGGCGCAGCATATCGCGTAGCGCGTGGATGGATAAGCCCACCACCGTGTGGAACTCACCCTCAATACCGCGAATAAATGCCGAACCGTAGCCGTCCAGGGTAAAGGAACCGGCTACCCAGAGCGGCTCACTGGTAGCAATGTACGCCTCAATTTCTTCGGGGCTGAGCGTATCGAAGTGGACGGTAGCACTGCGCAACTCAGAAACAGTGGGTAGGTCAGAAGTAGCGGGTAATTCGGCACCCAGCTCAATGCCACGCAAATCCACGAGTGCGTGACCGGTATGCAGCACACCGTAGTTGCCGCTCATTGCGCTGATGCGCTCACGTGCCGCCTGAGCAGTGTGAGGCTTACCGTAGGCAACCCCCTCAAACTCGAAGACCGAATCGCATCCCAGAACCAATGCATTGCGTACACCCTCGGCGGCAAGTTCGGCGGCAACTGCCTGCGCCTTCAGTTGCGCCAGCAGGGAGGCTGTTTCAGCCGGGGTGAGTCCTGCCCGTCCCTGCGCTCGTGCCTGGTTGTTGGCGGCGGTGAGCGCGGCGTCCTCATCTACGGAGGAGACGCGCACCGTGAACACGATGCGCGAGTCTTCCAGGAGCTTGCGGCGCGCCGGAGAGGCGGAGGCAAGAATCAGTTGGGTTGATGAAGCACTGGTAGTCATGGGTTCTATTTTAGAGTGTTGCCGGCGAGTTTTACTCTCGGGTGCAGATTGAGGGTCACTAGGTGGAACCCTCCGCCGGTGTATCAGCGCTGAATACGGGCCCTAGGAGTAATCTGAGGGCGTGATCTGCGGGAGGGGAGGGCCGGAGCGTCGAGCTCGGAGGGTATAAAAAAGAGCGTGTCCCATCCCCCTCAACCACGTAGGAGATGGAGCACGCCGCTCAAAATCATAACTCTTCTCAAGAATTAACGAAAAGAAGGGTCGATCGTGATGTTTTATGACGTTTGGCGAATGTATTTTGCCCATGCTGGGGGCATAGACGGTGGAGAAGCAGCACGGCGCTAAGCAGTACCGCCTAGCGCCGTGTGTGAGCCTCAGCCAGATTAGCGGCGTGCCGTCTCCTCCACCTCGTGAAGTCGCTGCGCCTCGCCGGCGATGCGCTCATTGTAGAATTCCTGAGTCACAAAGCCACCCTCCAAACGGGGAGCGTTGTAGAGATCCTCATCCAGGATGCCCTCGCGGCGAGCCACAATTGCGGGAACCAGAGCCTGACCGGCAACGTTCAGAGCGGTACGGCCCATATCAACAATCGGGTCAATCGCCAGGAGCAGACCCACACCGTCCAGCGGCAGACCCAGAGTGGAAAGGGTCAGGGTCAGCATCACGATAGCGCCGGTCGTACCGGCAGTCGCAGCCGAACCGAGAACGGATACCATTACAATCAGCAGATACTGGGTGAAGTCCAGTTGAATACCGTAGAACTGAGCCACGAAGACCGCGGCAAGAGCGGGGTAAACCGAGGCACAACCGTCCATCTTGGTGGTCGCACCCAGCGGAACGGCGAAGGATGCGTAGGCGCGGGGAACACCCAGGTTGCGTTCGGCAACGGTCTGAGTCATCGGCATCGAACCCATCGAAGAGCGGGACACGAAGCCCAGCTGGAGCGCCGGCCACACGCCAGAGAAGTACTGGCGGACCGACAGGCCGTTCGCGCGAACAATAATCGGGTAGACCACGAGAAAGACCAGTAGCAGGCCAATGTAGAGGGCGATGACGAACGCGACCAGCGAACCCATTGACGCCCAACCGTACGCGAACACTGCCTTAGCAATCAGACCCACGGTACCCAGCGGTGCCAGGCGAATAATCCACCATAGAATCTTCTGAATAATCTCCAGAGCGCTCTTGACCACGTCAATGAACGGCTTGGCTGCCTCACCGACCTTGAGCGCGGCAATGCCGACCACGCCGGAAATGACCAGGATCTGCAGCACGTTGAAGGATGCCGAGGCGGTGATGCCGGAATCACCGGACTTAGCGCTGACACCCAGACCCAAGAAGTTCACCGGAATCAGACCGGTCAGGAACGCGGTCCATGACCCGGTCGAGCCGGTGTACGCCTTGCCCTGCACCTGCGCGCCCACGCCCGGCTGAACAAGCAGGCCCATCGCAATACCAATGAGCACTGCGAAGAACGCGGTAATCGCAAACCAGATGAGCGTGTTAACCGCCAGACGCGCCGCGTTAGTCACCTGTGACAGGTTAGAGATGGAGGCGACCACGGCGGTGAAAATCAGCGGAACAACAGCCGCCTTCAGCAGGGTGATGTAGGAGGAACCAATGGTATCTAAGGTCACCATGAGCCAGTTAGGGTTGCTCTTCGCGTCCCCGCCCAATGCGAGAGCGAGCGCGCCAAGAACAATACCCAGAAGGAGGGAGGCAATGATTTGGTTGCCGAAAGAAGTAGCCCACTTGGGTAGACGTGAACGAGATGCTGCATGCGGTGTAGACATGTGGCATACTCTAAACCTTTTGCGTACTCCGGCGCGAGTTTGTGTGAAGAAGTATTGCAATCCGGTGCAGTATAGGGTATGTGTGACGAATCGTGACCTTCCGGCGGCACCTTTCGGCAGTGCATCCAACAGCACATCTACCAGTGTGTCCACCAGTGCTGCCTGCTGCGCCAGTAGGCAGTTAGATCGGCTGATAGTTAACCGGCAGTCACCGCAAAAGCAAAAAGAAAGGAAACAACTGCGCAACATGCTGGGAAGCTTGCTGAGATTTTGCCGTCAGCTAATAATCCGAAAGCTAGAGCTTGATATGCTGGAGCCACACCGGTAGTCCGGCGAAAGTCGCCGGATGATGCTGTATTCACTCAGTTTTATATACGCGCTGAGTAATACGCCACGCACCACCGTTCAAGGAGAGATGCATGAGTTCTGCTCCCCAATACCCCGGCGGAACCACCACCCCTAACGTTCCGAAGAAGCCCGGCAACCGCATGGAAGCAGTTGCCAACTTTGCTACCCGTGCCGCACAGACCTCTGCCCAGCAGGCCCTGAACCTGGGTGCAACCCGCCCCGGCATCGCCAAAATGATTGCCGTAGCTGGCGCTGGCGTGCTACTGATTGGCGGTGGCATCTTCGCCTACAACTCCATGCACCAGGAAGAGAACGCATTCCTGTCGCAGGGTGAAGAGTACGCCCGCGTCTGCCAGGACGCGAAGACCGCCCTGCGCGTGGAAGATAGCGAATGTGAGAAGGCATGCGTTCAGGAGCCGACCGAATCGCCTTCAGGCTCTTCTACGGAGTCCTCAAGCTCTTCCGGTTCTTTTGGTTCCTCTAGTTCCTCAGGTTCGACCACCACCCACAGTAATTCGAATGCGTTCCTCTGGTACTACCTGGGTCGCCAGAGTGCTGCGAACTCCACCGGTACCCCCATGGTTCCCGGTGTGGGTACCAGGCTCTCCGGAGGTAGTACTACCCGACCCAGCAACGGCACCGTCTACAGTGGCGTTTCCTCTAAGGGCGGTAGCTTTGAAGACTCCTACCGCAGCGCGAAGAAGTCCTCCACCATCTCCTCGGGCAAGGTGACCGGCACCAACAACTCCGGTAAGACCTCCTCGGTGCGTAATAAGACCACCGGCTCGGTCTCCAGCGGTAAGCAGGGCACCAGCAATAGCGGTAGCACCGGCTCCTACAGCAAGTCGAACACCTCCAAGTCGGGTTCGTCCTCGAAGTCCGGCAGTAAGGGCGGTTTTGGCGGCGGCTCCAAGTCGGGTGGCGGTACCTCTGGTGGCTAAGCCATAAACCATCACACTGAATGCGGGCAGGGACTGAACGGTTCCGCCCGCATTTTCCTCACTATTTTCCAATCACTATTTCGAAGGAGCCTAGCCCCTCATGCGCCGTGAAGAATTTCCTGTCGGTCGACCCGACTGGGAGAACGTCATCATTGAGGAAGGCCTCACATACAGCGTGGACGGCCCCCACGACACCGACCACTATTGGAACGAATACGCCGCCTACATTTTCAGTCCGCAAGAAATGGACTTCCTGCGTGCCCAGGCGGAAGAAATGCACCGCATATGCCTGGAAACCGTCGAATACATTGCCTCCGGCGCGTTCGGTACCCTCGGTCTGCCGCAGGCGGCATTCAACCTCGCCGTAGAATCCTGGAACCGCCGCGACGCCGACTTCTACGGCCGCTTCGACTTCAGCTACTCCGGTGTGCCCGGAGACCCTATGAAACTGCTCGAATACAACGCAGACACCCCCACCGGCATCGTGGAGGCGGCAGTCAGCCAGAAAACCTGGGCGAAAGATCAGCGCCTCGACACCCGCGGCTACGCCCACTGGGGCGAAATCGGCGAAGCCTTCACCAACCGTTGGCGCCATATCTTCGCAGCCGAAATTGCCGCCGGCGTGCAGCCTGTATTGCACCTGGCGCATGTGACCGCTGAGATTGATGAGAATAACGAGGACTACAACAACCTCTGGCTCATCGCCTACGCGGCACAGCAGGCGGGCATCAAAACCCACATGATTCCCATCGACGAAATCATCTTCAACGATGAAACCAAGAGCTGGGAAGATGCCTACGGATGCGCCATCACCAACCTCTTCAAGCTTTACCCCTGGGAAGACCTGGTCACCGACAGCGATGCAGGCTACGACAAGCTCCTCTTCGCCTACCATGGCGCTGTGCAGCGCTGGATTGAGCCAGCGTGGAAGATGTTCCTCTCCAATAAGCTGCTGCTCGCTGCGCTCTGGGACAAGTACCCGGGCCACCCGAACCTCGTACCCACCTACGCGGGCCACCGCGGCGGCATGCGTAACTGGGTTCGCAAGCCCATCTTCGGGCGTGAAGGTGACGGCGTAGAAATCTACGCCCCCGACTACGACGTCTTCATCAAGCCTGAAGACGACGATTTCTTCGCCAGCGCTCCCGAAAGCGAATTCATCTACCAGGAGTACATTCCGGCACCGCACTACGAAGGGATTATCAATCCGGTCAGCCACCCCATCCTCGGCGTGTGGGTGGTCGACGGACGCACCGTAGGTGTGGGCATCCGTGAATCAAACGGCGCGCTCACCGACTACTGGTGCCGCTTTGCCCCGCACCTGGTGGATCTGAACGACTCTACCGGCATGGGATTCGACACCACCGACCCCCGCACCGCAAACTTCGGATAGCCCCCAGAAGATATAATCCTCAGAAGACACGAAAATACAGCGAAGTCCCCGCATCAGCCGCAAAGCTGGAGCGGGGACTTCATCTATAGAGTTCCTCATCGAAGACTCTAGCTCAGAGATTCCAGATCAGAGGCTCCAGAGATCCACTCGCCGAGGAACGAGCAGACGAGGGGCTACTCGTCGTCCTCATCATCGTCATCCTCAGTATCCAGAGGAAGCATCATCTCGTCGGTCAGGGCGCGGCGCAGAGTGTCCAGACCCACCGAACCAAGCAGAAGCGCACGTGTGTGGAACGCACGCATGTCATCGCCGCGGTGCAGAGCCTGATCGCGTAGCTCCAGCCAGAGGCGCTCGCCAATCTTGTAGCTTGGTGCCTGACCCGGCCAACCCAGGTAACGCAGGAACTCGAAACGCTGCTGACCCTCGGACTCGTCCAGGTTCAGCTTCAAGAACTCGTAACCCAGGTCAGAAGTCCAGATGGTGCCCGGCTCAACGCCCAACTGCTCAGCCCACTCATCGGGAATCGGCATCTCGCAGTGAACACCAATATCGAAGACCACGCGAGCGGCACGCATACGCTGAGCGTTCAGCATGCCCATGCGGTCACCCGGATCCTTCAGATAGCCCAGTTCCTCCATGAGTCGCTCGGCATACAGTGCCCAGCCCTCACCGTGACCGGAAACCCACAGCATGTTTGTGCGCCAGGAGTTCATGGTGCCCTTCAGAGCCGTAGCGATAGCGATCTGCAGGTGGTGGCCCGGAACACCCTCGTGGTACACAGTGGAGGTTTCACGCCAGGTAGTGAACGTGTCCTCACCCTCGGGAACCGACCACCACATGCGTCCGGGGCGCGAGAAATCGGGGGAGGGGCCGGTGTAGTAAATACCGCCCTCATTCGTGGGCGCAATGCAACACTCAATGCGGCGCATGGGGCCGCCAATTTCAAAATGAGTATCCGCCAGGTTCTCTACCGCAGTGTCGGCGAGCTTCTGCATCCACGCCTTCAGCTCATCGGTGCCGTGCAGCTGACGTGCCGGATCCTCATCGAGCAGCTGCTTCGCACGCTCAATGCTTGCGCCCGGCTCAATCTCTTCGGCAACCTCACGCTGACGAGCAATAATGCTCTCCAGCTCCTTCACGCCCCAGGCATAGGTTTCGTCCAGGTCAATGGTGGTACCCAGGAATGAACGGGAGTGCAGGCTGTACGCCTTACGGCCCACAGCGTCGCGGGAGGGCGCGACCGGCTGCAGCTTCTCCACCAGGTAGCTGTTGAGGCAGCGGTAGCCTTCCTTTGCAGCCTCGGCACCGGCGGCAGCCTCATCCTTTAGGGAGGGCACAGCTGCGGCAACTTCGGTCGCAAGCTCGTCAAAGAAACCACCGGGAGCATAGTATGCGGCGGTCTGCTCAATGACAATATCCACCTGGCGGCGCGGGGCAACCTTACCCTCTTCACGAGCCGCCTCAAGAGTCTGGATGTGGCCCTCCAGCGCCTCGGTCACGCGGTGCATACGACCAATAATGTGCTCCCAATCCTGCTGGGTATTGCGCTTCATCAGGTCAAAGACTGAGCGCACCTCCTGCGGGACGGAGGCAATATTGTTCATCTGCCAGCCACCAAAGCCAGCCTTGTACTGCTTGCGATACAGGCTCAGACGCTCCTGCAGAGCATCCAGGGTGACCAGGTCAACGTCATCAACAGGCAGGACGTTATCGACCTTCTTCAAAGTCTTCTTAGCAAGGCGCGCAAAAGCCTTCTCCCCGGCGGGTGAGTAGTCGGGATACAGCGTCTCTACACCTTTACGACCAAGCTCGGTTGCCTGGACGGGGTTCAGGTCGAGGACCTTTTCAAAATATTCGTTAGCGATCTGATCGACGTCGGTCAGCGAGCGCTTCAATCGGTAGATGCTGGGAAGTTCCTGGTAAGTGCTCATGTTCATATCCTAACTCAGGGGTGTGCCTTCAACCACGATTTTCGGTGATTTAGGTCGCCTAAACCGGCAATATTACGGGCTGAGCAGCACCGAATGCGAGGAAAATGGCTCACCTGGGGACAACTCACCGGGGCGCAGGCGCGAAAACGCCCCGGCTTTCTCCCACCTGAACGTGCAGGAAAGAGAAGACCGGGACGCCGCCAAGATAGGCTAAAAGCTGCTAGATGGCGAAGTATTCGCCGTTGAGTTCCAGCAGACCGTTCGTGCCCTCAACCACGCCGAGGCGGTGGGCAATGAGGCGGTCCTGCAGCTCATCGCCGGATACCAAGTCAACCAGAATGTTCGGGTATTTGGTTGAGCAGCGGATGAACTCATCGTATGCCTCATCACTGAATGGTGCGTTCGTGATGAAGGTGCCGAGCTGACCACCGCGGGCGTGAATCGCCAGGAAGAACGCGGTAATATCCTGCGGCTGAACGCTTGCGGACAGAACACTGCCAGCTACCGGGCGCAGAGTACGTACGTAGAATGCGCGTTCTTTTTCGCCGGTGGCGGGGATTGCCACACCGTCCACGCCCTGAGCTTCCAAAGCCTCTACAGTGTAGCCGCGCATTAGGAACAAATCGAAACCAATGCTACGGAAACGCTCCTCAGACACCTGAGCCAACGCCGGAGCCAACGCCTCGCGGCGGAACACCTGACGGTAACGCTTCAGCGCCTCACGCACCTGAGCGGCAGCCACCTGCAACGCGGTCGAGGGCTCAGTAGCCGAAACAGCAGGAGTGGGTACAGCAGACTGGGCGGTAGCCTCAGCGACCGGTCCCGCCGGAACCTCAGCGGGCCCCTGGGCAGTAGCCGCTACCGGCGAACCAGCTGGACGCGCCAACAACGCCGGAGAAGCACCCGGAACCGGAGCCAACTGCTCACGAGATGCACCCTCACGAGCCGCCAGACGAGCCTGACGCTCCGCCGCGCGCGCCTCCTTAGCAGCCTGAAGAGCCTCCTCACGAGCCTGCAATTCAGCCGCAATATCCTGAGGCAGCTTGTGCTTGAGTGACTGCGGCGGCAACGGTGCCATGCGGGCGGTCACCGCCTCCGGAGCACCCTCCGGGAATCGCTTGAGCAGCTCCTTACCCGCATCGCTCAGCTCATAACGCTCCGGATTCTTGCGAGAAGTACGACCCGTACCCTCACGCAGAGCATTCAGGTAGCGTTCGCCCTTAAGCACATGCATCGCCACCGAATAGCGGTTACGCAGACGTGGGGTCAGCTTATAACGGTGCGGAGCAACCTCACCCTGCAGGTACGGGATATCCAGGGCGAGCTTCAACTCATCGTAGATGTTGTAGTAGGAAATACGCGGGTTCTCCTCCACAAGCTTCAGAATCGGGTGCAGCAACTGATGTGGGTATGGCAGAGCATCTACAGCAGCGGGATCCAGTAGGGCCGAAGCCACCAGCTTCTGAACGCTCGGCTCAACCATCTGCGCCAGAGCCGGCGCGAAAGCCGAACCCAGTGAATAGACAGTCTCACCCTCGGAGAGGTAGTGGTGGGCAATCAGCACATCGTAGAGGTAATCCTGTGCGTCAATCTGCACAAAGTAAGGGTTTGAGGACTCCTGCTGAATGCGCTCGTCGCGGTCAAAGACCTGCTCCAGGCTCGGAAGGCTCAGCTCCACATCGGCGCCATGGTCGTTGAGGGTGTCGAGCAGAAGAACACCCATATGGGTCAGCAGAGCATCAGTTGCGGCAATATCCTCAGCCGTAATGGAGGCGCCCTCATCTTTCACCAGTGCCAGCACGGAGCTTAGCTCGCTCGCCGGCACGCCGGTCTCCTCATAGCGTGCCACCAGCTCCTTCGCCGAAGGCGACAGCGAGTACAGAGTCAGCGGAGAATCCGTGTGCTCGTGAATAGTCTTGGTGCGGAGGTAGCCCTCGCGGGTCAACAGGCTCAGCGCCTTAGCAATCACCGGCTCAATAATGCGCTGCTCCAGGTATGACAGACCGTACCAGCCCTGTACGAAACCGCACTCGCGTAGCACCAGCTCGCGAATCTTCACGGGAGCCGCCGCAGGGTAGGACGGGGTCACGCTCAGAACGATGGGCAGAAGCTCACGTACCGTAATGTGAGAGAGCAGAACCGGGTAGAACTGCTTCAGGTAGAAGAGGTGCACGCCGCTAAGGAGAGGCAGAACCGGCAGAAGAGCCTGTGCCTGCTGTTCCTTCGGAGTACCGAGTAGCTCACGGCCAGCCTTGCTGAGGCTGTAGTGCAGGTTGCCCGGATGCAACTGGCTGAGGGATACCTCAAGATAGTTAGCATTGACCAGCGCCGCGATCAGCTTATTGAGTGCCTCACGGAAGAGAACATTGTCATCGACCGCAATGAAACGCTGAGTCATATTGAAACCCAGGTCCACACCTACGGGGGTGTACATATCGGGGAAGAAAACCTTCTCGCCATGGTCCTGAGCGCGCTCAAAATGGCGGAGCAGAGAGAAAGCCGCCGCAACGCTGAGAGTGCGTGCTTCCTCTGGTAGAGCCTCCCACGAGGTTTCCTGCTGCAGAGAGTGCAATTCCGAATGGTCGATATGGAGCATTGTTTTATTCACAAAAGCCACGCTGGGCTCCTTATCTGGTGGTATTTATCGTGCGGGCATTCTTCATAAAGTGCAGTCATTCGAGCGGGAAAATAATCACACAATACTGGGCGACACCATCTTTATTTTTGGGTCGTCACTTTGGTAACCCGTCGTGAAGAGAAGCAGGAAAGACAGATTTCTCAGCCCGTTTCGCTTACGTACCGTCTTCTATGACGTGCACCCGGAAAGAACGCTATAAATTATGGTGAAGTACTGACACCGTCACGGGTATATGCACTTCGTGAAATAATGCGAGTATATATAACGCATTACAATCCCATTGTATCGGCTGGTTCAAAAAATAACCTAGATTTCTAAAACCAGCCGATATATGAAAAATATCCTCAAGGAAAAGTGAAAATACATTAAGTGAAATAACGCAGGAAATGCGCGAAGACCAGAGACATTCAGAGAGAAAAACTCACCTCAAAACACCCCCGGCTACTCCAAACCGCAAGCAAAATACTCCTCATCAATGCGATAACCGCACTCGCCCTCACCATCAAGCACGCCCACACGATGGCGAATCATCAGCTCCACCAAGTGGTGCTGATCAACCAGAGCAATATTGCGTGCACCCGGCAAACCCTGCAAATACTCAGGCACCGGATGCGCAAAAGCACCGCAGGTCACCAAAACGCCCTGTAAACCGCCGTGTAAAAGTACCGCACCGGCAAGCTTCTGAATCTGGTTGGGGGTGACCTTCATAGTTCCGCAATAATGCTTCACCTGAATATAAATCGGCGCGAAATCCAGGCCCTCAGAATAGTGGGCAATAACATCAACACCCTTATCATCAGCACTGCCGGTTACCTCGGTACTAAAACCAAGAGCCGTAAAAATATCGGCAACAATCTGCTCAAAATATTCTGGCGTCACCGCGTGAATATGCTGAATCAGATCCTGCGTAAAATGCTCCGCAAACTCAGCCTGAGCGTGAATCACCGGCGAATCGCTGGCACGCAAAATAATATCCAGCGGAGACTGACCGGCAGGCCAAGAATTTGCAGGTCCAGCAGAATTTAGGGCGGGGATAGGGTAGTCGGCATCGGTTGCATCATAAGCAGCGGGGTTCAGCTGAGTATAATCAGCACCTGAGAAAGGTGACAGAGTATGAAGGGCACCGGTATCAGAAGCGCCAAAAATGAGGCGATGCTCTTCCTCAGCATTCTCCAGTAGCGCGTTCGCCTGCTTCTGCAGCTTCTTCACACTCTTCGCCGTCAAACTCTGAGAGCACAAAGCCTGCACCTGCTTCACAACATGCGGCGGCACCGAACCGTGCAGATGCGGGGTGCAGGTCAGTTCGGCACCCAGGGGAGTAAGCAGGTACTTCCTCTTCTCCCACGGAGTCAAACGAGGCATAAGCTGGGCATAACGAAGTGCCACCAAGATTTTCAAGGTGGTACGCACAGCCACCGCAAAATCGGTGGATTCAAGAGCCGGTAGGTTCTTCTTCGACCCCAACGCCTTAGTCTGCTGCCGCAACTGCTCGCTAACATAGGCGGCGGTGCGAGGCACAGTCTTCGACAAGCGCCGTAGTGCCGGCAACAGAAGCGTGATATAGACATCCGGTGGGGGCCTATGGTTTTTATTCATCATCTTTGCCACGGTCCCTGCCAATTTACTAACACTATTGTGACGGTATATACATCGTAGCATCAGCATATATCATCATGACTTTATTGGCTCTAATATGACGAAACCATATGAATCAGTGTATTAGATATTGAATAACGCAATATAAGTCTTGAATTTGGGACAATACAATAGATTCCCGTCATACCAGCAGGTGTAACGGGAATCTATCCGTCAGATGTGAGCTACCCGCATTACATGGGGCGAGCGCGCCTCCACGAACCGGGGCCCGGGCGCAAGGAAGCGCCCAGGCGCTGACCGCGGTTCAGGATCCGTGAAGCGGCACCCACCAGCAAGTTCTGCTCCTGCTGCTCGCCATTTGCCTGTATCATTGCAACCACCGCGGTGAGGGCAGCAATCTCCTCCGGGGTGGGGGATCCCATAACCACCTTCAGTAGAGGCTCCTGCTTAGTGTCAGTATCTACCGAAGGCTGAGCAGAATCCTTCGCGGCGCTGGATGCGGTATCTGCATGCGCAGAAGAATGTGCGGAGCTACGCTCAAGCTGCTCGGCGCTCTCAGTAGCCTCCGAACTATCCTTCTTTTTACCGAATGAGAAATAATTCAGCGGGTTGTAGCCTGCCAAAGGCACACCTCCTTAGAAAACCTAAAATCCTGTGAATGCCCGCGCCACAAATGGTGCGGGCACATCGGAAGCCTACAGCGGGATATTGCCGTGCTTCTTCGCCGGGGTTGCCGCACGCTTATCGTGCAGGGCACGCAACGAGGAAATAATACGCATGCGAGTCTCACTCGGGGCAATAACCTCATCAATGTAACCCAGCTCAGCAGCCTGGTATGGGTTCAGCAGCTCTTCCTCATACTTGGTAATCAGCTCAGCGCGGCGAGCCTCAACATCGCCACCCTCAGCCGCCAGAGCAGCCAGCTCACGACGGTACAGAATATTCACCGCACCCTGGGCACCCATCACGCCAATCTGAGCGGTGGGCCACGCCAGGTTAATATCGGCACCCAGCTTCTTCGAACCCATCACAATGTACGCACCGCCGTACGCCTTACGGGTAATAACGGTGACCAACGGAACGGTCGCCTCCGCGTATGCGTAGAGCAGCTTAGCGCCGCGGCGAATAATACCGTTGAACTCCTGATCGGTACCGGGTAGGAAGCCGGGAACATCTACAAAAGTCAGAATCGGAATGTTGAACGCATCGCAATGGCGCACAAAACGGGCAGCCTTCTCCGAAGCGGAGATATCCAGGCAACCTGCGAACTGCATCGGCTGGTTCGCCACAATACCAACCGTGCGGCCCTCAACGCGGGCGTAACCAATCATCACGTTCGGGGCGTAAAGTGCCTGCATCTCCAAGAAGTGGCCGTCATCCACGACGGACTCAATGACCGCGCGCATGTCATAAGGCTGGTTTGCCGAATCCGGGATGAGAGTATCCAAATCCAAATCGTCTACAGTTACCACCGGTTCCTGGTCATGCTCCAGGGGCAGAGGCTCAGCAAGGTTGTTTGAGGGCAGGAACTCCAGAAGCTCACGCACAAAGTCGAAAGCGTCTTCCTCATCTTCAGCCAGGTATGTGCTGGTGCCGGTCACGGCGTTATGCTGACGCGCACCACCGAGGGTTTCCATGTCCACGTCCTCACCGGTCACAGTCTTGATGACGTCCGGGCCGGTAATGAACATGTGTGAAGTTTTATCCACCATGATGATGTAGTCAGTCAGAGCGGGGGAGTACGCGGCACCACCAGCGCAGGGGCCCATAATGACAGAAATCTGCGGAACCACACCGGAGGCGCGCACGTTCATGCGGAAAATATCGGCAAACATCGCCAGAGAAGCCACACCCTCTTGGATACGGGCACCACCACCATCGTTAATGCCGATAACCGGGCAGCCGTTCTTCAGAGCGAACTTCTGCACCTTCACAATCTTCTCGCCGTTCACCTGTGAGAGAGAACCACCGTAGACGGTGAAATCCTGCGAATACACGGCAACAAGGCGACCATCCACGGTGCCGTAACCGGAGACTAGGCCGTCCCCCAGAGGCTTCTTCGCCTCCATGCCGAACGCGGTGGTGCGGTGGCGGGCGAGGGCATCAAATTCTACGAAAGAACCCTCGTCTAGAAGCATGTCGATGCGCTCGCGGGCGGTGTTCTTACCGCGTGCGTGCTGCTTCTCAATAGCTGCCTCACCGCTGGGAGCAAAGCTATGTTCTCGACGTGCATAAAAATCAGCGAGCTTACCGGCGGTGGTGCTCAAGTCAAAATCCTGCTGGAGGTTCTCGGACATTATTCCTCGTTCCTGCTCCACCCGATCGTCGGGAGCCAGTGGTTGCGGTGATAGGGTGCTCAGGTGCCCCGAAGAGCACTCTTGAACAACGTACATATCTCTCAACTATAGTGCGAACTAGCACACATATGCCAGATGAGGAGCCAGAATATCAACACTAGATACACTTTCATGCACACACTGCCCGCAATGATGCGCGAAGAGCGCGAAAGAGGCATCTAGGACGCAAAGATACGATGCGGAAAAACCCCCTCTTGCACCGGCAATCCTTGTCGGCGAAGGGGGGGAGCTACTTGAGCTTTGCGAAATTTAGATGGTGCCCAGGACCGGGTTCCATTCAGTCACGGTGTGAGACAGAACTGCGCCACCAATGTTCATCGGGTCGTTAGCCACAATCTTCTCAGCAGCCTCAGCGGAATCAACCTTGGCAATCAGCAGAGCGCCGGCGGGGGTCTCGCCATCCAGCAGGGGGCCGGAAACAATCAGGTTGCCCGCCTCAATCTGCGAACCAAGGTACTCACGGTGAGCAGGACGGTACTTCGCCTGCTCCTCAGGAGCAGCGTAAACGTAAGTAATTGCGTAATAAGCCATATCGGTCTTCTTTCGAGCAGAGCGGAGGAACCTCCGCAGCCGGTCGGTGCTTCATGCACCCTCACTGTCTAATGTACCGTCTCGGGTGCCGGGTGGGTATCACCGGCGGCAAGAAATTGATATGGTGAGAAACCAGTGCGATTGGAGAGAAACCGGCAGGTTTTGGCGGCGGGTCGGAGTACTGCAGAGTAGCTTCGGACAGGACAGAAAGGCGCAAACTATGGAGGAGAATATGCATACCGAGAGTGATCGTTCGGTTTTGGATGCGCCGCGCATCCGCACCATTGCAATGGAAACTGGATACTCCAGCGTAAATCTCTACAATAAAGTCGACTCCACTACCACCCGTGCCCGCGAGGTACTTATGGGCGGCACGGACTCCGAACGCGAACAGCTCGGCGAGCTCTCTGTCTACACTAGCCTCTACCAAAGCGCCGGACGCGGCCGTCTGGCCCGAGTCTGGATCGCCCCTGCCGGTGCCTGCCTCGCCACAAGTATCGTGGTGCGCCCGCATGCCTCCGCCGACCCTCTCGCTCGAGAACTCACCGAAGACAGCTACCACTGGCTGACCCTCATCGCCGGGCTCAGCGTGGTCGATATTTGGCGTGACTACGGGGTAGACGCCGCCCTCAAATGGCCCAACGATGTGATTGCACAGGGTGCCAAAGGCTGCGGAATCCTCGCCCAGCTCGTTCCCGAAAGCGGCTCCACCGAGCAACAACGCAGCATTATTGTGGGCATCGGCCAGAATACGAACATGTCCGCCGAACAGCTGCCCGTACCCACCGCCACCAGCCTGAGCCTGTGCACCGGGCAGGTCATCGACTCCTCCGAGGTGCTCACCCGACTCCTTAAGATCTTCGCCCGCCGCTACCGCGCCTTCGTGCGCGCCGGCGGTGACCCTGAGCGCCCCGACCCCCTCAACCCGCAGAGCATCAGTCTGCTCGATCAGGCACGCGCCGCCACTGCAACTCTCGGAGCTAGCGTGCGCATGAGCCTGCCGGATGGAAGCACTGTAGAAGGCATCGCCGAAGACCTCGACGCGCAGGGGCGCATCCTCATTCGCCGCGAAGATGGAACCCTAGAGCCCTACGCGGTGGGCGATATTGAGCATCTTCGCCCCGTCAACGGTAGCTACGGAGACTTTCAGCAGGCACACTAGAACCAACCCCTAAAATTACAGTCCGGCACGGCAACTGCATCAATCCACACCGCCTCAACTGGCGCCTCCAGCCGGCCCATAACAACCAGCACAGCTAAGGAACACCATGCGTCTGCGCGGAAAACTCAACCCCGGTGAGCATGTCATCATTACCACTCGACAGCACTACGGCGCCCTGCTACCCGCGCTCGCCTACATACTGGTTGCTATCGCCGCCTCAACCTTTGCCTCCACGGTACGGTCCTCACCGATTCTGTGGACTCTCGGCATGATGTGTGCGGTTGGTACTGTTCTCGGAGCGGTGCGTACCGGATGGCGTTGGGCTACCACCTCCTACCTGCTCACCACGCACCGGCTTGTGGTTCGCCGTGGCGTGATGATCCGAACAGGAGACGACTCTCTCTACTTGGATTCCATGGGGGAACGCTGGGTAAAACAACGCGGCCCGGGCGCCTGGTTAGGCTATGGCTCCGTGTATGTGGTCTGCCACGGAGCGCACCACTGTCTGACCTATGTGCCTGAACCCAGGCGTTTTGAAAAAGAAATTAAATCCGCTAGACGTGACTATTACGCCTTGAGTTCCCGCTACATCTAGCTTTTCGGGGGTGTGTCTGCCAACTATAAAGAGGGTAGACCGGTTGACTCAGAGCCTAACCTGGCACCTAAATCAGCTGAAAAATGTGGATTAGAGTATTCTTAAATGTGAATTACTCCACTAAAATATCTTTGGGGGTGGATGCTTTGGTGCCCAAAACACCGCAGTGGAGGGTATATTAACAAGGCGCTATACAGTGAAGTAGTGCACAATCGACGCACAGCACCAGCTAGCGCACCCGCACGAGAGAACAGATGATTCGGCAGATATGAAAGGAGCAGCAACGGTAATGAGCACGGCAGACCCCCAGAAACCTGCACACTCTCTGCAGGGTACTGGCGCCACCATGGGCCCCGAAACCCAAATGCTGAACCTCAAAATTCTGCAGAACCTCGCGCAGAACAATATCTATCGAGACGAGGAATCCAAAGCAGGAATCCGAGCCCTCGAAAAGTCGCTCCTGGGACAGGGCCGCCGCTACACCCCCGTAGAAGCCGCAGAGTGCGCCGGACTTCCTCTCGAAACCGCCCAGCGTATCTGGCACAACATGGGTTTCCCAACGATCGCCGACCACTCGCCCTACTTCACTGAAACAGACGTGCAGATGCTTGCAGACCTGCAGAAGTTGGACGCAGAAGGCGACATTCGCATGGAATACGTGGCATCCCTTGTGCGCTCCGAAGGTCAACTGACCGACCGTACCGTCGCATGGCAGATTGAGGCGCTCGTGCACAATATCATGGTCACCGAAAACCTCAGCGATAATGATGCCCGCCGTAAGCTCCTCAAAGACTTCCCGCGCTACCTTGACGTTCTTGAGCGCCTGGCGCTCTACGCATACCGTCGCCAGATGTACGCCGGAATCCTGCGCCTGGGATTGCGCGAAAACAACGTGACCACCTCCGGACTTTCTCGCCTGCCCCTGGTGCGAGGCGTAGGGTTCGTTGACCTGGTTTCCTACACCTCCCTGGTACGTAACCTAGATGCCGCAGCTCTCTCTCAGCTCATCAACCACTTTGAACAGAGCTGCCTGGACGTTATCGCACCCCTGGGCGGTCGTATTATTAAGACCCTCGGTGATGAAGTTTTCTTCCTTACCGAAGCCCCGGACGCTATCGCAGAAATTAGCCTGCGGCTCTCCGAAAAGATCGGTGCCGACCCGCAACTACCGGATGCCCGCGTCGCCTTCATCTGGGGCGAAGTTCTGGCTAACCGCGGCGACGTGTACGGCTCCAGCGTGAACCTGGCCGCACGCCTGGTCTCCCTCGCTGAACCGGGTACCGTACTGACCGATAATGAGACAGCAAACACGCTCCGACAGGTGGGAAATCGCTATACTCTCACCTCGCAGGGAACGCGAAATGTTAGAAGCTTTGGTAACGTAGACCCCGTGGCGGTGACCCGTCGCGTGAACTACACAATGGAGATAGACCTCTCATGACTGAACTGAAACTACGTACCGGTGGTGCAACGCACCGCGGCGCACATCGAGAAAATAACGAAGATTCGATGGTCGTCGCCGGTTCCCTCTGCGTGGTCGCGGACGGTATGGGAGGCCATGAATCGGGCGAGGTCGCTTCGCGCCTGTGCGTGCGTCAGCTCGCCTACTCGCCCTTCTTCACCATGCCTGGCGGACGCAGCGAAGGAGAACAGCAGACCTACGTTAAGCGCCTCGCAGCTATTGATGAGGAAGACCCCGTTAAGCGCCGTCGCCGCGCAAATACCCTGCTTAACAACGAAATTGTGGGCGCCCTGAACCGTTTGCACGATATCCTCGGCGAAACCAACGAAGAAATTAAACAGGCGCTCTCCCACGCTGGCGGCACGACCGTCACTGGCGCCTGGCTAACCAACATCGGGGACCGTAACCTGTGGGTTATTTTCAACGTGGGCGACTCGCGAACCTACCGTCTGTTGCGTGAGGATGAGGGTATTCACCACTCCGCCATGGAGAAGCTGCCCGGTTCTGAGGGCTCCGCCTCGCTGGAGCAGGTCACCGCTGACCACTCCGAGGTGCAGTACCTGGTCGATGAAGGTCAGATTACCGCCCTGGAGGCGCTGACCCACCCGCGCCGCAACGTAATTACCCGCGCGCTGGGTACCGGTAACTACTGGGAACCGGACTTCTGGGTTCTGCCCGCCCGTGCCGGTGACCGCCTGATGCTCTGCTCCGATGGTCTTTCCGGTGAGCTTTCGCACGAATACATGGCGCGAGTACTCACCTCGATTCGCCACCCGCAGGACGCCGCTGACGTGCTCCAGCACGAGGCGTTGCGTTCCGGCGGTCGCGATAACATTACCGTGATTGTTGCTGACGCGGTCGAAGCCTAAACTTCATACTGTTTGATTCACCCCCGCCTTCTATAGGCACTCGCTCGAGTGCCTATAGAAGGCGGGGGTGAACTGTATCCGCGCACAGAAACTAAGGAGGCATAATCGGGTAAGCGGCTACGGCACTCTTGCATTATCGTTTACGTCATCGTTTGCGTTCGCGGAACCTGCCAATATGACCAGCGATAGGGGAGAGGCGGATCAAAAACGCTAGACTGGACGGGTGACTGAGAACAACACCACCCAGCAGACTGCCCCCGCCGAGATTCGAGCAGAGAGCCCCGCAGAAAACTCCGTGGAGATTACCGAGGCCCTGCGTGCCGAGTATGCGGAACTGACCGATAAGATTCGTGCCGCACGCCGCGCCTACTACAACGAGGATGCGCCCTTCCTCTCTGACGCCGAGTACGATGCGCTCTACCGCCGCCTTGGAATCATTGAGGCGGAATATCCGCTCATTATCGCCAACGACTCGCCCACCCAGGAAGTCGGTGGTGAAGCCATCGAAGCCTTCGCGCCCGTCACCCACTTGCAGCGCATGTACTCCCTCGAGGACGTCTTCTCCTTCGAGGAGTTGCGCAGCTGGCTGACCAAGACTGAAGAGAACGCCCGGAACCTTACCGGTGGCGCACCGCAGTGGCTGACCGAGCTGAAGATTGACGGCCTGGCGGTGAATCTGCTCTACCGCAACGGCACCCTCGTGCGCGCGGCAACCCGCGGTGACGGCACCACCGGTGAAGACGTCACCCACAACGTGCGCACCATTGCGGGCATCCCGCAGCAGCTGACCGGCGAGAACCACCCTGAGGAAATTGAAATCCGCGGCGAAGTGTTCATCTCCTCCGCAGATTTTGAGAAGCTCAATGAGTCCATGATTGCCGCCGGTAAGAACCCCTTCGCGAACCCGCGTAACGCCGCGGCAGGCTCGCTACGCCAGAAGGACGCGGCGATTACCGCCTCGCGCCCGCTGAGCATGTACGTGCACGGCATCGGTTCACGCACCGGCCTGGATATTGCCACTCAGTACGAGACTTACGACCTGCTCGCCTCCTGGGGTCTGCCCGTGAGCCCCTACAGCGAAATTGCCGATAACACCGAGGCGGTGTTCGACTTCATTAACAAGTACGGTGAGCAGCGCCACTCCCTGGTGCACGAAATTGACGGCATCGTCATTAAGGTCAACGACTTCGCGACCCAGGCTCAGCTGGGCTACACCTCCCGCGTGCCGCGCTGGGCGGTGGCGTATAAGTACCCGCCCGAAGAGGTGCACACCAAGCTGCTGGACATCCGTGTGGACGTGGGACGCACCGGCCGCGTGACCCCCTACGGCGTCATGGAGCCTGTGTTCGTCTCCGGCTCGACCGTGGAGCGCGCCACCCTGCACAACCAGGACGTGGTCAAGGCTAAGGGCGTGCTCATCGGTGATACTGTGGTGCTACGCAAGGCAGGTGACGTGATCCCCGAGATTGTCGCCCCCGTGGTTGCCCTACGTGACGGCACTGAACGTGAGTTCGTCATGCCCAGCGAATGCCCATCCTGCGGTTCGCCCCTTGCCCCCGGCAAGGAAGGCGATGTGGATCTGCGTTGCACGAACCCTCGCTCCTGCCCGGCGCAGCTGACCGAGCGTGTGTACTATGCGGCAAGCCGCGGTGCCTTCGACATTGAGGCACTCGGCTTCGAAGCAGCTAAGGCGCTCACCAGCCCCGCAACCCCGGACACCCCTCCACTAACAACCGAGGCACACCTGTTCACCCTCAACATTGAGGACCTGCGCGAGGTCACTATCGAGCGTGAGAAGAAGGTCAAGGGCGTGGTCACCGGAAAGATGGAGCGCGTGCCCTACTTCTACACCAAGCCGACCAAGGCACGCCCCGAGCCGAAGCCTACGAAGAATACGCTGAACCTCTTCGCTGAGCTGGAGAAGGCTAAGCAGCAGCCGCTGTGGCGGGTGCTGGTGGCTCTCTCGATTCGTCACGTGGGACCGACCGCTGCCCGCGCGCTTGCCGCCGAGCTCGGTTCGATGCAGGCAATCCGCGAGGCTGATCGTGAGCGTCTTGCTGCTGTGGATGGTGTGGGCACCACGATTGCCGATTCGATTATTGAATGGTTTGCTGAGGATTGGCACGCCGAGGTTGTGGACTCCTGGGCTGCCGCCGGTGTGCGCATGGAAGATACTCGTGACGAGTCCGTGGAGCGCACTCTGGAGGGCCTGACCGTGGTCGTAACCGGCACGCTGAACGGTTACACCCGTGACGGTGCGAAGGAAGCCATTATTTCTCGCGGCGGTAAGGCTTCGGCGTCGGTTTCGAAGAAGACCCACTTTGTGGTCGCAGGCGCGAATGCCGGCTCGAAGCTGGATAAGGCTCAGCAGCTGGGTCTGAAGGTGCTGGACGAGGAAGGCTTTACTGCTCTGCTTGAAGGTGGCCCCGAGGCAGTTGAAGCCGCTTCGGAGGAGTAGACCCGGTAGCGGGGTTATCTGAATCTGAACCCTGCAATATATATAGAGCATTCAGGCTCTGGAGTACGGGCTTCAGAGCCTGAATGCCAATTTTGGGCATTTGTAATTACCACAGCATTTAAGGTGGAAGCGCCTTAAAACACTCCCAAAGCGTGTAAATATTTAAAAAATATTTACACGCTGTTCAAAACCTTTGAAATCGGCACCCATTCAATACTGAATCGGAGCACTCCAGGAGGGGAAACCTCCGACTGCACGCCCTAGAAAACCCCGAAATTCCGCGGTTAAACCTTGAAGATATGCGGCCTGCAAGAGCGCCAATAAAGTTTCTTGCACTTTTAACCTGAAAGAACCCTGGGAACCCTGCGCGTTCGCCGTGAACCTGAAACTGGGTTGGAATCATAAAAAACCTCGGTTATCTTTGAGACCAGATAGATTCTCGCAAGGGGATCGCCTGTGTGGTTTCAAGCTTGGAATGCTTGAAACGATGCCCGGTTCTACCGCACGTCCCTATCGAGGAAGTGCCACCCGGATTCCGCACACAAGTGCAGAATCACTCACGGTGACATGAAATCGGTGGAGAGCCGCTCACATGGTAGAGCCAGAACATGAGTAACCTACTT
Source organism: Rothia sp. 110740021-2 (assembly GCF_054263775.1). Lineage (NCBI taxonomy): Bacteria > Bacillati > Actinomycetota > Actinomycetes > Micrococcales > Micrococcaceae > Rothia > Rothia sp. 110740021-2. Next base: position 126,892 of record NZ_JBSZFE010000002.1, on the reverse strand, counting down.
CGTTATCAAAGGGTGAGCGGCAGCGCGTTAGAGTTCCGGGGACGGAACGAGCGGGGACGGCCCCAAGGAGCATTATGAAGAACACTTCCATTCGTCGTACCGCAGCAGCTCTCGCCATCGGTGGCGCTGTAGCAGCTACCATGTCGATGCCCGCTGCAAACGCAGTAGACGGTGCTACCTGGGACGCACTGGCACAGTGCGAGTCCGGTGGTAACTGGTCCATCAACACCGGTAACGGCTTCTACGGTGGTCTGCAGTTCACCCAGCAGTCCTGGAACGGCGTCGGCATGTCCGGCTCCCCCGTGACCGCTTCCCGTGCACAGCAGATTGAGGCTGGCGAGCGTCTGCTCGCTATCCAGGGCTGGGGCGCATGGCCCGCTTGCTCCGCTAAGCTTGGCCTCTACGGCAAGACCGGCGCAGCTCCCACCTACACTGAGCCCACCACCGTGGCTGTCCAGTCGCAGACCCAGCAGACCTACACCGCTCCCGCGGCACAGGCTGCACCCGCAGCTCCTGCAGTTCAGGCTGCACCCGCAGCTGCTGAGGCACCTGCAGCACCGGCAGTTGAGGCTCCCGCAGCACCCGTCGCAGTAGCTCCCAAGGCTGCAGCAGGTACCTACACCGTGGTTCCCGGTGACTCCCTCTCGCTGATCGCTGCAAAGCTCGGCGTTGCAGGCGGCTACCAGGCAATCGCAGCTGCGAACACCGACATCATCTACAACGTTGACCTGATCTTCCCCGGCCAGGTTCTGACCATCCCTGCCTAAGGTTTTAACTCTCAAGCGTAACTTGGGCACGTTGTAGTCCAACGCCCCGCACCTCACACGAGGAGCGGGGCGTTGAGCATTTAACCGAAAACAGGGGAGAAAAATACCGCCTGAACACACAAGCCAGCAGGTAAACCCTCCAACCCTCAATGAGACGGAAAACGCAACCTCCACTACACTAGAGAAGAGACAAGAAAACAAAACTACGGGAGAACCATGTCTGCCATCACCTTTGAACAGGTCAAGCACCTGGCATCGCTGGCACTCATTGAGATGACCGATGAAGAACTCACCGCGATGGCGTCTGAGCTGGACGTCATCGTCGCATCCGTTGAGACCATGTCGCAGAAAGCAACTGCTGACATCCCCGCGACCAGCCACCCCATCCCCCTCGAGAACGTCTTCCGTGAAGACGTACCCGTCACCACCCTTACCCAGGAAGAGGCGCTCTCAGGCGCCCCCGACGCACAGGACGGCAAGTTCCGCGTGCCGGCAATCCTCGACGAAGACTAAGAGGAGAACAACCAAGTGAACGAATTGATCCAGCTCACCGCCGCAGAAGCAGTAGAAAAGCTCGCATCCGGCGAAATCACCTCCGTTGAGCTTACCCAGGCACACCTGGACCGTATCGCAGCCACCGACGGCGCACCCCTGAGCGACAACCGAGCAGACGGCAAGAACGGCCTCAACGCCTTCCTGCACGTCAACGCTGAAGAAGCACTCGCCACCGCAGCCGCAGTGGACGCAGACCGTGCAGCAGGCAAGGAATTGCCGCTGCTCGCAGGCGTACCCATCGCCGTCAAGGACCTCATCGTCACCAAGGGCCAGCCTACCACCGCAGCATCGCGCATGCTCGAAGGCTGGATGAGCCCCTACGATGGCACCGTCACCCGCAAGGTCCGCGAAGCACGCATGCCCATCCTCGGCAAGACCAACCTCGACGAATTCGCAATGGGCTCCTCCAACGAGCACTCTGCATTCGGCGTAGTCCGCAACCCCTGGGCACTCGACCGTGCACCCGGCGGCTCCGGCGGCGGCTCCGCAGCAGCCGTCACCGCCTTCCAGGCACCCCTGGCGCTCGGCACCGACACCGGCGGCTCTATCCGCCAGCCTGCAGCACTGACCGGTAGCGTTGGTGTCAAGCCCACCTACGGCTCCGTCTCCCGCTACGGTGTCATCGCCATGGCATCTTCCCTCGACCAGGTAGGCCCCTGCGCCCGCACTGTCCTGGATACCGCACTGCTCCACGAAGCAATCGCAGGCCACGACCCGCTCGATGCAACCTCCCTGCCTGATGAGCCCGGCAACTTTGTTGAAGAAGCCAAGGCAGGCGCAGAAGCCGCACGCAAGCGCGACCTGTCTGGCCTGCGCATCGGCGTCATTAAGGAACTCGGAGGCGGCGACGGCGCAGGCTTCGAAGCAGGTGTCCTCGCACGCTTCCGTGAATCCGTCGAAGAGCTGCGTGCCGCAGGTGCAGAAATCGTTGAGGTCTCCCTGCCCTCCGTCACCGAAGCCATCAGCGCCTACTACATGATCATGTCCTCCGAGGTGTCCTCCAACCTGGCACGCTACGACGGCGTCCGCTACGGCCTGCGCGTCGTACCCGAAGACGGCCCCGTCACCATCGAGCGCGTCATGTCCGCAACCCGCTCCGCAGGCTTCGGTCACGAGGTCAAGCGCCGCATTATTCTCGGCACCTACGCACTGTCTGCAGGTAACTTCGATGCCTACTATGGCGCCGCACTGCGCGTACGCACCCTCATCCAGCGCGATTACGCAGCAGCATTCGAAAAGTGCGACGTGCTCATCTCCCCGACTGCACCCTCCACCGCGTTCAAGCTCGGCGAGAAGACCGAAGGCGACCCCATGGCAATGTACCTGGGTGACGTCGCAACCGTGCCCGTCAACCTGGCAGGTGTCCCGGCGCTCTCCCTGCCCGGCGGCCTCTCCGAAGAGAACAACCTGCCCGTCGGTATCCAGTTCACCGCACCCGCACGCGAAGACGCACGCCTCTACCGCGTCGGCGCAGCACTGGAAGAACTGCTCACCGCAAAATGGGGCGCACCGCTCTACAGGAGCCTGCCCGACACTGAAACTCTGATCCGCGACTTTGACTTTGGGGGAACCAAATAATGAGTGAAGAAGTCCTCAGCTTCGAAGAAGCCATCGAAAAGTACGACCCGGTCCTCGGCTTCGAGGTGCACGTCGAACTGAACACCAAAACCAAGATGTTTGACTCCGCACCCAACGAGTTCGGCGACGACCCCAACACCAACGTCACCCCCGTATCGCTCGGCCTGCCCGGTGCGCTGCCCATGGTGAACAAGACCGCTGTTGAGTCTGCCATCAAGCTCGGCCTGGCACTGGGCTGCGAGATTGCAGACAAGTCCTACTTCGCCCGCAAGAACTACTTCTACCCGGACTCCCCGAAGAACTTCCAGACCTCCCAGGCTGGCGGCCCCATCGCGGAAAACGGCTCCCTGGACGTTGAGCTCGAAGACGGCACTATCTTCACCGTTGAAATTGAGCGCGCCCACATGGAAGAAGACGCAGGCAAGCTCACCCACGTCGGTGGTGCAGATGGACGAATCCAGGGTGCAACCTCCTCACTGGTCGACTACAACCGCGCAGGCGTTCCTCTGATCGAGATCGTCACCCGACCCATAGTCGGTGCCGGCGAGCGTGCACCCGAACTGGCACGCGCCTACGTTGCCGCAATCCGCGACATCGTCCGCTCCCTCGGCATCTCTGACGCCCGCATGGAACGTGGTAACGTCCGCTGCGATGCCAACGTCTCCCTCATGCCCAAGGGCGCAGAGAAGTTCGGCACCCGCTCCGAAACCAAAAACGTGAACTCCCTTCGTTCGGTTGAGCGCGCCGTCCGCTACGAGATCCGCCGCCACGCAGCAATCCTCGAACGCGGTGAAAAGGTCACCCAGGAGACCCGCCACTGGCACGAAGACACACGCGAAACCTCCTCGGGTCGCCCCAAGTCCGATGCTGACGACTACCGCTACTTCCCCGAACCGGACCTCGTACCGGTCGTCACCAACAGCGAATGGATTGAGCGTCTGCGCGCTGAACTGCCCGAACCCCCGGCAGAACGCCGCCGCCGACTCAAGGGCGAATGGGGCTACTCTGACGAAGAGTTCCGTGACGTAGTTAATGCCGGCGCACTCGACGTCATCGAAGAGACCGTCGCCGCAGGCGCAACCGCCGCAGCAGCCCGCAAGTGGTGGATGGGCGAAATCGCCCGCCGCGCAAAGCAGGCTGAAGTTGAGCTCACCGCACTCGGCGTGGAGCCCGCAACCGTGGTTGCCCTCGAAGCACTCATCTCTGAGGGGAAGATTAACGACAAGATCGCCCGCCAGGTGCTCGAGTTCGTCCTCGCCGGTGAAGGCACCCCCGCCGAAATCGTTGAGGCACGCGGCCTCGCCGTGGTTTCCGATGACGGCGCGCTCACCGCAGCTGTCCAGGAAGCACTGGCGGCAATGCCCGACGTTGCCGACAAGATTCGTGCCGGTAAGGTTCAGGCTGCTGGTGCTATCGTCGGTCAGGTTATGAAGGCTACCCGCGGTCAGGCTGATGCCGCCCGCGTGCGTGAGCTGATTCTGGCTGAGTGCGGCGTGGAAGGCTAAGCTTTTCCGCTGACCCGGCTCTAACGAAAGAGGCGCTGTCTCCCGAGGTGGGAGGCGGCGCCTCTTTTGCTCCATTCCAGGGTCTGCGCGAGTGCGGCCGTGTTTTCCGGATGCGCCCTCCGGGTGACGGGTGCCCCTGCGTAGGCGCGGAGGAAATATGCGGTGCCTCACCCCTCGAGCAGAGCAACGTACATAAACGAAGAACGCTCCGTCCGTATCACTTAGATACAGACGGAGCGTTCTATTTAAGAGACCAGCTACTCAGTAACGCCGAGGTTGCTCATGAGGAACGCGTAATCCCACGCAATCTCGCGCCAACGCGTATACCTGCCGGAACCACCACCGTGACCGCCCGACATGTCAATCTTCAGCAGCGGCACCGGCGACGAGGGGTCAATTTGCTCACGCAGCGCCGCAACCCACTTCGCGGGCTCCACGTAGAGCACGCGCGTGTCGTGCAGGCTCGTCACCGCAGCAATCGCCGGGTAGCGGACCGGGCGGATGTTCTCGTACGGGGTGTACGACTTCATGTAGGCGTACACTTCCGGGTCCTCAATCGGGTTGCCCCACTCTTCCCACTCCATTGCCGACAGTGGCAGCTCCGGATCGAGGATGGTGGTCAGCGCATCCACGAACGGTACGGCTGCCAGGCAGGCGGCGTACTTTTCGGGGGCGAGGTTCAGCACGGCGCCCATGAGCAGACCGCCGGCGCTACCGCCGTAGCAGCCGATACGCGCCTCATCAGCCCACGGCTTAGCCGCAACGTAGCTGGTGACGTCCACGAAGTCGGTGAAGGTGTTCTTCTTCGCGAGCTTCTTGCCGTTCTGGTACCAGGAGCGGCCCATCTCGCCGCCGCCGCGAATATGCGCGATGACGTAGATGACGCCGTGGTCCAGAATCGACAGCATCGGGATGGAGAACATCGGGTCCATGGACGACTCGTACGAGCCGTAACCGTACTGGATGACCGGGTGCGGCTTGCTCATGTCCAGATCGGCGCGGTGAATCACCGAGATCGGGATGAGCGTGCCGTCCGCCGCCGGTGCCCAGTCGCGGTAGGCGCGGTAGTCCTCACGGTTGTAGCCGCCGAGTACCGGGGTTTCACGGCGCAACAGCAGGGTCTGCGACATGGGGAAGTAGTCGTAGACGCGGCGCGGCGTCAGGTACGAGGTGTAGGCGATGCGCAGCACGGGGGAGTAGTTCTCCGCACGTAGTACGGAGGCGGTGTACAGTTCCTCATCGAAGCCGGCAGGTTCCATGAAGGTCACGCCGGCGGGGCGGCGGCGGCGCCACTGGATGGGCAACTGCTCACGCGGTGCGAGGAAGATGCGGGTGGTGGTGTCCGCGCGGGCGGTGACGACCAGGTGCGTTGCGGTGAAGGTGAAGCCCTCCAGGCGCACGTTTTCGCTGTGGCGGATGACCGGCACCCAACGCTGGGCGTACTCTTCGAGGCTTTCACTTTCGCGCGGCATGTCTGCGAGGACCAGCTCGGAGTTCAGTGCATTGTAGTCGTGCTGGATTAGCAGGTGCTGCTCGCCGGCAATGTTGAGCGGCTCGGCGTAGTATTCGATGCCTGCGCTCTTGGGAATGAGCAGGGTCGGCTCGCTCTTGGGTTCGTGGGTGGGGATGAGGCGCACCTCCGTGTACTCGGAATTCGAGCTGGTAATGACCACGGAGGAACGGTCGGAGCTCATGGCGGCGCCGAGCCACATGGTGTTGTCCGGTTCCTCGTAGATTAGGTGGTCTTCGGTGCCCTGTCCGACGTCGTGCACGTAGACACGCCAGGGGCGCCACGAATCGTCGGGGACGAGGTAGATGAGCTGTTCGGCGTGGTTGATGAAGAAGGATCCCGCGGCGATGTTGGGGATGGTGTCTTCGAGGAAGGAGCCGGTTTCCATGTTGAGGAAGCGCTGCTCGTAGCGTTCGTCGCCCTTTTCGTCCACGGAGATGCTCAGTAGCTTGCCGTTACGTGCGGGCTGGAAGCTGCCGAGGGAGAAGAACTCCATGTCCTTGGCGTATTCGTTGCAGTCGAGGATGACGACTTCACCCTCGAGTACTTCGCCGGGGGTGACGGTCGGCGGGGTGTAGCGCACTACCTCGTCGCCTTCGTTCAGGGCGGGGTAGCGGTAGAAGACGGGGTACTGGCCGCCGGGCACCATGCGGCTGTAGTACCACCAGTCACCGATACGGTTCGGGACGGTCAGATCCGACAGCAGGGTGCGGTCCTTGATTTCGTTGAAGATGGATTCGCGGAGGGGCTGCTGATCTGCGGTGACAGCTTCGGTGTATTCGGCTTCTGCCTTGAGGTAGTTGAGGACCTCTTCGCTTTCCTTGTCACGGAGCCATTCGTAGGGGTCGTTGAAGATGTCGCCGTGGTGTTCGCGGCGGTGCTCGACCTTCTTCGGTACGGGCGGGGTGAGGTTCTGTTCAGCCATGCTGCCACCTCTTTCATTGAGTTATGGGTTTGTGAATGGTGTGTGCCGTCTGCGCCCGCGTTCCTGTGCCGCCGGGTGGCGGTGAGGGCGCGCGGGGGACTGTGGGCACGCCTAGTTCTAGTGTATCGAAGAGTGAGGCAGGCTACTATATTGCGGCCTGGGCAGTATCACCCAGATTAGCCCCCTGCGCTCTTCTGGAACGTGCGCATTTGGTGGCTAGTTAGCGCGCCCCTTAATGGACATGAGGGTGCGGCGGCCCGCCTTATTCGCCTTCGTGAAGGCACGGTTACTTTGCCTGTACTCACGTTCTTGAGAGCGCAGGCGTAGACGCGCGGATTCGGCTATCATCCTGCGGTAGCGTTCGAAGCGCTCGGGGTCGAGAGAGCCGTCGGCGAGCGCCTGCTGCACCGCGCATCCGGGTTCGGAACCGTGGGAGCAGTCGCTGTACCGGCAGGCAGAAGCGTAACCGGAGACGTCGTCGAAGGTTTCGTCAATCGCGGCGCTATCGCTCGTTGCGGCTAGGGCTCGTACGCCCGGAGTGTCGATCAGCACCGTGCCAGATGATGATTTTGCGTTGGTCGAGTCTCCTTCGCTTGAGCCTTCCGCACCGGGTAAAACAAGCATCTGGCGGCTGGTGGTGGTGTGGCGCCCCTTGCCGTCAGCATCTCGGACTGTGGAGGTGACCTGCACCTGATGTTCTTGGTTATCCTCGCGGGGGTCAACTCCGGGGTTGAGCAGGGCGTTGACCAGGGTGGATTTTCCTGCGCCGCTGCGACCCAGGAATGCGGCGGTGCGTCCGGCGACAAGCTCCGCCACCGGGGCAGGGTCGTAGCCGTTGTCCGTGCAGACGGCAAGCACCGCATCCACACCACCTGCGAGGGAGTCCCTGTAGTTGGTGAGCTGTTCGGCCGTTACCAGGTCACCTTTGGTGAGAATCAGCGCGACCTGCACCCCGGAAGCGTGCGCCAGGGCGGTGTAGCGTTCAATTCGCCCAATGGACGGCTCGGGGAAGCAGGGCTCAACGATGCAGAGTATATCCACGTTGGCGGCGACAGGCTGATCCGCGGATTCTCGGGTGGCGCTGGGTCGGGTGAGGTAGCTTCGCCGGGGCAGTATCGCGAGAGGTTTGTGCTCCGCGGGCTGGCTATCGCTACCGGTTCCAGGGATGGGCTGGGTGAGTACCCAGTCGCCGACGACGGGGTACTCTTCTTCGCCGTAGTCGTTCTCAACCGGACGCAGCGGAGCGGAAAGCTTAATGAGCTCACCCCGCTCGCAGGTCAGTAGCTCGCAGCGGGTGCGGTGCACGGCGCTGACACGGGCGAGGGTAAAGTTTTCGAGGGTACCGCCGAGGGTGAACGCGGCGCGGATTGCTGAACCCTGCCAGGAAGGGTCGAACCCTAGGGTCTCTAAGGTGTATGAAGCGGGAGCAATGGTCACAGGAATAGTCTTTCTTGGTTGCGGCGCCCGGATAGCGGGTGATTACAAGGTTCGTTCTTTTTCAGGTTTCACCGTTTACAACAGCGAGGCGCGGGCGCCGGCACGGATACGGCGGGCGGCAAGGACCATCAGCCCCAACCCGATTGCGGCGTAGAGTACTGCCAGGGCTGTGTCTGCCGCCAGGAGCGCGAAAAGCTCCGGCGCGGTGCCGTTCGCGATACCGCTAGAGGCATCTAAAACCTGCACCAGCCGGGACCCTGGAACCCAGGAACACAGCCATGCAAGCCAACCCGGGTAGGTACTCACCGGCACAATCACGCCCGCGCTCACTGGCAGAATAATCGACAGAAAATTCGACCCCGTGTACGGATCCGACAGGTACAGACCGAGCCCGGCGGCAAAAATGCCCAGGCAGACCCCGCCCAGAACCGCAACCGGCATCAGTAAGATGGCACCGACTAAAAGTCCGGAACTTGCTCCCGTAGCGGAGGATGTGAGGGACAGTAACCACACGATGCCCACATTGCTCAGACCCGTTACGGATGCCAGCAACGCGGGTACCGCCGCCGCACCGAGCCAGTATCCAGCATCTACCGGGCGCGCCGTGCACACGTACTCGAAGACGCCAATCCACCGGTCTGTGGCAACGCGCGCGACAATACCGGCTGCCACGGAGCTGAGGGTCGCAATCAGGGCGGTCGCGCAGCCGATGCGTACCGTATCGTTTGCGGCAAGATCAGCACCCAGAAGCACCGTGAAAAGCACGTTAAGACCGGGTACGAGAACCAGGGTCGTGATGGCCGTTCCGAGGGTTGCGAAGGTAATAGACGACGACCAGCCAATAGAAGCGGTCGACAGAGCCCGACGCGCCGTGCCAGACAGTGATACAGCGCCAGGCAGGGCAACAGAGGAGAGAGCACGCACGCTACATCGCCCCCAGGGTGCCGCGACGGCGGGCTGAGGCGAGAGCCTTCCGAGCAAAGAGGAAGGCGCACAACGCCCAGATGAAGCTCACGACCAGGGTCTGAATTACGGGCAAGAGTGCATCCGCCGAGGTAGTGATGGCGGTACGCCCAAGTAGCAGGTGAACCGGCGCCTGCAGGGGAATGAGCATGCCTACACTATCTAGCCAGGCGGGCGCTTCAATGGTCGTGAAGAGAACCCCGGAAAGAATAAAAACCGGTACGAGCAACAGCTCCTCGTAGGCGATAGCGTTCGGCGTCGCCACGAAGAACACCGCAATCATGAACGTGACCGACAGACACGCAAGCCACAGCAGGGGAACGCCCAGAACGTAGCGCGGCCAGAGTGCTGAAAAGTCTGTGACCTGCGGGTTGAGCGTCACAAGAGCCCAGATGAGCCACGACAGGGGCAAAGCCGCTAAACCCACAACGGATGCGCTTGAAACGATAGCCGCCAGCACCCGCACCGGAGAAATCGACCCCGAACACAGGTACACGAGGGTCCCACGGAAACGCTCAAAATTGATGATGCCCGCAGACACGATGCAGACCGACCACATGCCCACAATGCCCGCGCGGGTCCACGCGAGAGTCGGGTCAACGGAGTGACCCGCGGAGCTCTGCGCCGCCGCATGCACGGCGAGCGCCTGAAGGATGACTGAGCCGAGTACCGTGCTAATGAGCAGCTGAATGAAGTAGGGGACCGTCAGGAACTGGCGCAGGCTAAAGCCCATGAGCCGTAGCTGCCGGGCGCACTCCTGCCACAGGTCGTACCGTCGACCCTGCCGCTGGAACTCTTCTGAGCGTTGCGTCTGAGCGTTCATCGCTTGAGCCCCTCCGCCATCGCCAGGTATGCCTCTTCCAAGGTTGCCGGGCGCGTGTACGGTTCGGTTCGCGCCCCAATGCGTGCGGCGGCAAGTCCCTCCGCCAGGATGCGGTGCGTCTCGCCCGCCTCGAACGTGGCGCGCTCGCCGTGCCAGTAGAGGGTCAGTTCCCAGCCGGAACCGCGTGGGGCAAAAAGTACCGCCGCCTTATCGCCGAGGAACCCGCGGAGCGTATCAATGCCCTCGGTGGCGGTGGGCTCGACCTGAACCACGGTCGTGGCGGCAATACCTGCGTGCGCGGCAACGTCCTCGAGACTGCCGCTCACAGCAACGGAGCCAGCGCCCAAGACGGTGATGGTGTGCGCCAGGTCCTCGATTTCGCCCAGCAGGTGGCTTGTGAGCAGAATGGCGGCGCCGTCTTCCGCGAGAGAACGGATAAGGGTTCGTACGGTTAGGGCGATATCGGGGTCGAGCCCGTTGGTCGGCTCATCCAGCAGGAGCAGAGCGGGGGAGCCGAGCAGTGCACGGGCAATATGTAGGCGCTGCTTCATGCCGCGGGAAAACTCCTGGACAGGCCGCGTTGCCGCATCGGTGAGTTCCACACGGGCTAGGGCATGCTCAACCTCGTGCCCTCGGGCCCGCCCGGAAACCCCCGTAACATCGGCAAAGAACAGCAGATTATCGCGGGCACTGGCGCGCGGGTAGAAGCCGTTCTCCCCGCCCAGCGCGAGGCCCACGTGACGGCGCGCCCGTTGCGGGTGGGCGATAGCGTCAATACCGTTCACGGTGAGGCTACCGCCGGTGGGGGTGAGCAGAGTCGAGCACATCTGCACGGTCGTCGTTTTGCCCGCACCGTTGGGGCCGAGGAGGGCGTGAATTTCCCCGGAACTGACGCGAAGTGACACCCGGTCGACGGCGGTAAAGGTATTTTTACCTTTGCCAAAGACTCGGCTGAGTTGCGTGGCGTCAAGAACAAGAGACATGGTAGGTAACCTTCGGGTATGACCCTCTGGCTCCTATACCGGAGGGATGTTGAGCAGGATAAGCGGCTTAGCGAGCCGTAGCGAGTTGTACCCTGCGTGAGTGTATGTGTCATTTCAGTGTACCGAAAAGCACAGATAAAAGTGATGGAGGTTACTACGCAAATAGTGGGTGTTCACCTCCGCATTCTAATTACCTCGCCCTCTGACTGTCCCGGCATCGTCACTCACGTTTTGTTGCAGGCGATTTTTGGTGACAGACGTTAAAAAACGTCATCTTTGCAATGAAATGTCTTAAAGTACCGCACACCCACAAAACCCTTGACCCCACCCCGTGCCCTATGACACTCTAAATAACAGGTCAAGAGCGCCAGCGATAAGCCCCAGCTAGCTGGCCGGCAACCCTCCTCCGCGGTGGGGTGCCCTGGGTGAAGACCGGGCGGCACGCAAGAGCGTGACGCAAGCGCGGGACCGATGTGACCGAAAACGGTACATCAATCGTGACAGGATTATTCGACGACGATTCCTGTACCGTCGGCATGCGGCCCCCTAAGAATCCCCATTAGGAGCCACGCATGAGCAACAACACTACCGTCCCGACTCCCGCCAACCCCGCCGGTTGGAAGTTCGAAACCCGCCAGATTCACGCAGGTCAGGCGCCGGATGCCGCAACGGGAGCTCGGGCACTACCCATCTACCAGACCACCTCTTTCGTCTTTGAAAGCGCCGAGCAGGCAGCGAACCGTTTCGCCCTCGCCGAGCTGGGCCCCATTTACACTCGCCTCAACAACCCCACCCAGGAAGCAATTGAAAACCGTATCGCTTCCCTGGAAGGCGGCGTTGGCGCGCTACTGCTGGCATCCGGTCAGGCAGCTATCACCTACGCAATCCTGAACATTGCCGGTGCAGGCGACCACGTAGTTGCATCGCCCTCCGTATACGGCGGCACCTACAATCTGCTCAAGTACACCCTCGCCGACCTCGGTATCGAAACCACCTTCGTTGAGGACCCGGACGACCTGGACGCATGGCGCGCCGCAGTCCGCCCCAACACCAAGCTCTTCTACGGCGAGTCCGTGCCTAACCCCCGTAACGACGTGCTCGACATTGAGCCTATTGCTGCAATTGCGCACGAAAACGGTGTACCCCTGATTGTGGACAACACCGTACCCACCCCCTACCTGCTGCGCCCCATCGAACATGGCGCGGACGTGGTCGTCCACTCCGCAACCAAGTACCTGGGTGGCCACGGAACCTCCATCGGCGGCGTAATCGTTGATTCCGGTAACTTCGACTACGGTGCAGACCCCGAGAAGTTCCCCAAGTTCAACCAGCCCGCCCCCGGCTACCACGGCCTGGTCTACGCACGCGACCTGGGCAAGGACTCCGCATTCGGCGCGAACCTCTCCTACATCCTGAAGGCGCGCGTCTCCCTGCTGCGCGACACCGGTGCCGCCATCTCCCCGACCAACGCCTTCAACATCGGTATCGGTCTGGAAACTCTCTCTCTGCGCATCGAACGCCACATTGAAAACGCTACCAAGGTTGCCCACTGGCTCGAAGCAAACCCGCAGGTCGAGAAGGTCATCTGGGCTGGCGTGGAATCCTCCCCCTGGTACGAGCGTGCACAGAAGTACCTGCCCAAGGGCCCCGGCGCGGTTCTCGGCTTCACCCTCAAAGACGCAACCCTGGAGCAGACCCGCGACTTCGTAGATGCCCTGAAGCTGCACTCCAATGTGGCGAACATCGGTGACGTGCGCTCGCTCGTAATTCACCCCGCCTCCACCACCCACTCCCAGCTTTCCGCTGAGGAGCTGGAGAAGATCGGCGTGTACCCGAACTTTGTGCGCCTGGCAGTAGGCATTGAGAACATTGATGATATTCTCGCCGACCTGCAGCTGGGCTTTGACACCCTCTCCTAAACGGTGATGTAATCCGCAGGTGGACCGGTAAGCTACGGCTTTTCGGTCCACCTGCGGATTCCCCGTTACGGAGCGTTTTGTCACTGCGCGGCGCTGATGCCGCCCCACCCGTTGCTCCTTCTACCCACAGACGAGTACCCCGCTCACACCCGGCACTACCTTGCCGGCCAAACCCAGTGAAGGGACCCCCATGACTACCCAGAGCACTAACCAGTCCGGTACCACCCAGCCTGTTACCGCGCCCATCCCCGTGGCAGGTACCCAGCGCGAACACCCCGAAGCACAAGGCTATCTGCGTCAGCTGAACATCGGCGATTTGGAGCTCGTATCCGGCGTGATTCTTCCGCAGGTCACTATCGGCTACGAAACCTGGGGTACGCTCAATGAGGCTGGCGACAATGCCATCCTGATTTTGCATGCACTCACTGGCGATACGCATGTCTCTCGGGGCGTACCCACCCCCGACATGCCCGCCCCGCTGATTCGGGCTATTGAATCGGATGGCTGGTGGGAAGGCATCGTGGGGCCCGGCTCGGTCGTAGACACTAACCGTTATTTTGTGATTGCCCCCAATATTCTGGGTGGTTGCTATGGGTCGACTGGACCGGCAAGCATCATTCCCGAAGGTTACCCGGGTGCCGGTGAATACTGGGGTTCCCGCTTCCCGCAGGTAACCATCCGTGATTCTGTGCGTGCTGAGGCGTACCTGGCCCGGGCCCTGGGGGTGACCAGCTTCCGCTACGTGATTGGTGGTTCTCTCGGCGGCGCTCGTGCCCTGGAATGGGCGGTAACTAACCCTGAGCTGGTACGTGGATGCGCGGTGATTGCCTCCGGCCCTTCAGCAACGGCGGAGCAGATTTCATGGGCTCACACCCAGAATATTGCGATTCGTTCGGATGCGAACTTTGCCGGCGGTGACTACTATGCCGGTCCCGCGCCGACCGCAGGACTTGCCTTAGCTCGCCGTATCGCGCACACCACCTACCGCAGCCCCGCCGAGCTGGAGCACCGCTTCGGCCGTGAAGAGAACCGTGGCGAAAGCACCGTGGGTGGCTCGCTGGGTGAGCCGCGTGGCCGCTACGCTATCGAAAGCTACCTGGACCATCACGGTGCCAAGCTGGTTGAGCGTTTTGACGCGAACAGCTACCTGGCGGTTAATGAGGCACTGATTTCGCACGACGTGGCGCGTGGCCGCGGCACCCTGGCGCAGGCGCTGGTGCACACCGATTGTGAGTGGACGATTGCGGCGGTGAACACGGACCGCCTGTTCTTCCCGCATGAGTCGCACCGCCTGGCGGAGGCGCTACCCACTCCGGTGCCCGTGGACATTATCGAGTCGAACCACGGCCATGATGGCTTCCTCATTGAGTCGAAGCAGGTGGAGAAGATTCTGGCGCGTGCCCTCGGCGTTGAAGATGAATCCGCCACCCAGAGTGAGGCGCAGCGTGAACGTGAAGCTCTGGAGTCGATGACTCGACTGTACGGCGCTGTTACTCGCTAAGGCAACCGGCACCCGGGCGCGTTACGCGCATCCCGCTGAATGTTGTTTTCTCCAAACAGTGGGTGTGGGATTGTGAGGGAATGGCTGGGTATTCTCAACTGTCTTTCCGCCCGTTGAGAATTAACGTTCACCTTAACGGTTGGGTTATGGGACGCCGGGTGCTCGTATAGCGTGAGTGCCCGGCGTTTCTTGGAACTCGCGCTTTTGACGAGGAATTCATCTCCTCGGTACGGTTTATTGCTACCTGCCGTCAGACCGGAATGAGTCTTGCCGACAATCGCACAATTTTGGATAATCTGGATAACCACGCACTCTCCATCGACGTGATGGAGCGCGCCCGCCGAAAGATTGAAAACGAGATTGTCGGGCTGCAACAGAACCTTAAACACCTGGATCGCCGTATTCAGGAGCACCGCCATCACCTCGACAGCACCCGCTCGATAACCATCTAGTTTTAATGCACAAACAGCATGTAACACCCGGTAGACCCGATGTAGGGAATACCGGGCATCTTTTCATATTCAGCTGAGTATGCTTGGTTACTCATGCTAAGCTGCTGGGTATTTTCAGCTTCTAGCTTTAGCTCCAGGTAGCTTCCAGCGGGTCAACACCGTGTGCACGAGCATTCTCATAGATGACTTCCCGCAACCACTCTGCAAGCCCGGTCACGAGCTTCTCGTAATACGCCTTGAAGCGGGCATCCTCAACGTAACCGCGGGCTAGAATAGCGTGCTTAGCGGGGGTGACCTCAAAGAAGAACAGGGAGGCGCGGTGCCGTTCGGCGAGCGCATTCGCCTCCTCGCTGCCCGGCTGCACGCCGTGGTTGAACGCCTCGACGAGGGCTCGTTCTACCTCGTCAATCTGCTGTTTGCCGTTCTGCCAGTCGGCACGGTCCATTGAGGCAGTACGGCGCTGGTATTCAGCCCAGTCGTCAGTTTTTTCGTAACGCTCCTGCGCTTCCTGCTGGTGGGCGAGGCTGAACCCTTCACCCATAATCTCTGCTTTTTCGGCAGCGCTGAGCTGCTCATTTTTAGGTGCCATAGTGTCCTCCAAAAGGCGTTCGATGGTTTCAAGCATGCGCCGGTGGGCGGCGATTTTGCGTTGAAGCATATCCCGCTGAGCGAGCAGATGCTCGGTGCTGTTCTCCTGGTCCTGCAGTATGTTGCGAATAGCGTCAAGGCCCATGCCGATGGAGCGGTACCCCAGGATGACGGTGATTCGTTCAAGGTCTGTATCGGTGTAGTACCGGTGCCCGTTGAACTCATCATGTGCCGGGTTGAGTAAGCCCCGCTGCTCCCAGTGGTGTAGCGTGCGGACTGTGAGCCCGTGCAATGATGCTGCTTCTCCTACGGTGTATTCATGATGCCCGTCAGGTGGTGTTATGTTCGCGTCCATGGTGTCACTCTAAAACCTGACGTTAGGTGAGGGTCAAGCTGGCGGCGGAACCTACGGTGCAGGTTTGCGCGGCAGTCCTCGCTAAGATGGGTGCATGAGCGAAAACAAATACGTCGTCGAATACACCCGCCCCGAGAACGAACGAGCAGGCACCCACCTAGTGCTCATGCTGCACGGCTACGGCTCCCAGGAGCACGATCTGCTGTCCCTGGCGGCGCACCTACCACAGGAGGGGTTTACCTACGCCTCCATGCGTGCGCCGCAGCCGGTCGGTACCCAGTTCTCCGCGGACTCGACCGGCGCTTACATTGCCGCAGATGCTATCGGCTACCAGTGGTACCCGCTGAACCAGCAGCTCGAATCTAACCAGCGCGCCATCGAACAGGCGAGCGACTACGTGCTGGAATGGGTGCGCGAGAACCGTGCACCGTACGCTTCGGTGACCCTGCTGGGCTTCTCGCAGGGCATGGGTGTCGCAACTTCGATGGTGCGTCATGCCCCCGGCGAGTTCGCTGCGGTGGTGGGTCTGTCCGGCTACGCGGTGGACTCGGATTCGCCGTACTTCAAGGATGATGAGCTGAAGAAGACCGAACTGCCGGTGTTCTTTGGTCGCGATCAGGAAGACCCCGTCATCCCGCAGGAGATGGTGAACTACACCTATGACTGGATCCGCAAGTACACCGACGGCATCAAGGTGCTGTACGCCGGTACGGGTCACGGCGTGAGCGCCATGGAGATTCGCCATGTGGGCGAGTTCCTGGAGGTGAAGGTGCAGGGTCAGGAGCCGCGTATTCGTGCGCAGAAGGTTGCGGAGGCGACCGGCGCCGCGGAAGGCTCTGACGCCTAAATCGACTATATGGAAAGCCCTCGGGTCATGACGACTCGGGGGCTTACGTTGAGCTTTTGCTTCTGCTTGGGATGCCCGGTTCCGCTTGGAAAGGTGGTTATCGTCCTCGTTCCTACAGGGAACCCGCCTTCGCTTCGCTTCGGGCACCCTGATGTCACGTTCGGACGATACCGCCTTTTCGCGCTGGAGTTAGCAGGCCTGCCTGTAGAGCTGTGCGGGTGCGGCCGCGTTTTCCGGATGCGCCCTCAGGGTGTCAGCCCGGACGCTCTCCGATGCGGAGCGAGGAGAGGGCGGAGCGTCCGGGTGACGGGTGCCCCTGCGTAGGCGCGGAGGAAATATGCGGCGCCCCGCCCCTGCTTAGTGAGGGGAGGAACGAAGGGGAGCACCGCGGCAACCACGATAAGACGGTGTTCTGGCTGTCCCGGAAGACCACAACACCGAGGAAGATCATCGTGCTGCCCGGTGGGTGGTCTGTAGCGACTCTGCCCACCTCGGCACTCAACCCTGCTGTGGGGGTTACGTGTAGCGAAGCGAGCTGAACATCCCGGTTTCCATGTGATAGGCGTTATGGCAGTGAAATGCCCACTCACCGGGGTTCTCAGCGATCAGGTCGGCGATTATGGTTTCGCCGCCGCGGAGAAGGACGGTGTCCTTGCGTAGCCCGCCGCTGCCGGGCAGCGACCACGTGTGGCCGTGGATGTGCATGGGGTGGGGCATCATGGTCCTGTTGTGCATGACCATCCGCAGGCGCTGGCCCTCCTGCACGGTCGCGGAGGAGGATTGGCCGTCGGTGAGAATGCTCCATTTATACGGCATCATCTGCCCGTCCAGGTCGATGCTGACTTCTCGGTCTGGTGTGCCCTCGGGCAGGAGTGCACGGTCTGCTGGCTTCAGGGAGGACAGAAGCAGCCCGGTGGACGACAACTCGGGGAAGTCGACATCGGGGCTGGGGGCCTGGCCGCCGGCGGTGCGGATGACGGCGAAGGCGCGGTCGTTCTTACCCACCGCCAAAGCCGTGAGCGGGAAGACGCCGTCGCCGAGGATGACCTCGACGTCGACACGCTCGCCCATCGACAGGTAGATCGATTCGGTCTCCAAGGGCTGGACAGGGAAGCCGTCGGTGTGGGTAACGGTCATGCGATGACCCCCGAGGGCCAACTTGAAGATGGTGTCACCGCCGGAGTTGATAAACCGCAGGCGGGCCTTGTTGCCCGGGCGAGCCTCGAAGGTCCGGTGAGCACGGGGGATACGTCCGTTGATGAGGTAGTACGGATACATCACATCGCCGGCATCCCCGCCCAGTACCCGATCCGGGGTGCCGTGATGATTTCCCATTCCCATCTTCCCGTGATGGTCGCCCGAACCCATTCCGGTGAGCTTGTCGAGCTCATCGTCGGGAGTGCCCTGAATGCCATCGACCCAGTCGTCGAGCACGATGGTCCACTCGACGTCCTGGTCCTCAGCGTCTTGCGGGTCACGGATGATCAGTGGGGCGTGGAGGCCGCGATCAAGCTGCAGGCCGGTGTGGGAATGGTAGAAGTAGGTGCCACCGTGGGGGACTTTAAAAACATAGGAGAAAGACTTACCAGGTTCAATGGGGTCCTGGGTCATGCCGGGCACACCGTCGGTTGCGTTGTGGAGTGCGATGCCATGCCAGTGGATGGAGGTGCTCTCAGGCAGTTCATTGGTGATATCGACCTGGAGGACGTCGCCGACGGTGGCCTCAATGGCCGCATCCCCGGTGTTAGAGACGTATCCCCACGTCTTGGCTTCGATGCCGCCGATATCCAGGGAGAGGGGCCGGGCGGTCAGCGTCCGGCGCACCGTCGGCTCACCGAGCGCAGTGGGGGTGGGAGTGGGGCGAAGGGAGGGACCTGGTGTCGAGGCAGCGGGTCCAGGGTTGCTGGTGCAGGCGGCCAAGGCCCCGGTGCCGGCGAGGGCGAGCCCGCCGAGCAGAAACTGTCGTCGGGGAAACGCGTTCGTCATGATTTAACCTTTCTTGGTACAAGATTTCAGTGATATGGGAGACAGGCGCAGGTGAGGACTCTGCTGAGCCATCACGTCAGGCGCAGGTCTGTGACACAGATGGCACCGTCGTCGGTGGTGGAAAACTCCGTGGTGCCGGTACGCCCCTGGTAGCTGACCTCAATCAGGCCGATGGCATCATCGGTGATTGTGACCTGGATATCCTCATTGTCGAGTTCCCCCAGGCAGGTCGTGAGGCTGTGGTAGAAGCAGTCGTGGGAGGCCATCGGCAAGAGGCGGGGCGGTGATCACGGGAAAGCTCCTACGAGTCGGTGGGATGCGGTGATGCCACTTCTCCAGCATATACCCCCCTGGGGTATATTTTCAAAGGGGGAGGGTATGGCTCTCGCGCGGGGCAGGGCGTGGTCACCGAGTAGCCTCCTCACTATTGGGAGGGGACAGTGGGAGGCGGAGGGTAAACACTGCTCTGCGACCGGGCCCGGGGGAGGTGGCGGTGAGAGTGCCGCCGTGGGCCTCAATCTATGCCTTGGAGATGGTCAGACCGATACTGGCCCCGCCATTGTCCCGACTGCGGGCGCCCCCCCCGGGTAGAAGCGTTCGAAGATATGTCCGGGCTGGCCAGGTGGGATGCCCTCGCCGTCATCGGCGACGTGGATGAGCACGGTGGACGCCCCCTGTCGGTGGACGCTAATCCGGACCTGCCCGCCGGCCGGGGTGTGTCCTCCACCTCTTGAAAATATACCCCTGGGGGGTATATACTGGAGAATAGCATCGCCGCATCCCACCGACCCGTAGGAGCTTTCCCGTGATCACCGCCCCGCCTCTTGCCGATGGCCTCCCACGGCTGCAGCTGTTGCGGACCTGCCTCACGTGCCGACACCGTCTCCAACCCTGCCGCCAGCGACTCGTCAGCAGGAGGGTCCTCCTCTAGCTATCAGGTCACCGGCCTTACCTGCGGGCACTGCGCGAAAAGCGTGACCCAGGCCCTTCATACCCTCCCCCAGGTCGACGACGTCCAGGTTGATCTCGCTGCTGGTGGTGTTTCCACCGTCACGGTCACCGGTGTCGTACCTCCGGAGATGGTTCGCCGGGCTATCGAGGCGACCGGCTACACCGTCTTATCCTGATCGATTTACCCATCATCTCGACCCCGACCGGGTTGAGCGAAAGGAACGTCATGAACACTCCCCACCATTCCGGCGATCACCATGGTGATCACCCCGCTCCAGAAACAGACCACACCCACCACCCGGATCATGCCAGCCACGAACACCATGCAGATGCCGACACTCACGGCCAGGCGATGTCCCACGGTCACCCGCACTCTGTCCTGGACGAAGACCACCAGGTTCATGGTCACGGCGAACACGCCGGGCACAGTACCGCAATGTTTCGGGAACGCTTCTGGTGGTCACTGATTCTGTCCATTCCCGTCGTTATTTTCAGCCCCATGGTCGCCCACCTGCTCGGCTACCCCCTCCCGGAATTCCCCGGATCCACCTGGATTCCCCCGATACTGGACACGATCATCTTCGTCTACGGCGGAACGCCTTTCCTCAAGGGCGGATGGAAGGAACTGAAATCCCGCCAACCCGGGATGATGCTCCTGATTGCCATGGCCATCACCGTGGCGTTTGTCGCCTCCTGGGTCACCACTCTGGGGCTGGGCGGTTTTGACCTGGACTTCTGGTGGGAGTTGGCCCTGCTGGTGACCATCATGCTGCTGGGACACTGGCTGGAGATGCGCGCTCTCGGGGGTGCGTCCTCCGCGCTTGACGCGCTGGCTGCCCTATTGCCGGATGAGGCCGAGAAAGTCATCGATGGGACCACCCGCACCGTGGACATCTCCGAGCTGGTCGTCGGCGACGTCGTACTGGTGAGGGCCGGTGCCCGGGTGCCGGCCGACGGAACCATCATCGACGGAGCCGCCGAATTCGATGAGGGGATGATCACTGGCGAATCCCGTCCCGTCTTCCGCGACACCGGTGACAAGGTGGTCGCCGGTACCGTGGCCACCGACAACACCGTCCGCGTCCGGGTGGAGGCTACCGGCGGGGACACCGCCTTGGCCGGAATCCAACGCATGGTTGCCGACGCACAGGAGTCCTCCTCCCGGGCCCAGGCCCTGGCGGATCGGGCGGCGGCGTTGTTGTTCTGGTTCGCGCTGATCTCTGCTCTGATCACCGCGGTGGTGTGGACCACCATCGGCAGCCCGGACGATGCCGTGGTGCGCACGGTCACGGTGCTGGTCATCGCCTGCCCGCACGCCTTGGGCCTGGCGATTCCGCTGGTCATTGCGATCTCCACCGAGCGGGCCGCGAAATCCGGGGTGCTCATCAAGGACCGGATGGCGCTCGAGCGGATGCGCACCATCGACGTGGTGCTCTTCGATAAAACCGGTACCCTGACCGAGGGCGCGCACGCGGTCACCGGTGTCGCGGCAACTGTCGGCGTCACTGAGGGCGAGCTGCTGGCCCTGGCCGCCGCCGCGGAGGCCGACAGCGAGCATCCCGTGGCCCGCGCCATCGTGGCGGCCGCGGCCACCCATCCCGAGGCCTCTCGTCGGCAAATCCGTGCAACTGGTTTCAGCGCCGCCTCCGGCAGGGGGGTCCGGGCCACTGTCGATGGCGCTGAGATCTTCGTGGGCGGGCCGAACATGCTGCGCGAGTTCAACCTCACCACCCCGGCCGAGCTCACCGACGCCACCAGCGCCTGGACCGGGCGTGGGGCCGGTGTACTCCATATTGTCCGCGACGGTCAGATTATCGGTGCGGTGGCCGTCGAGGACAAGATCCGCCCCGAATCCCGCGCCGCTGTGAAAGCCCTGCAGGACCGCGGGGTGAAGGTCGCGATGATTACCGGTGACGCGCAGCAGGTGGCCCATGCGGTTGGCCAGGACCTGGGGATTGATGAGGTCTTCGCCGAGGTTCTGCCCCAGGACAAGGACACCAAGGTCACCCAGTTACAGGAGCGTGGCCTGAGCGTGGCCATGGTCGGCGACGGTGTCAACGACGCCCCGGCCCTGGCCCGCGCCGAGGTCGGCATCGCCATCGGAGCCGGCACGGATGTGGCAATGGAATCCGCCGGAGTGGTCCTGGCCAGTGACGATCCCCGGGCAATATTGTCGATGATTGAGCTCTCGCAGGCCAGCTACCGTAAGATGATCCAGAACCTCATCTGGGCGTCCGGTTACAACATCTTGTCCGTGCCCCTGGCCGCCGGCGTGCTCGCCTCTAGCGGCATTCTGCTTCCCCCGGCTGCTGCTGCGGTGTTGATGTCGCTGTCGACGATTGTGGTGGCGCTTAACGCTCAGTTGCTGCGCCGGATTGATCTGGACCCGGCCCACCTGGCTCCCACCAGTCCGAAGGAAGAACACACCACGCCTACTCCGGCATCCACCGCCGTCCACTGATTCACCACTTCTCTCCACTGCCCCATATGACCCTGAAAGGCTCCACCATGAAGCGCACCCTTTCAGGGTCATATGGGGACCATGGACGAGATGGGTGGAATGGATCACGGCGTGAGCGCCATGGAGATTCGTCACGTGGGCGAGTTCCTGGAGGTGAAGGTGCAGGGTCAGGAGCCGCGTATTCGTGAGCAGAAGGTTGCGGAGGCGACCGGCGCCGCGGAAGGCTCTGACGCCTAAATCGACTATATGGAAAGCCCCCGGGTCATGACGACTCGGGGGCTTACGTGTGGTTCCGCTTGGAAAGGCGGTTATCGTCCTCGTTCTTACAGGGGCTGGGTGGGTGGACGATATACCCTTCCTCCGCTCCTGCAGGGGTACCCGCCGCACCCGGACGCTCCGCTTCTCCTTGCTTCGCAGCGGAGAGCGCCCGGGGCGGCACCCTGATGTCGCTTCCGGAGGGTATAGCTACCCCAGCTGTCCGTGGTGCGCGCGGAGGGGCGGTGTCGTCCGTAGTGACATCAGGGTGCCCGAAGCGAAGCGAGGGCGGGTTCCCTGTAGGAACGAGGGCGAACACCGTCCCTCGCATGTAGCCCTAACCAAGCAGAGAGAGGCTAGCCCTCGTGCGCAACCTTCACGGTCACGCTGTTGAAGGTCACCGTATCGCCGGGGTGCAGCTGCTTGCCGCGTGCTTCCTCAATGTCGCCGTTGACCTTTACCAGGCCGTGCTGAATGACCTCGCGTGCCTGCGCGCCGTCCTCGACAAGGTTAGCTAGCTTCAAAAACTGGCCCAGACGAATCATGTCGTCGCGAATAAAAATTTCTTCCATGCTCTCTAGTTTATCCCGCCGGGTGCATCCTGGCGTCCGGCAAAAAAAGGGGGAGTGGTGGGCCGGGGCAGGCATACCCAGGGGTGGGGCGGTGATGGTACCCTAGTGTCTTGCATCAAAAAGTGTGCATATTGCGCCGATGAGCGCGAATACGGGCGCCCCGTTCTGGGCGGTGTCCCTTATGAACCCGAACTCACGCACGTCACAGCCGGTGGCGGGGCAGAAGGAGTAACTATGGCTGAAAAGTCCACCCTCGATAACGTTATTGCGCTCGCGAAGCGCCGCGGCTTTGTTTTTCAGGCCGGTGAAATTTACGGCGGTTCCCGCTCCGCATGGGACTATGGCCCCCTCGGTGCAGAGCTGAAGGAAAACATCCGTCAGCAGTGGTGGCAGCGTTTCGTCCGCTCTCGTGCGGATATGGTTGGCCTGGATTCTTCCGTTATTCTGCCTCGTGCGGTGTGGGAGGCGTCCGGTCACGTGGCGACCTTCACCGACCCGCTGGTTGAGTGCCTGTCGTGCCACAAGCGTCTGCGTCAGGATCACCTGTTGGAGAACTTTGAGGCGAAGAAGGGTCGCGCGGCTGAGGGCATGGATGAGATTGCTTGCCCGAACTGTGGTACTCGTGGTGAGTGGACTGAGCCGCAGAACTTCTCCGGTCTGATGAAGACTTACCTGGGCCCGGTTGATAATGAGGAGGGTCTGCACTTCCTGCGTCCGGAGACCGCTCAGGGTATTTTCGTGAACTTCAACAATGTGGTGACTGCTTCTCGTAAGCGCCCGCCGTTCGGTATTGGCCAGATTGGTAAGTCGTTCCGTAACGAGATCACTCCCGGTAACTTCATTTTCCGTACTCGTGAGTTCGAGCAGATGGAAATTGAGTACTTCGTGCACCCGGATGACGCTGATAAGTACTTCAACGAGTGGGTTGAGGATTGCTGGAACTGGTTCATTGACCTGGGTATTAACCCGGAGAACATGCGCCGCTTCGACGTTCCTCAGGATGAACGTGCACACTACTCGGCTGGCACTATTGACGTTGAGTACCGCTTCGGCTTCCAGGGGTCTGAGTGGGGCGAGCTGATGGGTGTTGCGAACCGCACCGACTACGACCTGGGTGTGCACAACGAGCACTCCAATGCGAAGCTTGAATACTTTGACCAGGCTACCGGTGAGCGTTACGTGCCGTACGTGATTGAGCCGTCCTTCGGTCTGACCCGCTCCATGATGGCGTTCCTTGTTGACGCATACGTCGAGGATGAGGCACCCAACACTAAGGGCGGCGTGGATAAGCGCGTCGTGCTGAAGCTCGACCCGCGCCTGGCGCCGGTCAAAGCTGCTGTCCTGCCGCTGTCGAAGAAGGCTGAACTGTCTGAGCCGGCAACCAAGCTGGCGAATGAGCTGCGTGGCCTGTGGAACGTGGACTACGACGAAGCGGGCGCTATTGGCCGCCGTTACCGCCGCCAGGATGAGATCGGTACCCCGTTCTGCATCACCGTGGACTTTGACACTCTCGAGGATCAGGCTGTGACTATCCGCGAGCGCGACACCATGAACCAGGAGCGTGTGGCTCTGGATCAGGTGAAGTCTTACCTGGCTGCACGCCTGGCAGGCTAAAAATAATTCATAACATGGTCGGCGGGTAGCTTCTTAGAGTGAAAGAGGCTACCCGCCGTCGTGTATTTGGGCTACCCTGGTTAGACTGATTGGCACGATTGATGCGAGCGAAGGAAAGGTGCAGGAACATGGCTAAACGCCTCAGCGAAAAATTTGAGATTCGCCCTTGGCAGGAGGGTGATGACCTTGCCCTGCTTGAGATTTGGAACTCTGCCCGCAATGAGAATGAGGAGCGCCAGCGTGGCCTTTTCGGCCCGGATACGGACGCGCCGTTTAGCCGCACCCTGGTGGTGACTGTTTCTGGTGTTCCGGTTGCTGCGGGTACTGTGGTTGCTTCGCTGATGCATCCGACGCGTTTGTGGTCGTATGTGGAGGTGGCTACTGATCACCGCCGTCAGGGTATCGGTTCGGCGCTGCTGGATGCGTTGCGTGAGGTTGCGGCGGAGCACGGCCAGACCACTACTCTGCGTGTGAAGCTTGCACCGTTTAGTGACGGTGAGGAGTTCGCTCAGGCTGCTGGTTTTAAGCTGGTTCAGCGTTCCCGCATGGTGCGTGTGGAGCCGGGCGCGATCCCTCCGGTGTCTTTGCGTGAGGATGCTGACGGTAACGAGACTCAGGCGATTGAGGATTTGGCGACCGGTTCGGTGGAGCTGACCTCCGCGCTCTGGAATTTCTACCGCCGCGCCCATGAGTGGGATGTTCCCGCCGAGGTGGGTCTGGGTACGGTGAACCGCTACTTCCTTTCCGATGAGTCGCGTGCTTTTGGTGCCGTGGTGCTTCGCGACCATATTCGTGAGGCTGCTGCCGAGGGTAAGAAGGGCCCGATTGTTGCATTTGCGGTGAGCTACCACCCGTTCGAGACTGACCCGGAGGCGGCCCTGGTGGATGAGAACACCGCCACCGAACTGCTGCTGGGCTACGACTTTGATAATGAGGGCGCCGTGGAGGCGATTATGCAGGTACTGTCCCTGCTGAGCGCTAAGTATCCTGTGCTGGTTGAGGTTGATGACTCTATGGAGGCGCTGGTTCAGGTAACCGATGTGTTGCTGCGCGCCGGTACTGCTTCAGTGGAGGGTGATCCGACCTATATTTACGTGACCGAGTAGGTTTTCGGTACCGGGCCTGCTGGCTGATTCTTGCTGAGAGGGGCGGGGGAGTGGAGTGCTTCCCCGCCCCTTGTGCGTACCTGCGCCTCCTGGCGGTTGCTGTGCCTGCGCCATGCCGCTGTGCTGTGTTGTGCTGTTGTGTCGCGCCGCTGTACCCCCTCAGCTGAGTCCGGTTCTCAATTTGCCCCCGTATGCCACAATATAGGGGTGAATTCTGAAGCACCCCGTCTTACCCTTCCGCCCCTGAAACTGGGCAAACTGACCGTTGATACTCCCGTGGTTCTCGCCCCGATGGCTGGCGTGACCAATAAGGCTTTCCGCCGCCTCTGCAGTGAATATGGCGGCGGCCTGTACGTTACCGAAATGGTGACTGCGCGTGCCCTGGTGGAGCGTAAGCCCGAGTCCATGCGCATTATTGAACATGACCCGGACGAGAAGATCCGCTCCATCCAGATTTACGGTGTGGACGCGGTCAATGTCGGTAAGGCTGTGCGCATGGTCGTTGAAGAGGACCGAGCCGACCACATTGACTTGAACTTTGGTTGCCCGGCTCCTAAGGTGACTCGCCGCGGTGGCGGTGCCGCCCTGCCCTGGAAGACTGACCTGTTCACTGCGATCGTGCAGACCGCGGTGAAGGAGGCGTCCCGTAACGATATTCCGCTGACCATTAAGATGCGTAAGGGTATCGACGATGACCACATTACGTTCTTGGAGTCCGCCAAGATTGCTCGTGATACCGGTGTTGCAGCGATTGCCCTGCATGGTCGTACTGCGGCTCAGCATTATTCGGGTAAGGCTGACTGGGATTCGATTGCGCAGCTGCGTGAGCTGATTCCGGATGTGCCGATTCTGGGTAATGGCGATATTTTCTCCGCTGAGGATGCGGTGCGTATGGTTGAGCAGACCGGCGTGGACGGCGTGGTGATTGGTCGCGGCTGCCAGGGTCGCCCGTGGCTGTTTGGTGACCTGCAGAATGCGTTTGATGGTTCGTCGGAGCGTATCCGCCCGACCCTGACTGAGGTGTCGGACATGATTTACCGCCATGCAGAACTGCTGGTGGAAACCTTCGGCGATGAGACCCGAGGCCTGCGTGAGATCCGCAAGCATGTGGCGTGGTACTTCAAGGGTTACCCGGTCGGTGGCGAGCTACGTGCGAAGATGGCTCAGGTGCCCGATCTGGTGACGTTCCGTGAACTGATTGCTCAGCTGGACCACTCGATTGGTTACCCGGGTGCCGCCGTGGAGGGTTCGCGCGGTCGCGCCGGCAGCCCCAAGCAGCCGCACCTGCCCGATGGCTGGCTGGATTCGCGCATCCTGGGGGATGCTGAGCGTCTGGGCCTGGTCGAGGCTGAGCTGGATATTTCCGGCGGCTAAACACCTGTACTTGTGTGCCGCGGCGTGCTGTTTGCGCGTCGCGGCGCATCCTTTTTGCGAGCCTGTTTGCGCGCTATCTCCCGCTCCTGCAACGCCTGTAGGCGCTACCTGTTGACCCTCACCGTAGAATTGAGTTTATGGCTGGATTAATCCGCAAAGAAGATATTGACGAAGTCCGCGCTCGTACCGATATCCGCGAAATCATTGAAGGCTATGTGAGCCTCAAAAGTGCCGGTATAGGCACCTTCAAGGGGCTGTGCCCGTTCCACGACGAGCGCACGCCCTCCTTCAATGTGCGCCCGCAGGTTGGCTCGTACCACTGCTTTGGCTGCGGTGAATCCGGTGATGTGTACTCCTTCGTCATGGCGATGGAACACACCAGCTTCGTGGAGACGGTGGAGCGCCTTGCCGCGCGCATCGGCTACACTCTGCATTATGAGGGCGGTAAGCCGGGCGACCGCTACGAGGCGGGCATGCGCCGCCGCTTGCTCGATGCGCACAAGATTGCCACTGAGTTCTTTGAACGCAACCTCTACTCACCGGATGCGCAGGAGGCACAACGCTTCCTCGGCGCCCGCGGTTTCGACCCCGCCGCAACCCGCAAGTTCGGTGTCGGCTACGCCCCGCGCGGCTGGGACCACCTGCTCAAGCACCTTCGCTCCCAGGGGTTCACCGATGAGGAACTGAAGGCTACCGGCATGTTCTCGGAGGGTAACCGTGGCCTGTATGACCGCTTCCGTGGCCGCATCATCTGGCCGATTCGTACCATCGCCGGTGAAACCATCGGCTTCGGTGCTCGCCGCCTTTTTGACGATGACCAGGGTCCCAAATACCTGAACACTCCCGAGACGCAACTGTACAAGAAATCCCAGGTGCTCTACGGCATTGACCTGGCAAAACGCGATATGACCAAGACTAAGCAGGTTGTCATTGTGGAAGGCTATACGGACGTCATGGCGGCACACCTCGCCGGAATCACCACCGCCGTTGCGACCTGCGGCACCGCGTTCGGTCCCGGGCACATCAAGATGGTGCGCCGTATGATTACCGACGACGGCTCCGGTGGCGAAATCATCTTCACCTTCGATGGTGATGCCGCAGGACAGAAAGCCGCCATGGCCGCCTTCCAGGAGGATCAGCGCTTCGTCGCAAAGACCTTTGTGGCGGTAGCCGAGAATGGTATGGACCCCTGCGACCTGCGCCTGCATAAGGGCGACGCCGCCGTGCGCTCTCTGATTGCTTCGCGCCGACCGCTCTTCGAGTTTGCGATTGATTCGACCCTCGTCAAGTACGATTTGGCGACCCTTGAAGGTCGCGTGCTGGCGATGCGCGCTATCGCCCCGATTATTGCCGGCATCAAGGACCGCGATCTGCGCCCCGCCTACATGCGTAAGGTGTCTGGTCAGCTCGGTCTGGAACTCGACGAGATTCAGCGTGCCGTGGCGTACGCGCAGAACCACCCGAAGCTTTCGCGCATCCAGCAAGCGGAGGCTACCGCCGCGCCGCGGTACGAGCGTCTGAATGAAGGTCCGCAGGGTGTGCCCGGCGCGCCGGGGTATGCAGGTATTCAGGGGGCAGTTCATGCGGACGCGCCCTACGACCCCGCCTACGATGCACCGCCCCCGGAAGACCACGTCGCACCCAGCGCCTACGCCGGGCAGAACGCTGCCGCGCACCCACCGAGCAGTATTCAACCCGCTGTACCCCAGCCGGAGGCGACCGCCCCCGCCGTCGAGGAATTCCTCACCCCCGACCCGCGCGACCCGGTTGCCCGCCTCGAAAAGGCGGCGCTCGAGATTGCCCTGCAGCACCCCGAGCTCATCAGCGTGGAACAGTGGCGTAATCTTGCCATCGTGCAGTTCCGCTACCGCACCCACCGCGAGGTAGCGGCCGGCATTATTCATGCGGCAACCGTCATGGCACCTACCCCTGGAATCGAATGGATTAACTGTGTGCGCTCCGGCGCCGTGGAAGGCGTACACCCCGCTATCGCGGAGCTTGCTGTCTCACCGCTACCGGTCAGCAGCGACGAGTACCTGCCCAATTTCGTTACCGGCGCACTCAACGCCCTATTCGAACAGCAGATCGCCCGCCAAAAATCTGACCTGATGATGCGCCTGGAACAGCTCAGCGCCAACCCCGACGACGAAGAGTTTGAAGCGGTACAGCGTCAGCTCCTCGAACTGGAAATGCGCCGCCGCCAGCTCAGCACACAGCGCGGCTAAGCACGGTTCCTTGTGAATACCCCGGCTAGCTGTAGAACCTCTACGTTCCACAGGTAGCTGGGGGAGCACCGCCAATCAGCAGGAGCCGTACCGCCCAATCTCATCAGACAGCCCAAAGAGTGACGCACTTCACGGTATTTAAAGTTGCGGAGCCCAAACAGTCCCGGTATAGTTATTACTCGTTGCAAGGGAAACCGGCAACGAAAAGCAAAATAATCCCCCGTAGCTCAATTGGCAGAGCATTCGACTGTTAATCGAAGGGTTACTGGTTCGAGTCCAGTCGGGGGAGCAAATAGTGAAAGCCTCAGAACAAAGTTCTGAGGCTTTTCCATTTTCCCGACGGGACTCCAGCGCAGTAACCACTCGGCGAGGCAACGATGCTTCACCCTGCAAAAATGTGAAGTCTAACGCACAGAAAAGTTCCCCACTTACACGCCACGCATCCACCCAGCGTGTAGCGGGGGAGTGGTCGGTCAGCATCCTCTTGCGCCTGCTCCAGAGCAAATCCGTAGCGCAACCAAACCCAGAAAGCTACGCCTGTAGCTCAACACAATCTCCAGAAAGTCGAAAATACCTGAAGAGATAGTATAAAACCGCACTCAAACGGTCATCCAGAGATGGAATAAGGGGCTAAACTATAGGAGGTGGAGTGCGAAAAAGAAGCCTCCAAAAACACGTCACGGAGAGGTGGTCATGACCACTACTACTAATCCTAAGGCACCTAAGGGTTTCTTTGCTGGCATCAGCGGGATTAAGTCCGGCGTCGCGAACATCATCGACGCTGGCAAAACCTTCAAGACCCTTGGACCCAGCCAGGTTAAGGACGAAATCCAGATTGCAAAACACGAGCTGAAGACCAAGGGTATCGCCGTTGGTAAGGGTGCGGCCTTCTTCGGTGTAGCAGCAGTCTTCGGTCTGTTCCTGATCATTGCCCTGGTTGCTGCAGCAATCCTCGGTCTCGGCACCGTCATGCCCTACTGGGCATCCGCGCTGGTCTTCGCCCTCATCTTCCTCATTGTCCTGGCAATCTGTGCCCTGGTCGGTCTGAAGAAGGTCAAGGCGCAGCTGCCGTTCAAGCCCGAATCCGCAATCTTCGGTCTGCTCTTCGACCTCGGCGTACTCAAGGAAGGTACCGCCATGTCCGCTGAGCGCCTGAAGAAGGAACAGGCAGAGCGTGCAGAGCAGAAGGCTAAGGAAGCTGAAGAAGCAGCAGAACGCGCACGTCAGGAAGCTGAAGAGCGTAAGGCACGCGGTGAGGAAGAGCCCAAGCCGCCGACCTTCGAAGAGCTCAAGCAGCGCACCGCAGAGCGTCGCCAGCACCTGGCAGCCTTGCGCGACGACCTGCAGTCCTACACCGGCGACGTTCAGAACAACACCGAGCAGGCTCTGGATGCTCTCAAGGCAGTCCCCTCCGAGGTTGCTGCAGGTGCAGCAGCTACCGGTCGTGGCCTGGCAGAGAACGTGCGCAAGCCCGAGGTTTTGCAGGCACGCTGGAAGTCTTTCGCAGTACTGGGTGCATCCATTGCAACCGTCCTGCACTTCCTGAACCGCCTGGTTCGCCGCTAATAAAGACCGTTTGCCGCTCAAACCGGCATAGGTTTAATGCCAAGCGTCCAAACGCCCCGATGAGTACATCGGGGCGTTTGCGCGTCTTGGGTAAATTGAGGGCACCTGGCCGGACGGGAGGTTTAGAGGCAACTCCCAGCCAAACCCTCCCTCCATGAATCGGAGAAGGACGCAGCTCACAGGTAGAATAGACAAGTGCTATACGTACTGGACCCACCCGGTTCACGCGACAGGCAGAGGTAGAAGCGGCGCACCGTCGCACCCGAAACCCCAAAGTCACCGACACGCTACACCCCGATGAGGAGCCCCGTCATGGAACAGGCAAAGACGATTCTGATTGGCGCAGAAACCTACCCGCCGGACATTAACGGTGCAGCACAATTCGGTCACCGCCTCGCCACCTCCATGCTCAAGCGCGGCCACTCCGTACACGTAGTCGCAGCCAGCCCTATCCCCGGCCCCAGCTACCGCACCGAAGTAGAGGGCGGTATCGTTGAGCACCGCCTGCGCTCGCATCTGCCCCCGACCCACGAGACGAACCGCATCTGCCTGCCCTGGGAGATTTGGTCCGAGGTCGGCGCAATCCTCGATGAGGTCCGCCCGGATGTGGTGCACGTGCAGTGCCACTACATTATTGGTCGCGCCCTTATCTTTCAGGCGAAGCGTCGCGGTATCCGCGTCATCTCCACGAACCACTTCATGCCGGCGAACCTTGACCCGTTCCTGCCCTTCCCCTCCGCAGTGAAGCGTGTGATTGAGAAGATCACCTGGAGGGACATGCGTTTCTGCTTTTCCCAGACCGCCGTCGTTACCACCCCCACCCAGATTGGTGCGGATGCGATGCGCGACCTGGGCCATTTTAATCGCCCCGTTATGCCCGTTTCTAACGGTATTGAGATTAGCGACTACGAGCTGGCTGAGGGCGCTGACGCTGGCAAGGTTCCGGGTGAGCTGCGTATCGCCTTCGTGGGTCGCCTGGCTGAAGAGAAGAATGTGGACGTGCTGATCGAGGCGCTCTCCCTGCTGCCGGATACTCTCGAGCACGTCGTGCTGGATATCGCCGGTGGCGGCGAGCTGCGTGAGGCTCTCGAACAGAAGGCGCACGATTGCGGCGTGTTCGACCGCGTGATTTTCCGCGGCTTCGTTCCGGATGAGCGTCTGCCCGAGGTGTACCAGATGGCTGATGTGTTTTGCCAGCCCGGTACCGCCGAACTGCAGTCCCTGGTTTCCCTGGAGGCGATGAGCGCCTCCACCCCCGTGGTTCTCGCGAATGCGCTGGCTCTGCCGCACCTGGTGGAGGATGGTGTGAACGGCTACCTCTTCGAACCCAATAACGCTCAGGATTTGGCCAAGAAGCTGGAGGCTGTGCTCTCCCTGCCCGCCGCTGAGCGTGAGCAGATGGGTCGTGAGTCCCACCGCATCGTGGGCTTCCACAGCGCTGAGAACACCTGGCGCACCTTCGAGGAGCTGTACGTGAGGGACGCTCCGTACCAGCGTTACCTGGACTCGCGACGCTAAGCTTCTCTAGCCCCTTGAGCGGCGGATTGAGTATTTTTCGTTCTCAGTCGCTGTTCAGGTATTCTAGAGGATGGTGCTGGCGCCCATTGTGCGCCATCACTGCACCGGATGGGGAGTTAGCTCAGCCGGTTAGAGCAGGGGACTCATAATCCCTTGGTCGCGGGTTCGAGCCCCGCACTCCCTACTGCCCCGCCCGTCGACTTCACCCACTTGTCGGCGGGCGGGGCTTTTTCGCACCCTCTTTTCGTGCTTTTGTCGTGCTCTCAGGGCGCCTATTTTCATGCATGGAGTGCATCAATGGTGATGAAAATGGGTAAATGACGAACGAAGACGCATCATAGCGTTCAATACGGTAGGGTTGAAAAGTCTTGTCACGAAAGACGGGGAGATACCGCAGGTAAGCTAATTCTGCCGGCGATATTGCTTCCACACACCATACGAGAGGATCTCAATGTCGGAGAACACTCCCAACAACCCGTCGCAGGGTGCATCTGCAGTCGGTGGTTACGGCTATGATCCCGGCGTGCGTCCCGCGCAGGACGCTTCGCTGCCTGCTCAGCCGGGTAAGGCAGCTCAGGTGAGCCAGCAGGGTAATGCTACTCAGCCTGCCGTGCCGCTAGCACCTCAGCAGCCCGTCCATCCGCAGCAGGCACCTCACCCCGCTCAGGTAAATGCTAATGCACAGCCGAGTGCTGAGGCTCAGACAGCCCCCGCACAGCCTGGCCAGCCTGCACAACCGGTATATGCTGCTACCGGGCCGGATCCTTTTATGAAAGCTTTGAGTGCTACATGGGACGCTTTTCAGGATGTCTTTGCTGGTAAGCCTGGCCCGGCTCACGCCCGTTTGGAGGCTTCCGGTCTATGGGGCTGGGTAATTCCTGTCTTTCTGCAAGCCATCGTTGCTGCCTTCTTCCTTACCCAGCTTCTGCTGGGATTCCTCAAATTTATGTTCCGCGATGCTTACAGCTTTATGACCGCTAAGATTACCTTCGGTCAGCTCTTCCTCGTTTTTCTGGGACTCCTCGTAATCTCAGCTGTAGTGTTGATTCTGCGTGGAGTACAGATTATGCTGACTGCTCGCACAGGCAAGGTTCCGGTTACATTTGCTTCCTCGATGCAAGTAGTAGCGGTGTCGACTCTGACTGTAGCCCCTACGTATATTGTATTGAGCCTTGTAGCTCTCTTCATGCGTGGAATCAGTAGCAACGAAGGGTTCGGTTTTATCTTCGTACTGCTGGGGCTGTTGCTAGCTTTCGCTGTTTTCTCTGGTGAGGCCCTCGTCTACCTTGGTTTGAATCGTCTGGGCCGTTTCGTGAAGTCCCCGATTATCATGCACGCGACGCTGAGCACAGCATGGGTACTTGCCGTCATGCTTGTGTACTTCATCAGCTACCGACTGGTGAGTTAGGGAGATATACGTGCAGACTTTGAATTACTCTGTGAAACCTGACAGTCACCAGCGTTGGATATTCTTGGCGGTTCTGCTGACCATTGCCGCCCTGATCCTGAGCGCCTGCGGTGCTAAGATTGAGACCCAGCTTGGTCTTGAGAATGCTGAGAAGGGTACACGCACCATGCTGGTTTCTTTCGATATGAAGGACAACAAGGACAAGATTAAAGGTGGCGCCCAGGCGCTGGATGCGTCCGTGCGTAAACACCTGCCTGAGGGCCTGGAGTACGGTGGTATTCAGTCTGAGGGTGGCAAGGCACGTGCGACCTTCACCATTCCCTTCTCCTCTGTGGACGAGTACCGTACCAAGGTCGCTTCTATCCTGAAGGCTGCTGGTTCCAGTGCTACCCCGCAGATTAGCATCGTCAACTCTGACCAGGGTCTGGTACAGGGTATTCAGGTGAAGGAAAACTTCAGCTCGAAAGACTTGCTGGACTGGCTCCCGGAAGCTCTTGTTGTTGATGGTGTGATTGATTCCTCCCAGAAGAACAGTGTGTTCAACAGCAGCGGCAGCGAAACCACTGTGAAGTTTGGCGAGAAGAAAGTGAAGAACTCCGGCGGCTCCACCATTTCTGCGAAGGACGTCCAGGACCGCGGCTTCAAGGCTGTATTCATGGATATCAACGAGAAGGATGGCGGTTACTCTGTTATGGTTTCCTTCTCGGCCAAGGAAATTATGAATAGCGAAACTTCCTCTGCAGTGGATGCCTACCTGAATCAGGTCAAGCCTGAAGGCGCTGAGCTGAAGAAGGGGCTGGATTCTTCTGAAGCGAGGGGTTACGCTCCTTCCGCATCAACCAACGCTGCTAAGGAAGAAATTGGTCGCACCCTGATCTTCCAGGCTTCCTCTTCGCAGGACCTGAGCGATAAGCTCAAGAAGATTTTTGGTGCAAGCAGCTCTGATTTGTCCTTTAGCCGTGAAGTAACCGAGAAGGACGGATCTTTCAAGGTTGAGAAGACCATCTCGGGTACTCTGGATTGCTCCCTGCTGTGCTCCCCGGAGGGTCAGGGTATGACCCTTACGATGAAGGAGAGCGAGGACCGCCGCTACGAGCCTAACTACAGCCGACGCGATAGTAACTCTTCCAGCTCGAACAATAGGATTCTCGCGGTTAACCTTGTTTCTTCGCGCCAGATTGAGATGAAGAGTATGAAGGTGGTTACTTCCCTGGGCCTGGACGGTTCCATGGAAGCGCGTTTCCTCTACGCATTCCCGACCGAGGATGTTTCGGGCGCTGAGCAGAAGCTCAAGGACGTTTTCGCAGGCGGTAGCAATGACGAGACCGAGGTCCGTCAGGACGGTGGCGCCACCATCGTGAGCGTGAAGGTTCGCGGTAAGGACCAGAACGAGTTCAACCAGCGTTTGAACGGGTACCTGCCCGATTCGAAGGTGACCGTCACCCGCCCCGGTGGCTACCACCCCTTCGGCTCCGACTACATTGTGACCCCTGAGATTAAGCTCTCTTCGAAGCTGGGTAGCTACTACTCGGCTCCCTTCGAGTTCACCTTCAAGGCACCGACTTTCTCCTCGTTGGACCAGCAGAAGGTAGATGCCGCGAACAGCATCGCGAAGAACTCTCAGCATGTGCAGCTCACCGTGAATGGTGGCGAGCTGAGCGTCAAGACTGACCGCGGTGTCAGTAGCACCTCCGGTCTGACTGTTCCGGCGTCCGGTCTGAGCATGATTGACGTGATTGTGGATGCAATCATTGTGGGTCTGCTGCTGCTCATCTTGGTTCTGCTCTTCGTCTTCCGCAAGAAGATTGCGGCGGCTCGTGCGAAGGGCCGTGAGCGTCGTGCCGCTTCGGCGGCAGCCCTTGGTGCTGCGGCGGGTGTTGCGACCGGTTACGGTGCAACCCAGGCTGATGTACAGAACGGCTATCCGGCACAGGGTGGCTACGCTGGTCAGCCCGGTTACCCTGCGCAGAACACTGCCTATACTGTGGGTGATGACTCGCCGACTCAGGTGTTCACTCCGCAGCAGGGCTTAAACTACGGTGAGACTGAACCGACCAAGGCAATGCCCGCGTACGATGCGCACGCAGCACATGCAGCGCAGCCGGTTCAGCCCGGTCAGACTGCTCAGCAGCCTGCACATCCCAACCAGTCGGTACAGCTGAACCAGTTCGGTGCTGATGACGGTGACATCCTCCAGTAAGTAGCTACCTCTAGCGCCTAGACTAGTAAGCACAACTTAGACTGGCTCCTGTGGCCCGTTACCTCCTTTCCCGGAGGTGACGGACCACAGCTGTATTTGCTTCAGCTCATGCTCGGCACAAGTACCCGTGCCTAATATCCGCCCGGTACGGGAAGTAAAATGCTCGGCTCCTTCGACCCCAGCAGGCTCATGGGGTTGATGTACTCGGCGGTCTTGCCGCTGCCGTCCCCGCGGGCGCCTCCCTGGCGTACGCCCCAGTACAGGCACGGGGTGGAGCATCGCCGGTAGGGGCGCTCGCTGGTGCCGTCCGCCGTGACAGCGACGGTGCCGATTACCTCACCGGCTGCAACCATGGTGCCGACCGGTAATGTTTCGTCCATAGGTTCGAAGGTGCTGCGTCGCCCGTCCGGATGTGCAAGGACCAGTACTTTTCGGTTGACGACCGTGCCGCTGAAAACCACTTTCCCCGCCGCCGGTGCGTAGATGCGCCGGTCGTTCTCAGGTACGGCAAGGTCTATGCCGCGGTGCCCGGCGCTCCAGCGTTGGGCGGGCTTCTCAAAGGGGCGGATTACCCGCGGTCTGGATTCGGCGGTGGGGGAGCGGTAGCGTAGTCGGCTCGCGGTGAGTTCAACGGCGCTGGGAGCTCGCGCACTACTGGGAACGTGCACACTTGAGGTGCCACTCTCTGTGAAACCATCCCCGTCTGTAGAACTGATCCAGCTCAAATAACCCTGACTACCCGCGTAGCCCTGCTCACCCGCACTCAGAAGTGCACCCAGCAGACAGCACACCACCAAGATCGTGTGCCGTAGCTTTCCCTCTAATGTCTTCATGTTCTGCTTCATCTTCTGAGCACATCACGAATTGCCCCGCCCCGCAGTGCCTCACGAAAAATTGTGGATAACCCCGCCGTTGCCGCCTTAAAATCCTTTATCCACAGTGCCCCTGCACACACCCGGCCCGCCTTCACAGGCTTTAACCCTAATCCGGCGGATTAATCGCGGAATATACGGTATAATGTCGTATTGCAGTGTGCCTGCGCCGGTATTCTCCCTCTTCGAGGGGATTTGCACAGCATCACTGACGACGCGCGGCGTGAGCGGCATCCTCAGACGGGGAGTCGATAAGGGACCTTCGGTCCACCCACACAGGGTGGTTAGGGCCTGAGCAAAACGGGTAACCGTGAACGCTAATCGCCGCCAGGAAAAACTGATAACTACTATGCGCGCGTTGGGCTAGCCCGAATGGGAGGTCCGCGCGGCACCACAAAGGAGACGACATGCCCGTCGTAACTATGCGTGAAATGCTGGACTCCGGCGTTCACTTCGGTCACCAGACCCGCCGTTGGAACCCCAAGATGAAGCGTTTCATCCTGACCGAGCGCAACGGCATCTACATCATCGACCTGCAGCAGTCCCTCGCCTTCATCGACAAGGCATACGAGGCTGTTAAGTCGACCGTCGCACACGGTGGCAACATCCTGTTCGTGGGTACCAAGAAGCAGGCTCAGGAAGTTATCGCTGAGCAGGCAACCCGCGTGAACATGCCCTACGTGAACCACCGCTGGCTCGGTGGTATGCTGACCAACTTCAGCACCATCTCCAAGAGCATTGAGCGCATGAAGGAACTCGAGCAGATTGACTTCGACGATGTAGCAGGTTCTCGCTACACCAAGAAGGAGCTGCTCCTTATGCGTCGCGAGTTCGAGAAGCTCGAGAAGACCCTCGGTGGTATCCGCAACCTGTCCAAGGTTCCCTCCCTCCTGTGGGTTGTTGACACCAAGAAGGAGCACCTGGCAGTTAACGAGGCTCAGAAGCTGGGCATCCCCGTTGTTGCTATCCTCGACACCAACTGCGACCCCGACGAGGTTGCTTTCCCGATCCCCGGTAACGACGACGCTATCCGCTCCGTCAACCTGCTCACCCGCGTGATTGCTGACGCAGTGGCAGCCGGCCTGATCGAGCGCAACGCTAAGAAGAACGGCAAGGCTGAAGCAGCTGAAGAGCCCATGGCAGCTTGGGAGCGCGAGCTCCTGGAGCAGCACGAGGCTGCACAGGCTGAAGAGGCAGCTAAGTAAGCTTCCTTAGCCCACTAAGCTTTATGCTTTGTGGCCCCCGCCCGCGGGGACCACGTTCGGACGGCGCCCGCCCTGACCTGGGCGCGGCGCCGTCCGCCATTTGTACCACCGGGATGTCATCCCGATTTATTACAGCAACACAAGGAGTTCACAATGGCGAACTACACCGCAGCAGACATCAAGGCACTGCGCGAGAAGACCGGCGCAGGTATGCTCGACGTCAAGAAGGCTCTGGACGAGGCTAACGGCGACCAGCAGAAGGCTGCCGAGATCATCCGCGTTAAGGGTCTGAAGGGCATCACCAAGCGCGAGGGTCGCGCAACCGCTGAGGGTCTGGTGGCTGCACGCGTTGAGAACGGCGTTGGCTACATGGTTGAGGTCAACTCCGAGACCGACTTCGTGGCAAAGTCCGACCCCTTCATCGCTTTCGGCCAGAACGTGCTCGAGGCTGCTATTGCTGCTGACGCTTCCACCCTGGAAGAGCTGCAGGCTGCATCCTACGAGGGCAAGACCGTTGAGGAGCTGACCACCGACGCTGGTGCACTGCTGGGCGAGAAGATCGTTGTCCGCCGTATTGCACGCGTTGAGGGTGAGCACGTTGCAGTGTACCTGCACAAGACCTCCAAGGACCTGCCCGCACAGGTTGGCGTTCTGCTGGCTGTCTCCGGTGAGAACACCGAGGAGATCGCACACGACGTTGCAGTCCACATTGCTGCAATGAGCCCCAAGTACCTGGATTCCGAGTCCATCCCCGCAGACCAGGTTGAGACCGAGAAGCGCGTTGCTCGCGAGACCGCAATCGCTGAGGGCAAGCCCGAGAAGATTCTGGACAAGATCGTTGAGGGTCGACTGAAGGGCTTCTTCAAGGAGAACACCCTGCTCGACCAGGACTTCGCAAAGGACGCAAAGAAGTCTGTTGCACAGGTTCTGTCCGAGGCTGGCGCAACCGCAACCGCATTCGCACGTTTCCGCGTGGGTGCATAAGGACTCGCAGCAGTTCTACCCTCCCGTATTGCAGGTTCCCGGTAGGGGAAATAGTATGACGTTGGGGTTATAACCTGAAGCCGGGTAGTCACCACTGGTGGCTACCCGGCTTTGCTGTATCCTTGATAAGGACTAGGCGGCAGGAGCCCGCCCCGATCACCTATAACAACCCCTAGGTAAGCCACTGGAGGAACCATGACCGAAGCTATTTCGCACCCGATTAACCATGACGAGACCGGCCGTCGCCGCGTTCTGCTCAAGCTTTCCGGTGAGGTTTTTGGTGGCGGTGAAGTTGGTATTTCGACCGAGGTCGTGCGCAGCATCGCTAAGCAGATTGCCGCAACCGTTGGTGAAGTTGAGACCTCCATCGTGATTGGTGGCGGCAACTTCTTCCGCGGCGCTGAACTCTCCCAGGCAGGTATGGACCGTTCCCGTGCAGACTACATGGGTATGCTCGGCACCGTGATGAACTCCCTGGCTCTGCAGGACTTCCTGGAGCAGGAGGGCATTGACACCCGCGTTCAGTCCGCAATCACCATGCCGCAGGTTGCTGAGACTTACATTCCTCGCCGCGCGATCCGTCACATGCAGAAGGACCGCGTCGTGATCTTCGGTGCCGGTGCGGGTCTGCCCTACTTCTCCACCGACACTGTGGCTGCTCAGCGCGCCCTGGAAATCCACGCAGATGAGGTTCTGGTCGCTAAGAACGGCGTGGATGGCATCTACACTGCTGACCCGAACAAGGACCCCAACGCTGAGCGCCTGTACAACCTCACCTACGATGAGGCAATGCAGCGTAACATCCGCGTGCTGGACCAGACCGCGTTCTCCCTGTGCCGTGACAACAACGTGACCATGCGCGTGTTCGGCATGCAGGGTGAAGGTAATGTGACCCGCGCAATTCTGGGCGAGAAGATGGGTACCCTCGTTACTCGCTAACACCTAAATTTTTAGGGTGGGGCGTATGGAACGCCCCCTCACACTGTGACCGTGCTCGATAGCGCGGACTTATTCTGGACGGTACCGCGCGGGTAAGCGCTAAAACTCGCTTATGCCCGCCGGCACCGTCTAGACTTATATCAAACAAGATGTTCTGCCTCTTTCCCGTCGACTTCGCGTTATTTCTAAGGTTTTCGCCTCGGATGCGCCGCGAACCGGTGAGAAATCATGAGGGCTGAACGCGCACCCACCGACAATTCTGGTCCCCCAGAATTCCGACAAAGGAGATCCTTTCGTGATCGAAGAAATCCTTGCCGAAGCCGGCGAGAAGATGGAAAAGACCATCGAAGCAACTAAGACTGAGTTCGCTAAGGTCCGCACCGGTCGTGTGAACCCCGCAATCTTCAGCGGCCTGACCGCCGACTACTACGGTGCACCGACCCCGCTGCAGCAGCTGGTGTCCTTCAACGTTGAGGACGCACGTACCGTCAAGATCGTTCCCTTCGACGTGACCGCACTGGCAGCTATCGAGAAGGCTCTGCGTGACTCCGACCTGGGTGTTAACCCCAGCAATGACGGTGCAGCTATCCGCGTTGTTATGCCCGAAATGACCGCTGAGCGCCGTAAGGAATATACCAAGCTCGTCAACCACAAGGCTGAAGAGGCTCGTATCTCCATCCGTAATGTTCGCCGCCATGCTAAGACCGCTATTGACAAGCTGGTCAAGGACAGTGAAATCGGTGAAGACGAAGGCGCACGTGCTGAGAAGGAACTGGACGCACAGACCAAGAAGCACATCGACCAGGTCGACGCACTGTACAAGCACAAGGAAGCTGAACTGCTTGAGGTCTAAACCCTAATGAGTGCACGCAAAGATGCGAAAGAAGAGAGAAGCGAGCCGCCTGCTCCACAGCCGAGCCCGCAGACTGCTGCAACACTGGTGAAGTCGCGTAGCGCCAAAGCTGGCCGTAACCTGCCCGCTGCCATTGGTGTGGGCGTTGGTTTCGGTGTGCTGTTGGTGCTGGGCTTGATTTACCAGCCGATTTTTGTTGCGGTCGCTACCGTCTCGGCGGCTTTGGGCGCCTGGGAGATTGGACATGTGCTCAATACCCGCCGCGGCTACGGCATCCCGGAGTACCTGCTGGGTGGCCTGTCGGGCGCAATTGTGGTGGTGGCCTTCCTGTTCGGTTTTACCGGGCTGGGCATCGCCCTGGCGGTGAGCCTGCTGGTGTTGCTGCTCTCTTCTGCTCTTGTGCGTGCTGACCGTCAGGTC
Source organism: Rothia sp. 110740021-2 (assembly GCF_054263775.1). Lineage (NCBI taxonomy): Bacteria > Bacillati > Actinomycetota > Actinomycetes > Micrococcales > Micrococcaceae > Rothia > Rothia sp. 110740021-2. The sequence continues at coordinate 85,675 of NZ_JBSZFE010000002.1, read as the reverse complement.
TCACTGGGTAAGTCTTTGAGCGGTAGCGCCCTGGCTCTGCTGTGGGTGCCGCTGATGCTGGGTATCGCCATGGTCTACTTCCAGACGGAACACGGCGAGCGCGGCATCCTCATGATTCTGCTGATGGCCATCTGCAATGACACATTCGGCTTTATTGCCGGCGTGAATTGGGGTAAGCACCCGATGGTGCCGAAGATTTCCCCGAAGAAAAGCTGGGAGGGCCTGGCCGGTTCCTTCATCGGCTCGGCGGTTGTTGGTGCTATCGCCTTGGCGGTCATGGATTCGCCCTGGTACTGGGCTATTCCGCTGGCGGCGGTCATGGTGATCGCTTCGACTGCCGGTGACCTGGTGGAGTCCGTGTTCAAGCGCCGTATGGGTGTGAAGGATATGTCGAATATTCTGCCCGGTCACGGCGGTATGATGGATCGTCTGGACTCGATTCTTTTCGCTGCGGCGGCTGGTTGCCTGATTTTCCGGTTTATTATGCCGCTCTAAAGCCTGAAGCTTTGGTTGCTCATGAAAGGCGGGGCGTTTCTTCCCATGAATGGGGAGGGACGCCCCGCCTTTGCTGGACCCATTTACTGTACCCGGTGCATCAGGGGCGTAAGGGACTATATTTACGACACCGCCCGCCAACCTTGCGTCAGGTAGCCTGCGCATTGGTATTCTTAAAGTTCAATCGTCGAGAGGAGCCACCTTGGCAAGCACCACCCGCGGAGGCGGATTTGCCCGTGCAGCAGAAACCGAACCCGGCTACAAGCGCAGTGAAGTCGACCGCCTGTTCACCCGCCTTGCCGAGGACTACGAGAAGCTCAGCGGAGCCCCCGAACTGCCCGAAGACCTCTACACCTCCCGACGAATCCGCCAGGTCGTCTTCCGTGAAGAACCCGGCGGCTACCAGCTGGATGTGGTCGACCGCGCCCTTGAAAAGATTGAGGAACGCTTCGCCAAGCTCGAACGCAGCCGCTACATTGAGGCGTACGGCCTGGAGAACTGGGAACGCTCCCTCGTAGAAACCGGCGAGTTGCTTGCAGGCCGCCTGGAACGCCCCGCCGGTGAGCGTTTCCGCCGCCCCAGCAAGCGCCGACACATGGGCTACTTCGTCGGCGATGTGGACGCCATCTGCGACCGTGTGTACGCCCAGCTCAACAGCGAAGAGCCGCTGGACCCCTCCGTGGTGCGCCACGCAAAGTTCAGCCCCGCCTCGGGAACCGTCAGCTACGAGGAATCACAGGTGGATGCTTTCCTGGACCGCTGCATTGAGCTGCTGCAGGATCTGCTCTAAAACGTATGCGTTGAATCCCCCGCCCCGTACCAGGGTGGGGGATTTTTCTGTGCTGGAGCGTTCTGCCCTGATGTCTTCTATACTGAGTCCATCTACGTAGCGGCGAATCAGCGTGCCCCTGCAAAGCCGCGAGCTCATGAGACACTAGAACCATGAAGTTTGGATCCTCAGCACGCGTCGGCGGCAACCGCGACCGCCTCACCGACGCCCTCACAGAACTCACCCGCGCACCGCAGCGCGTCACCCTCCTCGGCTCAACCGGCTCCATCGGCACCCAAGCCATGGAAGTCATCGACCACCTCGCCGCGCTCAAGGGTACCAGCGCCTCCGCCGCCGACGCACCGCTGAAGGTTGTCGCCCTCTCTGCAGGCTCCCGCTCCCTCGAACTGCTCGCAGGCCAGGCAGTGCATGTGCGCGCTGAACTGGTCGCCACCAGCGGCACCGCAGAAGACGCGCAGCGCCTCCGTGAACTTATCGAAGTGGCAGCCTCCGAAGCCGGCATCACCGGCTACACCCCGCAGATCGCCCACGGCGCCGAAGCATCCGTACAGGCGGCAGCATACCCGGCAGACACCGTGCTGAACGGCATCACCGGCTCCATCGGCCTGGAACCGACCCTCACCGCGCTCAACAGTGGTTACCGCGTGGCACTGGCTAACAAGGAATCCCTCATCGCAGGTGGCCCACTCGTATGCGCTGCCGTCGATGCATCGCCCCTGGACACCCCCATGGTGCCCGTCGACTCCGAACACTCCGCCCTCGCCCAGGCACTCGCCTCCGGAACCGACGCAGAAATCGACCGACTGATTCTCACCGCATCCGGCGGCCCCTTCCGCGGCTACAAGCGAGAACAGTTGCACGATGTGACCCCCGCACAGGCGCTCGCACACCCCACCTGGGACATGGGCCTGGTCGTCACCACCAATTCGGCAACCATGGTCAACAAGGCACTCGAAGTGCTTGAGGCACACCACCTGTTCGGTGTGGACCTGGATCGTATTGACGTGGCGGTTCACCCGCAGTCCATCGTGCATTCCATGGTGCAGTTCGTGGACGGCTCGACCATTGCGCAGGCGTCCCCGCCGAGCATGGTTCTGCCCATCGCACTGGGTCTGACCTGGCCGCACCGCATCCCCGGTGCTGTGCCCGCATGTGACTGGTCGAAGGCGACATCCTGGACTTTTGAGCCGCTGGACGAGGAAGCATTCCCCGCCGTGCGCATGATCAAGGAGGCTGGCAAGGTCGGCGGCACCCACCCGGCAGTGTTCAACGCCGCCAACGAGGAAGCCGTCGCAGCATTCCATGCAGGCGCGATTCGCTTTACCGACATTGTCGATTCGGTCGCACGTGTACTGGAAGAGCACACCGGCAGCGCTGAGGCTGTCTCTGACGCTGATTTGACGCTGGAGGCGGTGCTGAACGCGGAGCGTTGGGCTCGCGTTCGCGCGAATGAGCTGCTGGGTATGACAGGCAACTAACCGGTTCTTGGGGCGGTACTTGCATCTCTACGGATGCGGCCGGTGCAGACCTTCCTACGCTCCTACAGGGGAACCCACCCTCTCGGGCGCTCCGCTCTTCCTTGCTTCGCGGCGGAGAGCACCCGAGAGGGTACCCTGATGTCGCTTCCGGAAGGTACACCGGCTTGATCTGGCAGTGGTTGGTGCGCGTGGAGGGGCGGTATCGTCCGAAGTGACATCAGGGTGCTCGAAGCGAAGCGAGGGCGGGTGCCCCTGTAGGAACGAGGACGAATACCGTCCCTCCAGTCACATCCAGATGGAGAAACATGCGGCGTGCCGTCCCAGACACTGCATGAGGCGAGAGGACGGATACCGGTCCCTCTTGCCTCCCCCCCCGGCGCATAGTAGGCTAGTGTTCAAATACTCTTCTCTCAAGGGCAAACAACGATGAGCCCTGTGAACGAGTGGACAAAGATGCAGCATATATTTCACGAGGAAGTGCCCACCTATGCGTCGACAGAACACCCTACGAACCCTCGCCGGGGCTCTACTCCCACTAACCCTGCTGCTTAGCTCCTGCGCATCCGGGCAGCCCAGTGCCGACTCCTCGGCGTCCGCTAACGCTGAGAAAGCGTATAGCGCCTCCACGAGCCCCGATAGTCAAGCTATCGAAAAAGTAGAGAACCTCGCCTCACTTTCTGACAACGTTGTTCGTGCCTACCAGCGCTCCCTGAGCCAGTGCATGGCTGAACGAGGATTCCCGAACTACAAGGTTCCTGCCGGAGAAACTGAAATCCCGCTGCTTCTGCAGGCTGATCTTGAACCTCTCACCGTTGCGGATGCCCGCGCTCGCGGATACGAAGAGCGCTACTCTTTGGCTACTACAGCACTGGAAGAGCAGAGCCCTACTATGAGCGAAGCCGAAATGCAGGCTCTAAACGGCACCGAAGGAAAGGGCGGTTGCCAACAAGAAGCCACCCGCGCAGTCTTCGGTTCAGAAGAATCCCGTGCGACCATAAAAAAGGTCTACGTCACTGCGGTTCACTACCTCAACAACGACGCAATCTTCAAAGACCTTGGGCCCGCCACCGAGAAGTGGGCACAGTGCATGAAAGAACGCTTCGGAGGCGACTACACGTCTCCGGATATGGCTCGCCTACAGTACCGCCAGAACAACCAGGACACCCATGAACTGGCGATCAACGATGCGACCTGCCGCGAAGCAACTGGGCTGGATGCCGAACAGCGAAAGATTGCTATCGCTTACCTGAGTTCTTTCCTCGAAAAGGAGCAGGGGCTCATCGAGCAGGTGACCACCGCCAAGAAAACTGCTGAAGAGAACGCCCGAAAGATTCTGAGCTAATCCTGTGGACTAACCAGAACAAGCGTACAGAGTAGCTGCAACGGCTACACCTCGTCACAGCGTATTGTGCACGGCACGTATCCCGTGCCGGGCACAAACTAATCCCACACGGCATCGCCGCCCCTAAGCCCAAACGGCACAGACAATAGCGTTTCCGTACGCGCACCCAAAGAAGGGACACCATGAGCGCCACCCCCACCCGCCAGAAGAAAACCCTCTGGCTCTACGGCATTATCGCCCTGCTCCTCATCATCACCGTCGGTACGCTCATCAGCGCCCAAAACATCAAAACCACCGCCCAAAAAGATGCGGAAGCGGCACCCCCGGCCCCCTCCACCATCACCGCCACGGTCACCCGCGAAAAACTGCGCACCACCGTGCCCCTGACCTGCACCGCGAACTACGCCACCTCAACCCCGCTGCGCTACAGCGGCGAAGGGCAGTACACCGCAATCACCATCAAACACGGTGACACCGTCGGCAACGGCACCCTCATCGCAGAAGTTAACGGTGAACCTCTCATCACCCTCACCGGTGGTTTCGCACTCTACCGCGACCTCAAGCTCGACGACAGTGGCCCCGACGCCGCACTCCTCAACGAGGCACTGACCGCCTTGGGACGCCAGGGGCCTCAGCCCGCGCGCATCACCGAAGACACCTACGAGGCTCTCAACAACCTCCTCGACAGCCTCGGCTACGCACACGTAAAGACTGACCAGCCTATTCCCGCCCGCTACTTCCTCATCATCAACCGTGCCGGAGTTGTCACCGGCAACCCCCGTGCAACTGGCGCTATCGCAGATGGTCCCGTAGCCACCATCGCAGAAGGTAGCAAGACCCTCAGCTGCACCGGAACCACCGGTAGGCTCACCCCCGAAGCCCGTAGCGGCCAGAAGGTAACCGTGCCCTCCCTCGGTGATACTGAGTACGTCGCAACCCTCGGATACAAGAACACCTCCGAAGCCGCCGGTGCCGCAGGCAACAGCCAGGCTGGCCGCCAGGTCAATGGCGCAGAAGGTGCGGCTGGCTCCAACCTCAACGGTGTAGCCGGTGCGGCAGGAAACACCGAAGGGGAACGCATCCTCACCCTCGACGTAGGGGATAAGGCGGACAGCCTCCGAGGCACCGTCAACGCGGAACTCACCCTCGAAGAAACCCCCGAAGCACACCTGGTCGTACCCTCATCGGCGCTCTACACCCGTGACGGACAGACCCGAGTCATCGTGCTCGGCCCCGAAAGTTCCAACGGATCGAAGGCCCGCGAAGAACGCGAGGTAACCGTTACCGTCATCAGCAACGCCAACGGCAAGAACGCCGTCACCGGTGACCTGCACGAAGGCGACAGCGTCAAAATCATGCGCGAGAAAAAGTAGGGAGTAGCCATGACTGACTCCCGCGCCGCTCACGCGCACCCACCAGCCTATAGCGTCGATATTCAGGGAGTGTCCCAGCACTTTATGCAGGGTGACACTCAAATTGACGTGCTCAAAAATATTGACCTGAAAGTCCGCTACGGAGAAGTCGTCGCAATCCTGGGACCGTCCGGCAGCGGCAAATCAACCCTGCTGAACATCCTCGGTCTGCTCAGTACGCCCGCCTCCGGCAGCTACCTGCTGGACGGTATAGACACCGCAACCTTCAACGCGGCACAGCGAGCTGAAGCGCGCCTGGACAGCATCGGTTTCGTCTTCCAGGCGTTCCACCTCATCGAGCATAAGAATGTGTACCGCAACGTTGAGCTGCCGCTCATCTACCGTGGCGTGCCCAAAGCTGAACGAGCACAACGGGTTACGGACACTCTCGCCCTGCTGGGGCTGAGCCACCGAACGGATGCCCCCATCACCACTCTCTCCGGCGGTGAAAAGCAGCGTGTGGCTATTGCTCGTGCGCTCATTGGGGAACCAGCGTTGCTGCTCTGTGATGAGCCGACCGGCTCGCTGGATGAAGAGCTCACCCGTGAAGTCATTGACCTGCTCCGCGAATGTACGGGTGACCAGCAAAGCACGATTGTGATTACTCACGACCCGCTCGTGGCGGAGCACTGCGACCGGGTGCTACGTATGCACGAGGGGCAGCTCATCGAGCAGGATGCACCGCGGCAGGAAGAAACGACCGCCCGCGCGTCTCTGAGCCTGCCTAGCTTTGCTGAGGAGCAAACATCTAAGCCGCAGGGGAGCGGTCGTGCACCTTGGGCGCTCGCCTCCCTCAAAGAAGCCTGGGACGCTACCGTTCACCGGGTGAGGCGCAATATCTTCACCATGCTTGGTGTGGTGCTGGGTATTGCTTCGCTTGTGCTGACCGTTGGTCTGACCGCCACCATTTCTGGGCAGTTGGCTGACAGTTTCGACATTTTTAGGGCTAAGTACCTGACGATAAGCTCCACTCGAACCGAACCCCTGAGCCGGGCTGAACTATTGAGCCTGGCGGCTAGTGAGAACTACCGGCGTGTTAGCCAACTGAACGGAGTGACCGGTACCGCGCTAGTGGATCAGCTGGATGAATCCGCCGATATTCAGCGCGGCCCAGACAACTTTGGCGAGCGCGGCGCTAACGTGACGGCTGCCGTCCTTGCGGCAACCCCCAGCATCTTTAGCGTGCAGGGTCACGAGCTGGTGTGGGGTCGTACCTTCGACGAGGGGCACGTGGAGCGGAACGATAAGGTTGTGGTGCTCAGCGAAAGCGTGATGCGCCAGCTTGCGCTGCCCTATAGCCTCGGAGTTACGGTCTATATTCACGATGAGCCGTACACCGTTATTGGTGTGGTGCGGGAGAACCCTTCGCTGACTCTGTCGTACGGTTCGGTCTACCTGCCTCTGGGCGCGAAGCCTGGTGCCGATGCGGAAGAAGCGCAGCCCGCTGCCGGTGGTGGCGCGGCTGCGGCGCAGACCGGTAAGCGTTCCACTCAGATTGTGGTGAGTACTGTTGCCGGTGCCGCAAACCAGATTGCGGAGGAAGCACCGTACGCGCTCTCGCCGGAACGTCCCGCCCTGTATAGCGTGAGTGTCCCGCCGGAGCCGAAAACTCTTCGTGAGGCTGTCGACCAGCAGCAACGCACCATGCTTATATCCATGAGTGTTATTACCCTCGTGATTGGCGCGATGGGCATTATGAATACGTTCCTGGTTGCGGTGATGGAGCGTCGCCGTGAGGTTGGTTTGCGTCTGGCTATTGGTATGCGCCCTTCGGGTATTCTGCTGCAGTTCTCGGCGGAGGCGCTGCTGACCGGCATCCTGGGCGCTGTGGCTGGTATCGTGCTGGCGGTTAACGGCATCTCGATTGTGTCTTTGATGAACCGCTGGACGCCAATTATTAGTGTTGACACTATCCTGCTGGGTTTGGGCGCTGGTGCGCTGGTTGGCGTGTTGGCTGGTCTGTATCCGGCGGCGAAGGCTTCGCGTATTGATCCGGCGCAGACCTTGGCGGCAGGCTAGTCGCGTTGGCTAGGTGTTGAGGGGCGGTATCGTCCGAAGTGACATCAGGGTGCTCGAAGCGAAGCGAGGGCGGGTGCCCCTGTAGGAACGAGGACGAACACTGCCCCTCTTATCGTCCCCCATCCAGCCCCTCCAGAAAGCGGGGGAGGGCGCTTTCACAGGCTAAGCGAGTATCCTAGAAGCTTCGTATCCCCGAACCGAAACGAGAAAAAGCGTGGAAATCCTGCTGTACGCTGTGGGCATTATCCTCATGGCAATCGCTATTGCCGTCTCGATCGCCCTGCACGAGGTGGGGCATCTGGTGCCCGCAAAGCTGTTCAATGTGCGTGTTCCGCAGTACATGATTGGCTTCGGTAAGACCGTGTTCTCTTTCCGTCGCGGCGAGACTGAGTACGGTTTCAAGGCGATCCCGTTGGGCGGTTACATTTCGATGATTGGCATGTACCCGCCGAGCCCTGCTGAGGTGAAGGAGCACCATGAGGAGGGCCATTCGGGCAGTACCAGCCCGTTTGCGTCCATGGCTGAGGAGGCGCGTGCGGCGGATGCTGAGCGTATGATGCCCGGTGATGAGGACCGCCTGTTCTATAAGTTGCCGGTGCTCAAGCGCATGGTGATTATGTTGGGCGGTCCGACCATGAACCTGCTGATTGGTGTGGTGTGTACTGCTGTGCTGATTTGTGGTTTTGGTACGGCGCAGGTGACGAATAAGGTTTCGGCGGTGTCTGAGTGCGTGCCGAGCGTGAATGTCACTCATGATTCGATTAGCTATGGTGAGTGTACGGATAAGTCCACTCCGTCGCCTGCGAAGGCTGCTGGTGTGCAGGTGGGTGACCGTGTGGTTGCTGTGAATGGTGCATCGACGGGTTCGTGGGAGGCTGTGTCTTCGGCGATTCGTGCGGCGGGTTCTCACCCGAGCACCTTGACGGTGGAGCGTAATGGTCAGCGTCTGGATTTGTCGGTAACTCCGGTTGAGATGATTCGCCCGGTTTCTGATGGTAAGGGCCAGTATGCGCGTGCTGCGGATGGTTCGATTGCGACGACTCGTGGCGGTTTTGTGGGTGTTTCGCCGTCGAGTGAGTTGGTGCCTGGTTCTATTACTGAGGTGCCTACGATGGTGGGCGATACGCTCTCTCGTGTGGGTTCGTCGATGCTTTCGTTGCCGCAGCGTGTGTGGGAGTTGACGGTGACTTTGGTGACTGGTGGTGAGCGTAGTGCCGAGTCGCCGGTGTCTGTGGTTGGTGTGAGCCGTATTGCCGGTGAGGTGACGGCTACTGACCGTATTGATGTGAAGGCGAAGGCTGCGATGTTGGTCTCGCTGGTGGCGAATATGAATTTGATGCTTTTTGCATTCAATTTGATTCCGCTTCTGCCTCTGGACGGTGGCCATGTGTTGGGCGCTGTTTGGGAGGGCGTGCGTCGCTTCTTTGCACGTTTGACTGGGCGTAAGGATCCGGGTCCGTTTGATCCGGTGAAGTTGTTGCCGTTGACGTATGTGGTGGCGGGCGCGTTCATTGTGATGTCTATCATTCTGATTGTGGCGGATATTGTTAAGCCCATCACCCTGTTTTAGTGTGTTGTTGCACGCGGTAAGGGTACCCGTATTAGTGCTTTCTTTCGCGTCAGTGGCACAATAAAAAGTTGAACGAAGGATGCGTCGTACGTCCTTCACAACCCATGTATGGAGGAAAACCTTGTCGGTCAGCCTTGGTATGCCGAAGCCCGCTCCCGCGGTTCTGTCCCCGCGTCGTAAGACCCGCCAGTTCAAGGTGGGTTCTGTCGGTGTTGGTTCTGAATCTCCGATTTCGGTGCAGTCGATGACGACGACTAAGACCCATGACATTGGTGCGACTCTGCAGCAGATTGCTGAGTTGACCGCTGCCGGTTGCGATATTGTGCGTGTGGCGTGCCCGACTGATAAGGATGCGGAGGCTCTGCCCATTATTGCCAAGCAGTCCCGTATTCCGGTGATTGCTGATATTCACTTCCAGCCGAAGTACGTGTATGCGGCTATTCAGGCTGGTTGCGGTGCTGTGCGTGTGAACCCGGGTAATATCCGTAAGTTCGACGACCAGGTGAAGGAAATTGCGCAGATGGCTTCGGACCACGGCGTTTCTCTGCGTATTGGTGTGAATGCTGGTTCGCTGGATAAGCGTCTGCTGGAGAAGTACGGTAAGGCTACTCCGGAGGCTTTGGTTGAGTCTGCTGTGTGGGAGGCGTCGCTCTTTGAGGAGCACGGTTTCCGTGATTTCAAGATTTCTGTGAAGCATAATGACCCTGTGGTGATGGTGGAGGCGTACCGTCAGCTGGCTGAGCGCGGTGACTGGCCCCTGCACCTGGGTGTGACTGAGGCTGGTCCGGCGTTCCAGGGCACCATTAAGAGCTCGGTGGCCTTCGGTACTTTGCTGTCTCAGGGTATTGGTGACACTATTCGCGTGTCGCTGTCTGCTCCTCCGGTTGAGGAGGTGAAGGTGGGCACCAAGATTCTGGAGTCACTGAACCTTCGCCCCCGCAAGCTGGATATCGTTTCTTGTCCGTCGTGTGGTCGTGCGCAGGTGAACGTATGGGAGCTTGCTGAGAATGTGACGAAGGGCCTGGAGCATATGAAGGTTCCGCTGCGTGTTGCCGTGATGGGTTGTGTGGTGAACGGTCCGGGTGAGGCTCGTGAGGCTGACCTGGGTGTGGCGTCCGGTAACGGTAAGGGCCAGATTTTCGTGAAGGGTGAGGTCATTAAGACCGTGCCTGAGGATCAGATTGTTGAGACTCTGATTGAAGAGGCTACCCGTATTGCTGCTGAGATGGAGGCTTCGGGCGAGTATGTTCCTGAGGGTTCCCCGGCTGTTTCGGTGAGCTAGTTAGCTTTTGTGCGCGGAGGCGCCCTGGTGAGGGCGCCTCCGCGCTTTTCCGGTTATGGTGGTGGCAGGCTCGGTGATTGCCGCTGCTGGTTGTGGCCGCATGATCCGGCTACCTTTTAGGGATCACATGTCCCCGTATTTTCACTCAATTTTTATCACTCGTTCTCTATCACTCAACCACTCAACACGTCATGTTCACTCTTTTTTCTCGCCGCCGTAAAGCTAATCGTGCCCGGCGTGCTGCTGTTTCGTCTGCTGCTGTTTCGTCGATGGATTCTTCCCCTATGCCTAATCGCGTGAAGGAACACGTTTTTGCTCTGGATGCTCGGTGGTGCGATGAGTTGGAGGAGGCCCTGTTCAGCGACCCGGTCCCGAATCTGTATTCCATTGAGCATTATTTGGCGTGTCCTCTTCCGGTGAGGTCCCCGCGTATTCCGCTGCACTACTATCAGGGTTTTGTGGGTTGTGAGCGCGATGGGCAGTTGTGCTGTGTGCTGCTGTTGGGTTCGAATGTGGTGCCGGTGCGATTGTGCGGTGCCGCAGTTGAACACATTGGACATGATGCGGATTCTCATGGCGCTGAAGTGCCGGATGCCCCCTCCTTGGACACTCCCACCCTGGACGCGACGGCGCTTGCGCATCGTGACGCGCTGGCTCAGCTACTGCTACAGGTGGGTTCTCGCCTGGAATCCATGTTCGGTGAGAGCGCCTTCGTGATGCCCTTGTGGACGCGTATGCAGGAGCTGTGCGAGCAGACTCGGGGCGGTAAGAGTCCGCTACTGCCGATGCGGCAGCTGAGCCTGCGTGACGGTTGCGATCACCGTGCGCGGGTTTTGTCGGAGCGCCCCAATCAGCCGCTGCTGTATCTGCCACCGGAGAAGGACCTGGCCCGCTTCTACACTGTGGAGCTTCCTGAGCTGCCGGCGCACCTGCCCGCGCCCCTCAAACCGGGGGAGAGCCTCGCCGGTGCTTTCCAGCTCAGCGGTGAGGCTGCCGGGTATGCGCGCCTCGCCACCTCCGCGGATCTGGGGGAGCTTCTACCTGCTGCAGCGGCCATGTTCACCGAGGAGGTCGGCTTCGACCCGATTGCCCGCTACGGGGACGGTTACGCGGGGCGCCTGCGTATGCTCATTGCCGGTCAGCGCAGCGCCATTGTCACCGATGTGAACGGGCGCATCATCTTCAAAGCGGATGCGGGCATCGTGAATCTGGATGTCGCGCAGGTGCAGGGTGTGTGGCTGCACCCGGACTACCGCGGCTACGGTCTGGCTAAGCCGTTCTTTGCTGCCGCCGTGCAGCTTCTGCAGCACCGATACCCGCACTTGAGCCTGTACGTGAACGACTACAACGCCCGCGCTCTTGCCATATACCGGGGGACCGGTTGGGAACAGATTGGGCAGTTCTCGACCATCATTTTTGAGCGCTAAACACGCCGAACCCTAAAACGCTATAAAATTAAAGACGATTGTGCCTTTTTCTCGGCTTACCTGGTGAGCAATGGGCACCCTACCTAAACCTATCGACCTTTCAAGGAGAATCGTGGTACTTCGCCTTTCCAACCTCTTCGTGCGCACTCTGCGCGAGGATCCCGTAGACGCTGAGGTCGCCAGCCACAAGCTGCTGGTCCGCGCCGGTTACATCCGCCGCGCAGCCCCCGGCGTGTACACCTGGCTGCCCCTGGGCCTGAAGGTACTGCGCAAGGTCGAGAACATCATCCGCGAAGAGATGGACGCCATCGGCGCGCAGGAAGTCCACTTCCCCGCACTGCTGCCCCGCGAACCCTACGAGGCAACCAACCGTTGGGATGAGTACGGCGATAACCTCTTCCGCCTCAAGGACCGTAAGGGCGCAGACATGTTGCTGGCACCCACCCACGAGGAAATGTTCACCCTGCTGGTGAAGGACCTGTACTCCTCCTATAAGGACCTGCCGCTGTCCCTGTACCAGATTCAGACCAAGTACCGCGATGAAGCGCGCCCCCGCGCGGGTCTGCTGCGCGGCCGTGAGTTCGTCATGAAGGACTCCTACTCCTTCAACATTGATGATGAGGGCCTGAACGAGGCGTACATGGCGCACCGTGCCGCCTACCAGCGCATTTTCGACCGCCTGGGTCTGGAGATTGTCATTGTGACCGCACAGTCCGGTGCGATGGGTGGCTCCCGCAGTGAAGAGTTCCTGCACCCGACCCCCATCGGTGAGGACACTTTCGTGCGTTCCGCGGGCGGCTACGCGGCTAATGTTGAGGCCGTGACCACCGTGGTTCCCGAGGAAATCGAGATTACCGAGGGCACCCCGGCCGCAATCGTTCTGGACACCCCCGACTCCGTCACCATTGAGACCCTGGTGGAGCGCATGAACGAACTGTACTCCGAGGTTACCGGCGGCACTCTGGATGCTTCGCAGACCCTCAAGTGCTTCCTGGGCGCCGTCATCACCCCCTCTGGCGAGCGTAAGGTCTTCGCCGTGGGCGTTCCCGGCGATCGTGCCGTGGACCTGGGCCGCGTTGAGGTCAACATCGGCACCCTGCTGGGCATCGGCGGCGAGGTTGAGGTTGAGGCAGCCAACGAAGAGGACCTGAAGGCATTCCCGCAGCTGGTTAAGGGCTACATTGGCCCCGGCCTGAGCCTGGATGCGCCTCTGCTCGGCGCGCATACCGAGGACGAGGATGCGGTGGCTTCCGCAACCGGCATTCCCTTCTTCGTTGACCCCCGCGTGGTGCGCGGTACCCGCTGGGTGACCGGCGCGAACGAAGAGGGCAAGCACGTGGCTAACCTGGTCTTCGGCCGCGACTTCAGCGCCGACGGCGTGATCGAGGCGTGCGAGGTACGCGAAGGCGACCCGGCACCGGACGGCTCCGGCGACCTGGTGGCAGCCCGCGGCATCGAAATGGGCCACATCTTCGCTCTGGGACGCAAGTACGCTGAGGCACTGGGCCTGAAGGTCCTGGACCAGAACGGCAAGCTGCAGACCGTGACCATGGGCTCCTACGGTGTCGGCGTGACCCGCGCACTGGCCGCCATCGCCGAGGGCAACCACGACGAGAAGGGCCTGATCTGGCCGCGTAACCTGGCACCGGCAGACGTGCATATTGTCATCACCGGCAAGGATGCAGCATCCCACGAGTACGCTGAAGAACTCAGCGCATCCCTGGAATCCGCCGGCCTGCAGGTCATGCTCGATGACCGTCCGAAAACCAGCCCCGGAGTGAAGTTCGGCGACGCCGAGCTGCTGGGTGTGCCCACCATCCTGGTGATTGGTCGCGGCTTCAAGGACGGCGTGCTGGAGCTCAAGGACCGCCGCAGCGGTGAGGCTCGCGAGGTGTCCGTCGAGAATGCGGTGGCTGAGGTCATCGCTGAGGTCAAGGGGGAGTAGCCGTGGCGTATAAGCCGAAGCGTTCTGGCTCTAAGAAGAGCGCCCCGAATGCGCGCGCTCGCCGTGCCGCATCCCGCGTAGCGAATGGTGTGAACACTTCCCGTACTCGCGCTGAGAGCGAGCCCGTGGTGGAGGCACCGGTTCGCGTGGGTACCCGTGCGATCCGTGAGGAAGAGGTTGCCGAGGCGATTGCTCCGGTTATCTCCGAGTTCTCGCTGGTGCTGGAGGACCTGAAGATTTCGGGCCCGGCGGCGAACCGTACCGTGAAGATTACGGTGGACTACACCACTGAGCGTACCGATTCGCTGTCGCTGGATTCCCTGGCGGAGATTTCCGGTGCGATTTCGAGCGCCCTGGACCGTGCGGATGAAAACGATGAGTTCTTCCCCTACGAGCTGGAGGTGTCCTCGCCCGGTGCTACCCGCTCCCTGACCGAGCGTCGCCACTGGGAACGTGCCCGTACCCGCCTGATTGCGGTCACCGCACCCGACGGCACTGAGTACCTGGCGCGTCTGCACGAGGTGCAAGACGAGGGTCCGGTGCTGGCTCGTAAGAAGAACACGAAGAAGGGTCAAAAGGAGTCCTACCACGAGCCGAGCTTGCTTCCGTGGGAAAATATTGCTTCTGCTCACGTCGAGATTGACTTCAATTCGTCTGCTGAGCCGGTAGAATAGAGTTATTAAAGCTTCAGGCACGGGGTTCTCCGTGCCAGGTAGATACCGTTCGGGAGCCGGGGCGCATTCAGCGTCCCGGCGCCGTGCTAACTGGGAAAGGCTGAAAAGCGTGGAGGATATTAAAACTATTGACCTGGGCGCACTGCGCGCATTGGCGAAGCAGCGCTCTCTCGTCATGGAGGAGCTCTTCACCCTGGTTGAGAACGCCCTGCTGCTTGCGTACATGAAGCAGCCTGGCGCTATTAAGGGCTCTCGTGCCGTCATCGACCACACCACCGGTGAGTTCGTCATTCTGGCTCCTGAGCTTGATGAGGACAACCAGAAGATTGACGAGTTTGACGATACCCCGAACAACTTTGGCCGTATCGCTGCCGCAACCGTCCGTCAGGTGCTTTCGCAGCGTCTGCGTGACGCTGAGGACGCATCTGTTCTGGGCGAGTTCAAGGACCGTGAGGGCACCCTGGTGTCTGGCGTGATTCAGCAGGGCAATAACCCGCGTATGGTTCAGGTTGACCTGGGCACCGTTGAAGCTGTTCTGCCTAGCAATGAGCAGGTTCCGGGCGAGAAATACCCGCACGGCGCCCGCCTGCGCGCCTACCTGGTTGAGGCTCGCCGCGGCCCCAAGGGTCCCTCGATTGTGGTTTCTCGTTCGCACCCGAACCTGGTTCTGCGTCTGTTCGAGCACGAGGTTCCCGAAATCTCTGAGGGCTTGGTGTCTATTAACTCCATCGCACGTGAAGCTGGCCACCGCTCTAAGATTGCTGTGTCCGCGAAGAACCCGACCATTAACGCTAAGGGTGCGTGCATCGGCGATATGGGTGCCCGCGTGCGTGCGGTTGCTGCCGAGCTGAACGATGAGAAGATTGACATTGTCGACTACTCGACCGATCCGGCCACCTTCATCGCTGCGGCACTGTCCCCGGCGAAGGTCACCGAGGTCATTATCGAGAACCCGCGTGAGTACTCCGCTCGTGCGGTGGTTCCGGATGATCAGCTGTCCCTGGCTATCGGCCGTGAGGGTCAGAATGCACGTCTTGCAGCAAAGCTGACTGGCTGGCGTATCGATATTCTCTCCGAGTCCAAGTACGCTCAGGTTCGTGCTGAGGAAGAGGTGGCAGCACGCGTGGCTCGTAGCCTGGCTGAAGAAGCAGCAGAGTACGCACAGGACGCTGAATAAGTATTAGCCCCGGTGAGGGGTGTATCCCTTTGATGCAGGCGTAGGATATTGGGCAGTAAGGTGCCCGGTGTTTTTGCGCCTGCGTCACAGTTTTGCCCATGATTCTTAAAAACGGGATACACTATTAAGATGTGCCGGTGTGTAACCGGGCGCTTTAACGTGCCCTCACACACCGGATAGACCATCACGAATGTACCGCGAACGCGGTTCTACACACGCTAGAGAGGGGAGAGACCATGAGCGATCACGACCTCACTGCAACCTCCGAAGCGTTTGAAGGACCGATCCGCACCTGCATCGGATGCCGTGCCCGCGATGAACAGCGCAAGCTGCTACGCATCGCCCGCACACCCGTCACGTCTGCTACAGAGCAGGCGGACACCCCGCCCTATCAGCCCGATGTGGCGGGAACTATGCCCGGACGAGGCGCTTGGATCCATCCGAGCGAAAAATGCGTAGCCGCTCTACAGAAAAAGAACGGTCTGGCGCGCGCCTTCAAAAAAGCGGTCCCTGCAGCACAGCTGCAGGCGTGCTGTGAGCAGATTCGAGCCGTGATTGCGGGCTCGACCCCCTCATAGATGCTTTTCGGGTATATGCCCTCTATAAGTCAACGAGTTTGACGACTTCTTATCTGAAAGCGAGTCAGAAAACTGATGGATATCTAATGAGTGCCGCGAAATGAGTGCCCTTTCGTGCTCACCCACCGGCAATTTCACGAATTGGCGCGCCTTCGGGCGTGCACCCCGTAAACATTAGTGTCCGCACCATTCCCGGTGCGGACCGGGAATGGAGAAAATTTGGCTCAGCCTCGAGTACACGAGTTTGCTAAAGAGGTAGGCGTTCCTTCTAAGGAAGTTATCGCCAAGCTCAAGGATATGGGCGAGTTCGTTAAGAGCTCCTCTTCCACCCTGAACCCCATGGTTCTGAAGAAGCTGCGCGCGGAATTCCCTGCCGCAGCCGCTAAGCCTGCCGCAAAGGCAGCACCCGCGGAGTCGGCAGCTAAGCCGGCACCTAAGCCCGCAGCGGCAAAGCCTGCTGTTAAGCCGGCACCCAGGCCTGCAGCTAAGCCCGCCGCAAAGCCGGCAGCAGCAGCACCCAAGCCCGGCGGTCCCCGCCCGGGTAACAACCCCTTTGCATCCCAGCAGGGCATGGCACGCCCCGAGGCTGCACCGAAGCCGGCAGCGCCCAAGCCTGCTGCACCGAAGCCCGGCCCCAAGCCCGGTCCTCGCCCCGGTAACAACCCCTTCGCATCCCAGCAGGGTATGAAGCGTGGCGGCGGTGACTCCCAGCGTTCCGGCGGTCCCCGTCCGGCACGTAACGGTCGTCCCGGCGGCAACGGTGGCGCACGTCCCGGCGGTAACGGTGGTCCCCGCCCCGCAGGTGGCGCACGTCCCGGCGGTAACGGTGGCCCCCGTCCGGCAGCTGGCGCACGTCCCGGTGCACCCCGTCCGTCCGGCGGTGGCGCGCGCCCGAACCCCTCGATGATGCCCAAGGTTTCCAACGTTGGTGGCGGCGCGTCTGGTTCCAACAACGGCGGCGGTAACGGCGGCGGCGCACGTCGCGGTGGCGGTTCCGGCGGCTTCAACCGCGGTCCGGGTCGTCCCGGCCCCGGCGGTCGCGGTAATGCACAGGGTGCATTCGGTCGCGGTGGCTCCAAGCGTAAGGGTCGCAAGTCCAAGGCAGCTCGCCGTCATGAGCAAGAGCAGCTGAACGTACCGGCACCCGGTGGCGTGGTTGTTCCTCGCGGCGACGGCTCGACCGAGATTCGTCTACGCCGCGGCGCGTCCATCATGGACTTCGCTGAGAAGATTGGCGCAAACCCGGCATCGCTGATTACGGTTCTCTTCCACCTGGGTGAGATGGCTACCCAGACTCAGTCCCTGGATGAGGAGACCTTCGAGCTGCTGGGTGCCGAACTGGGCTACTCGATTAAGATCGTTTCCCCGGAGGATGAGGAGCGTGAGCTGCTCGAGTCCTTCGACATCAACCTTGAAGCCGAAGCAGAAGCTGAGGGCGAGGATGTTCTGGAGGCTCGTCCCCCGGTCGTTACCGTCATGGGTCACGTTGACCACGGTAAAACCCGCCTGCTGGACGCTATCCGTAACACCAATGTCATTGAGGGTGAGGCCGGCGGCATTACCCAGCACATCGGTGCATACCAGGTCCACACCACCGTCGAAGGTGAAGACCGCGCGATTACCTTCATCGATACCCCCGGTCACGAGGCGTTCACCGCTATGCGTGCCCGTGGTGCGAAGGTCACCGACGTGGCAATCCTCGTGGTCGCAGCGGATGACGGCGTTATGCCTCAGACCGTTGAGGCACTGAACCACGCCCAGGCAGCTAACGTACCGATCGTGGTGGCAGTGAACAAGATCGATAAGGAAGGCGCGTCCCCGGACAAGATTCGTGGCCAGCTCACCGAGTACGGTCTGATCCCCGAAGAGTACGGTGGCGACACCATGTTCGTGGACGTCTCTGCTCGCAACGGTACCAACATCGACGAGCTGCTTGAGGCCGTCACCCTGACCGCTGACGTGCTCGAACTGACCGCTAACCCGAACAAGGAAGCACGCGGCGTTGCTATTGAGGCAAACCTGGACAAGGGCCGCGGTGCGGTTTCCACCGTCTTGGTTCAGTCCGGTACCCTGCACGTCGGTGACGCTATCGTTGCCGGTGTTGCTCACGGTCGTGTTCGTGCAATGTTCGATGAGAACGGTCAGGCTGTGAAGGAAGCTGGTCCGTCCCGCCCCGTTCAGGTGCTGGGTCTGTCCACCGTTCCTCGTGCAGGCGACACCTTCCTCTCCACCGAGGAAGAGCGTACCGCACGTCAGATCGCTGAGAAGCGTGAGGCTGCTGATCGTAACGCTCAGCTGGCTAAGCGTCGTAAGCGTGTGACCCTCGAGTCCTTCGACGCCGCTGTGGCTGAGGGCAAGATGGACACCCTGAACCTGATTATTAAGGGTGACGTCTCCGGTGCTGTGGAAGCACTGGAGGAGTCCCTGATGAAGATCGACGCCGGTGGCGACGAGGTTCAGTTGCGCGTCATCCACCGCGGTGTGGGTGCTATTACCCAGAACGACGTGAACCTGGCTACCGTGGACAACGCGGTCATCATCGGCTTCAACGTCCGCCCGGCAGAGCGCGTTGCAGAACTTGCCGACCGCGAAGGCGTCGAGATGAAGTTCTACTCGGTCATCTACCGTGCGATTGAGGAAATTGAGCAGGCCGTCAAGGGTATGCTCAAGCCCGAGTACGAGGAAGTGGAGCTCGGCTCCGCAGAGATCCGCGAGGTCTTCCGCTCTTCCAAGTGGGGCAACATCGCAGGTTCGATCGTCAAGAACGGCATCATCAAGCGCAACGCCAAGGCACGTCTGGTGCGCGACGGTTCCGTGGTGGCAGACAACCTCACCATCGAGTCGCTGCGTCGTTTCAAGGACGACGCTACCGAGGTTCGCGAAGGTTTCGAGTGTGGTATTGGCCTTGGTTCCTTCAACGACATCAAGGAAGGCGACATTATCGAGACTTGGGAGATGCGCGAAAAGCCGCGTGTCTAAGACTCACATGCTGATGCGCCCGTCGCCCGCTAGTGTTCCCGTACCCACAGGCTTCTAAAACTGGAGCTTGCGGGGCGGGCGCCGGCGGGGCGGGCGCTTCCGTATTACCTGGAACGCTTCCAAAGCACCTCGAGTGCCCACGGAAGCGCCACAACATTTCACCACGACATTTCAAGGAGAAACACATGGCTGATGCAGCCCGCGCGGCACGACTTGCCGACCGCATCAAGGTAATTGTGGCGAAGGCGCTGGAGCGTCGTGTTAAGGATCCTCGCCTCGGTTTTGTGACCATTACCGATGCCCGCGTGACCAACGACCTGCAGCACGCAACCCTCTACTACACCGTGTTCGGCTCCGAAGAGGACGCCGAAAACACCAAGAAGGCGTTGGAATCCGCTAAGGGTATTCTGCGCTCCGAGGTGGGCAAGAACATTACTGCCCGCCTGACCCCCACCCTGACTTTCGTCGCCGACGAGGTTCCCGAGAATGCCTTCCACATCGAGGCGCTTCTGCGTGAGACTCGCGAGCGCGACGCCGCCCTGGCTGCTGCAGCCGAGGGCGCGCAGTACGCTGGCGAGGCCGACCCTTACAAGAAGGATGAGCCTGCCGAGGGTGAGGACGCCTAAGTGGCGAAGAATCAACCTCAGGGCCCGTCCGGCCTGATGGTCATTGACAAGCCCGCTGGGATGAGCAGTCACGACGCAGTCTCTCAGATGCGTCGTATTGCTGGCACCCGGCGGGTTGGTCATGCCGGTACGCTGGATCCTGCCGCGACCGGCGTACTGATTCTGGGCATTAATAAGGCGACCAAGTTGCTGACCTACCTGGTTGGTCAGGATAAAACCTATGATGCGACGATTCGCCTGGGCATTGAGACGCTGACTGAGGACGCCGAGGGGGAGCACACTGCCGCACATCCGGATGCTGTTGAGGCGCTGACCGGTATGGACACTGAGCAGATGCGTGCGCACATCCTGGAGGCTGTGGCGCGGCTGAGTGGCGACATTCTGCAGGTTCCTTCTGCGGTGTCTGCTATCAAGATCAACGGTGTTCGCTCGTATGCGCGTGTGCGTAGCGGTGAACAGGTTGAATTGGCGGCGCGTCCGGTGACGATTAGTGAGTTCACGGTGCATTCTGTGACTGTCGGCTTTGCCGAGTACGTGATTGAGGACCCCGAGAATGAGGGTGAGCACACGGCAACCTCGGTTCCCGTGATTGACTGCGATGTGACGGTTTCGTGCTCTTCGGGCACCTACATTCGTGCCCTGGCGCGTGATTTGGGCAAGATTCTGGGCACCGGTGGCCACCTGACGGCCCTTCGCCGTACCCGTGTGGGTGCCGTGGTGCTTGAGGACGCCGCCGACTTGGCGCACTTGAAGCAGCGCCGTGAAGAGTCGGAGGCACCGCTGGAAGATTTGCCGTTGCTTCCCCTGGAGGAGGCGGCACGCCGCATCTTTGGTGCGCGTGAGCTCTCTGCTGCGGAGGCAAGCGATATTTCCTACGGACGCCGTATTAGCCCCAGCGGTGATGGTTTCGTGGTGAAGCGTTCCGTGCACCCGAGTGCGGATGAGTCTGGTGCGGTGCAGCATGCCAGCGTTGAGGGTATTGTGGCGGGCTTTGCCCCGGACGGCACCCTGGTTGCCCTCCTGGAGAATAAGAAACAGCGCGGAAAGGTTCAGGCTGCCCCGGTACTGGTTTTTGAGGCGAATCGTTCCTTCAACTAGGTGTTGAGGCATTATGATGGGCGAAGAGGGTTCGGTGTTTGCACCTAACCCAAAGCTGATTCCTCAAGCCTGATTGATTCAGCGCCTGTTGAACGTGAGCCCTTATTCATTCAACACGCTAACGTAATACAACCCCCGAACACACATGACTACTCGTGCGGGTGCCACCCGGCCCTGCTGAAGGAGAGAAAATGAGCGAGAACCAGAGCTCCGCTAATAAGGCGAGTGAGCCTCGTACTGCGCCGGTACCCCGCGTAGAGTTTGCACAGGCTGAAGCTACCGCATCCAGGGCTGCTGCTCAGAGCGGTGCCGCGAAGGTTGCCGGTGCTAAGACTGCTGAGCCTATTTCTGCGGTGAAGGCACCCGAGGGTGTTCGCGTGGCCGCACCGGCGTCCGGCGATAAGGCGTCGCAGAAGGCGGAGAAGAAGGCAACCCGCGAGGCGTTTGTCCGCCCCAAGAGCATTGAGGAAGCGGCTAAACCTCAGAATCGTGCGGCGTTTCGTGCGGCGGTGGCGCTGTACGGTCTGTTCATGATTGCGTACGGTGTATGGCAGGTTCTGGGTGGTATCCGCGTCATTCCGGATGCGCCTGCAGATTTTACGAACCCCTCGGTGCAGTCGAACTACGTGTTCTTCGCGGCAACCTATGTGGGTGTGGGCCTGTCATTCGTGTTCATTGCCCTGAAGTTCAAGTGGGTGAACATGCTCGCGTTCTCCTGCCTGGTGGTTTTCCTGGGCGGCGTGGGTCGTATCCTGGCGTGGGTGTTCTTTGGTACCCCGCACTGGTCGCTGATCGTGCTGATGGTGACTGAGCTTGTGATTCCTCCGTGCCTGCTGGTGTGGTATAGCTGGATTAACAAGTCCAATAAGATTCGCGAGGAGATGCTGAAGGCTTCTCGTAGCCAGGCTCGTAAGTAGTCGTAACGCCCGGGAAGGTTCCTGCCGCACGGTGGGGTGCCTGCCCGGGCTTTTCTTATGGGCTGGGTTTTCTGCGGGCGGGGCTTGGCTTGTAGGTGTGGTTCTGCTGCTGCCTGTCAGATACGCCGCTGCACCCGGCACGCTAGGGGAGAGGGGTGCCGTTCCATTCCCTGTTGATTCCCGTTTTAAATTCTGCATCCTGCCGCCTGTGGTCTAGGATGGTTAGGTACATTTATCTTTTTCAGGAGAGCCCGTGACCCTCTACACCGCTTTGAGCGAGGTCCCCGCCGGCTACGGCCCCTCGGTCGTGACCATCGGCAATTTTGACGGCGTGCACCGTGGACATGCCCGCGTGATTTCGCGCGTGGTCTCCCTTGCTGAAGAGCAGGGTTTGAGCTCTATCGCGGTCTCTTTTGACCCGCACCCGATGCAGGTGCACCGTCCCGAGGTAACCCACCACGACATTATGGGCCAGGGCTCGCGCCGCTACTTTATGTGCCTGCTGGGTCTGAACGACTACCTGCTGTTGAACTACAATTTGGAGTTCGCTTCGCAGACCCCCGAAGAGTTCGTGAAGTCCACCTTCGTGGATGCGCTGAATGCGCGTTTCGTGGTCATCGGTGACGACGTGCGCTTTGGTAACAACAACTCGGGCGACCTGAACACCATGCGTGAGTTGGGCGAGAAGTACGGCTTTGAGGTGGTTGTCGTTGAGGATCTGATGGTGGATGAGAACACCCGCTGCTCTTCGACCCGCATTCGTCAGCTACTGCTGGAGGGCGATATGCCTGCTGCCACCGAGCTGTTGGGTCGGCACCATATGATGGCTGGCGAGGTCGTGCACGGTCTGGCGCGCGGCCGCGAGTTGGGTTTCCCGACTGCGAACCTTGAGTTTGAGGCGCGCGGATTGATTCCGGCCGATGGCGTGTACGCCGGCTGGCTGGTGGATGAGGCGGGTAACCGTCACCCCTCCGCTATTTCGGTGGGTACAAACCCGACCTTTGACGGTATTGAGCACCGCCAGGTTGAGGCGCACGTGATTGACCGCCCCGAGGAACGCGTGGAGGATTTCAACCTGTACGGTCAGCATGTGCTGATTGAGTTCGTGAAGCGTCTGCGCCCCATGGTGGCGTACACCGGTGTTGAGGCGCTGATTGAGCAGATTAATGATGATGTGGTGCAGACCCGCGAGGTGCTGGCTGAGGACGTTAGAAGTTACTGCCCGCCGGAGTGCCCGGTGCAGGCGGAAGTAAAGTAGCCCCACTGCTCATCTATGAGCGGCGTCCTGCGCTCATGCCCCTGTGATAACAGCTTGTAGCCCCGGCGGCAGATTTTTGAATCTGCCGCCGGGGCTTTTGTGCACCGGACTGGGTATCTTTCCGCGCCTGACCTGCTGCGCCGCCCGTGAAACATCCTGTGTTGTCAGTCTTTACGTCCTATGTCGCCCGCGAGGTATCCCTGTTTTAGTCGCCCCGGTTTTAAGAGAAGATAGAGTCATGGAAAAAATGAACGTCGAATCCTTCAACCTCGACCACCGCGCGGTAGCAGCACCCTACGTGCGTATCGCAGACCGCAAGGTCCTGCCCGGTGGCGACACCCTCATCAAGTACGATATCCGCTTCACCCAGCCGAACACCGCGCATCTGGAAATGCCCACCGTGCACTCCATCGAGCACCTGAGTGCCGAACATATGCGCAACCACACCGACCGTCTGATTGACTTCTCCCCGATGGGTTGCCAGACCGGTTTCTACGCGCTGACCCTGGGCCTGGAGCCCGAGGAGTTCTTCCCCATCCTGGAAGCAACCCTCAACGATATCCTCAATGCGACCGAGGTTCCGGCAGCGAACGAGGTGCAGTGCGGTTGGGGCGCCAACCACACCCTCGAAGGTGCGCAAGTTGCGGCTCGAGAGTTTCTCGCGGCACGCGATGAGTGGGCGCAGGTGATGGCGTAATGAGTGCACAGATTCCCGACGCTTTCGCATCCGCCTTCAACCCGGTGGACTTTGATCCGAATGCTTTCGACCCGGCTGAGGCGTTCAACAGCATGTTTGAGCTGATGGACGGCATGTCCAACGCCATTATTATTCAGGTGGCTATGGATGAGGAGCTCGCGCCTTTCCTGAAGATGACCGAGGAACTGCAGCCCTCCTTCACCGAGGGCGCGGCGGTATTCCACCCGCGCTACCTGCAGGTGGGCGAGGACCAGGTTCCGCTGCTGCTGGTTCGCTCCAAGATTGGTCTGGTGAACGCGGCGAGTGCCGTCACCGAGGCAATCAGCTACTCCTCGAATTGCCTGGGCGTCATTAGCGCAGGTACCGCAGGCGGTTTGGCTCGCGGCATTAACGTGGGCGATGTGCTGATTGGTGAGAACTACACTTATACTGATGCCGACGCGACTGCGTTCGGTTACGCACGCGGCCAGGTTCCCGGCATGCCCGAAAGCTACGACGGTCAGGCGGACGAGTGGCAGGATGCTCTGGAGCATGCGCTCGCCGCATTGGAGCCGGTGCGTGAGCAGTCTGAGAGCGCGTGGGAGGTGCGCCGCGGCCAGATGCTGGCGGGTAACTCCTTCGTGACCGCCCACAACGTGAAAGACACCCGCGAAGCATTCGAGGGTGCCATCAGCACCGACATGGAGACCACCGCTATTGCGCAGGTCTGCCACAACTACGAGATTCCGTTTATCGGTGTGCGTTGCGTGTCTGATCTGTGCGGCCCGGAGGCTGACCAGGACTTCCACCTCTCCGTGGATGTCGTGGCTCCTCGTTCGGCTCGTTACGCTCTGCAGCTGGCTGCTGAGCTGTGGACCGAAGCGCAGCTGGAGGCGCTGGATCTGGCTCTCTAAAGCTAAATCTCTGAAACTAAAACTCTAAATCTTTTAGAGCATGCGTCGGGATGTGAGCTCGCATTGAGAAGCGCCGGGGCGTGAGCCTAATGGGTTTGCGCCCCGGTCTTTTTTACCTCAGTCTTTCTGTTGCCCGGCTCTTTGATGCACCCGATCCGTGATAAATGCAGAAATATTAATCGTGGTGAATATACATTCTGTGTGTCGTGGAGTACTATGAATGTGGAAACTATCCGATCTCACAGAGGAGTCCGTCGTGAAGTTCTGCCCGACTCTCGCCTCCGTCACCGGTCTGCTCGGTGGCTACAAGGTTGCATCTAGCACTGGCGTCCGCCCGCTCGGTGGCGCTGTCCTGGCACTGTGTGGTGCCGTGGCTTACAAGAATTGGAAGCGTAAGGCTGGCGCAGGCCGTGCCACCTTCCTCACCGCTCTCTACCTCGGAGCGTTCGGCGCCGCTCATCCGCTCGCCAAAAAGCTTGGCGCGTGGCCTGCAGTCTACACTGTGACTGCTGTAACCGCTCTGTGTTCTATCGTCATTGGACGTAAGCGACAGAAGTAGTCTTTGACAAAAAAGACGGCGGAAAGGCAACGTTGCCTTCCCGCCGTCTTTTGCGTTCCCTCCCGCCGTGCAGGCTGGGAGCGGATGCGTCGGGGCGACGCGCGAAGACAACACCTTCTCGCAACGCCCCATCACTCGATGGGGAGTGAACCAGTCGGTGCCGCGCTAGACCACCTGCGAACTGCTATAGCACAGGCAAGCTCAGCACCGCCCGATACGTTTCCCCGCCATAAGCGGGTACACCCCACGAGGTAAAGGAAAAGAAGAAGATGAATACCACTCCGGACTCATCCCCGGTACAGCAGGGAGCAGTAGCCCCCGAGAGCCCGCAGTTAGCGCGTGGACTCTCCCTGCGCCATATCATGTTCATCGCCCTCGGCTCCGCCATCGGCACCGGCCTGTTCTACGGCTCGGCATCCGCCATTCAGCTGGCGGGCCCCTCCGTACTGCTTGCCTACGTTATTGGCGGCGCGGCAGTGTTCATGGTGATGCGCGCAATGGGCGAACTTGCCCTGGCGCACCCGGTCTCCGGAGCATTCTCCGAATACGCCACCCGATACCTCGGGCGCTGGGCTGGTTTCGTGACCGGCTGGACCTACGCCCTGGAAATGGCGCTGGTCGCCATTGCGGACGTCACCGCCTTTGCCGTGTACATGAAGTTCTGGTTCCCGAACAGCCCCTCCTGGATTTGGATTGTCTCTGTCCTGCTGATTCTGCTCGCCATTAACCTGGCGAAGGTCAAGGCATTCGGCGAGACCGAATTCTGGTTCACCCTCGTGAAAGTCACCGCCATTATCGCCATGATTGTTGGCGGTATCGCCCTACTTTTCGTCGGCGTGCAGGCGCATGATTCGGTGGCACCATCGGTCACGAACCTCTGGTCACTTGAGGGTGGCTTCTTCGCGAACGGATTTACCGGCTTCCTTGCCTGCTTTACCGTGGTGATGTTTGCTTTCGGCGGTATTGAGAACATCGGTATTGCCGCCGGTGAGGCGAAGGACCCGCGCACCTCAATTCCCAAGGCGATTCGCACGGTGCCGTTCCGCATCCTCATCTTCTACATTCTGACCCTGTCGGTCATCATGTCCCTGTACCCCTGGTACTCAGTGACGAAGGCAAACTCGCCGTTCGTGCAGATCTTTGAGGGACTGGGTATTCCGGCTGCTGCTTCGATTCTGAACGTGGTCATCATTACCGCCGCAATCTCTGCGCTGAACGCGGACGTGTACGGTGCCGGCCGCATGATGTACGGTTTGGCGAAGCAGAACCTGGCACCGGCCTCCTTCGCGAAGGTCACCAAAAATGGTGCGCCCTGGATGACCACCATCATCATGGTGCTGGTCATGGCGGTCGGTGTGATCGTGAACGTGCTCTTCGAGAATGCGTTCGAGGTGGTCGCCTCCCTGGCAACCTTCGCGACCGTATTCGTGTGGGTTATGATTTTGCTGGCGCACATCGCGTTCAAGCGCAGTGGTGCTGATATCAAGGTGCAGCCGGTACGCCAGCCTCTGTGGCTGAGCTACCTGGCGTTGGCGTTCATGATCTTTATAGTGGTGCTCTTCGGCTGCTTCGCCGATACCCAGCTGGCGCTGGTGATGGGCGCAATCTGGTGCCTGTTCCTGCTGGGCTACTATCGCCTCGTGGTGGTCCGCGCTCGCGCTGAAGCGTAGAGAAGAGAAGCACAAAGAGCAGAAGCATAAACACTGAATTCTCAACGTCAAGCCCGGTACACGAACCCTGCGTGAGAACCAGGCTGTGAAGCCCGGCGACTGGTAGTGTGATGAGCTACCTGCCGCCGGGATTCTGTTCACCCTTCCACGAAAGTGCCCCGGTAGCGTAGAATGGGAAGAACGCGTCTGCAGTCCGCAGTAGACGACGTGTAGTACAGGGCGTAAGCCCACCCCCGGCGGCAACCGTCCGTACGGGACGTATGCGGTACTAACTCTAGGAGTTAAAAGTGGCACTGGATCCCGCTGTCAAGCAGGCAATCATCAAGGAATACGCAACCCACGAGGGCGACACCGGTTCGCCCGAGGTTCAGATTGCAGTTCTGTCTCGTCGTATCGCCGACCTGACCGAGCACCTGAAGTTCCACAAGCACGATCACCACTCCCGTCGTGGCCTGATGATCCTCGTTGGTCGTCGCCGCAACATGCTCGGCTACCTGAAGAGCGTCGACATCGAGCGTTACCGTTCGCTGATCGAGCGCCTGGGTCTGCGCCGATAAAACAGGAGCGTCTTGACGCTTTTGTGGTGATTAATCGCCTTGAGGCGGTGTGTGCGGACGTGCTGTCAGCACTACCAACCCTCCATCATGGAGGCGGGTAGCGCCAGCGCGTCCGTACTGCCGCGTTGAGGGGCGCATCTTCTACTCGCTAGATTTCAGTGTTAGATTCCAATGCTAGAATCCACAGCGAGTAATCGTGAGAAGATGCCGTCCCACCTGAAAGAAAGAACAGAAGGCCGTGCCGGCACACACGCCGCGGTCCTCGGTAGCGAATTACGGAACAACACCACCCCACAACCTTGCTGACACGCGTCGCGCACACGAAAAGGTAGGGGAGAGGTGCCGTGGTTTCCTATCGAAGGCCGACTCGTGCACCGTACGGCCTGCCAAGAAGAAAGAAGGAACCGTGGAAGGTCCCGAAATCAAGTTTGCCGAAGTCGAAATCGACAACGGCATTCACGGTAAGCGCCACGTGCGCTTTGAAACTGGCCGCCTCGCAAAGCAGGCAGCTGGCTCCGTCCTCGTCACTATCGATGACGAGACCACCCTGCTCTCCGCAACTGCAATCGGCAAGTCTCCCCGTGAGGGCTTCGACTTCTTCCCGCTGACCGTGGATGTGGAAGAGCGCATGTATGCAGGCGGCAAGATCCCCGCATCGTACTTCCGCCGCGAAGGCCGCCCCAGTACCGAAGCAATCCTGGCTGCACGCCTGATTGACCGCCCGCTGCGCCCCGCCTTCACCAAGGGCATCCGCAACGAAGTGCAGGTTGTTGTTACTGTCCTGACCTATGAGCCGGATGAAATCTACAACACCTTCGCAATCAACGCTGCCTCCGCATCGACCTCCCTGTCCGGCGCGCCGTTCAACGGCCCCATCGGTGGTGTGCGCATGGCACTGATTGACGGTCAGTGGGTCTGCTTCCCCAAGTACTCCCAGCTGGAAAACGCTGTCTTCGACATGGCTGTTGCAGGCCGTATCGTCACCAAGGCTGACGGTACCGAAGACGTCGCAATCATGATGGTTGAGGCGGAAGCAACCGACAACTCCTGGAAGCTCATCAAGGAAGACGGCCAGACCGCCCCCACCGAAGAGATCGTGGCAGAGGGTCTGGAAGCAGCTAAGCCCTTCATCGCAGCACTGTGCAAGGCACAGGCTGACCTGGTGGCTCGCGCAGGTAAGCCCGCCCTTGAACTGCCCTTCTTCGGCGGCCACGGCGAGGATGTTGACGCAGCAGTTGAGGCATTCGCAGCAGACCGCCTGGCAGAGGTGTACTCCATCGCTGGCAAGCAGGAGCGCGAAGCAGCAGCTGCTGAGCTGCAGGAAGAGCTCATGGCAGCTCTCACTGGTGAAGGTAAGGAATTCGAAGAGCGCTCCAACGAGGTCTCCGTAGCATTTGCTGCCCTGACCAAGCACGTGGTTCGCCAGCGCATCCTCACCGAGCAGGT
The DNA here is from genome assembly GCF_054263775.1 of Rothia sp. 110740021-2. Classification (NCBI taxonomy): domain Bacteria; kingdom Bacillati; phylum Actinomycetota; class Actinomycetes; order Micrococcales; family Micrococcaceae; genus Rothia; species Rothia sp. 110740021-2. The sequence goes on along the minus strand of NZ_JBSZFE010000002.1, from coordinate 56,786 downwards.
CCGTATTGACGGCCGCGGCCTGACCGACATCCGCCAGCTCACCGCTGAGGTTGAAATCCTGCCCCGCGTTCACGGTTCCGCTCTCTTCGAGCGCGGCGAAACCCAGATTATGGGTATCACCACCCTGAACATGCTCAAGATGGAGCAGCAGCTGGACTCCCTCCACCCGGTGAAGTCCAAGCGCTACATCCACCACTACAACTTCCCGCCGTACTCCACCGGTGAGACCGGCCGCGTGGGTTCACCCAAGCGCCGTGAAATCGGCCACGGTGCACTAGCAGAGCGCGCAATCACCCCGGTGCTGCCCTCCCGCGAAGAGTTCCCCTACGCAATCCGTCAGGTCTCTGAGGCTCTGGGCTCCAACGGCTCGACCTCCATGGGTTCGGTTTGCGCATCGACCCTGTCCCTGCTGAACGCCGGTGTGCCGCTGCGCGCACCCGTTGCAGGTATTGCAATGGGTCTGGTCTCTGACGAGGTTGACGGCGAGACCCGCTACGCAGCCCTGACCGACATTCTCGGTGCGGAAGACGCACTGGGCGATATGGACTTCAAGGTTGCAGGTACCTCCGAGTTCGTGACCGCTATCCAGCTGGACACCAAGCTCGACGGTATCCCCGCATCCGTGCTCGCTGGCGCACTGACTCAGGCACGTGAGGCTCGCCTGCACATCCTCGAGGTGCTCGTCAGCGCGATTGACGCACCGGATGAGATGAGCGAGTTCGCACCGCGCATTATTTCCGTGAAGATCCCGGTTGCCAAGATTGGTGAGGTCATCGGCCCCAAGGGTAAGATGATCAACCAGATTCAGGAAGACACCGGCGCAGACATCTCCATTGAGGACGACGGCACCGTGTATATCGGCGCAGCTGACGGCCCCTCCGCCGAGGCTGCCCGTGCGGCAGTAAACGCTATCGCAAACCCGCAGGTTCCCGAGGTCGGCGAACGCTACCTGGGTACCGTGGTGAAGGTGACCGACTTCGGTGCGTTTATCTCCCTGACCCCCGGTAAGGACGGCCTGCTGCACATCTCCGAGATGCGTAAGCTTAACGGCGGCAAGCGCGTTGTTGATGCTGAGGACGTTGTCTCCGTGGGCCAGAAGGTCCAGGTGGAGATCACCAAGATTGATGACCGCGGCAAGCTCTCGCTGGCACCGGTTGTTGAGGGTGGCGACGACGAGTAGTCGTAACCTCTGCTAAACGATGAGGGGCGTTCGGCGCACCCGGTGCGGTTCATTCCCCACCGGATGTACCGGGCGCCCCTTCGCTGTGCTTGTCCTGCATCTTTTGACTCTCACCCGCCCCACCAACTGTGGGACTGCCTACAGGTAGTGGGACAGAAATGCTTACCTTCAGATGTACCTGTTGAAAGGTTCTTCTCTCTATGTCTATTTCCCTACCCGTCGAGCTTGAGGCCATTGCCGAAGAGCTCAACTACGAGCATGGCCGCCTCATCTACGAGGGTGTAGGCGGTAACGAGGTGCGCCGCTCCATCCTGCCCGGTGGCGTACGCGTGATTACCGAAAAAATGCCCGGTACCCGCGGCGTATCTATCGGATTCTGGGTCGGAGTCGGCTCCCGAGACGAAGCCCCCGGCATGCTTGGTTCCACCCACTTCCTGGAGCACCTGCTGTTCAAAGGCACCGGCACCCGCACCGCCCTGGACATCGCATCATCCTTCGATGCGGTAGGCGGTGAATCCAATGCGCTGACCGCTAAGGAACACACCTGCTACTACGCGCGTGTGCTCGACGATGACGCGCCCATGGCGGTGGACGTCATCACCGATATGGTCACCAACGCCCTGCTGGATCCGGCTCATCTTGAGCAGGAACGCGGTGTGATCCTCGAAGAGATCGCCATGGACCAGGACGACCCGACCGACGTTGCTTTCGAAAACTTTGTGGAGCAGCTCATGGGTGAGAACCCGCTGGGCCGACCCATTGGCGGTACCCCGCTGGAGATTACCGAGGTGCCGCGTGACGCCGTGTGGGAGCACTACAAGCGCTACTACACCCCGGACCGCCTGGTTATTTCTGCCGCCGGTTCGCTGGAACACAGCACTATGGTCCGCCTCGTGCTGGAGGCACTGACCCGCTACGGCTGGAACCTACAGGAGGGTGTGGCACCGGCACCGCGTCGCGTACGTACCGACAGCGGCATTGTTCCGCTGAGCGAGCTGCGTGAGGTGGAGAAAGGCTTCGAACAGACCAACATTGTGATGGGCTGCCCGAGCATTATTGCCGGGGATGACCGCCGCTACGCGATGAGCGTACTGACCAGCGCGTTCGGTGCGGGTATGTCCTCGCGTCTGTTCCAGGAGATTCGTGAGAAGCGCGGTCTGGCATACAGCACGTTTGCGTTCTCCGGTGCGTACTCGGACGCCGGCTACTTCGGCATGTACGCAGGCTGCCTACCCGCTAAGACCGAGCAGGTGCGCGAGGTCATGGGCTACGAGTTCGATAAGCTCGCCACCGCCGGTATTACCGAAGAGGAGCTGACGAAGGTCCGCGGCCAGCTGGCTGGTTCCACCGTGCTCGGTAGCGAGGATTCGGGTTCGCGCATGTCCCGCCTGGGCCGCGCCGAGCTGGACTCGGGTCTGTTCACCAGCACCGATGAACTGCTGGAGAAGATCCGTGCGGTCTCTCTGGAGGAGGTGCGCGACCTGGCGGCGTACCTGGGGCAGCAGCAGATGATTACCACCATCGTGCGCTAACGCTCAATGCTTACGGCATAGAATGCCCGTTTCCACACCCCACTAAAGCGGGGAGGGAACGGGCATTTGGTTTGTATCGGTCCTATTGCAGAGGCGTTTCCGAGAAGTGCTTCTGGGGCACTCTGCCGTCCATGCTCTTGACGCTCAGCATGAGCGGCAGAATCGAAAAGCTACCCCAGAACACTACCTCTGAGGGCTACTTCTGCACGCTACTTCTGTGCCTTGGCGATAGCCTCCATCAGCACTTGAGCGTAGAGTTCCTGGCCGGCTGCCTCCGGATGAACACCATCGGAGGTGAGAAGACCATTCTGAGTTTGCAGAGCCTGGCGAATCGCAGAGTTCCAATCCGCAATAATCACACGATTAGAATGCTGAGCCGCAAACTCGTGAATCTTACCGTTCGAGTAGTCAATCCAGGTTAGGTTGCGCGGGCCGTAACCGGTGACCAGCACCAGTTTAGAATCGGCGGGCATAGCCGCCAGAACCTCGTCGAGCTGACCGTCCAGAATGGTCGAGTTCGCGGTCACCGACAGCACGAAGGTCTTACGGATTTGGCCGCTGGCTCCCATGGACTTAATAATCGGCAGAGCCTTGGCGATGGTGCGTCCCTCCGCCGCATCGATGGATGCTTCGGGCATCTTGTCGTACAGCTCGGGGGATACTGCCACCACAATGGAGTCACCCACAATAGTCACCTGTGAAGAGTTCACGGAACCGGTCGCTTCCTTCGAAGCTGAGGGGCTTGCGGAAGCCTTTGTATCCTTACCCGTAGCGCTTGCGCTTGCTGATGCGCTCGCAGCCTGCGCCTCCTGACGTGCCTTCAGACGCTCAACGGCGGCACGCTTGCCATCCTCAACGGACTGCTGGGCGGTAGTCATTGCCGGAGCGGTGTATACCGCCAGACCGGTTGAAGCAGCCGCCACGACAGCCGCAAGGGCGACCGAAACCGGCAGGAACTTAGTGCGCGAGGACTGGAAGGCCGCCACCACACGGTTAGCACTACCTCGGAAACCGTAGCGGCGAATCGGGGTCTCAACCCAGCGGTACGACATCTCTGCAATAACGAAGGTCGCAACAAAAACGCCCGCGTTCACCAGCGGGGAGCGATCCGCGCCCAGCACATAATGCATCACTACAGCAAGCGGCCAATGCCACAGATACAGGCCGTAGGAGCGCTCGCCCACCCAGCGTAGGGGAGCGAAGTTCAGTAGGCGGCGCAACATTTCGGAGGCGCCAGCAAGCATATCGGGTAACATACCCTGAATTACGCCCAGCGCCAACAGGGAGGCACCGAACAGACCCCAGGGAATCGCTCCGGGTGCAGACTCAGGAACCAGAATTGCGTAGGGAATCAGGGCGAATAGGGATAACCAGCTAATCATGACGCGGGCGAAAGCGACCAGACCGAAGGGCTGAGCTACGCGGTACAGTACGGACTGCTGTAGCGGGGGATACAGGGACCAGGGGCGAGCGAACGCCAGCAGGGCGCCGAGTAGCAGACCGTAGAGGTGAGTGTCAGTGCCGTAGTAGATGCGGCTAATGGGGGAGCCGGACATCAGCAGTGCGGTGGCAGTGCTCAGCGACGCAATAATACCAAGCACCATGACCACGCTGAAACGACGCCATGAACGGCGCAACAGTATGCCAGCGCTAACAATCAGCAGGGGCCAGACCACGTAGAACTGTTCTTCCACTGCCAGGGACCAGAAGTTCGTGAAAAGCTCCGGGGAAGTCTGCGCGAAGTAGTCGTTACCGGAAAAAATGGAAATCCAGTTGGACGAGAAGGTCGCCGCACCGGCAAGTTGTCGACCCAGGTTCACCTGAATATCGCCGCCAACGAGCAGGCTGACCGGTCCCATGACCAGAATCAGCAGGGCAATGGCGGGAAGCAGTCGGCGGGCACGGCGAATCCAGAAGCTACCCAGGGCAATTTTGCCGGTGAGTGTACCTTCACGTAGAAGCAGGGAAGTAATCAGGAAACCGGAGATGACGAAGAAAATATCTACGCCGATCATGCCGCCGGGTAGTACGGTGGGCCAGAAGTGGTACACCATCACGAGGAGCACAGCGATTGCTCGCAGGCCGTCCAAACCCGGCAGAATATAACGCCGGTTAGCCTCATCTGGACGCACGGAGGAGGTAAAGAGGGACTTCATACTGTTTGTGTACTCCGTAGGACGGAAATTATAGAAATACTTGCTAATTATATGTTTGTTCCCTTTAGATGACATATAAATACCCGTATATGACGCACATAATACTTCGTTTTTATACTGATGAGGTTCCGCAGGGTATCTCACCCTGTGTGTGCGATGGCGTGCACCGTGCCCACAGAGGGGATAATAGAGGCTGTACGTCACAACCCCCATCGTCGGGGCGCCAACAAGTTACGGAGGAGAGAATCATGACCCACGAGGTTGATGAAAAAATCTGGAAGGTAGCGGTACTCGGTGCTGCGGGCCGCATGGGTTCCGAGGCGGTGCGTGCCGTCAACACCTCCGCAGACATAGACCTGGTGGCGGCGCTGGGCCGCGGCGACGACCTGCAGGAGCTGGTCGATGCCGGGGCAGAGATTGTTATTGACCTGACCGTTCCTGAATCCAGCGAAGCAAATGTGCGCTTCGCGGTGGAGCATGGTATGCACGCTGTGGTTGGTACGACCGGTTGGACCCCCGAACGCCTGGAGTCCCTGAGAGCGCTACTGGCTGAGCACACCGAGGTGGGTGTGCTCATCGCCCCGAACTTCGCGATTGGTTCGATCCTCGCCACCGAGTTTGCGGCGAAAGCGGCACGCTACTTCGAATCTGTAGAAATTATTGAGATTCACCACCCGAATAAGGTGGACGCCCCCTCCGGTACCGCTGTGCATACTGCCCGCAAGGTGGCTGCTGCCCGTACGGAGGCTGGCGTGGGTGTAAGCCCCGATGCCACCACTTCCGATCCTTTGGGCTCGCGTGGCGCAGTGGTCGACGATATTCACGTACACGCGGTGCGTCTGCGCGGCATGGTGGCGCACCAGGAGATTCTGCTGGGAGACCCCGGTCAGCAGCTCGTGATTCGTCATGATTCCTTTGACCGTGCCTCCTTTATGCCCGGCGTGCTGTTGGGTGTGCGTGAGGTGGCGGCGTATCCCGGTTTGAGCGTGGGCTTGGACGCCTACATGGATTTGTCCTAGGAGAGAGTATTGTCTGAACAGACTTCACACGAGGTTTCGTCGGCTCCGTCTGAGGCGCGTAGCCGTGGCCCCTGGTGGACTTCCCTGCGTTTGTGGGCTGTCTGCGCCTGTGCGCTGATGGTGCTGACTGTGCTGATTCTGCCGCTGCCGCTGACGGTGCGTGCTTTGATTTTGGGCGTACTGATTTTTAGCGCCGTCTTCGTTGCGGTGGATGCCGGCGGTTGGGGTAAGACCTTCGCGGCAATGACTTGCGCCCTACTGACCCTGTATTTGGCGCATATTGCGCAACAGGGCTTTGTGATGCTGGCTTCCGGTTCGGTGGCTGGCATTGTGCTTGGTGCGGGTATGATTTTGCTGCCGATTCTGGGCGCGTGGGCGCTGGTGCGTGAGGTGCTTTTCGGCGCCCGTATTCAGCGTATGGCTCGGGAATTGGCGGCTTCGAACGAGCTGGTGGAGGATAACCTGCCGCGCACCCCCTCCGGCCGTGTGGACCGTGAGGCTGCGGCTGCGGAGTTTGAGAGCTTCGCGGAGGCGGTGGAGCAGGAGCCGAATAACTGGAAGGCGTGGTTCAACTTGTCGTGCATGTACGATGCGGGTGGTGAGCGCAAGCGTGCCCGTGCGGCAATGCGTAACGCGTGGGCATTGCGTTCGGGCCGTCAGGCGAAGGCTATTCACTAGGCGTAGCCGCGGTGATTCATTCTCAATGCCGCATATTTTTTTGATGTGTGGTTGATAACGCTGAGGCTTCGCGCCCGGTTTCATAGCCCCTGCGGGTGAACCTTCGCGAAAGTACCGTGGGTTTGAAAGAGTCCGAATAGTAGAACAGATATGAAAACTTATGCGCTCTGTGGCAAAAATCTGCAGTTCGGGCGTACTCTGGACATATGTCTGAGAACCTTTCGAATCCCGGCACTTTTGTTGAACCAGTCTTCGGTCGCCTTCTGACCGCAATGGTAACCCCCTTCGCGAAGGACGGCTCCGTTGACGAAAAGCAGGTCGCAGACCTGGCGAGCTACCTTGTGGAGAATGGCCACGATGGCCTGGTGGTCTGCGGCACCACCGGCGAATACTCCACCATGACCGATGACGAAAACGAGCGCGTCTTCCAAATCGTGAAGGACACTGTTGGTTCTCGAGCAAAGATTATTGCCGGTGTTGGTTCGAACGATACCGCGCATACTATTGAGCTGGCGCACCGCGCCGAAAAGGTTGGTGTGGACGGCCTGCTGGTCGTGACTCCGTACTACAACAAGCCGACTCAGCCGGGTGTCTACGCTCATTTTGCGACCGTTGCGAAGGCAACTGAGACCCCCGTCATGCTTTACGATATTCCGGGTCGTGCGGGCATCCCCATCGCACCCGAAACCTACCATCGCCTGGCAGAAATTGATAGTATTGTAGCGGTGAAAGACGCCAAGGCAGACTTCGGTGCCGCAACCGAAGTCATGGCAACCACCGACCTGCACTACTACAGCGGCGACGACGGACTGACCCTTCCCTGGATGGCAACGGGTGCCGTCGGCCTTGTTTCGGTGACCGCACATGTGGCACCCGCACTCTTCCGTGCCCTGATTGATGCTGTCGTTGCACAGGATCTGGTGGAAGCGCAGCGTCTTCACCTGGAACTGACTCCGATTGTCCGAGCGACCATGGGACGTGCCCCCGGTTGCGTTGCCGCCAAGGAAATTCTTTCCTGGCAGGGTGTACTGGACCAGCCTGTCGTTCGCCTGCCGCACGTACTCTCCGAACCGGATGTTGCCCAGGCGATGCGAGCTGACCTGCTCTCCTCGAGTATCGCTCACACCCTGAAGAACTCCTAAACTTTGATGCCTGCCCAATCACGCAATAGTGCGGGGAGCGCATATATAGAGGATTTTGGCTACCGTCATACCCCGCCTTCGGGGGGGCATGATATAGCCAACGGACGCGGACTCCACACCTAGCAATGGGTGAGGGGTCCGCTCTGACGTATTGCCGCGGTTTACTGCCCAATGATTCGGTCCCCACTCAGGCAGGGACTTAACTTAGGCAGAGGCACCCGTGCAGTACGTCCCCAATACTTTTAATACTTTCGGTGATTTGGACGCACCGGCAGCACTTCCGCAGCCTCGGCACGTGAGAGCCGAACCCGCTGGAGTGCTTGCGGTACGAAGCATCGCCTACGAATCACAGACATCACAAGAAAACATAGAAGAAAGAGGAGACACACGATGAGCGTCTTTGAAGCGAATCTTCCCCTCCCGCCCCGCCTGAAGAAGGACACCCTGCGCGTGGTGCCCCTGGGCGGTTTGGGCGAAGTCGGTCGTAATATGACCGTGTACGAAATTAACGGCAAGCTGCTGATTGTTGACTGTGGCGTGCTCTTCCCCGAAGAGTCCCAGCCCGGCGTGGACCTAATCCTGCCCGACTTCAGCTACATTGTTGACCGTCTGGACGACGTCGTTGCCATGGTTCTGACCCACGGCCACGAGGACCATATTGGCGCGGTCCCCTACCTGCTGCGCCGCCGCCCCGATATCCCCCTGGTTGGTTCCGAACTGACCCTGGCGCTGGTTGAGGCGAAGCTCGCCGAGCACCGCATCAAGCCCTACACCCTCGCGGTGAAGGAGCACCAGGTGGAGCGTTTCGGCCCGTTTGAGTGTGAGTTCGTTGCCGTGAACCACTCGATTCCGGATGCGCTGGCTGTCTACATCCGCACCCAGGCGGGTAAGGTCCTGCACACCGGTGACTTCAAGATGGACCAGCTGCCGCTGGATGGCCGTATCACCGACCTGCGCCACTTCGCCCGCCTGGGCGAGGAGGGCGTGGACCTGTTCCTGCCGGACTCCACCAACGCTGAGGTTCCCGGCTTCACCCCGACCGAGAAGCATATCGGTCCGGTGCTATCGAACGTTTTCCGTGACGCAAGCGGTCGCATTATTGTGGCGTCCTTTTCCTCGCACGTTCACCGAGTGCAGCAGGTGCTGGATGCAGCCGCTGAGCGTGGCCGTAAGGTCGTGCTCGTGGGCCGCTCCATGGTGCGTAACATGACCATTGCTGAGAAGCTGGGCTACCTGAAGGTTCCCGCGAACGTGCTGGTGGACTTGAAGAAGGTCGATGACTATCGCCCCGACCAGATCGTGATGATGTGCACCGGTTCGCAGGGCGAGCCGATGGCGGCACTGTCGCGCATGGCGAACGGTGACCACAAGATTCAAATTGAGCCTGGCGATACCGTGGTGCTCGCATCCTCGTTGATTCCCGGTAACGAGACCAGCGTCTTCCGCATCATTAACGCCCTCATGAAGCTGGGAGCTAACGTGGTGCACAAGGGCAATGCGAAGGTTCACGTTTCCGGTCACGCTGCTGCGGGTGAGCTGCTGTACTGCTACAACATTCTCAAGCCGAAGAACGTTATGCCGGTTCACGGTGAGGTTCGCCACCTGATTGCCAGCGGCGACCTGGCGATGGAGACCGGTGTTCCGAAGAAGAGCGTGCTGCTCTGCGAGTCCGGCACCGTCGTGGATTTGCGCGATGGCGTGGCCTCTGTGGTGGGCGAGGTTCCCTGCGAGTACCTGTACGTTGACGGCCGCTCTGTCGGTGAGGTCACCGAGAGCGATCTGAAGGACCGCCGCATCCTGGGCGAAGAGGGCTTCGTGTCCATTGTGACCGTCATTGACCGCGCAACTAAGCGCGTGGTGACCGGCCCGGATATTCATGCTCGCGGTATCGCTGAGGACGACTCGGTCTTTGACGAGATTGTTCCGAAGATTACTGCCGCTCTGGAGGATGCTCTGCACCGCGCACCGGAGAAGGTGCACACCGTGCAGCAGCTGCAGCAGATTGTGCGCCGCACCATCGGCGCCTGGATTTCTCGCCGTCTGCGTCGCAAGCCCATGATTGTTCCCGTGGTTGTTGAGAACACCTCGAAGGCCGCGAAGAACTAATACTCTGCGCGAGGCTAGCTGCCTGTCATAGCGAAAAGGCGGGGTCGATACGTTGTGTCGGCTCCGCCTGCTGTGTACCTGCAGAACGTATGCGCGAAAGCTACGCGAAAGCGAACGCAGTGGGGGGGGGGGGGGGGGGAGAGAAGCGCCTTATCAGTGCCCTATCAATGCCCACATAGGCGCCGGGCGAGGTGCACTTTTTAGCTCACTGATAACGAAAGAATCGGTACATTAACGGGAAGGTTGATACCCTAAAAGGTATGGCTCCACGGACCACGAAGGGTCGTAACACGACCTCTACTAAAGCAAACACTAAAAAGACCACCCGCAAGCGCACCACCTCCCGAGGCGGCGCCCAGCGCGGTGCCAACACAGCGAACCCTGTAGCGGGCGCTATCTCCTCCGTCTGGCTGAGTATAGCTCACGCTATCGGTGGGCTCTTCCGCTCCATTGGTGCGGTGCGCACCGACCTTGCGCCCGAAGACCGCCGTGACGGTGGCGCGCTCACCATCCTGCTGTTTGGCATGATTAGCGCAGGGGTGGAGTGGTACAACTGGCGTTCCCATACCTCCCTCGGTTTGTTGCGAGCGCCGCTGGATGCCTGGCACACCATGCTGGGCGGTATTTTCGGTCAGGGTGCCCTGCTGATTCCGGTGTTCTGCCTTATCATGGCGTGGTGCATTTTCCGTGGACCTGACCTCATTAAACGTAATAACCGCGTGGCGGTGGGCTCCTTCATCATACTGGTGGCGACCTCCCTGTTCTTTGCCCGCCATGCGGGTCACCCGACCTTCGCGGATGGTTTTGACGCCGTCTGGGCTGGTGGAGGCGTGGCTGGCGTTCTGCTGGGCACCCCCATTGTGCGTGTGAGCGGCGGTATTGCGTTCGTTGAGATTCTGATTCATCTGCTGCTGGGTATTGCCGGTCTGATGGTTCTGACGAATACTCCGATTCGTCAGGTGGTGCCGCGTACCCTGCACATGGTCGGTCTGGCTCTGGGTGAGAAGCCCAACGGCACGACTCGAACCTCCGTGAAGGACAGCCCTTCGGATGCAACTCAGACCGTGAATCTGAACGCTGAGGAGCACGACCGTAGCTACCTGTACGAGGATGAGAAGCCGGCACGTACGGCTCCGAAGTCTGGCGGCCTGTTCGCTCGTCTGCGCGGTTGGTTGGGCATTGCTCCCGCTGCGTCGACGGATTCTTCCCTGGACGAGTACGCCGGTGATGAAGCATTCGTGAGCGCCGTGGTGGATGAGACTCACCCGGAGACCACGCAGATGCCGGTACAGCCCGTGGACTCTGCACAGGGATCCGCTCAGCAGGCGCGCCCGGCGGCTAAGCCGAACCGCCTGTCCCGTCTGCCGGGCCGCCTCAACCAGGCACCGGCTGCGCAGGGTACTTCTGCGCAGAACAGTGCGTATTCGAGCAGCCCGGACCTCTTCGATGTTGAGGCATCGGATGCACCCGCAGCCCGCCTGGACCAGGTGCAGCGTGCCGCCGTGGCGAATGGCCGCGTGAACCGTATTCCTGGCGAGGAGCCCCTCTTTGACGTTGAAGCATACGATGGCTTCGGCGCTTCTGAGGAAGCTGCACCGCAGACGAAGCACCACCAGGTAGTTAACTCTGCACAGCCTGCAGCACGGTCGGCGGCCCCGGTTTCTGCACCCCAGGCTCCTGTTGCCCCCGCGGCTCAGCCTCCGATTCCGACCCGCATGCACTCGCCGGGTGCGCACCCGAAGAACGTGGCTCCCGCGGCTTCGCGAGCGCCTGAGGCTGGCGCATCCCGCCCGCTGCAGAACAATACTCAGGTGGCAACCACCGAGCAGGCGCGCGGCGAGCAGGTTGTGCAGTCCTCCCGCGGCACCTATGTGCTGCCCTCGGAGGAGTTACTGGTTGCTGGTCCTCCCGCCAAGGAATCTTCCGAGGTCAACGAGCATGTGGTTGAGGCTCTGACGAATGTGCTGGAGCAGTTCAAGGTGGATGCGCAGGTCACCGGCTTCTCGCGCGGCCCGACCGTGACCCGCTATGAGATTGAGCTGGGTCCCGCCACGAAGGTGGAGCGTGTGACCGCGCTGAGCAAGAATATTGCGTACGCTGTGGCGAGCCCGGATGTTCGTATTCTGTCCCCGATTCCGGGTAAGTCTGCTATTGGTATTGAGATTCCGAATACGGACCGTGAGACCGTTGCGCTGGGTGACGTGCTGCGTTCCTCACAGGCTCATGCGAACTACCACCCGATGGTTATGGGTGTGGGTAAGGACGTTGAGGGCGGCTTCGTGCTGGCCAACCTCGCAAAGATGCCGCATATGCTGGTCGCTGGTGCGACCGGTGCCGGTAAGTCTTCGTTTGTGAACTCGATGATTACCTCGATTCTGATGCGTTCAACCCCGGACCAGGTGCGCCTGGTGATGGTCGACCCGAAGCGTGTGGAGCTCACCGCCTACGAGGGCATTCCGCATCTGATTACGCCCATCATTACGAACCCGAAGAAGGCAGCTGAGGCTCTTCAGTGGGTGGTTCGTGAGATGGACGCCCGCTACGATGACCTCGCCCATTACGGCTATAAGCACGTGGACGATTTCAATAAGGCGGTGCGTGAGGGTAAGGTTCAGCCCGATCCCGGTAGTAAGCGCACGGTGCACGAGTACCCGTACCTGCTGGTGATTGTTGACGAGCTCGCCGACCTGATGATGGTCGCTCCGCGTGACGTGGAAGAAGCGATTGTTCGTATTACGCAGCTGGCGCGTGCGGCGGGTATTCACCTGGTGCTGGCAACCCAGCGTCCGTCGGTGGATGTGGTGACCGGTCTGATTAAGGCGAACGTTCCGTCTCGTATGGCGTTTGCGACCTCCTCGGTGACGGACTCTCGCGTGGTGCTGGATCAGCCCGGCGCCGAGAAACTGATCGGTCAGGGTGACGCACTCTTCCTGCCGATGGGTGCCTCGAAGCCGATGCGTGTTCAGGGTGCGTGGGTGTCTGAGTCTGAGATTCACGCAGTGGTTGAGCACGTGAAGAAGCAGGCGCCGACCATCTACCGTGAGGACGTGATGGTCTCTGCCGCGAAGAAGCAGATTGATGAGGAAATTGGCGATGACCTCGACGATCTGTTACAGGCGGCGGAGATTGTGATTACGACCCAATTCGGTTCGACTTCGATGCTGCAGCGTAAGCTGCGCATGGGCTTCGCGAAGGCTGGCCGTATCATGGACCTGCTGGAATCGCAGGGCGTGGTGGGCCCCTCGGAGGGCTCGAAGGCACGTGAGGTGCTGATCCGCCCGGATGACCTGCAGGTGACCCTGGCACGTATTCGCGGTGAGGAGCCTCCGGCTGCCGACCCGTACGCGAATGCGGTGGACCCGGGTGAAGCGGTCACCGACTATTTCGATGAGCCCGATGATGAGGGTTCAGAGGACGCCTGGCAGCTGACTGGCCGCTAGTCCTCCAGCGCCCTGCCCACTCAGCTGAGTGAACCCGCGACATGCACCCCGCATTGTCCCCGTGATGTCTGCTACGGCACACGTATAATGGATGGTACGGGGTGTTTGCGTATCCCCGATACGTTTAGGTGTCGGCGCGTACGCGGTCTCTCACCGTCGAAAGCGATCTACCCGTAAGGAGCCGTTATGAGTGAAGCTCGCAATTCCGCACCCGCAGGTGCGGTCAGCGCAGCGAAGCCTTCGAACTGGAATGTGCCGAATGTGTTGACGGTTCTGCGTATTATTGCGGTTCCTTTCTTCATTGTTGCCCTGGTTACGGGTGGTACTTTTGGTGCCGCAGATTCGATGCACCGCTGGTTGGCGTGGATTATTTTCATTCTTGCCATGCTCACGGACTGGGCGGACGGCTATCTGGCGCGCTCGCGTAATCTGATTACGAGCTTCGGCAAGATTGCTGACCCGATTGCCGATAAGTTCCTCACCGGCGCGGCGTTTATTGTGCTGTCGACGCTGGGTGAGCTGTGGTGGTGGGTCACGATTGTGATTCTGCTGCGCGAGTGGGGCATTACAATCATGCGTCTGTTCATCATTAAGTACGGTGTGATGGCCGCTAGCAAGGGCGGCAAGATTAAGACCGTGCTACAGACGGTGGCGCTGGTGCTGATGCTTCTGCCGCTGGGTCAGCTGGGTCTTGGGTGGCTGATTCCTGGTTGGGTTCTGATGGGCGCGGTCACTGCGATTACCGTGTGGACCGGCCTGGTGTATGTGCGTGATGCGTATATTTTGCGTCGTAACTGGTTGCAGGCTCAGGCCTCCCAGGGCGGCGGTCATTAGAGGCGAGGGGGGAGTGGCGTGTGCTGCTCCCCTTCGTTGTACCTGCGGTGCGTTGTGTGCCGCGTGAGGTTTTGGTCGGCGGTTCGCCGCTGAAAGGAGAGAATAATGGTTCCCCTCATACTTGAAGATGCTCCGTCCCTTGATCCTGCTGAGGTTTTCTCCGGTACCCCGGAGGCGGCGGCTCTGCTGCTCCGTGATGCGGTGCGGTTGCGTGCCTCCCAGGAGGGGCCGGTGCTGGTGGCAACGGCTGAGTCGCTGACCGGCGGGGATGTGGGCGGCGCGATTTGTACGGTGCCGGGCGCATCCGCGTATTACCGTGGCGGAGTGATTTCCTATGCCTACGAGGTGAAGGCTCAGGTGTTGGGTGTGGATGCTCAGCTGCTGGCGCGTGAGGGGGCGGTGCATCCTGCGGTGGCGGTGCAGATGGCGGTCGGTGCGGCGCGTGTGTGCGGTGCTGATTATGCGGTGTCGACCACGGGTGTTGCCGGTCCTGATCCTGCGGATGGTCAGACGGTGGGTACGGTCTATATTGGTGTGTGTTCTCCGTCCGGTTCTGAGGTGTTTGAGCGGCACTATTCGGGGGATCGGGCGCAGATTCGTGAGGCGGCGAGCGCGGATGCGATTGCTCTGCTGGCGCGTGCGGTGCGCGGTGGTGCTGGTGGGGGTTCTGGAGAATGAGCTGGCGTAGCGACTCGGCTAGACTGTGCTGTGCTGTGTGGCGCCTGGAATGGCTGTGTAATCATCTGTGCAGCGCCTACCTGAGAAAAAATTTTACGGTTCAAATATATTCACAGGGTTCTTTCAGCTCCGCAGGAATAAAGGCATAGGTTCGTCTGTTTGAATAGATACAAGCCGTAAGAAGAAGACGAAAGTGGCGGGGCACCTAGCTCACGCTCCAAAAATCAGTTAGGCTTATTCTGTACAGTCCCGCGCGTCGGGAATACCTACTCAGGAAAGTGATATAGAAGCTCATGGCTAAGCAGCGTGTATCGATTAATGGCATTACTAAGTGGAAGGAAATCGAGGAGACCCCCCGACAGGTCGCCCCGGTCGTTGAGGAAGCTAAGGTTGTTCCCCTGCGACAGGCAATCGGTGAGGTTCTTCGCGATGTTCGCCAGCGTCAGGGTCGCACCCTGCGCGAGGTTTCCCAGCGTGCCCGTGTTTCCCTCGGTTACCTGAGCGAAGTTGAGCGCGGTCAGAAGGAAGCTTCCTCCGAACTGCTGGCATGGATTTGCCAGGCTCTGGATATTCCGATGTCCCAGATGTTGCGTGAGGTTGCCGACCGTATGGCAGTTCTCGAGGGTGTTCAGATTCCGGATACTGTTCCGGCTGAGATGTCTGAGCAGTACAAGAGCGATTACTACATTCTCTCGAAGTAACGCAAGGCGGCACATGCCGCGCTAAATGTGAAGCGATGCCGTGCATCCCCGTAAGGTGGTGTGCGGCATCGCTTATTCTCAGTTTATTCTCGGGCGATGTGACGAATTATGAAGCAAACTAGCGGTGAAGAGGAAGGAGCGCTTGTGAAGCTGAGCGAATTTTGGGTGTGCATGGAGTATGAGTTCGGTGCCGGGTATGCTCCGGTGCTGGCGCGTGACTTGGTGCTGGGGTCGTTGGGTCATGTGACCGCTGCGGAGGCGCTGGATCAGGGCGTTAACCCGAAGGATGTGTGGCTTGCGATTTGTGAGGAGCAGGAGATTCCGCAGGAACGCCGCCTGGGTCCCGATAAGGAGCCGTTGCGCTAGGTAGTGAGCCTGGCGTGTTCTAGCGCCTGTGCGGTGCCTACCAGCTGTTCCCTGGCAATTGTTCGAGTGCTGGCGCCTGTGCGGGAAGTATTTTCGAATAATTAGCCGAGAATCCGGGTTTTTCGAAAATATATGCCGAAACCCTATCCGATTTATTCGAAACCGGGTCGTAATTTTGTTCGACTCATGCTAGACTTTTCCACATCAGGAATTTTTTGGAAAAGTCTTCAAAGTTTTCCACAGATTTTAAAAAATGGCCTTATCCTGTCAGGCTGTGACCCTAGAGTAGTCTCAGAAGGAACCGGTAGGCCAAAACCTTCAAGGTCTCGATTACGAGTCCCACCGATTCCGAAGAAACATTACTCCCGTCAACCACTGACAACACAAAGAACGAGGTACTACCGTGGCTAAGAACACCAAGTCTCAGAGCGTAGCTCGCGTTCCCGAAGAGGGTCGCGCCAAGGCACTTGAAGCCGTGATGGCACAGATCGATAAGAATTACGGCAAGGGCGCGGTCATGCGCTTGGGTGATAAGGAAATCACCAAGACTGAGGTGATCTCCACCGGCGCTATCGCTCTGGATGCAGCTCTGGGTATTGGCGGCCTGCCCCGTGGCCGCGTCATCGAGATCTACGGTCCCGAGTCCTCTGGTAAGACCACCGTTGCACTGCACGCTGTAGCGAACGTTCAGAAGGCAGGCGGCGTGGCGGCGTTCATCGACGCCGAGCACGCACTGGATCCGATCTACGCGGCTAAGCTGGGTGTGGACATCGACCAGCTGCTGGTCTCTCAGCCCGACACCGGCGAGCAGGCACTGGAGATCATGGACATGCTGGTTGGTTCCGGCGCCGTTGATATCGTGGTCGTCGACTCCGTTGCAGCACTGGTACCCCGCGCCGAAATTGAAGGTGACATGGGTGACTCCCACGTGGGCCTGCAGGCTCGCCTCATGAGCCAGGCTCTGCGTAAGATTACCGGCCGCCTCTCCGCAACCGGCACCACCGCAATCTTCATCAACCAGCTGCGTGAGAAGATTGGTGTCTTCTTCGGCTCTCCCGAAACTACCACCGGTGGTAAGGCACTGAAGTTCTACGCTTCGGTCCGTATCGACATCCGCCGCATTGAGACCCTCAAGGACGGCGCTAACCCGATCGGTAACCGCACCCGCGCCAAGATTGTGAAGAATAAGATGGCTCCGCCCTTCAAGCAGGCTGAGTTCGACATCCTCTACGGTGAGGGCATCTCCGTTGAGGGCGGCATCCTGGACCTGGCGGTGGAGAACGACATCGTCAAGAAGTCCGGCGCATGGTTCACCTACGATGGTGAGCAGCTGGGTCAGGGCCGTGAGAACGTTCGTAAGCTGCTCAAGGACAACCCCGAGCTCACCGAGGAACTGCAGTACAAGGTTCTGGTGAAGCTGGGCATCATTGAGGAAGAAGCTGAAGAGCAGGCAGTTGCTTCTGAATCCGAGGGTAACGACCCGCTGGACGAGCTGGCTGAGGACTTCTAAACCGGCCCGCGTAGCTTCTTGCTAACGCCACGACTGATTGCCGTGTGCTGTGCATTCCGCACGGTGCACGGCAATCTGTCGTTAACGGAGAGTGCTTTAAAGAGAGTATCGGGGGTGCCGAGACAGCGCCTCGTTACAATGGGGGAGCGCCGTATAGTCTGGTGCACGGGTCAACAG
Organism: Rothia sp. 110740021-2; assembly: GCF_054263775.1. Taxonomy (NCBI): domain Bacteria; kingdom Bacillati; phylum Actinomycetota; class Actinomycetes; order Micrococcales; family Micrococcaceae; genus Rothia; species Rothia sp. 110740021-2. The sequence continues at coordinate 39,267 of NZ_JBSZFE010000002.1, read as the reverse complement.
TGACCCGTCAATAAACGATCCAATACAGGGGAGAGGAGGAACTGAGCATGACGGAACAGCACGGTCATGAAGAGCACGAGCAAAACAGCGCGCGTGACGACGATGCCGGTTTTGCGGCGCTGGATGGGACCGAACCGCACTTCGGTTCCTCGGCTCTGGAAGGTTCAGCCTTCCAAGACTCTGCATTCTCTGCGTCTGTTTCCTTTGAGACCGCTATTTCCTTTGAACCGGCAGCCCCGCCTGTTGAGGTAGGCGGCTTCGAAGCGCTCAATTTTGAGGCGCCTACCGCCCTGGCGGAGCCCACCCTCAGCTGGGAGGCGCCTCCTGCTGTTACGCTTCCTGCTGTCGGAGAGCCCCCGTATCAGGATGAACCCCCGTACCCTGACGAGCCTCCTTATGAGGTTGAACCTCAGTATCCGGCAGAGCCTAAGTATGTAGGGGAATACTGGGTATCCTCGGACGAAGCAGCACCCGCAGAAGCGATAGCGGAGAAGCTTGAGGGTCAAGAACCTTCACCCCAAAAAACCAAGCCGAAAGCGCGGCAGGCTGAAAAGCCCGCGCCCAAGAAGAAGTTAGCGGCTAAGAAGAAACCAGCGGCCACAGAAAACGCATCCAAAAAGTGGGCGCGGAACAGGGTCGCGGATTCGGTAGCCGCTGAGGAGTTCCCGGACTGGCACCCCGCCGCGCACGGCTTTGTTGAAGAAAGCATCGCCCGCGATAACGGCGGCGACTACGCGGGGGAGTTCCGCGTACCCGAGCTGCTCCTGAAAGCTGCGCCCGCCAACTTTAAAGATGGCAGTTCCGAAGAAAGTAGCGAGCCCCCGCGTCGTAGCCTGCTCGTTGACCCGAACCTGCCCGCCGTCTCCATTGACGAAGCGCCCGTTCGTGCCTTCACCCCCGGCGGTGCCGAGCCGCGCCCCATGGCGGCTGGCCGTATGAGTCGAGCCGGTGCCGCATCCATCGGGTCGGGGCTCACCGCCGAAGAAAAGGAAGAGATTGAGCGGCAAGCAGCTCAGCGGGATAAGCAGAAGAAACGCAAGTCTTCGCGTGCCTCCAAGAACACAGACTACAAGCGTGGGTTCCGTCGTATGAGCGCGGCGCAGGAAGAGAAAATGCGGAGCCGTTCGCCCTACGCGCCCGCCTTCGGAGCTCGCAGTGACGATGAGGAAACCCGCAAGAGTCCAACCGGCCGCGGCTCGGGGAGCAACCTATTCAGGGAAGGAAGCAGCTTGAACGAAGAACTCACCCCGGCTGAAGAAGCACTCATTCGCGGCATTGCTGAGGAAGAGGCGCAGGGCGTTGGTACCGGAAAGAGCCGTGCCGCTTCGGCGGGTTCCCCAAAGAGCGGTTCTCGAGCTCGGGGCTTCCAACCGGGCGGCTCTCAGATAGGACATGCTTCCTCACCGTCGGAAAGCAACGTGCCTTCCTGGAAGCAGAAGGTGCGTACCGCCCGCGTCGCGGAAGAAACAGACCCCTACACTCGCGCTAAAACCATCGTGTACAATCAGCTGGCGTACTCGGCAAAAACCCGAGGTCAGCTGCGTAAGAAGTTGCAGGCAGAAGGCTTCGAGGCGGAGCTCATTGAGCCGCTGCTCGATAAGTTTGAGGCGGCAAAACTCATTGACGACGCCGAATACGCCCAAATGTTTGTGGCACAGAAGAGCCGCACCAAGAAGCTCTCCCGCGCCGCGCTGCGTCGTGAGCTCGCTGAACGCGGGGTGCGCGGTGAAGAAGCAGAGAACGCACTGGCTCAGCGCACCGACGAGCAGGAACGTGAGGACGCTGCCGAGCTGGTGCGTAAGAAGCTGCGCCCCGGTATGGACCTGAGCGACCGTGCCGAAAAGGATAAGGTGACCCGCCGACTACTGGGGATGCTGGCTCGCCGCGGGTACTCCTCCTCGGTGTCGATGTCGGTGATTCGTGAGGAACTTGCCGACTACGGTGCGGATGACGAGCTCTGGTAGTTGGCGGCTCTGGTCTAGGATGAGTAGGTCGCTCCGTCTAAGGCTTCCATCAATGAGTTAAAAGGGTGAGTCCGCTACAGACATACTCTGTAGCGGGCTCACCCTTACGTTTTTGAGCTTTATAAAACGACTTGTCGAAGGCTATATTCGCTGTTTACTTGAGCGCTCCCAGATGGTCCGCGAACTCGGCGAGGGTTGCATCCTGAGAACCAGCGATTTCCAGCAGCAGGCGCATCAGTTGCGCACCCTCACGGCGAATACGAGGTAACAAGCCGGAGCGTGCCGAAGAAGAGTACAGTTCCAGTAGAGCGCACACGGTTACCGCCGTGCACACCGCCAAATCCTCCGCCAGGTGCTCATCCAGTGGGGCGTCCTCGAACAGCGCAGAGTACAGCGCCGGCAGCGCCTTCTTACGATCCACCCGGTAGCGCGGGTACTCCGGTGAGGATGGGAAGCCCAGCATCGCCTCAACGAAGGGGAAGCCGCGGTGGTGCAGGCAGGTGCCCTCCGCATCGACCATGCGCACCTGCGTCCCGTCCGCCGAGCCAATCAGCACGTTCTGCGGCGAAAAATCGCCCGAAGAGAGCATATAGACCTTGCCGCGGTTGAGCTTGAACTGCTCGGGTACCGGCGGACGCTTGGTGAAGAAGGGCTGCAGAACGCGGCGGAAACGGAAGGACAGCTCCTCAACAGCGGCGGGAAGAACGGGTGCGTCCTCATGCTCGGCAGAGCTGGAATCCATGCTGTCAGCATCGGGCTCGGGGGAGCGTGCCTCATCAGCCACACCGTACAGCTTCTTCAACCCGCGCTCAGCTAAACCCGGCGAGGCAATAGCTCCCGGGAAGTGTGCCTTGCGATCGGCACGTGCTAGGTTCAGGCGATATTCCTCCACCGCCTCACCCATAATGCCGCTGGCGGCAAGCGGACGGTACGCCTCAATGTAGTAGTTCAGTGCATCCAGTGCCTGCTGCTCGGTGCCCTCCAGCAGGGCGTGGGCGACCGAATACTGCTCGCCCTCAACGGTTCCGGCGCTCACATCCTCCAGAGCCAGCACTCGTAGCTCAGGATCTGCGCCGTAGAGCTGCGGGAACAGGCCCGGAACCTGCAGGTTCAGTGCCTCCAAACCGTAGCGCTCACGCAGGTACCCGAAACCGCCCGCGTTCACCGTCGAATCCTTACGGCGGTAACGCTTCACAATAATCGAGGTCGGCAAAGACTCCGCAGACTCGGCTGCAGGCTTATACGCCACACACACCACAACGGAACGCATGCCGGTGCCTAGAATCTGCAAACGCTCAACCGTGCGGGCATCCACCTGCTCCAAAGAATGCGCCCAGCTGAGCAGCTGCATAAGGTTCTGACGCATCGAGACAGAATCAGCGCTCGCCTGAGGTGGCACCGGGGAGTAAGCGGCAATCGCCTCCTCAATGAGGGCGCTCAGGAGCTCGCCGTCAGGGGCGGGAGCAGAAGAATCGTTCGGTGACAGAGCCGGAAAGTTACTACTAAGGGAAACCTGCATAGAGCCATTATCCCCCATCGGATACCCTATAGGGCATGACTTCGACCCTCAGCGATTCCGCCCAGATCCCCGAAACCAGCCCCCGCACCTACGAAGTGCGCACTTTCGGCTGCCAGATGAACGTGCACGACTCCGAACGAATGTCCGGCCTGCTGGAGGCTAACGGCTACGTTCGCGCGGAGGAAGGCACCCAGCCCGACCTGGTTGTTTTCAACACCTGCGCGGTCCGCGAAAATGCTTCCAACCGCCTGTACGGTCATCTTGGCCAGCTCGCACCGGTCAAGCGTAGTCACCAGGGCATGCAGATTGCTGTGGGCGGCTGTCTGGCGCAGAAGGACCAGGACGCCATCATTGAGAAGGCACCCTGGGTTGACGTCGTGTTCGGTACTCACAACATTGGCTCCCTGCCGGCGTTGCTGGAGCGCGCCCGCCACAACCACGAGGCGCAGGCAGAACTGCTCGAATCCCTCGAAGTTTTCCCCTCCACCCTGCCCACTAAGCGCGATCACGTGTACTCCGGCTGGGTGTCCATCTCCGTTGGCTGTAATAACACCTGCACCTTCTGTATCGTGCCGTCCCTGCGCGGTAAGGAAAAGGACCGCCGCCCCGGCGACATTCTCGCAGAAGTTCAGGCGTTGGTCGATGACGGCGCTATTGAGGTGACCCTGCTCGGCCAGAATGTAAACTCCTACGGCGTGGAGTTCGGCGACCGCCAGGCATTCTCCAAGCTGCTGCGTGCCTGCGGTGAGATTGAGGGCCTGGAGCGTGTACGCTTCACCTCCCCCCACCCGGCAATGTTCACCGACGACGTGATTGACGCGATGGCGGAGACCCCGAACGTCATGCCCGTGCTGCACATGCCGCTGCAGTCCGGCTCCGACAAGGTGCTCAAGGATATGCGCCGCTCCTACCGTTCCAAGAAGTTCCTGAATATTCTGGACAAGGTGCGTGAGCGCATCCCGAACGCCGTGATTACCACCGATATCATTGTGGGCTTCCCCGGCGAGACGGAAGAGGACTTCCAGGACACTTTGAAGGTTGTGGAGCAGGCTCGTTTCTCCTCCGCATTCACCTTCCAGTACTCGATCCGCCCCGGCACCCCGGCGGCGACCATGGAGAACCAGATTCCGAAGGAGGTCGTGCAGGAACGCTACGAGCGTCTGATTGCCCTGCAGGACCGTATCGCCGGTGAAGAGAACCGCAAGCAGCTCGGTAAGACCGTTGAGCTGATGGTCGTTGCGGAGGCTGGTCGTAAGGCTGACCAGACTCACCGTCTCTCCGGTCGTGGCCCGGACCAGCGCCTCGTGCACTTTTCGGTGCCCGAGGGTTGCGAGACTCCACGCCCCGGTGACATGGTCACCGTGCCCATTACCGAGGCTGGTTCCTTCCACCTGATTTCTGACCCGACCGCCGAGCAGTACCAGCTGCGCCGCACCCGCGCCGGTGACGCGTGGGACCGCTCCCAGGCTGACTCTTGCGGTACCGGCACCACCCAGGTGCCCGGTGCGCCGGTGGGTCTGGGCATGCCGACCATCGGTCTGCGCCCCTAAAACCTATAACGAATCATGGGCCCTGTTCTTCGGGCTCTTGCCACCACCGCAAGTGGGGGTGAGGGAACCGGTAGAATGGGGCGCATGACTATCTCCGAAACTCTGCCCGTTATCGCTATTGTGGGCCCGACCGGCACCGGTAAGAGCGCGCTCGCCATTGAGCTGGCTCTGCGCCTGAATGGTGAGTGCATTAACGCTGATTCTATGCAGTTCTATCGGGGCATGGATATTGGTACCGCGAAGGTTACCGCGGAGGAGATGCGCGGCGTTCCGCACCACCTGCTGGACATTATGGATGTGCGGGATGAGGCATCCGTGGCGGAGTTTCAGGAGCGTAGCCGTGAGCTGATTGAGCAGATTCGTGCTCGTGGCCGCTACCCGATTTTGGTGGGTGGTTCCGGTCTGTATGTGCGTGCAGCCCTGGATAGGTTGGAGTTCCCCGGCACGGATGCGCGGGTGCGTGAGCGCCTGGAGGAGCAGGCGCGTACCGAGGGTATTGGTGTTCTGCACTCCCGCCTGGCGGAGGTTGACCCGGAGTCGGCTGCGCGCGTGAAGGATGAGCGCCGCATTATTCGTGCCCTGGAGGTGTTTGAGGTGACGGGTCGCCCGTTCTCGGCGTTCATGCCGGTGCGCGAGTACGTGACGGAGAGTATTCAGATTGGTTTGGATATGGATCGTGCCCTGCTGCATGAGCGTCTGCACCGCCGTGTGGAGCTGATGCACGAGCAGGGTCTGCTCGATGAGATTCGTACCCTGAACGAGCAGGGACTGCAGGAGGGTAAGACTGCTTCCCGCGCGATTGGTTACGCGCAGTTCGCTCGCGCCCTTGAGGATGCGGACTACAGCGTGGAGCAGGCGATTGAGGATACGACCATTGCGACTCGCCAGTTTGCGCGCCGCCAGCTGACCTGGTTCCGTGCGGACCCGCGCGTGCACTGGCTGGATGCGCTCTCATCCACCCTTGTAGATGAGGCGGAAGCCATCATCTGCGAAAGCACCCGATAAGCCACAATAACGAGCTGGAGCCGAGCGGATACCCCTTTGAACCGGTCCGCGCGGTAAAATCATAAACGGATAGGTCACCAACCTTAAGGACAGCATATGAGCGAGAACCCTTCCATCTGGGGCGAGCTGGCAGGCCTGACCCTCACTAAGGGTCACGGCACCGGTAACGATTTCATCTTTCTGACGGACGAGAACGCAGAAATTGCCCTCACCCCCGAGCTGGTAGCCCGCGCCTGCGACCGACACTTCGGCATTGGCGCGGACGGCTTCATTCGTGCTGCCCGCAGCACCGCCTCCCGCGCGAGTCAGAAGCTGCTCGAGGAGCACCCGGACGCTGTCTGGTTCATGGACTACCGCAACGGTGACGGTTCTGTCGCTGAAATGTGCGGCAACGGTGTGCGTGCGTTCGTGGAGTACCTGCGCACTGAGGGCCTGATTGAGCTTGAGGTGGGCGAGACCGTCAAGATTGGTACCCGTGCCGGCGTGAAGACTGTGGCGCGTACCGAAGAGGGCTACGCGATTGATATGGGTCCGTGGAGCTTCATTCACGGTGAGGCTGCCCGCGAGGGTGGCGAGGACTGCCTGGTGTCTGCTCGTGGCCTGAAGACTCCGCGTGCTGGCCTGTCCATTTCGATGGGTAACCCGCACACCGTGGTGATGCTCGGCTCCGATGGTAAGCTGGACGGTCTGGACCTGCACAGCCTGCCTCAAGTGAGCCCCGCCCCGGTCAATGGCACGAACGTTGAGTTTGTGGTGCCGGTCGACCTGGATGTTGAGAGCGGCGCGCATGTGGGTGCTATCCGTATGCGTGTGCACGAACGCGGCGTGGGCGAGACTCTGTCCTGCGGTACCGGCGCGTGTGCGGCTGCTGCTGCGACCCGTTTCTGGGGTGGTGAGGAAGCACCGGATGAGTGGCTGGTGCATGTGCCCGGCGGTACCCTCGCGGTGACTTTCGTGCTGGGCCCGGACGACCTGGAGCATGTTGTTCTGGCTGGCCCGGCGCAGATGGTTGCGACCGTTGTGCTGCGATAGCCTGCAACGATAGCGAGCAGCCCTAGACCAGAGATTTTATAGAGAAAAGCGGCGGGTGTTTTCTGACAATAAATTCAGAAAACACCCGCCGCTTTTACGTTTTTAGCAATGAGCGCGAGAGGTTCTAGTCCTCGTAGCGGTGCACCTGCAGAATACGGAAGCCCTTCGAGGTCGCATAGCGCGACACCTCAAACTCGCCGGGGTGCAGCTCCTCAAGCTGCGCGTCCATCCACTTCTGCAAAGAATCGGAGCCCAGGTTCTTCTGAACCACCAGGTAGGCGTCACCACCGGGTGCCAGGCGCGGCAGCCAGGTCAGCAGGATCTCGTGCAGAACCTCCTTGCCCACGCGAATCGGCGGGTTCGACCAGATGGTGTCAAAACGCAGTTCGGGGTCAACCGATTCGGGGGTTCCCACGGTGACGTTGGACAGGCCGAGAGCGGCGGCGTTGCGTTCGGTCAGGCTAATGGAGCGGGAGTTCACATCCACCGCGTGCACCTGCGCCTGCGGTGCGAGCATCGCCAAAGTCAGGGTGATGGGGCCCCAACCGCAGCCGATGTCGAGCATGCGTTCGCCCTGCGGGTCGGGTGCTTCCTGCAGCAAAATAGCGGTGCCCTTATCAATACCGGAGGGGCTAAAAATGCCGGTAGCTGTAGTGACGGTGACCTTGCGGCCGGCAAGCTCCACCTGCACGGGGCGGGGCTTGAATTCGGTCTCGGGGGTCTCAGAGAAATAATGCTGCTCGCTCATGCTATCCAGTGTACCGGTCGGGCAAGAACCCGCCGCACACGGGCAGAGAATGCACGGGGCGGGTCGGCAGCTTGCACGCCCTCAGCGCACAGGCGACCGAATCCCCTACCTGATGCGGGCAACGGCGGTAGAATTAGAGTCGTATGAATTCTAAGAACAACCCCGTATCTGATACCGAAAAGCTGCCCAGTGATGAGCAGTTGCGCCGCACCGTAGACCGCGTTCTGGGCCGCTCCCAGGCCACTGCCTCCGTCACGACGTATGACGCAGCCGGTACCGCGCATCACAGCGATAACTCTTCCAGCACCCACGGCAGCCACAATAGCCGCCGTGTGCTGGATACTCGCGCACGTGAAATTTCTGACGTTCAGCGCGAACATTCCGAATATGACGGTGACCAGGAAGACCTCGCTGAGCGCCGCGCACTGCGCCGTATCGCAAACCTCTCCACCGAGCTTGAAGATGTCACCGAGGTCGAGTACCGCCAGCTGCGCCTGGAGCGCGTGGTGCTGGCTGGTCTGTGGACTGAAGGCACCGTAGAGGACGCGGAGAACTCCCTACGTGAGCTCGCGGCACTGGCTGAAACCGCAGGTTCCGAGGTTTTGGACGGTTTGGTTCAGCGCCGACTCAAGCCGGACCCCGGCACCTTCCTCGGCTCCGGTAAGGCGCTGGAACTCAAGGACATTGTGGAGGCGACCGGCGCCGACACCGTCATTGTCGACTCCGAATTGGCTCCCTCTCAGCGTCGTGCCCTCGAAGACATTGTGAAGGTCAAGGTCATTGACCGTACCGCCCTGATTCTCGATATTTTCGCTCAGCACGCCAAGTCCCGAGAGGGTAAGGCGCAGGTTGAGCTGGCACAGCTGGAGTACATGTTGCCGCGTCTGCGTGGTTGGGGTGCCTCCCTGTCCCGTCAGGCGGGTGGCCGTGCCGCAGCCGGTGAGGGTATCGGTTCGCGTGGTCCCGGTGAAACCAAGATCGAGATGGACCGCCGCCGCCTGCGCGCTCGCATGGCGAAGCTTAAGCGTGAGATTGCTGCGATGGCGCCGGCGCGTGAAACGAAGCGTCTGAACCGTCGCCGTAACCGTGTGCCTTCGGTTGCTATTGCCGGGTACACGAATGCGGGTAAGTCCTCCCTGCTGAACCGTCTGACCGATGCCGGCGTGCTCGTGGAGAACGCCCTGTTTGCGACCCTGGACCCGACCGTCCGTAAGGCTCAGACCCCGGACGGTATCGGCTACACCCTCTCTGACACGGTGGGTTTCGTGCGTTCGCTGCCGACCCAGCTGGTGGAGGCTTTCCGCTCCACCTTGGAAGAGGTCGCTGACGCTGACGTCATCCTGCACGTGGTGGATGCTTCGCACCCGGACCCGGAGGGGCAGATTCGTGCTGTCCGCGAGGTCATTGCCGAGGTTGACGCCCGCCATATCCCCGAGATTATTGTGCTGAATAAGGCTGATGCCGCCGACCCGTTCGTGCTGGAGCGTATGCGTCAGCGCGAACCGGAGCACGTAATCGTTTCGGCGCGTACCGGTGAGGGCATTGATGAGCTGAAGCAGAAGATTGCGGACACTATTCCGCGCCCCTCCATTGAAGTGAAGCTGCTGATTCCGTACTCGCACGGTGAGATTATTTCGCGCCTGCACGAGTGGGATGCCGAAATTAGGAGCACCGATTTCGTATCGGACGGCACTTTCGTGGTGGCTTTGGTTCGTGAGGATGTCGCCTCCGAACTGTCCGAGTATGTGCTGGAAGGCGACCTGCTGGAGGTTCTGGAGGAAGAACTTGCGGAGGCACACACCCTGGCTGAAGCGACCGCATCTGTTTCCGAGCAGTCCTCTACCGCCGAGGCTCTCTAGGAGCGTATGAGCGTGACCGAGAGCATCAACGCGCCCAAAAACGCCCCGGGAACCGTGCCCGGATCGGCGACCGACGGCACCCGATTCACCGGGCAGGAGCTTGAGACCCTGCCCGGTGCGAAGGATGCCCTGACCCTGCTGGACGAGGCGGTTGCCGCCACTGGCGGTCAGAATCGTGCCGGTCAGCGCACCATGGTGGCGCATGTGGCGCAGGCTCTTGAACTGCAGCGTCACCTGCTGGTCCAGGCGGGTACCGGCACCGGTAAATCCCTGGGCTACCTGGTGCCTGCCCTGGCGCGGGTGGAGGAGTCAGACCAGCCGATTGTGGTTGCGACGGCGACCCTTGCCCTGCAGGCGCAGATCGTGAACCGCGATATTCCGCGTCTTCTACAAGCGCTGGAGCCGCGCCCGGAGTCGCAGGCGCAGGTTGCTCTGCTCAAAGGCCGCAATAACTACCTCTGCCTGCACAAGCTGGAGGGCGGCTACCCGGAAGACGAGCCGGATGCTCTCTTTGACATGCCTTCTTCAACTTCCCGCGTGGGTGAGGAAGTGGTGCGCCTGCGCGAGTGGGCCGACCGCACGGAGACCGGCGACCGTGACGAGTTGAAGCCCGGTGTCTCTGACCGTGCCTGGGCTCAGGTATCGGTCAGCGCCGCCGAGTGTCTGGGCCGCCGCTGCCCGCTGGTGGAAGAGTGCTTTAGCGAGATGGCGCGTAGCCGTGCCGCTGAGGCTGACATCGTCATCACGAACCACGCCCTGCTGGCGATTAACGCTTTTGAAGGCATGAAGGTTCTACCCGAACATGAGACGGTCATTATTGATGAGGCTCATGAGCTGGTGGACCGTGTGACCGGTGCCGTGTCTGGTTCTTTGACGGTTGCGATGGTTCGCCGTGCGGCACGTAGCGTGAAGAAGCATTCGAAGGCTGATTCCGGCGCACTGGAAATGGCTGCCGGCACCCTGGAGACTGCTTTCGAGGGTCTTGCTGAGGGCCTGTTGAAGGGCCTGGACGGTCGCCTTTTGACCGCTATTTCTGCGGTAAATGATGCCGCCCGCACCGCCCTGTCCGATACCAAACCGGACGGTCAGGACGTTGACGCTGGCCTGCAGATGGCGCGCTCGCGTGTCTCTGAGGTGCACGATATGAGTAGCCGCATTCTGGAGGCATCTGCTGAGCAGGACGTGCTGTGGATTTCTCGTCAGGGTGGCTGGGAGAACGGCCGCTACGTTGCTGCTTCCGATACCGACCCGGCGACCCTGAACATCGCCCCGTTGAGCGTCGGTCTGCAGTTGCGTGACGGACTGTTCGCTGACCGCACCGTGATTTTGACGAGTGCGACCCTAACGGTGGGTGACTCTTTTGATGTTGCAGCCGCCGCCCTGGGACTGCAGGGCGAGGGCGCGCCGCGCTGGACGAGCATCGACGTGGGTTCGCCTTTCGACTACCGCAAGCAGGGCATTATGTATGTTGCCGGGGATTTGAAACCTCCGGGATTTGGTGTGCATGAGGGTCAGCTGGAGCGTCTGCGTGAGCTGTGCGAGGCGTCGGAGGGCGGTGCCCTGGGCCTGTTTTCCTCAAAGCGTGCTGCTGAGCGTGCCGCCGAGTACATGCGTGAGCATAGCGACCTGAACATTCTTCTGCAGGGGGAGTCTTCGCTCAAGGCTCTAGTGGAGGAGTTCAGCGAGGACGTTGACTCGTGTCTGTTCGGAACGATGAGCCTATGGCAGGGCGTGGACGTTCCCGGTGACTCTTGCCGCCTGGTGGTGATGGACCGCATTCCGTTCCCGCGCCCGGATGATCCGATTGCGCAGGCGCGTACGGAGGCGGTGAACCGTCACCGCGGTAACGGCTTTATGGCGGTTTCTGCTCACCATGCGGCGATTCGTATGGCGCAGGGGGCGGGCCGCCTGATTCGTTCGGTGTCTGACCGCGGCGTGGTGGCTGTGCTGGATTCTCGTGTTGCGACTAAACGTTACGGCGGTTTCTTGATGAAGGCGATGCCGCCGATGTGGTCGACGCAGAATAAGGCAGCCGTGATGGGTGCGCTGGCTCGTCTTTCAGCAAGTATTGAGCGTTAGCTCGGGCGAGATTCATTCCATGCCGCACCGCCGCTCCGCTTTGGGCTATAAATTTGGACATATAGGAATCATCCCGGTGATACGTGAACGTTCACGTATCACCGGGATGATTTCTATAGAGAGCTAAAAGGCCTAACGGTTATGTCTGTTAGAAGTCGTGCTATTTAGACCCAGCTGCTTTTAGAGGCTGCGCTGGTGAGAGCCCGCGTCTTCTAGAGACTGCGCAGCACGGAGACGACCTTACCCATGACGGTTGCGCGGTCACCCATAATCGGCTCGTAGTTAGAGTTGCGCGGCATGAGCCAGGTGTGGCCGTCAACCTGACGGAACACCTTCACGGTTGCTTCATCGTCGAGCAGAGCAGCAACGATATCGCCGTTGTCTGCGGTGTGCTGCTCGCGGACAACCACCCAGTCGCCGTCGCAGATTGCGGCGTCAATCATGGAATCGCCCTTGACCTTGAGCATGAAGAGCTTGCCGTTACCTACCAGCTGGCGGGGCAGGGCAAGCACATCCTCCACGGACTGCTCGGCGGTGATGGGACCGCCCGCTGCAATTCGTCCAACCAGGGGAACGGGTACGAGGTCTTCATCGCCGACTTCGAAATTCGGCAGCTCGGGCAGGGACGAGGAGGAACTACCGTGGATGCCGACGCCGTTCTCATCCAGCACCTCAATGGCGCGGGGGAGCTTCGGGTCGCGGCGAATGTAGCCCATGGTCTCGAGACGACCGAGCTGGTGAGTGACCGAGGATAGGGATGCAAGACCCACCATGTCACCAATCTGGCGCATGGACGGCGGGTAACCCTTTTGTTCAATCTCGGTGCGGATCGCGTCAAGAATCTTCTGCTGGCGCGCGGTCAGCGCCGGACGGGGTGCTGTTGCCATTTCTTTTCCTTCGGTCTGTGCCCCGAATTCTGTATTCCGGTCTCTGTAGTCTGTTTGAGACACAGTCCGGTCGGGGCACGGATGGGTGCTTCACACGTTTTCCGATGGTGTCCTAAAGATTTTTTGGTTCTGCCGAAATGGGTCTTATCTCGTCAGGGGGTGGAGGAATTCTATCCGTGCCGGAGCGATACGCGGGCAACGAGTATGCGCCTCCGCCCTATAAAACTCACTCAGTAGCACCTGCATTTTGATACAGAACCAAGCTGTAACGGGTACAGAAACCTGCTGTGAGTAGGACTCATCAGGAGCGTGTGGAACGTCTCTTGACACCAGTGTAGAACACTACACCGAAAAACTCAAACAAATATTCTAGATTTTTTCTTCGAAGCTCGAAGAAATTTTTAGTACATATCTGCTATACTTTAGAATAAAATTTCGTATATACTCTTGAATCTCTCCTGAAACTCAGGATTTGCGGGTGAATGTTCGAAAAATATTCGAAGATTCGGTCCGGAGTCTTCCAGGAGGGGCGAGTGAATGAGTGTTCGAATGTATTCGAATCCTCTGTCTCTCTTCGCACTATCTACCCCGGATGCTCTAGGGGTCATCTGGCGAAGAGAGAGCGCAGGGGATGGGGGTGCTGGGGCGACCCAACGCAACCCGGTGTATCCGGTGCTCTGACCTAACTAGAGAATAGCTATCCAATAGTTATTGCTTAACAATCACCACTCCATAGTTATCACTCAACTAGGACCTCCGAGCGGGTATCGCTCGGCATTGCTAGACCCGCGGGGTAACCCCGGGGCGAGCTGAGAGAAAGGAACCACAATGACTCTTGCAGCACCTATTGCTTCTCGTGGCACTTCTGCACACCTTCCGGCAGGTTTGGTGGTACTTCACCCTGCCCGCACTGTGTCCGCCCGCACCGTGCAGGGGCGTTCTCGTGTGCCTGCATCTTCGCAGTCTGTTCGCTCTTCTCGTGCGGCTCATGCACCCCGCCCTGCGCCGATGGCTCTGCCTACCCATGCTCCTACCGTTTCTGCCACCTTGGCTTCCACTCAGGCGCCGGTTCGCTCTGTAGCTTCTGGTGTGCAGACTGTCTCTGATCCACAGGCGCCTCGACTGAAGAGCGTTCTTCAGGCTAAGGGCGGCGAGCTTCTGCGCGCGATTCCCTCTTCTATCCGTCGTCTTGGTACTGTGCGCGGTTTCCTGAAAGGGCTGCCTCTGCTGACTTTGGCGGTGCTGATTGTGCTCGGTGCTATTAGCTTCTTTGGCCCGGCGGCTTCTGCTTCCGTGGAGAACGCTTCGGCGACTCGAACCATCGTTGTGGTCAAGCACGGCGAGACCCTGTGGGATATTGCTCAGGCGGTGGATCCGCAAGGTGACACCCGTGATACTGTGGTTCGTATTATGGAGTTGAACTCGTTGACTAGCACCTCTGTTGATACCGGTCAGCATCTGGAAATTCCTCAGACTCAGCGCTAAGCATGGACCCGTGTGTGGTTGGCTTCTGCATGAGGTTGGTGTCTTGACTCCGAACTCTTCATCTCTCAAGCTAGAGCGCTTGAGCCAAATTCTTGAGCCTATGAAATAGGAGCGCACCGATGCCTGTTCCCGTTGAACCCACACCTGTCGAAACTGAATCTGTACAGAGTGCTCAGACCGCTCGTCCTGTGGTTGCTGTTTTGGGGAAACCCGGAACTCGTGGCGCCCTGGTGAAGCTTCTTCAGAATGCGGGGGCACAGGTTATCGTGACCGATATACCCGATCAGTTGCGTGAGGCTGACGGAATGGTGGTTACCGGCGGTGCGAGCTCTCTCGAGGCGTACGAAGATCTGAAAGCTAAGGATGCTGAGCGCGTGATTGGTCGCCGTGTGGCTGGCGGTCGTCCGATGTTGGTTGCCGGTGCAGCGTTGACTTGCCTCTTCGACTCCGTTACGGTGAAGCATCCGCAGATGGGGCAGATTCAGGTGCAGTGCATGGGGGAATGGCCCGGTGAGAGTGTGGAGCTTTCTACCCGCGACCTGGTGCCCGGTGTGTCTGCCCTGCGTTCTTCCTCCGATAGCGCGCTGCTCAAGGATCTTGAGGGTGAGGCTCACTTCAAATCTGAGCACGCCGTTTTTGAGTGGGCTTTTGATCAGAGCATTGAATATATTGCCCCTCCCGCGGTGACTTGGACTGTCACCGAACCTGCCTATATCGCGGCAGTTGAGAACGGTCCGCTGACGGCGGTGCAATTCTGCCCGGTGGAATCTGGCGAGCTGGGTGCGGAGTTTATGCGCCGCTGGGTTGCATCCCTGGCGGTGACTGGTCGCCTGTCTTCTGAGGGCTCCGCTACTGCTGCGGGAGGTAACTAATGTCTGCACCCATTCTTGAACTTCTGCCCGCTGTTGATATTTCTGAAGGCTACGCGGTGCGCCCGGTGGGCGGCACCCTCTCCGGTGGTGAGCAGCGCCTTGACCCTGTTGAGGCGGCTCTGACCTGGGTGAAGGCTGGTGCTCGCTGGATTCACCTGGTTGATCTTGATTTAGCGTTTGGTCGTGGCACGAATACTGAGGTTCTGGCTGAGGTGGTTGCCGCTGTCCGCGCTGAGAATGCCCGGATGACCGGCTCCGCTCCGGTTCGTGTTCAGGTCAGCGGCGGTGTGCGTAATGCTGAGAGTCTGGAGCGCGCCCTGAGCTTGAGCCCGGACCGTGTAAACGTGACTAGTGCGGCTCTGGCGGATTCTTCCTGGCTTGAAGGTGTTCTGGCTCGTTATGCCAATTCTGATCTTCTGGCTCTTGGCCTCGATGCCCGTTACAACCCCGAGCGGGGCTGGGTGACGGTGGCTCGCGGTACCGACTGGTCGGGTCCTGATTTAGCGGAGGCGCTGGCGTGGCTGGAGAGCGCGGGCGTGCGCCGCTATATCGTCACGGATGTCAGTAAGGACGGTTCTCTGGCGGGCCCCGGTGCGGAGCTGCTGGATGAGGTACTGGCTCAGACGGCCTGTCGGGTGGTGGCGTCTGGTGGTGTGGCGTCGCTGGCTGATCTTGTGAAGCTGCGTTCTGTTGTGCCTTCTGGTTTGGAGGGCGTGGTGCTTGGTAAGGCGCTGTATGTGGGTAACTTTAGTTTTGAGCAGGCTCTTGAGGCCGCTGGCTCCCGCTAAAGTTACCGCTCCGCTCAAATCCGAGTAGATTTCTTATCCGCATAGGTTTTATGTATGACGAAGCCCCGCCTTCCTCAGCACAAGGGAGGCGGGGCTTCGTGATGACATACACCAGATACGGCTTAGTAGACCAGCTGGTTTAGTGCACGTCCTGGCTTAGTGCACCAGTTTGGTTTAGTACACCGGGCCGGTGAGCTTTTCGCCGGGGCCCTTGCCGGGATCGTCCGGGAAGGGAGACGCTTCGCGGAAGGCGAGCTGTAGGGTGCGCAGGCCGTCGCGCAAGGGTGCTGCGTGCTGGGAGCCGATTTCGGGTGCGGCGGCGGTGACGAGGCCTGCCAGTGCGGTGATAAGCTTGCGTGCTTCGTCGAGGTCCTTGAGATCGTCAGCGTTTTCCTCGGCTGCCAGGCCGCACTTGACGGCTGCGGCGCTCATCATGTGGATGGCTGCGGAGCTGATGACTTCGATGGCGGGTACGTCTGCAATGTCGCGAAGCTGTTCGTTGACGGCTTCGACCTGCTCTTCGGTGAGTTCGGTGTGTCCGTGTACGGGGGTTTCTTCTTCCGCTGTGAAGCGGAAACTCGTGTTTTCAGTGCTCATAGTCCTAGAATCTCATATTTCGTTTGTTTCGGTAAATGCGTCCTTAAGCGTGACCGTCGGGCGAGCCACCTGCGCGATTTCCCGCAATTTTTATGGTGTTTTACGTCTAAATCCTTGCGTCTGTCGGGGAATCTGCGGTATGGTTGTAGGCAGTTTGCAAGTGGAGCATGCCTCCCACCCGGTTGACCGCTGCAGGCGTTAGCTTGCGAGTTTTGAGGTGAACGGGTTTGTCCGCCGCTTTCGGCGTACGCTGGTTTGTGCCTCCGCTTGTGTAACTGCGGGGGCTTTTTTAGTGCCCGCAACGGATAGTATTCACGGGGAAACCCACAGAGCACAGGAGCTAGTCATTAGCGAACCACGCATTAACGATCGTATCCGCGTTCCCGAGGTCCGTCTTGTCGGTCCCGGTGGCGAGCAGGTAGGCGTTGTCCCTCTGAAGGACGCTCTGCGTCTGGCTGAGGACGCTGAACTCGACCTGGTCGAGGTTGCCCCGAACGCGAAGCCGCCCGTGTGCAAGCTCATGGATTACGGTAAGTACAAGTACGAAGCCGCAATCAAGGCTCGTGAATCCCGCAAGAAGCAGGTTAATGCCGTTCTGAAGGAGATCCGTTTCCGCCTGAAGATTGATACCCACGACTACGAAACCAAGGTTGGGCACGCTCGTCGTTTCCTTTCCGGTGGTGACAAGGTCAAGGCAATGATTCAGTTCCGTGGTCGTGAGCAGCAGCGCCCCGAGATGGGTGTGCGTCTGCTGGAGCGTCTGGCGGCTGAGCTGGCTGAGGTGAGTACTGTTGAGTCTCGCCCCCGTCAGGATGGCCGTAACATGGTGATGGTTCTGGCTCCGCTTCGCGGTAAGGCAGAGGCTCGCCGTGAGCAGGGCGCCGGCGGTCGCAAGGGTCGCGAGCGTATTGACACGACCAAGGCGAAGCCCGTAACTAATTCTCTGGCAGACGCTATGCCTGCCGAGTTGAAGGCACAGGCTTCCGCCGAGTAGGGAACCGGGTCGTCACTTTAGGATGGGCACGCGCCTCCACCGTTGGGTGGGTGTTGCGGGTTCACCCGGTGCCGGTTCCGAGGCGCCTCCTCAGGGGTGCCTCATCTTTGGTCCTTGGGGCTGATGCGTCTATCGCTCAACCCCACTAAGCTACCCCGCCATTGTGGTGGGGGATGAATGTAAGGAGAACGGCAGCTATGCCGAAGCAGAAGACCCACTCTGGTGCTAAGAAGCGCTTCAAGCTCACCGGTAGCGGCAAGGTTAAGCGCCAGCAGGCGAACCGTCGCCACTACCTGGAGCACAAGTCCTCTCGTCTGACCCGTCGTCTGGCTTCTGACCAGATCGTTACCGGCGGCCAGGCAAAGGTTGTCAAGAAGATGCTGGGTAAGTAAGCACCGCTTACTCTCTGCACCTGGCGTACCGATAGCGGTGCGCACTGATTAAAGACTCGCTCCTGTTCAGCGTGATATGTGAGCTGTTCAGGACATAAGACGAAGGAGACACACGTGGCACGTGTGAAGCGCGCGGTTAACGCGCACAAGAAGCGCCGTACTATTCTCGATCGTGCATCCGGCTACCGCGGTCAGCGTTCTCGCCTGTACCGTAAGGCTAAGGAGCAGGTCACTCACTCGCTGGTTTACAGCTACGACCACCGTCGTAAGAAGAAGGGTGACTTCCGTCGCCTGTGGATTCAGCGTATCAACGCTGCTTCCCGCGCACAGGGCCTGACCTACAACCGCTTCATCCAGGGCCTGAAGGCTGCTGGTGTTGAGGTTGACCGCCGTATGCTGGCTGAGCTGGCTGTTAACGAGCCCGCTGCCTTCAACGCACTGGTTGAGATTGCTAAGAACAACCTGCCCGAGGACACCTCGGCTCCCAAGGCTTAATGAGCCTAGGTTGTGTTCTTACCTCGAAGATCTAGGTTCGGGGTAAGATGCGTAAGCGTCGTGAGCGGCCGTCTGCACTTTTGAGTGTGGGCGGCCGCTTTCTGCGTATCTGGGGGTTGCTTGCGTGACTGTTCTGCGTTTTTTGGGTGTGCCTTTGGCTGTGTACCCTTTAAGAGTGAACTTTTTTGAACGTATTAGTACCCCCGTTGTGATGTCCAATCCGCAGGCAGATCGTGTGCGTGATATTGCCAAGCTGCGTACCCGCGCTGCCCGCACGAAGAAGGGCCAGTTCCTGGTGGAAGGCCCGCAGGCTGTGCGTGAGGCGTTGAAGGCGCATCTGAAGAAGCCGATTCTGGATGCTGTCTATGTCACGGAGGCAGCTTTCGACCGTCACGAGGATATCGCTGAGCTGCTGGAGCAGGTGTACGGCACCCCCACCCCGGAGGAGGGCCGCCGCGTCTTTATGCGTGTGGTGACCGATGAGGTGCTGGAGGCGATGGCTGATTCGGTGAACCCGCAGGGCATTATTGCGGTTTCCTTTATGGTTGATGCGTCGTTCGCGCTGCTGTGGGGTGAGGGCGCGTTGAACCCGAAGCTGATTGCTGTGCTGTCTCGTGTGCAGGATCCGGGTAATGCGGGCACTATTCTTCGTGTGGCTGATGCGGCTGGCGCTGACCTGGTGATTACGACTAAGGGTTCGGTGGATTTGTATAACCCGAAGACGGTGCGTTCTACTGCTGGTTCTCTGTTCCACGTGCCAGTTATTCAGGGTGTGCAGCTGGAGGATTTCGCGGAGGATGTGAAGTCTCAGGGTACTGTAGTGCTGGCTGCTGACGGCTATGGTGCGGTGAATCTGCAGGAGCTGAGTGAGTACACGGCGGCTCGTCGTGCCGGTGTGGAGGCGAGTGCCCCTTCCGGTGTGAAGGGTAATTTTGATCTTTCTAAGCCGACCATGTGGCTTTTTGGTAATGAGGCTCAGGGCCTGAATGCTGAGGAGAAGGCTGCCGCCACGATGCGCGTGGCGGTGCCTGTCTATGGTTCGGCTGAGTCTTTGAATGTGGGTACGGCTGCTGCTGTGTGTCTGTATGCTTCGGCGATGGCTCAGCGTGGTGTTTCTCGCTAGGGTTTATCTCGCTATATTTTTACGAGGTTTCGGGGCGGTTCGTAGCTGTGAAACAGTGGCGGGCCGCCTCGACCGTATAGGTTTGAGAATGCAGGATTAGGGCTGTAGAAAGGGAAATTATGTCTGCTCCTTCTGGTCATTCGGGTTCGGGCGCGATTGTTGCTGCGCTGGGTGCGAACCTGGGTATTGCGGCGCTGAAGTTTTTGGCTTTTGCGCTGACTCGTTCCTCGTCGATGCTGGCGGAGGGTATCCATTCGGTGGCTGATTCCGGTAATCAGGTGTTGCTTCTGGTGGGCGGTCGTGCTTCGCAGAAGCAAGCTGATGAGGAGCACCCGTTTGGTTATGGCCGTAATCGCTATATTTACGCGTTTATTGTGTCGATTATTATCTTTGCCCTGGGTGGCTTATTTGCTCTGTATGAGGGTTATGAGAAGCTACATGACCCGCACGGTATTACTGAGTGGCAGTGGGTTCCGGTGGCTGTTCTGGTGGGTTCGATTCTGCTGGAGGGTAATTCGTTCCGCGTGGCGGTGAAGGAGTCGCGTGAGCTGAAGGGCAAGCAGAGCTGGATGCGTTTCTTGCGTACTTCGAAGAACCCGGAGCTTCCGGTTCTTCTGCTGGAGGATGCGGGTGCGTTGCTGGGTCTGATGTTTGCGCTCTTCGGTGTGGGTATGACCTTGCTGACCGGTAACGGTCTGTGGGATGCGTTCGGTACGCTGGCTATCGGTGTGCTGCTAGTCTTTATCGCTGTGTTCCTTGCCGTGGAGATGAAGTCGCTGATTTTGGGTGAGGCTGCTTCTGCTGAGGATTTGGCGAAGATTCGTGCAGCGATTGAGGATGGCGATAGCGAGCGCATTATCCATATTAAGACCGTGCACCTGGGTCCAGAGGAGATTCTGGTGGCGGCTAAGATCCGTATTCATGATGCTGATACTGGCCGCGCTGTGGCTGATGAGATTGATGCGGCTGAGGTTCGTATTCGCGAGGCTGTCCCTGCTGCCCGCATAATCTACCTGGAGCCGGATATTTTGCGGGCCGACGCCTAGATACTGGTTCCTTGGGGCGGCACCTGTGCTGGCGCCTCTTGTGGGCGTATCATACCGCGCAGACACAGCAGGTGAGGCATATCCACTTAAACACACAAACGTATAGGAGAGACGATTCATGACTGTCGAAATGGTGACTGACGGCTTGCTGAAGATTTTCTTCGGTCTGGTCATCATCCTGGTGTATCTACGCCTGACCCACCGTTCTCAGGCGGGGCACCAGACCCCGATTGATACCATCGGTAACTTTGTGATTGGTGGTCTGATTGGTGGTGTACTGTATAGCGAGCAGATTAGTCTGTTCTACTTCATCGTTTACCTGGTCTTTACGTTGTGTATGATTCAGCTGCTGAATGTGGCGACTTCGAAGATTCATTTTTTGCATATGGCGGTGCGTGAGCAGCGCGTGCCGGTCATTACTGATGGCGATATCGATATTAAGAGCTTCCAACAGTCCGACGTGGTACTTGACCCGATGCATCTGGTAGCAGATCTGCGTGCGCAAGGTATTTACGACCTGGAAGAAATTGAGTTCGCTCAGATTGAGCTGAATGGCGCGCTGAGCGTGATTCGTAAGGGTGACGGTGTTCCAAACTTTACCCTGGTGGTGAAGGGAACCCTGGTGACTCGCGATATTGCGGATGCTCACAAGACTGAGGATTGGGTGCGTTTGCAGCTACGTGCAGCTAAGGTTGAGCTTGAGGATATCTTCCTTATGGAGTTTAAGAACGGCAACCGCTTGCTGATTCTGCTGAACGACGGCACTAATATTCGCCGTGAGGTGGTAGAAACCTCGAATATGAATGACGAGGAAGAAGAGTGGAAGACAGGCATCGAGAAAACTGATAAACAGCAGGACGGCAATTCTGAGGACATGGATAAGGCTACTGACGCTCAGGTGGCCCCTAAGGAGAAGAAGGAGCAGTAGTGTCTACCTCTAACCAGGTGCCCGAACACTTTGAAGTGCAGGTGGTAGGTGCAGCAGTTTTGGATTCTTTCAAGAATCCCACCCGCCTGCTGATTGCCCAACGCTCGGCGCCACCCATCCTGGCGGGCCTCTGGGAATTTCCCGGTGGGAAGGTCGAGGCGGCAGAGAGCTGCGAGCAGGCTCTGGCGCGTGAGCTGAGTGAGGAACTGGGCGTACGGATTCTTGTGGGTGCTGAGGTGCCCGGACCGCACGTTCAAGGTTGGCCACTAAACGAGCGCCTGGCGATGCGTGTGTTCTTTGCTGAGATTTTTTCTGGTACTCCGGATACTTTGGAAGATCACAGTGCTCTGCGGTGGATGCCGCTACCGAACTCTAGGGATGACGCGCAGGCGTATGATGATTTGCTGGGTTTGCCGTGGATCCCGGCGGATTTGCCGATTGTTGTGGCTCTTCTTCAGCAATTGCAGGATGCAGGTGTTGGCGAGGCATAATCCTAATGCCGTAGTGCTAAGACTCTGTGTTAGTTTGGTGCAAGGCTAATTCCCGTTGTGTAACAAGTTCGCGGCGGTAACAGGATAAATTTTCTCTATCTTTTTTTGACACTGTTTGAAGGTGGGATTCCCTGTGGGGAGTCCCGCCTTTATTCATGTTTTAAGGGTGATTTATGCGCCATGTGATCCTGACTTGCGTGTTTATTAGGGTGTTTATTCAAAGTGCGTAAAGTTATGGCGACAGGTCGTGTCTAAGAACCGGCACCGTAAAGATATAGGCGATTTTAGGCATGTGTAGCCCCATCAGCCGGGATGCAATCTAGCACCAATCACCGTATGTTTATTAGGTAAGAGAAAACTAACTAATTGGTGATACTGAGATGAACTTTTGGGGGCCTTCCTCGGAAACTTTTTGATTGGCCTACGTGAGGGCCTCGAAGCGGCTCTGGTCGTAGGTATCCTGCTCGCCTACATCCGCAAAACGCAGCGCACCCACCTGCTGGCCCCGATGTGGGCTGGCGTCAGTGTGGCGGTGCTGCTGTCCCTCAGCTTCGGCGCCCTGCTGACTTTCGGCCCCCAAACCCTCACCTTCGAAGCGCAGGAAGCCATCGGTGGTTCCCTGTCCATCATTTCGGTTGGCTTCGTCACCTGGATGATTTTCTGGATGGCTGAAAACGCCCGCATGCTCTCCGCCGAGCTCAAGGGCAAACTGGACGCTGTGCAGACCAGCGTCTGGGCTGTGGTTCTGCTGGCAGCGCTCTCCGTGGGCCGTGAAAGCTTGGAGACCACTCTCTTTATCTGGTCGGCTACCCGCACCTCCGGTCAGGAGGCTAACGCAATCCCCATGCTCGGTGCGCTGGTCGGTATCGCAATCGCTGTTGTCATGGCGTGGGGCATGATGCGCGGCATGATGCGTATTAACCTCTCCCGATTCTTCACGATTACCGGCGCGTTCCTGGTCATTGTGGCGGCGGGCGTACTCTCGTACGGTATTCACGACCTGCAGGAGGCAGCTATCCTGCCGGGTCTGAACAACATCGCGTTTGAGTCCTACCGTTATATCGACCCGAGCGGTTTTGTTGGCACACTGCTGAAGGCTGTATTCAACCTGTCTTCGACCACCACCTGGCTTGAGGCGGGCGCCTGGATCCTGTACGTGGGCATTGTGATGCCGTTGTTTATCCGTGCGCAGCGTCCGGGGCTGAAGGCATCGGCTAAGAAGCCGGAAGACGAAAAGGCTGCAGCCTAATAGACGGCGTCCTCAACCGAAACTAGCCTCCACATTGTCAGGGAAGCACCCTTAGATTTTTGCGGCAATGACTGGCCGCGAACCCTCACTATTCATTCATATATTTACCCTTCACGGGACCATACATAAGGAGAATCAATGCGTAAGACTCTCGCCTCCGCTGGCGCACTGCTGTCGGTTGGTGCCCTCGCCCTGACCGGTTGCACCCCGAACAATCAGAACGTGGCATCCTCCGCTTCGGGATCTGCGGCGTCCGATGGTGTCATTAACGTCAGCGCTAGCGACACTGCATGCAAGCTCTCGGTGACCACTGCGAAGGCTGGCAAGGTGACTTTTAAAGTCAAAAATGAGGGCACTAAGGTCAACGAGTTCTATGTGCTTGGCTCTGACGGTCTGCGCATTATCTCCGAGGTGGAGAATATCGGTCCGAACCTCAGCCGCGACCTGACCGTGGAACTGAGTGAGGGCAGCTACAAGACTGCGTGCAAGCCCGGCATGGTGGGTGACGGTATCCAGGGTAATTTCACCGTGACCAAGAATGAGAACGCGGCAACTATCTCCGCTGATGAGCAGGCCCTGCGCGATACCGCGGTTGCCCAGTACACCGCCTACGTCAAGGACCAGGTGGAGTCGTTGAAGACTAAGACTGAGCAGTTCGCTGAGCTGTACACCGCCGGTAAGGCGGAAGAAGCGAAGGCTCTGTACTCTTCCGCACGCCTGCACTACGAACGCATTGAGCCGGTGGCTGAGTCCTTCGGTGACCTGGACCCCGCCCTGGATGCACGTGAAACAGACGTGGAGGAGGGCAAGGAGTGGACCGGCTGGCACAAGATTGAGAAGGACCTGTGGCAGCCCACCGCTGAGAAGAATGGTGGTAAGGAATACACTCCGCTGACTGAGCAGGAGCGCGCTGAGCTGGCGAAGAAGCTTGTTGCTGACACTCAAAAGCTCTACGACGAGGTTCACTCCTCCGAGTTCAAGCTTGAGGCTTTCCAGATTTCTAACGGTGCCAAGGAACTGCTGGACGAAGTGGTAAACACCAAGATTAGCGGTGAGGAAGAAACCTGGTCGCACACCGACCTCTCCGACTTCCAGGGCAATATTGATGGTGCCCGCGTGGCCTACGAGGATGTTCTGCCGATTCTGAAGCAGAAGGACCCGAAGCTGGCGGAGGACATCGAGAAGAAGTTCGACGCCGTGCAGAAGCTGCTGAACCACCACAAGAAGGGCAACGGTTTCGCTTCCTACGATGAGCTGACCAAGGAACAGGTGCGTGAGCTGTCCGATGCTGTCGAGGCGCTCTCCGAGCCGGTTTCGAAGATGACTGAGGTTGTGACCGGCGCGGGTACTAAGTAGTACCCTGCGGGTTGATACCTCACTGCGCTTGAATGCGGGTGATGCCGGGTGGGGACTACGGTTGATTCGGGTCTCTGCCCGGCACGGGCGCATTATTCATTATTCACACATCATACGAAAGGCCTTCCCATGCCTACCGAATCTAACCACCACACCCCGGAAATAGCCCCCGAAGCTAAGCCTGCGGGCACCTCCCGCCGCGGTGCTCTCGGTGCCGCACTGGCTGGTGCCGGTGCCTTGGGTGCCCTTGGCGCGCTCGCCGGCTGCTCCTCCAATTCCAGCGCGCAGACTTCTGCGAGTGCTTCCTCGACCGCTGTGAAAGATTCCCACTCGTTTTACGGGGAGCATCAGAGCGGCATCTCTACTGAGGTTCAGGACCGCATGTACTTTGCGGCGCTGAACCTGAAGACTACCGACCGTGATGAAATCCAGTCCCTGTTCAAGGAATGGAGTGCCGCTGCTGCGAAGCTGCAGGTGGGTGAGCTGGTGGGGGAGGACCGCTCCTATGAGGCGCCTCCTAAGGACACCGGCGAGGCGATGGACCTGTCTGCCGCGAACCTGACCCTCACCTTTGGGCTGGGTCGTAGCTTCTTCGTTGATGATGAGGGTAAGGATCGCTTTGGCTTTGCGAGCAAGCTCCCGGAGGCGCTGGTCCGCATCCCTCATATGACCGGTGATGCGCTGGAAGATAAGCGTAGCAACGGTGATATTTGCATTCAGGCTTGTGCGGATGACCCGCAGGTGGCGTTCCATGCGATTCGTAATCTGATTCGCATTGCTGGCGGTCGCGCTGTGGTGGCATGGAATCAGCAGGGCTTTGGTCGTACTTCTTCGACCTCGACGAGCCAGGTGACGGCTCGTAACCTGTTCGGTTTCAAGGACGGTACAAATAACCTGAAGGTGGAGAGCCCGAATCTGCTGAAGAAGCATGTGTGGACTTCTTCTGAGAATTCGGCGAATAGCCCGGCATGGATGGAGGGTGGTAGCTATCTGGCTGCTCGTCGTATCCGTATGAATATTGAGACGTGGGACCGCACTCGTCTGCGTGAGCAGGAGGAGATTGTGGGCCGCACTAAGGTCAGTGGCGCGCCGCTGTCTGGTGGTGACGAGTTCACGGCTCCTAACTTTTCGGAGAAGGGCCGCTCGGGTCCTCTGATTCCAGCAGATTCGCATATGCGTCTGATGCATCCTGACCAGAATCAGGGTGTGCAGATGTTGCGCCGCGGGTTCAACTACACGGATGGTACTGATGAATTGGGCCGCCTGGATGCTGGTTTGTTCTTCATTGCGTACGTGTGCGATCCGCGCACGCATTTTATTCCGATGCTGAGCACGATGACTTCTTCGGATGCGTTGAGTGAGTATCTGCGTCATACCGGTAGTGGGCTGTTTGCGGTGCCTCCGGGTGTGAAGGATGAGAACGACTACATCTGCTCGGGTCTTTTCAACTAGTGGATGTGTGGGACTAGCGCCTGCTTAGGCTTGCTAAGCGGCGTGTTTATGCTGTTGAAAGCAGGAGGTGCTGTCACCTCCTGCCTTCTCTTGTTAATGCGTGCACAGCCACTATTTTGCGGGTGTTGGGGGTGCCTGGATTGTCTCTTTGTGGGTTTTTGTGAGGGAGGGGATTTTGTCATATATGGTTTCAACACGGGGGCATACTTTGGAAACCAACCGGTAGGCGGGTAGTATTGAGGGAGAAATCACATACGTATTGGGAGACAATGATGACTGCTCAACCCCCGTTTGATCCGGGCGCCTACCGCTCCGACGCGGTTCCCTCGGACACTCAAGCTATTTATATTCAGGAAGGCGGCGCTGAGCCGCGCGGAATTCTGTTCCACTCGCCGACCAAGCACCCGAAGATTCTGCGTCTGCAGGAGATTATGATTGTCTCCGCACTGCTCTGCTTTATCCACGGTGTTATTTCCTCGTTGGCGCCGGGTAACTTGTCCCCGCTACATGGGCTGCCGCAGTTTGGTATTGTCGGCGGTATCGCTCTGCTGGTCGTTTCTGCGGTTGTGTACATCTGGGTGTACTTCACGATTCAGAAGGGCAAGCGTCAGGGCCTAACCGTCGGTCTGGTTTTTGCAATTCTGGGTGCGTTCGTGGCGATTATGTCTCTGATTGGTAATGTTATTGACGCTCAGCGCTACGGCTTTGTGCCCCTGTACGCGGCATGGTTCATTGCGAACGTGCTGTGGATTCGTGCTTCTTTCGACCCTGCTGTAAAGCAGGCTCTGAAGTAGAAGCACCCCTTCAACCCTATTGTTGAAAAGATATACTCTAGAACGCCCGGATGGATTATCCGGGCGTTCTGCTGTTTGCGCTTCCTTCTCTGGTCTAAAATGGATAGGATATGCGCCCGTCGCCTACCTTTGTTCCGCACCCTGTGCGGGCAGTCGGGAGAGAGCAGACGGTGCTGCCTAAGTTGTATAACGAGCCAGCCGGCATTCGGCCGGTGGTATGCAGAGAAGAGTGACAATGACCGATTCCGTGCAGGAACACGAGGGTCTTAACGGCCCGGCTCAGGTTCTCGCCCGCATTGCGCAGGTTCTGGAGGAGAACCCCGAGAACGGTTTGGACGCTATCCGTGAGGCCTTTGAGGCTGAGCGTGAGCGTGCCAAGCAGGAGATTCGCGAGAAGGCTAAGGACTTTGACAGCCTCAAGGAGGTGCGCCTGAGCTTCTTCGGTGAGAAGGGCATCATGAGCATCGCTAACCGTCAGATGCGTGATCTTCAGAACCAGCACAAGGGCCCGGTGGGTAAGCTGATGGGTCAGGCTCGTGCCGCCCTGACTGAGGCTATTGAGGCTCGCACCGCTGAGCTGGAGGCTGAGCGTGAGGCTCGCATCCTGGCTGAGGAAGCTGTGGACGTTTCTGCTGCTTCGGCTCGCCGTTCCCTGGGCGGTCGCCACCCGATTGCTCTGATGCAGGAGCGCCTGACCGACATTTTCGTCGGTATGGGCTGGGAAGTTGCTGACGGCCCGGAGCTTGAGTCTGAGTGGTACAACTTTGACGCTTTGAACATTAAGCCGGACCACCCGGCACGCGAAATGCAGGACACTTTCTACGTTGAGCCGAAGACCGCTCACCTGCTGTTGCGCACTCACACTTCGCCGGTGCAGATGCGCTCGCTGCTTTCGCGTGATCTGCCGCTGTACATTGTGTGCCCGGGTCAGGTGTACCGCACCGATGAGCTGGACGCGACCCACACCCCGGTCTTTCACCAGATTGAGGGTCTTGCCGTGGATAAGGGCCTGACCATGGCTGATCTGAAGGGCACCCTGGAGTATATGGCACGCGCCATGTTCGGTGAGGACGCTAAGATTCGCCTGCGCCCGAACTTCTTCCCGTTCACTGAGCCTTCCGCGGAGCTGGATTTGTGGCACCCGAACGCTAAGGGCGGCCCGCAGTGGATTGAGTGGGGTGGCTGCGGCATGGTGAACCCGAATGTTCTGCGTGCTGCGGGTATTGATCCTGAGGAGTACTCGGGCTTCGCTTTCGGTATGGGTATTGAACGTACCCTCATGTTCCGTAACAACGTCGCTGACATGCATGACATGGTTGAAGGCGACATCCGTTTCTCTGAACAGTTCGGGATGGAGATCTAAATTATGCGTGTACCCCTGTCATGGCTGCGCGAGTTCGTGCCTGTAGCTGAGGATGCTTCCGCTGAAGATTTGATGGCAACCCTGGTGAAGGTTGGCCTGGAAGAAGAAGACGTTCACCGCCCCTCTGATGAGCTGTCCGGCCCGATTGTGGTTGGTCAGGTGCTCTCTATGGAGCCGGAGACCCACTCTAATGGCAAGACCGTGAATTGGTGCCAGGTGCGTGTTGTTCCGGAGGGCCAGGAGCAGACTCTGACCGGTAAGGGCATTGAGCCTTCCGGAGTGCAGGGCATTATTTGTGGTGCCCACAATTTCAAGCCCGGTGACAAGGTTGTTGTGACCCTGCCCGGTGCTGTTCTGCCCGGCGGTTTCGCGATTACCGCCCGTAAGACCTATGGTCATAAGTCGGCTGGCATGATTGCCTCTACCCGTGAGCTGGGTATTGGCGATGATCACGGTGGCATTCTGGTGCTTTCGACCCTGGGCTTGGACCCGGAGGTCGGCACCGATGCGATGGAGCTGCTGGGCTTGTGCGATCAGGCTGCTGAGGTGAACGTGACTCCGGACCGCGGTTACGCGTTCTCTCTGCGCGGTATCGCTCGCGAGTGGTGCCACGCTACCGGTTCTTCTTTTGAGGATTTTGTGCTGGCGTACGGCGAGCGTGCCCCGGAGGCGAACAAGTCCGGTCACGCGGTCTCTCTGCGTGATGAGGCCCCGATTCACGGTAACCCCGCATGCACTCGTTTTGTGATGCGTGAGGTGTCGGGCGTGAAGGCGGATGCGCCAGTTCCGACTTGGATGTCTTCGCGTCTGCGTCTGGCGGGTGTGCGTTCACTGTCGCTGCCGGTAGATATTTCGAACTACGTGATGCTGGAGACCGGTCAGCCTCTGCACTTCTACGATGCTGACAAGGTCCAGGGTGAGATTGTGGTGCGCCGCGCCGCTGCTGGTGAGAAGCTGGTGACCCTGGACGGTGTCGAGCGTATTCTGCATCCCGAGGATATTGTCATTGCTGATGGTTCCGGGGTGATTGGTCTTGCCGGTGTGATGGGTGGCGCCTCGACTGAGGTGACCGATTCGACCGCCCGCATTCTGGTGGAGTCTGCTCGTTTTGATGAGGTGTCGGTTGCTCGTACTGCTCGCCGTCACAAGCTGATTTCTGAGTCCTCGAAGCGTTTTGAGCGTGGCGTGGATCCGCAGATTCAGACTGCGGCTGCTCAGCGTGCGGTTGAGCTGCTGGTTAAGCTGGCTGACGCCCAGGCTGAGCCGGGCGTTACTGATGTGTCACTTGGCTATGAGCCGGTCGTGATTGACCTGCCTGCTGATTACACTGCCGGTCGTATTGGCGTGGATTACTCGCCGGAGCAGATTGAGTCTTGCCTACGTGAGATTGGTTGCTCGGTGGAGCGTACCGAGTCTGGTTACGCGGTGACTGTCCCGTCATGGCGTACTGACCTGCGTGCGAAGGAGGACCTGACTGAGGAAATCGCACGTATTGACGGTTACGAGAACATCCCCTCGACTCTGCCGGTGGCTCCTGCGGGTCGCGGTTACACTCCGGAGCAGGCGGGTAAGCGTCGTGCGCTGAATGCGCTGGCAGCTTCGGGCCTGACTGAGGTTTTCGCGTACCCCTTCGTGTCGGCTGATGCGAATAACCTATGGTCGGCTCCGTGGGTGAGCACCCCTGAGAATCCGGTAACTGAGGTTCCTTCGGTTCGCCTGGAGAACCCGATTTCTTCGGCTGAGGGCTGGATGCGCCGCTCGCTGCTGCCTGGCCTGGTTGAGGTTTTGAAGCGTAACCTGTCTCGCGGTTTCAAGAACCTGGCTATTTTTGAGACGGGTCACGTGTTCATTCCGGGTGAGCAGCTGGGTTCGGAGTCTATTCCGCCGCTGGGTGCTCGTCCTTCGGATGAGGTTCTGGTTGATTTGAATGCCGGTATTCCGCAGCAGCCCACGTTCATTGGTGGCCTGTTTGCTGGTACTGAACATGAGGTAATGCCCGGCATTGCTCCGCGCGCTTACGATTGGCGTGACGCTCTGGACGCTGTGCGTCTGGTTGCTGCCGCTGTTTCGGCTGAGATTCAGGTGCGTAACGGTGTGCATACCGCGTTCCACCCGGGCCGTGTGGCTGAGGTTCTGAGTGCTGCTGGTGAGCGTGTTGGTTTCGCTGGTGAGCTGCATCCGAAGCTACTGCAGGAGCTGAACCTGCCGGAGCGTACCTGCGCGTTTGAGCTGGATTTCTCGGCGCTGTTTGCTGATCGTGTTGAGGCGCGTCAGGCTACTCCGGTGCTGACGTTCCCGGCTGCTACTCAGGATGTGGCGCTTCTGGTGGGCCGCGATCTGCCTGCTTCTGAAGTGGAGCGTGTTCTGCGTGAGGGCGCTGGTGAGCTGCTGGAGGATATCCGCGTCTTTGATGATTACCGAGGTGTCGGTATTGATGAGTCAAAGAAGTCTTTGGCGTTTGCTCTGCGTTTCCGTGCGCCGGATCGTACGCTAACTGCTGATGAGGCGTCGGCTGCTCGTGAGGCTGCTGTGGCTGCGACTGTTGAGCAGCTGGGTGCGGAACCGCGTGTCTAACCGGGGCTGACCCTATGACGTAACGCTTAGTGCTGACGGGGTGGGAGTTGTTGGCTCCCGCCCCGTAGCTTTTGGCGTTGCGTGGTGGGTTTATCTGTTGGGTTGGTTTATGAAGCGTTGATAAGCGCTTTCATTGATGAACTCATGTGGTTATGGGTACCCTAGAGGATAGATGAAGTGAGGGAGAGAGTAATGGCTAATCTAGAGAACTCGCGCGAACAGGATGAGCTGTCGCAGCCTGAGGTCGAAGAAACCTACTTTGAAGATTCTGAGTATGAGGAGTACGACGAGCCCGAGGATTACGACGACGATGAGGAAGAGAACTCCTCTCTTTTCGCGATGAGTGAGGAAGAGCTGGATCACCGTCCGGGCGTGAATTGGCTGTCGGTTCTTTCTGCTGTTGTTGCGGTTATTCTTTCTATTGTTTTGGCTGTTGTGGGTGTTCGTGCTTTTGCGTCGGTGAATAATAACGCCGAGTATGCTGGCAAGAGCTGGGTTATTCAGGGCACTTATCAGGATTTGACTCCTGACCTGATTACGAAGGGTAATGTGGCTCGCTATAAGGGCAACCTGCCGGCTGATGATGCGCTGAATGGTAAGACGTATGTGTCGAACCTGAAGGATAAGTATCAGGTGACTTCGGGGGCTCCGATTGAGTTCCGAGGTTCGCAGACTGGAGATGTTCCCTCCGAGTTCCCGCGTGAGGTGGACGGCCTGCTGGTGGAGAAGAACGGTAGCCTTGAAGTTGTGTATACCGCTGAGAAGGGCACGTTGAAGCCTGTGACTGAGGACAGCGTGAATGCTGAGCGCTTTGCCGGTATCGCAAGTATTGTTGGTTCGGTGCTGGTGCTTCTGCTGGGTATGGGTTTTGCTGTGTGGCTGAACCGCCGTTCGCGCGATGTCGAGTATGAGGACCTGGATGGTCTGGTGGAGGATGAGCGCTAGGCGTTCTGAATCTTGAGGATTGACCGGTTGATGTTTTGTTGAGGGAGCCTGTTTCTGGTGCACGTGGTGTGCTGGAGGCGGGCTCCTTTTTTGTGCTCACCTGCCGGAGGCCTCTTGATGGGCGCAGCGGACCAGTCCACAATGTTCTTGCATGCTATGCATTCATTGCGAGGTTATGCGCCTGAATGTGTAGATACACGCTACATTCACGGCGTTTTGCGTGACAGTTGGTGAGATAAACCCTGAAATTTCCCCCATATCTTGGAATAATCCATATTTGGTGCGCATATTTATGTGCATATGTATTATCTTGGGTAGTAAAGAATGTTGCGCTGCGCCACCGTTGGGCAGCTCCGTTCTGAATTCGTGATTGGCACCGTAGGAAGAAGAGATATTATGCCTTTCCCCTCGACCAAGATCGCGCGTCAGGCACGCATCGTTGAATTGCTGCAGACCCGACGTGTCCGCTCCCAGGCTGAACTGGCGCAGTACCTGACCGATGATGGTATGAAGGTTACTCAGGCCACCCTTTCCCGTGATCTTGTTGAAATTGGCGCTGAGCGCATCCGTGATGAAGGCGCTGGCCTGATTTATGCTGTGCCGAATTACCCTGCTCGTCGTGGCAGCGGTACTGCACCTGACGCCCGTATGATTTCCCTGTTTAAGGAACTGCTGATTACCGCTGAGGGTTCGGCAAATATTACGGTTCTGCGTACTCCTCCGGGTGCTGCGCAGTTCTTGGCGTCGTCTATTGATCAGGGCGGTCTCGAAGCGATTATGGGTACTATTGCCGGTGACGATACGGTAATAGTGGTTACTCGTGACCCCAATGGTGGGGCTGCGCTTGCCGAGAGCTTCTTGGATTGGTCTGCTGCTCAGTAGTAGCTGGGGCGTATCTTGCCTGTTCTTCTGATGTTTCGGGAGAGCGGTTTAAGGTACGCCCTTCTGCTGTCTTCGGGCTTTTTGCCGGGCTTCTAGCTCGACTTCTTTTCTAGATATACCGATTTTTCTGTGGTGAGAGTTTTCTATTATGTCTGAAATGCACGATTCAGCGAACAATATTGCCTACCTTTTGGCGGAGGCTGCTTCTGGTTCGGGAGCTAAGACAGCTTTGGCGATTCCGGCTTCTGACTCTGCTGATGTGCGGGTAGTGAGCTACGCGCAGTTGGCGTCTGCGGCCGCGCAGGTTCAGCGTCATTTGGCGGCGCTCGGTGTTGGGCGTGGTGACCGCGTGGCGTTGTCTATGCCGAATGTGGCGTTGATGCCGGCGCTGTATTACGGCATTGTGGCTGCGGGTGCGATTTGTGTTCCGTTGAATCCGCTGTTGTCGGGTGCTGAGTTGGAGTATCATCTGCGCGATAGCGGGGCGAAGGTACTTTTTGCTTTTGCGGGTACTCGTCTGGCGTCGGTGGCATCCTCGACGGTTCCGGTGAAGAACGGTTCGGTTCATTGCGAGATTTTCACCGGGGGAGAGGGCTCGCCGGTGGCTCCTTTTGATACGCCTGCCGATAGTGCGCTGTTGGCTACTGTTCTGGAGCCTGTCCCGGTGGCGGTGAGCGAGCCGGCGATTATTCTGTACACTTCGGGTACGACGGGCAAACCGAAGGGTGCGACGCTGACCCACGCGAATATCCTCTCGAATGCTCGTAGCTGTGTCAGCGTTTTTGGTTTTACCGCTGAGGATGTCATTTTTGGTGGACTTCCGCTATTCCACGCGTTTGGGCAGACGGTTTCGATGAACGCGGCGTTTGCGGCGTCGGCTACTGTGGCTTTGCTGCCACGTTTTACCCCTGATGGTGCGCTGAATCTGATTGAGGGTGCAGGGGTGTCGGTGTTGGCTGCGGTCCCAAGCATGTATGTGTCGTTAGCGGCGGCGCTGGAGGCTGAGCCTGAGCGTGCACGCTCGCTGCGTGGTTGCATCCGTTTCGGTATTTCGGGCGGTTCGCCGTTGCCTGCGCCGGTGCATTCTGCGTTGAAAATGCTGATTGAGTGCCCGGTATATGAGGGCTACGGTTTGAGTGAGACGTCGCCGGTGGTTTCGTTTAATCAGGCGGAGTTTGGCATGGTGCTCGGTTCGGTGGGTCGTGTGCTGCCGGGTGTGCAGGTGCAGGTCCGTTGCCCGCAAGGCTCCGAGTGCGCTCCGGGTGTGAGCGGTCAGCTGTGGGTGCGCGGTGAGAACGTGATGGCTGGCTACTGGAATAACCCGGCGGCTACTGCTGAGGTTTTTGACGGCGAGTGGTTTGCGACCGGCGATGTTGCTCGTGTCGATGAGCAGGGCAATATTTTTATTGTGGATCGTATTAAAGACATGGTTCTGCGTAACGGCTATTCGGTGTATCCGCGTGAGATTGAGGATGTTCTCTATACCCATGAGCAGGTGCAGTCTGTAGCGGTGTTGGGCGTGCCGGATGAGCGAGTGGGCGAGGAGGTTGTCGCCGTGGTGATGCCGCGTCCGGGTGCTGATGAGGGTGTGCTGCAGGCGGAGTTGAATGCGTTGGCTCGTACTCGTTTGGCGGCGTATAAGTACCCTCGCCGCTACGTGATGGTGGAGAGCATGCCTTTGGGCCCGACCGGTAAGATTCTTAAGCGTGACTTGCGGGTTTTGATTCAGCGGGGCTAATTCCGATAGGGAGTTCTTGGTGCTCATCTGAGGACAACTGTAGATGAAGAGGGTAGAATCTTGTAGGCGGCTTCTACCGCGCTATTGTTCCCGGACGGTTTTTCCGGGGCTATCCCCTTCACGAAAGAGAGAGCATGAGCGTTCCCGCTTCTGAGGCTTCGCGAACCCCTATTGAGCAGTTGATTCCGGCTGCTTGCGCTACAATTCCGAATTACCCGCACGAGGGTATCCTCTTTTACGATGTGACCACTCTCTTCGCTAATGCTGAGGTGTTCAAGGCGTGCATTGATGAGCTGGCTGCTCGTTTTGAGGGTCAGTTTGATGTGGCGGCTGGTGTTGAGGCTCGCGGTTTCTTGCTGGCTTCTGCGCTCGCATACGCTACGGGCACTGGCATTATGACGGTTCGTAAGGCGGGTAAGCTTCCGCGTGAGACGTACCGTGAGGAGTATGCACTGGAGTACGGTAGCGCTGCGATTGAGATTCACTGTAATGATTTCGCGCCGGGCACCCGTGTTCTTTTGCTGGATGATCTGCTGGCGACTGGCGGTACCCTGGTGGCTGCCGCGAAGCTGGTGGAGCGCGCGAACCTGAAGGTTGCCGGCGTTGGCGCTCTTCTGGAGCTGGAGGGCCTGGGCGGTCGTGAGGCGTTGGACGGTTACCGTCTTGAGACGCTGAGCTTGGTGTGTGAGTATCCGCTGCCGTCGAAGTAGTTTTATAGAGTTTGAGGCTACCGCCGTTTGGGTGTGTGTAGCTGATATTGATGAGGGGTGCCCCGCCGGTTGAACCGGTGGGGTACTTTTCTATGGGGGCAATATTTCTGCCCTTCGGAGCCTGTCCTGTAAAATAGTGACCCGTATTTTTGGGTGTCTGTCGCACCCTGTCTTTGAGACACTATAGGTTTAAGGAGCTTACGTGTCATCTGAATCTCTACCCCAGAAGTCTGCTGATTCTTCGGCGGCTGAGAAGCTGTTTGCCGAGCAGATGGCTGCGGAGCGTGAGTATGTTGCTCGCGTGTATGCTCGTCTGGATAAGCTCCGTGAGGAGACGGCTGAGATGCTGGCTGCTGTTCGTAATAATCAGGCGGTGGGCGGTCATCAGAACCGTTCGGAGCGTGACTCTTTTGCTACTCACTATGAGGATCGTTTGGCGCAGCTGAATGCTGTGGATTCTCGTCTGACGTTTGGTCGTTTGGATATGGACCGTGAGGGCGCTGATGCGGTGCGATATATCGGTCGTATTGGTATTACGGATAGCAATCAGCAGCGTCTGCTGATGGACTGGCGTGCCCCGGAGGCGGGTACGTTCTATCAGGCGACTGCCTTTCAGCCGATGGGCGTGCGCCGCCGCCGTCACCTGATGCTTGAGGGCCGCACTGTCGTAAATATTGAGGATGAGGTCTTCGATTCGGAGATGCTGCAGGATGAGGACACTCTCCACGGTGAGGGTGCTCTGTTGGCGGCGTTGAATAAGAAGCGTACGGGCCGCATGGGCGATATTGTGGCGACGATTCAGGCTGAGCAGGATGCTATTATCCGCTCGGAGCTACCGGGTGTGCGTGTTGTGCAGGGTGGTCCGGGTACCGGTAAGACTGCTGTGGCGCTACATCGTGCGGCGTACCTGCTGTACACGAACCGTGAGCGCCTGTCGAAGGCTGGCGTGCTGGTGGTTGGTCCGTCGAATTCGTTCATGTGGTATATCGAACGTGTGCTTCCTTCGCTGGGTGAGACCGGCGTGGTGATGTCTTCGTTGGCGACCCTGTACCCGGGTTTGCGTGCTGTGCCTGAGAAGGATCGCGCGGTTGCTGCGTTGAAGGGCGATTTGCGCATGGTGAAGGTTATTAAGCGTGCGGTGGCGGATCGTCAGAAGGTGCCGGCTCAGGTTCAGCGTCTGAATGTTGAGGGTACTGATGTTGAGCTGACTCCGGAGATGGTTCGTTCGGCTCGTTCTCGCGCTCGTTCGACTGGCAAGCCGCATAATGAGGCTCGTGAGACGTTCGTGAAGATTCTGTTGAAGGAACTGACCGCGAAGCTGGATGATCAGCTGAACCGTGCGGCGGGTCGTGTGGTGGAGCGTCCGTATCTGCAGGATGATGTGCGTGCCTCGATGGATGTGCGTCGTGCCTTGAACTTGGCGTGGATGCCGCTGTCGCCGGAGACTCTGTTGCGTTCGCTGTTCTCGAGGCCGCACTACCTGGAGTCTGCGACTCGTGAGTTGTCGAAGGCTGAGCGTGAGCTGCTGGTTCGCCCGGCGGATGCCCCTTTCACGGAGGCTGATGTTCCTCTGTTGGATGAGGCTGCTGAACTTTTGGGTGATTTTTCGAAGGTGACTGGTGCGGCTGCTGCGGCTCGTGCTGCGGCGGAGCATCGTGCGAACCTTGAGAATGCGGCGAAGGCTCTGGAGAATGTTCACCAGTCGCTGGAGGATATTGGCGCCGATGGCGTGATTACTCCAGAGCAGATTGCGATGATGAATGAGGTTCGTGGCGAGCGTATGACTGCTGCGGCTGCGGCGTCGGCTGATCGTACGTGGGCGTATGGTCATATTGTGGTGGATGAGGCTCAGGAGCTCTCGCCTATGCAGTGGCGTCTGTTGATGCGTCGTTGTCCGATGAAGTCGTTCACGATTGTGGGCGATATTGCTCAGGCTTCTTCTGCTGCGGCTGCTTCGTCGTGGTCGCAGGCATTGGAGCCGTTTGTGGGTGAGCGTTTCACTCTGGAGGAGCTGACGATTAATTACCGTACTCCGGCTCAGATTGCTGAGGGGGCGGTGTCGGTTGCTCAGGCTGCTGGCTATGAGGTGTCTGCGCCTCGTGCGGTGCGTGAGGGCCGTTGGGCTCCGCTGGTTCATGAGGTTGTTTCCGAGTCTGTTGTGGAGCAGACCGTGTCTGTGGTCAGTGAGGAGGTCGCTCATTCGGGTGGTGCTCTGATTGGTGTGGTGTGCCCGCCGAGCCTGTATGTTCAGACGGTTCAGGCTGTGGCTCGTGCTCATTCTGATCGTACGGGTACTGCGCAGACAGCGTTGGAGAGTCAGGTGCTGGTTTTGACTCCGTGGGAGGCGAAGGGGCTGGAGTTTGATGTTGTGGTGATTGTTGAGCCGCAGCAGCTGATTGATGATGCTGATGGTGCTGTGGGTGATTTGTACGTGTCGATGACTCGTCCGACTCAGCGCCTGCACATGGTGGGTTCGCGGATGCCTGCAGGTCTGTAGCTTTGTGGCTCGTGTAGCCTCTATCGGTTATTTCTATTTCTTTGAGCCGGTTCCGCACCGGTTTGGGCGCTCGCTTGGTTTTTTCTGAGCGTTTGGGCTGGTGCGGTGCTAGGCTTGTTACATATTTTGTTCGAGCGCCTTCGGGCGTTGTTACCTTGTGAATGGGAGAAGCATGTCTGCCGAGATCCTCAACGCGCAGCATAATGACGATACCTTCGAGAATATTTGGCAGGAGCTGAAGTGGCGCGGCCTGGTGCACGTGAGCACTGATGAGGCTGCTCTGGAGAAGGCGCTGAGCGAGGAGAGCCTGACTTTCTATACGGGTTATGATCCGACTGCGGCTTCTTTGCATCTGGGCCACCTGGTGCAGCTGCTGGTGATGCGTCGTCTGCAGCTTGCTGGTCACAAGCCGCTGGGTCTGGTAGGTGGTTTCACCGGTTTGATTGGTGATCCGCGTCAGACTTCTGAGCGTGTGCTGAACTCTCCTGAGGTTGTTGCTGAGTGGGTTAAGTCTCTGCGCGCTCAGATTGAGCGTTTCCTATCTTTCGAGGGTGAGAACGCTGCTCGTATGGTGAATAACCTGGATTGGAGCGGTCAGATGTCTGCTCTGCAGCTGCTGCGCGATGTTGGTAAGCATTTCCGCGTGGGCACCATGGTGAAGAAGGAGATTGTTGCGAAGCGTCTGAACTCTGATGAGGGCATTTCGTACACTGAGTTCTCGTACCAGATTCTGCAGGGCTTGGACTTCTTGGAGCTGAACCGTCGTTTCGGTTGTACTCTGCAGACCGGTGGTTCTGATCAGTGGGGTAACCTGACGAGCGGTACTGAGCTGATTCGTAAGGTGGAGGGTAAGAGCGTTCACGCTATTGGTACTCCGCTGATTACTAACTCTGATGGCACTAAGTTCGGTAAGAGCGAGGGTAACGCTATTTGGCTGAACCCGCAGATGTGCTCGCCGTACGCTTTCTACCAGTTCTGGCTGAACACTGCGGATGCGGATGTGCTGGATCGTTTGAAGGTCTTTACTTTCTTGACTCGTGCTGAGATTGCTGAGTTTGCGGAGAAGGTTGAGAAGGAGCCGTTTAAGCGCGAGGCGCAGAAGACTCTGGCATACCTGGTGACTTCATTGGTTCACGGTACTGAGGCTACTGATCAGGC
Source organism: Rothia sp. 110740021-2 (assembly GCF_054263775.1). Lineage (NCBI taxonomy): Bacteria > Bacillati > Actinomycetota > Actinomycetes > Micrococcales > Micrococcaceae > Rothia > Rothia sp. 110740021-2. The sequence continues at coordinate 695 of NZ_JBSZFE010000002.1, read as the reverse complement.
TGTGGCTGCTTCGGAGGCTTTGTTCGGTAAGGGCGATTTCGCTGCTTTGGATGAGGCTACCTTGGAGTCTGTGGTTGCTGAGCTTCCTTCAGCTAAGCTGTCCGAGGATCGTCTGGACATGATTTCTGTTCTGACTGAGCTGGGCTTTGCGAAGTCTAACTCTGAGGCTCGTCGCATTCTGAAGGAAGGCGGTGCTTCGGTGAACGGTGTGAAGGTTCAGGGCGAGGACGCAGCTATTTCTAAGGATGATCTGCTGCACGGTCGTTTTGCGATGGTTCGCCGTGGCAAGAAGAACCAGGGTGCTGTAGAGCTTATCTAATACAGAGTTGATTTAGTCTTCTCGATATATAGAAGGGGAGGGGTCTTCTCTGCTGAGTGTTTAGTACTGAGTGTTTGGTACTGACAGTTCGGTGGGGGAGTGCTCCTCCTTTTCTGTCCCCTATATATGTAGAGCCCCTTCGTCAGGAGAGGCTCTAAATATATGTCGTTCTGTATCTTTGCTGTCCAGGTGTTCCTCCGTTGTACGCTTCTCGAGTTGGTCGGCGCTGCCTGGTTGTTTGATGGGCGCTGTCTGTTCTGTGTGGATGCTCCGAGAGGGTATTCTGCAGGTTTTTTGGGTTCTTTTGAAGGTTTTTAAACTTTTTTCGAAGAACTTTTGAGGAGCTTATCCTTTCCTGACTAGGGGTTCTAGTGTC